>NZ_JXAK01000051.1 GCF_000829455.1 Gordoniibacillus kamchatkensis
CCCACGCGCCGCGCCCCACGTGCTGCGCCCCCACGTGCTGCGCCCCCACGCGCAGCGCCCCACGTGCCGCGCCCATTACACACCATTACCGGCGTGCCATGCCGCGAGCAGCTCCGCTTCCCGTTGCGGCGCGAGTCCCGCCTTGAGCTGCACCGGCTCGGTGCGTCCCGTATGCCACGCCAGCGTGTCGCGCACCGTTTGTGCCAGCGGCCGGAACGTGAGTCCGGCGTCCAGCGCGCGGTCGATGTTCACCCGCATCATTCCGACGAACGGCTTGTACTCGCCGCTGTCCGGTATCCATAGCGGCATCTCGATCCAGCCGCCGACGCCTTTGCTCACAAGGAACGCTTCGTCCACCCACGTCAGGCGAGCGTCCGAACCGAGCGCGCAGCAGCATGTCTCGAGCAGCGCCTGAAGCGAGGTGCGGCCGGCAGGTCCAGTCGCGTTGTAGACGCCCGTGCGCCCGGCTTCCACCATGGACAGCGTCCATGCCGCCAAATCGCGCACGTCGATGAACTGGACTTGCGCCTCGCGCGGTCCGGGCGCCAGCACTTCGCCGCCGCGGGCGATACGCACTGGCCAGTAGGTGAAACGGTCCGTAGGGTCGTTCGGGCCGACGATCAGCCCGGGGCGAATAACCAAAGCGCGACCAGGCAGCAAACGCCGCACCGCCGCTTCGCTTTCCGCCTTCAGAGCGCCGTAATGGGCGCGGACGTCTTCGCCATGATCGTGCGGAAGCGGCAGTACATCGGCCGTCTCGTCTACACCGGCGCGGCTCAAATCGCGATACACGGAAATGCTGGATATAAAAGCATACAATCCGGTGCTGGTTTTGAGCAGCTCGGCCGCATCCCCTACAAGCCGCGGTACGTATCCGGACGTGTCGATGACGGCGTCCCACCGCCGCCCCTGCAAAGCCGACAAGTTGCCGTCCCGGTCGCCGACGAGGCGTTCCACTCCCGGATGCGCATCCGAATTGGTCAGCCCGCGGGTGAACATCGTAACCCGATGGCCGCGCCGCACCGCCTCCTCTACGAGATGATGGCCGAGAAACACCGTGCCGCCGAGGATAAGAATATTCATTTGCACGTCCTCCTATGTAAAAATATTTTTTTACGTAATACAAATATATTCCGTAGACAAACTCAAAGTCAATGAATATAGTCAGCCATTCCGGATTATGGTAAAGTGGGCACAAGAATACGAACCGACACGAAAGGGCGGATAACGGAGATGCTCTCTTGGCTGCGCTCCCGGAGACAGGCACCACCGAGGCTGGAGGAACAGCTGCGTGCGCTGCGCGGACTAGGCATCACTTACGAGCTGGATGAAGAGGAAGTAGCGGAGGTGCTGCTCGGGCAGTTCGAACGAGAGTTGTATGAGGAAGAGCCTTACGACCTGCTGCTGCCGATGCTGGGCACCGACCTCGTCGACGAGGATGGCGACGTGCTGCGGCTTTCTCCCGAGGTATGGAGCTTCGACACCGAGTGCATTTTTGATGAAGACGCTTACACTCGACTGCTCCGCAACATGGTCGAGCTGAGCAAGGGCAAGTTCGCGCTGCGCGGTATCGAGAGCAAGGTCGATTTCGAACGGGAGGAAGCGTTCGTTTCCTTCGTACATGAGGGAGAAGCGCACCGCTGGACGGTCGCCTTCGAAGACGATTGGGTCGACTTCGATTTGCTGCGCAAGCTGGGCAAGCTGGCGGCAGCCTCCGCTTCTTCCAAACGATACGTGTATTGGAACGACGGGCAAAGCGTGACGATGCTGTATTGCGATAACGACACGCTAAAGCGGCTGAACAAACTTGTCAAAAAGCCGTTTGCGGTACTAGGCTGAGACAAGAGCTGCCGGAGCGGGATTGCGCCGCTGCGCCGCTTAACCGGCAACGCTCACCCGGTAAAAGACCGCAACATCTCAAAAGCATCGGCCGAATCGGGAACGGCGGCCGGGCCTACGCGTTTCGATCGGCGATGGCGGTCCGGTTTCTGCCTTCATTTTTGGCTTTGTATAACGAGTTGTCGGCGAGGTGGAGCATTTCTTCGGGGGTATCCGGCGAAGCTGCGCTGGAGCATATGCCGAACGATGCGGTAACGGGCTTGCCGGTCGGACTTGGCGAATTTTCCAAGGTGATGCGGATCCGCTCGGCGGTATGGAACGCATCCTCCGTGCTGGCACCGTGCACAAGAACGACAAATTCCTCGCCCCCGAACCGGCAGCATACGTCGTCCGCACGGCTACAGGAAACCATGATGCCGGCGGCATGCTTTAGCACTTCGTCGCCTACCTGATGCCCGTACATGTCGTTAACCGCTTTGAACCGGTCGATATCCATCAAAATGACGGCATACCGTGTTCCTTCCGCCGTCCATTTGCGCATGACGGATTCCATCGTTCTGCGGTTGGACAGGCCGGTGAGCGGGTCGGTCATCGCAGCTTGAGACAAGCGGTCCGTCTGTTTTTGCATCGAGGCGAGAGCGGTCATGAACGTTTTGGTGAGCACGTCGGCTTCCCTGTTCCAATGCTGCTTGAAAGGCGGAACAGCCGGTTTGCCGAGACGGGTCGAGTGGTGAACGGCGCCGGCGAGAGCGACGAACGGATTCGCCAATTTTCGCGCGACCATGATGGCGAGCAGCATCAGGATGATGGACGGGGGCAGCATGTACAACACCAACTCTTTGATATGCTGATACAGCTTCGCATAGACGGTAGCAACCGGAGTTTGCACTACAACACCCCAGCCGTTGCCCGGAACGGATACATACCCGGCCAAGAAATGGATTCCCTTCGTATTGACGACCTCGTCTTTTCCGCTTTGCTTATGCATGAGCTTCCGAATGACTTTGTTGGCGCTTGCATCTTCGCCGAGGCGGCTTTTGTCCGGATGGAACAGCAAGCGCCCCGTGGGATCGACAACATAATAATAGGAACCCGTCGTATCGATCGTATTGTTTTTGAAAATGGAAGAGAGCACGTTGTCTTCCTGCAAATAAATGGTGCCGCCGATAAACCCTTTATAAGCGCCGGCCTGATCGAAAATGGGCTCGGTCATCAAAACGATGAGCCGCCCCGTCGTGCCGATATAAGGCGAGGACAGATAGGACCGTTTCGTTGCGAGCGATTGTTTGGCTGCCTCGGAAACGAGTGTTTGGCCGATAGTAACGGTAACGGGAGTGGCATTTTGCACGGTTCCTTTTTCGTCCGCCAAAATGATGGAGTTGAAGTATCCGCCAGTGTTGCGAGTCAGATCCAAATAGTCCAGAATCTCTTGCTCGGAACGGCCGCTGTAGTCTTTCACATGCGCTGAAGTCAATTGCAGGCTGTTGCTCATCGATTTGAACAACGAATCGATAGTCGAACTGATATCTTGCGCATTGGAATAATTCATGGCAAGCGTCGTTTCGAACAACGTTTGCTTCTCGGATTGATACGAGATAAAAATCGCTATCGCGATAGTGAGAATGATGGAGACGGCCACCACTCCGCTAAAAAGGAAGGTCAGGCCTATTTTTTTGGTTGAAGTTCCCGGGTTTGCCCGAAGCATGTGGTGGCCCCTTATTGTTTTGACAGTAAACCACTATATTCGACAAATATCCGCACAAATCCTTTTATCCATACGAGGAATATGGGCCTGCTGCGTGCAGTGCTCTCCTTGCCCCTAAACCTTGCCCCGGGCTGTTTGCCGGTAGCGGAGCGGCGTCGTTTTCGCCAGCTGCCGAAACACGCGGCCGAACTGCACGAGCGAACCGAAGCCGACTTGCTCGGCAACGGCGATGACTTTGTCGTTCGTCGTCTCGAGCAGCCTCTGCGCCTCGCGCACCCGCACAAGCTGGACGTACTCGACAAGCGAGAAGCCGGTAATTTCCTTGAACATTCGGCTCAGATACGGCGGGCTGATGCCGAATTGCGCCGCCAGGTCGTTAAGCCGCACCGTATCGGCATAGTGCACGTTCAGATGGCGCACGATATCGGAAATTTTGCGGTGGATCGGGCTGACGTGTTCGGGCACGGGGACGCGGTGCGTGCGCACGAAACGGGCCGTGAACAGCAGCAGCTCGCCAAGCAGGCTGCGCAGCGCCAGCGTTTGGCCGAGCCGGGCTGTTTCCGCCTCCCGGATCATGCGCGCAAGCAGCTCTTCGGCCTCGCGCCGGGGCGGCAAGTCGAGCCGCACGATCGGCGTCGGCTGGGCGAAGCCGTCGAGCAGGAAAGGCGCCTCTTCCATCATTGCGGCGACGAACTCGCGGCTGAAATTCATGACGACACGTTCGTGTCCGGGCGTGCCGAAATCGGATACGCCGTGCACTTCGCGCCGGTTAATGAGCACAAGGTCCCCAGGCAGCACTTGATACGAACGGTCTTTGACAAAATAAAGCCGCTGCCCCTCATACAAATAATACAGCTCGTACAGCTCATGCACGTGCTGCGTCCGCTCGAAGGCGCCGGGCCGGCGAATATGCTGCAAATAAAACGGGCCTGCTTCCTCGTTGCCGAATTCGACGGTGCGAAACATCGCCGTCTCTCCTTCCCAAATGGAGCGCGTTTTCTTCATCATATCATGGCAAAATCATAAAATACGAATAGTTTCACGTGAAAATCGGAAGGAATGATGAGAAATTAGACGGTATTTGCGTTATGATGAGGCGAGAAAGCGCTTGCCGATTGCGGCGCGGCCGTGATGCGCCCGTTAGCCGCAGAAGTCCGCAATCGTGTTGACGGTGGCAGAAAGCCCATTAGGAGGTATTGAATTTATGGCAACAGCTTCAGCAGCTTCATTTATCAGCGCAATGAAGTCCGGCAACGGTCCGGCGTTCGCTTCTCCCGACATCCGGGTGTACTCGGCATCCTGGACGGAAGCTGACGGAGCGAAGCTGGTCATGATCCGCACCGCGGAAGGTCGCTTCATCGCTGCCGTCGGCAGCGGCGAGCTGTACGACAGCCTGCAGGGGGAAACGGTCGAAGGCGGCAAGCTGTGCCCGCTGACGCACGCCAACAGGCTCGTGCTGAATCGCTTTTTGCCGCACACGAAGCCGCAGGCGTTCGGGACACAGATCGCCACGATCGGCCTCGGCGACCGGCTCGGCATCGCCAGCCCGGGCCACATTCGGACCGTACGCGGCCGGAGCGTCCGTCCGATACTGGCGCAGCAAAGCATCCGCGAGCTGAACTTGACCGGCCGCACGTACGAGGACGTGCTCGATGCGGCCTGCTACGCTGCGTTCCAGGAAGGCTATAAGGACGGCTTCGGCGCCGACGGCGACCACCTCAAAAAGGCCGAGGACATCGAATACGCGCTGCGGCTCGGCTTCACGATGCTGACGCTCGATTGCTCCGAGCAGATCGACAACACGGTCGGCAACCTATCCCCCGCCGATGTGGAGGCTCGCTACGCCGCACTGCCGGCGGACGTCCGCAGCAGGTACGAATCCCGTTATCTCGGGACGGCGCCGCAAGTCGAAGGCGCTGCGATTGCGTTCACGCGCGAGGCGCTCATGAAGGACGTGCTCATTTACGGCGCGGCGATCGATTTTATGGAGTCGATCTACCGCCGTTACATTGAAAATCTGGACCGCGAGGTCGACTTTGAAATTTCGATTGACGAGACGATGACGCCGACGTCGCCGGAAGCCCATTACCTCGTGGCGAACGAGCTGCATGTGCGCGGCGTGCGCATATTCAGCATGGCGCCCCGCTTTTGCGGCGAATTCCAGAAGGGCATCGACTACATCGGCGACATCGCCCAGTTCGAGCGCGAGCTGGCGTCGCATGCGGCGATCGCCGACCATTTCGGCTACAAGCTCAGCATCCATTCCGGCAGCGACAAATTCAGCGTCTTCCCGCTCATCGGCAAATATACGCAAGGCCGATTCCACCTGAAGACGGCCGGCACGAACTGGCTCGAAGCGGTGCGCGTCGTGGCCGAGAAGAACCCGGCGTTATACCGCAAAATGCATCAATTCACGCTTGACCGTTTTGAAGAGGCGACGGCGTACTACCACGTGACGACCGACCTGGCGCAAATCGCGCCGATTGGCGAAGTGAGCGATGCGCAGCTGCCGGATTACATGAACGAGAACAACGCCCGCCAGCTGCTGCACATTACGTACGGCCTGCTGCTGCAAGCCAAAGACGCGGGCGGCCGCAAGCTGTTTGCGGACGAGTTTTTTGCGACGCTGGTGGAGCAGGAGGACCATTACGCCGAAGGGCTGGGCAAGCATATCGGCAAACATCTGGATCTGCTGGGCAAATAATGCGGGACTTGAAAAAATGGTTCCTTCGCTGCGGGCGAAGGAACCATTTTTTCATAAATTTTCCTTACCTAACGTTTTCCAGCGGTGCTACAATAACGGTGGTTTCATTACATAGTAGGGAGCATGCAAATGCTGTCCAAACGTTCATTATTTGCGCCGCACAAAGTGTCATGGCTAGCGGCCTTCGCGATTGCCGTTACCCTGATGCTGGTGCCGGCCGCTTATGCGGCGCCTGGCCAAAGCGACTATCAGACCGCCTTCGATTTCATGAAAAACTTGAGTGTTGTCGACGGATTCCCGGACGGGCAGGCCCATCTGAATGATAATCTGACCCGGGCGCAGCTCGTGGCCGTGCTAGTCAGGGCGGCGGGCCAAGATAACAATGCGAAGCTGTTGACCGGCGCCGTGTCCTTCTCGGATACCGGCTCCACCTGGGCGTCCGGCTACATCGCTGTTGCCAAAAATCAGGGTTGGGCGAGCGGCTATCCGGACGGCAAATTCCGTCCCGACGACAAAGTGACGTACGCAGAGCTGATTCAAATACTTGATAATGCGCTGGGGATTAAACCAACCCCCGACTTAAGCTGGCCGGAGTCGGCGATCAATGCCGCCATCCAGGCGGGAATCATTTCGGCGGATGAGGATATTGCGGCTTTGGCCGGTCAATTCGCTCCGCGCGGCGCGGCGTTTTATTACGCCAATAACGCCTTCTTGAACGTTCCGCTGCCAAGCGGGAAAAACTTCTATTCCACGTATTTGGGAAAAGACATCGGACCGGCGAAGAAGACGCCGCCCCCGTCGCCTCCGTCGCCACCGCAACCGCCGCAGCCACCGCAGCCGCCGGCTCCTGTACCGAATACTCCGTCGCCGGGATCAACGTCTTCCCCGCCGAACTCGGACTCGGATTCGGGCGGGACGCCAAGCGTGTCCGTGCAATTGCGGGCTATCCCCGATCAGGTCTCGGACGAAGGGGAGCCAGTAGCGGTAAGCGCCGCCGTATACGCTTCGGGGACTTACCCGGCTTCGTTTTCTTATAAGGCCGCCGGACTTCCGGCCGGACTCGATATCGACGCGAAGACGGGGCTTATTTCCGGCACGGTGTTTTACAGCAACGTCGTTAACGACGCCCCGTCCAAAGACTTCACCGTAACGCTATCCGTCTACTCCGGAAGCGTATACGATCAGCGCACGTTCCGCTGGACGATCCACGACAAAGAAGAGGCTTATTTGGTGCCTTTTGACGATGGAGGGGTCTATAATTCTTACGAAGGGGAACAGAAGGAGATTCATGTGCAAGCCATCGGCGCTCATCCGGAGCGCTGGATATTTTCCGCCGAGGGACTCCCGAGAGGGCTTTCCATCGATCCTCATACGGGCGTTATTTCGGGAACGATATCGTACGATATTGCCGATGGTGCCCATCCGACGGTAGGGCTGCCCGTAACCGTTTCGGTGCATGACGTAGACGCGACCAATCAAATCTCGTTCACTTGGAGAGTTTATAACGTCGATCTCAATTAAAACGGCCAGATTCGCCGCCGGCGCCAGGCGCGCTGAAGGCTGCTTTCGAAGCGATGCGCGTGCGCTGTCCGAACCCGGCCAGGCACCGCATCGAATCAAAATTCTGTGCCCCGCACTTTGGCGAACACGAGCGTATTGCGCAGCGCCGTGTGCGCGGCGTTCCAGCCGTCTTGGCGCAGCGTCCCTTCCAGCGTATAGCCGAGCCGCTCGGCAACTTTGATGCTGCGGACGTTGTTTGAATCGACGCGGATTTCGATCCGGTTCGCCCGCAGCTGCCGGATGGCAAGCTGCTCGAGGCCTCGCGCAGCCTCGGTCGCATAGCCGCAACCGGCATAGGGAGTGCGCAGCCAGTAGCCGATCTCGAATTTCCGTGCGTCCCAGTCGATTCGGTGCAGGCCGCAGCAAAGCACGAGCTTGCCCGTGGACCGGAGAAAGGCGTGGAAGCGCAGGTCGGTCCGGTCCAGGAAGGCAGCGTGGCTATCTTCGACGAGCCGCTCGGTCTCTTCCAGGCTTTGGTGCCGGTGCGCCCATATCATCCAGGGCCGCAGTTCGGGCAAGCTATCTTGCACAGCCTCGTAAACAGCTTGACCGTCCCCGGGCAGCGGCAACCTCATCAGAAGACGTTCCGTGTAAAATCGTTCGTCGAACCGAATGTTCGCCGGATCCGTCCAGCTATTCGTCATTGGCGCAGCTCCTCTCCCGCCGTTTGACCAGTTTTGAATCAAGTATACCGGGCTTTTTCCATTTCTGCCAGCACCCGCTTCGAGGTTCGTTGGTGCGTTACCGTCCCGGAGCCTCGCGGCTCGACCGGGTTCCACCGGATCCACCGGGCCGCATAAAAGCGCTTGACCCCGCCCACACTATGGAAAAATAACGCGCTGCTTGCCAGCGTAAAAAAGGGGACGACCGTTATGCAGCCAAACGATAATACAGAAAATGCCTCTGCGCCGGTGGACGGCGAGGAAGCTTGGCGCGCAGGCGCGGCACCGGAAGATGCGCGGGAGGCAAACGAGCTGTCGGCGATGAGCGAGCGCCAGCTGGATGCGGAGCTGGCGGAGGAGCTCGGCCCCGTCCGGGAGTGGATGCAGGACCATATCGCAACAGTCGAGTTCGCCAATGAGCTGTATCCCGATCAGCTCGACATCGACGAAGCCCGCCACGCTTTGGAGGATCCGGGCATATAATGGATGCAGATGGAGCCGGCCCTTCTCTGGGACCGGTTCGTTTGCTGTTATTGTGGTAGCGGAACATGCGGCAACTGTAAGGCGATTTTGACCAGGTACACTTTGTTGGCCGAGGGGGACATGGCGACAAGGCGACAAGGCGACAGGGGGACAGGGCGGCAGGGCGGCAGGGCATAAATCGCCCATGTTGGTATCGAGAGACTAAAGGGACGCTGATTTGGTATCAAAAGTCGTTACACGTCGGTTATCGCCTCGAAGTGCGCCAAGAACGTATTTTGTTCTCTATGCTTGGAATTTTCGTTCGTTAACCGTTATGTTCAGCAAAATCGGTTGCGGCATCGTCATGAAAGTCGTTAATGGGCGAAAAAGGTCGTTACCTCAACTACCGGGCGTATATCCGTGATAGCTTTCGCATGCATCTGACATGAACCAAACGAATGGTCTATGCCATAGTTGCATAATCGCTAATCAAGCGCGCTTCGCCAGAGCTTCTCAGTAAGATTCAAGATGAAGCTGCTGCCGCCTAAGCTCGGTCCGTCCTGGCGGGGCGGCTTGCGGAAGCGACGGTTGAACGAGGCGTGCGGATCAACGCAACAGTCGGCTTTTCGGCCTCGAGCGGACATGACGGTCGGCAAGAACGGTGCTTCGTAAGCCGGGATTTCGCTAAAAAGCTTTCGCACTCGCGGCGGCGCCGGTGCGAAAGCTTTTTGCGGTCTGGCGTTATCTTGAGCTACCCCGTCACCATTTCTCCGCCGTTGACATGGATCGTCTCGCCTGTAACGTAGCGGGAATCGTCGGAGGCGAGGAACACGTACGCCGGCGCCAGCTCAAACGGCTGTGCGGCGCGCCCGAACGGCGTATCGGTGCCGAACGTTTTCACTTCCTCGGCGGAGAAGCTGGCCGGGATGAGCGGCGTCCACACCGGCCCGGGAGCGACCGCATTGACGCGAATACGGTGCTCGGCCAGCGACAGCGCAAGCGAACGGGTGAAACTGACGATTGCCCCCTTGGCGGAGGAGTAGTCGATCAGCTCCTTGTGGCCTTTGTAGGCGACGACCGAAGCGGTGTTGACGATTGAGCAGCCGGGCCGCATGTGCGGAAGGGCGGCTTGCGTCATAAAAAAATAGCTGAGAATGTTCGTCCGGAACGTATCAAGCAGCTGCTGCTCGCTGATGTGCAGCACGCTCGGCTGCGGGAACTGCACGGCATGGTTGTTGACGAGCACGTCAAGCTTGCCGAACATGCCGATCGTGCGGCGCACCGCTTCCTCGCAATTCGCCTTCGCTCGCAAATCGGCCGAAATGGCCAGGCAGCGCGCTCCGAGCGATTGCAGGCGGTCCAGCGTATCGTCGGCGTCCTGTCGTTCGTTGAAATAAACGAAGGCGACGTCGGCGCCTTCTTTGGCGAAGGCAATGGCCGCGGCCCGGCCTATGCCGCTGTCGCCGCCGGTGATGAGCGCCGCTTTTCCTTTTAACTTGCCGCTTCCCGCATATTCGGGATTTTCGGAGATCGGAGGCGGCGTCATCAGCGTCTGCAGTCCCGGCTGCTGCGGCTGATGCTGCGGGGGAAAGGCGATCGGCCGCTCTTTGCATTCGGTCTCTTTGCCGTAGTACGGATACATCGGATACATCGGTCACAGGCCTCCCTGTACGATACCGTTCTCATAATAAGAACTGTATTCGACAAAGCAGCGTCCTATGTGCCGAACGGATTCATTTCCATTTCTCATACTGCTCGCGCAGCGTGTCCGGCGTTACTTTCGGCCGATGCAGCGACAAACTTGGCGCGATGCTGTTCATTTCGGCGATCAGCTTGTTGATGTCGCGGAGCAGCTCCCTAATTTCGGCGTCGAAAGAAGGACCGCGGGTCGCCAAGGCGACGGCTTGCTCCAGCAGCTTCTTGGTTTCGCTGCGCAGCAGCATCCACGGCGGCTGCACGTTCGCGTTCTTCAGCATCGACTCAGCGGATCGCCGGTCGGCACGACGAGCGGTTTGCCGAAACCGGGCAATCGCTGGAGATCGCCGGTGCGGGCGTATTCTTCATACGCTTCGTCGGCCCAATTCTGCACCTTGATCTTGATTTTGTCGACGGCATCATCGCTAGGAAGCGCACGGGCGGGGGGAGGAGCGGCCGTGCGTGCGGCGGGGCTGTGCGGTGCGTCGGAACGATTTTCGTCGCGGGAAGAGGAGGACATGAAGTGGCTCCTTTCCGAATCGGTGTTGCTTTCAGCGTATCCGATGCGCAGCCCCATTGCAAGCGTCGAAAATGCCGCCCGATCTGCCCGAGCCCTTCTCTACGGACGCGACGCAGCCGAGCGCAAGCGGGCCCGCAGCTCGGACGGCGTCAGACCGCCGAGCTGGGCGAAGCCGGCGCCGGCGAGCGCTACGGTGCGCCCGTCGTCACCGATCGGGTATATGCCTTGCCAGCCGCCGATGGGCGTATAAAGGCCGCTCAGCCCGGTTGGCTCTAGAAACAGCACGTACGCTTCGTCGCTGGCGAGCGGACCCGGGTAAGTTTCGTTCAGAGGATCTTTCGCCGGCGGAAGCGGTTCGACGCCGGGCAGCGCGAGCCGCAGCCCGGCAGGCGCTACTCCCTTCATAGTCTCCAGCACGTTAAGCCGCTGCACATAATTGATGATTTGAGCGCCGCCCGTTACAGCGCGTCCGGTCGGATAGCGGGTAGCGCTGCCGCTGAGCGGATGCGCCCGGACGACGAGCGGGGCTCGTTTGGCCAGCTCCGGCCAGCTGCCGACACGAGCCGGCTCGAGCCGCAGCGAGCCGATGCGGTCTGCCGCGCGGCATAGCGCTTCGGCCGCTTGCGGCGGCGGCCGGTCGCTCTGCAAGCGGTGCCGCAGCTTCTCCGAACAAAGCTGCCGCTATCATAGCGGCTATGCGCCATTTTCGCCGTTTCACGTTCTCGCCTCCACTTGATTGTTCAGCGTTCGATCGAAGTCCAGCGGCGCAAGCTCGGCCACGGTTCCCGTCCGGACCCACTCGGCGACGCGGCTGGCGGCGAGCGCGCTGTACACGAGCCCGTTGCCGCCGTAGACAAGCGTGAACAGACAGCCGGGAAGCTCCGGCCGCTCGCCGATCAGCGGCATGCCGTCGTCCGTGTAGGCGAATGTGCCGCACCATGCGAATTCCGCCTTGACCCCGGCGTAATCCGGGAACAGCTCCCCGAGCTTGCCGAGCAGGCGGCGGGTGTTGGCGGCCAGCCTGCGGTCGCGCTGGGTGTCGCTCAGGAACGGTTCGTCAAAGCCGCCGATGGCCGCCCGGCTGCCCGGCATCGTGCGCAAATACAAATATGGCTGTGCGGTTTCCCAGATCAGGCATCGCTCCGGCCACGCCGACAAATCGACCGGATCGGTCACGACCGCGTACGTGCCGACGAGCCGGACGTTTTGCTGGCGCCGCCACGCTTCCGCTTCGTAGCCCGGGGCCAGCACCGCGCGTCTCGCCCTGACGAGGCCCCCACGGGCCGTATGCAGCGCAACGCCGCCGTCCCCCGCATCGATCCGCACCGCGAGACTCCGCTCATACGCGCGCAATCCGCGGCGCTGTGCGGCGGCGACAAGCTCTCGCGCCAAGCGGAGCGGATTGATCTCGGCATCGCCGCGCATATAGAGCGCCAGTTCTTTGCGGAACGGGTACGCGCGCGCCACGTCCTCGGCGCCGAGCAGCTCCGCATCGAACCCGAACCGGCGCAGCGTGTCGCCCTCGCGCCGGAGGGCGTCCACATCGCCCGTCGTCGACGCGTAACAGACGCTGCTCCGTCGGGCGAAGCCGACACTGTCGCCGAGCTCGGCGCTGATCCGCTCGAGCCTGTCGATCGCCTCGCTGCACAGACGGTACAAATTCACCGCCCGCCGCTCGCCCATCGTCCGAATGAGCGACGATAGCATCCGGTCGCCCGCCACCTGGAGCATGCCGGTGTTGGCGGAAGTGCTGCCTTCGCCGATGCGTCGTTTTTCCAGGAGCACGGTATCGATGCCTTGCCGAATGAGCTCGTAGGCGCAAAGCGCGCCGGTCACGCCGCCGCCTACCACGGCTACGTCGCACCGAACCTCCTCCGTCAGCCCGGCTTCCTCATCGTGATGCGGCTCCGCCGCCGCGCCTTCCAACTGCGGCCAAAAGAGCGTCCCGCCGGTCAGCTTCATGCCATCCGCCTCCACAAATATGATCCCGTCCCGGTTGTTATCCTGTTCCTTCATCGGAAGTATAGTCCAGAACCGTAGCTTCACCATCGGATGAGGCTTTTATGCCTGCGCCAGCGGGCTCTCGGCACATCGCAGGCATTGCATATCGGGCTCGCATGTCGTGTATGACATACAGCTTTTTCGGTTACAATTTTGGTACATATTTCAATGATGACAACAAGTCGACATAGAGGATCCGATGATGCACAGAAGGAAAAGTATAAGCTTGAATTCGCCCGCCCGTTATCCAAGGATGACGGTGAAGGGCATTTCGATCAATTATTTGCGGTTCAGCAACGCATATATGACCATTTGGTGGGGAATGGCGTTTCCGGGTTTTGGCCAATGGTTTCAAGGCCGGTATTTTTACGGACTGATTTTGATTGTTTGGGAATTTTTCATCAACCTGCAGTCCAACATTAACGTCGCGATCTGCTACACGCTGGCCGGCCGCTTCGACGATGCGCGTCAGGCCATCGATCAACGCTGGTTTTTATGCTATATTGCGGTCTACATTTTTGCCGTATGGGATTGTTATCACGTTGGCATCGATTTGAACCGGCGCGTTATGCTGGCAGAGCGGGAGGAGCAGCAGCAAAAGTCGTTCAGCTTGTCCTCGTTGTCGATCGAACTGCTCGCGCTGCGCGATTCGCGGCTTAGCGTCGCCTGGAGCTTGCTCGTTCCCGGCGCGGGGCATTTTTGGCTGCATCGCAAACTCATTGCCGTATTTTTTATGGTCATATGGATATTGACGATCGTCCAGTCGCGAGTACCGCAAGGGGTGCTGTATACGATGGTGGGCGATTTCACCGGCGCGACGCGCGTTCTCAAGCCGGAATGGCTGTTGTTCGTGCCCTCGCTCTATTTGTTCGCATGCTATGATGCTTACGTTAGCACGGAACGGATGAACGAGCTGTACGTCAGAGAGTTGAACGACTACCTTGCGCGGCGATGGAGGGCCGTGCCCGGGCGCGTGGCGTTTCGGGGAGGAGAGGAGGGGTTATGACGACGGAGCTTGTCGTGTTGTTTCCTTACAACGCAAACATTGAAATCGTGTTGGACGACTTGAAGCGGCGAGGCTATACGTCGAACTCCGCCATGACCGTGCCGCTGCACGACCCTTCGGAATCGCCTCCGACGATCGCGGCAGTCGGCACGGGCGGACGCTCGAACTGGGATATCGGCTTCGTGCTCGGAACGATCGGCATGCTGCTGGGCTCCATATACGGCTTCGTCTGGCCTGGCGGCCCCGTGCTGTGGGCGCTTGCAGGGCTCATCTTCTCTTTCGGCGCCGGCGTTGGCCTGGACTGGCTGCTGCGCATCCGCAAAATACATCGTCGCCGCAAACGCTCCGGCATTGTGCTATGGATTCGTTGCGACGATGCCGAGGCGAAGCGGCTGCAGACGTGGCTAGCCGATTTCGGCGTGGACGGCATCGGCGTGATCGGAGAGACGAGCGGTTTACAAGGATAAGGGGCTCATCGCGGTTACTGTAGTCAAGTCAGCCGAGTATAGGCGTGGCGTAGCATTGTTGGTGCGTTCCAGTTGCATCGGCGCGGAAGAAGATATGCCGACCGCTGAGACACAGAGCACGTTATTGGCCAAAGTTCCTCTAATCAGAGATTTTGGGACGCTGTCTTATGCTCGTAGCATTGTTGGTGCGTTCCAGTTGCATCGGCGCGAAAGAGATATGCCGACCACTGAGACACAGAGCACGTCATTGGCCAAAGTTCTCTAATCAGAGACTTTAGGGACGCTGGTATGGAACAGAAAGGCGTACTATGCCGGATAGCGCCCCGTTGTGCGTTCGGAAAGAATTTTGTTCTCTCTGCATGGACTTCCGGGTCGCTAACCCTCTTTTTCCGCAAAATCGGCTCTGGGCAGCGTCAAGAGAGTCGGTAATTAGGGAATATGTTCGTTATTCGCCACAAGCCCGGCGCACGCGAGCCCCGCCACCGCCCCGGCCACAAGCCCGGCGCACGCGAGCCCCGCTACCGCACCCGCCCCGGCCCCGGCCCCGCCTGCCTTCGCCGCCAAAGCTCCGCCGCTCCCCCCCCCCACGATCTCTGCCTACCGTTGCATCACAAAAGCTCCCGCGAAGCGCACTTGCTTACTCCGCAAGGGCGCCAGCGGGAGCGGGTTCGCTCCGTCCAAAAGTATACCCATCGCCTAATCCCGTTACGGGCGGCGCCATCCCAAATACGAGGCAGCCCGCTCTTCCCGTCTAATGGCGCTCAGCGCGGCTGGGCAATGATGCCGTTGTGCACTTTGATGATGCCGTGCCGGCGAATGTCGAAGCCGTTTTCGTACACGTACAGGCCCATTTGCGGCACGGTCATCAGTTCCCGGTACGTGTGGTTCATGACGTCCTCCATGATGCGGTAAAACAGGCGAGCGCGCAGCTGGTTGCGAGGCGTCGTCATGATCGCGTAGCCGCCCGGCTTCAGAAACTTGCGGTGCCAATCCATCACTTCCGGCTTCAGCTCGTCGGGAAAATGCTCAAGCAGCCCGACACTGAGCACGATGTCGAACTCCCGTCCGAACGGCAGCGCGCGGATGTCGCTGACGACGTAGTGGAGGTTCATTTGCTCCTTGTACCATACTTTCGGCGCGCCGGTCGCCGGATTTGTTCCGAGGAACGGGTAGCGTGCGGGGAAATCCGCGAACCGGTTCGTCATGCAGTAAGGGTCGTAATCGACGAGCACCGCTTCTCCGCCCGGATACATCGCCGACAACTGCATCGCCTCGTAGCCCTCGGCAGCGCCGAGGAACAGGATGCGCGGGTTGTGCAGCGGCAGGCCGAGAAACAGCGCCCGTTTGCCGCGCGGGTCCCAGATGCCGTCCTGGATACGGTGCGCATAATTCCAAAACCGGATTTTGACCGCCTCCGCCAGCGCAGTCCGCACATCGCGCAGGGCGAAGCGGCCGAACGCCCGCAGCAGCTCGCGCCGCGTCTCCTGCAGCCGGGCCGGCACATCGGTTTCGAACCAAGCGTGGAACGAGCGGTTGAACAGCTCCCACGACGTTTTGGCCGGCATCGCCCGCCCGCCGTTCGCCTCCACCCAGGCGCGGTGCTCCTTTGACATATTTTTCACTTCAAAAGGTTTGCCGACCTGCTTCCAGGTTAAGAGCGACCAGTCGCGCACGACGTTCAGATCGACGAACCGCTCATACCGCTCGTTGCCCGGATTACGCAGGTCGGCCCGGTAAGTCGGCAGCAGCTCAGTATGGCCAAAATGCAGCTCGCTAAACGGCGGTGCGTCTACCGCAGAACCTGTAACCGCTTCCGTAGGTCGTTCCATCGGAACCCTCCTTGAGGCTTTATCGCCCTCGGGTTGCTGTCTCCAGTGTATCATAAGCTGCGGATTGCTTGCGATAGAAGACATAACCGAATACGGAGGCGAGCGTTTGCTGGAACAGCATGCCGAGCACGACCGGGATCGCCGCCGGCCCGGGGAAATAGGCGATGGCGATGACGGCGCCGGCACTGATGTTGCGCATGCCGCCGTTAAACATCATCGCCACGGAGTCGCTGCGGTCTAGCCGCAGCAGCACCGCCGCCAGCCGGCCCAGCACATAGCCGAGGGAGGCAACGAGCAGCACGAATACGGCCAAACCGAGCAGATGCAGGCTCGGATGGCGCAAATAAGGAGCGATCACGGCGCCGTTCAAGGCGATCACGAGCGCCATCGCCAGCTTCGAGAACGGCGCCAGGCGGCCGCTCCATTGAGCGTGGATCCGGCCTCGCGTCACATGGTGCAGCGCCATGCCGAGCAGCGACGGCAAGACGATCATCCACAAAAGTCCCTTCATCATCCCGACCGCATCGATCGCCACCTTGCTGCCGACGAGCAACTGCATGGTGGCCGGCACGACGAAAGGAGCGAGCAGCGTATCGGCGAGAATGATCGACAGCGTCAGCGGGACGCTGCCGCGGTAGATCGTCACCCACATCATGCTCGTAACGCCGGTCGGGATCGCGGCGGCGATCACGATGCCGGTGATGGTGAGCGGATCGCCGGCAAACGCGGCATGCGCCAGTCCCCAAGCGGCGAGCGGCATGACGGCATGCAGCAGGAGCAGTGCGGCGACGAGCGGGCCGGGTTTGAACGCTACTTTGAGCAGGTCGCCGAAGCCGGAGCGCAAGCTGCCGGCGAATGTCATAAAGCCGAACAAAGCCGTCGACCACCCTTGATACGGGCTCAGCCAAGCGGAGAAAACGATGCCCAGCACGACGCTGGTCGGCGTTATGAGCGGCATGATTTTTTCGAGATAGGCGTTGATTTTGGCGAGCATTGAGGCACCTCTTCTCTGCAGGTGAGAAATCGGCAACGTTGTTTCATTGTGTGAGATGAGGTTTCTGGAGATGGAACTTCATTTCATTTTATCATAGCGAATCTTGCTTGACTATGAAAAAATGCGCGTTCGTTGGAACTTTCGGACACTGCTGTCCGTTATGAAGAGCAGCGGCCGCCGGACTAACGGGGGCGTCAAGCAAGCGAAAAAAGGGGGGACGGGTATGGATGCGCAAACCGTATACGTGCAAGGGAATTTTTGGGACGCGGGCTTGACCGATATTTGGGACGGGGCTGAGAAACGGATCGGGCGGCTCGATCTTCAGGATATATTTACGGCGGGCGTCGCCGTGCTCGATTTGTCGGGCAACGAGCTGGCGTCCGGCAAGTTCCGATTTTTCTCCAATACGTGGCATGTCACGGGCAGGGACGGGACCGAGGTCGGGCAGCTCCGGGCGCGTTTCGCCTTCTTTGCCGAGAAGTTCGAGTTCGAGCATGAGCGGCACGGCACGTTCAGCGTCGTATCCGAGCCGTTCTCGCGCGAATATGCGATCGAGAACGAGCAGGGGGAGACTGTGGCGAGCTTCACGAGAACGAACGGATTTTTCGCGCCGGCCGCTTACGTGCTGCACAACAGGTCGGAGCTGCCGACTGCGGAATGGATCGTCGTCGTTATGGGCGTACATGCCATTGAGAAACGGCGCCGGAATAGCGGCACCTGACGGCACAGCGCGCTCAGGCGGTTGCCGGCAGCGATAAAGTCAAAATATTTCAAAACAGGTCAATAATCTGCCACGTGTACGGAACGGACGGCAAGTATAATGTTGACTATCGGCATGTGAAAAGGCTGGACGAGAAACGGCACGATGAGCTAAAGGAGAACTTGACCTATGGACAGGGGACAATTGTCAGCTTGCCTGACGGAAACGCCGCACAATGCCCGGCTGCTGTTTCCGGACGGCACAGATCCGCAACAATATTGGCGGCGCCTGCGCGATGCGGAGGAATACCGGGCGGCTGTGGAGGAAATTCGGGCGGAGGGCGAACGTCTCCTGCGGGAGCCGATTCCGGAGCTGACCTACTCGCTGTTTGCCATGTTCGAGCGAAGCGGCAACAGGCTGGAGTTCGAAAAAGTATACTTCGAGAAGCGAAGAAGGCTGACGACGATGGCGCTGCTCGCGCTGATCGAGCCGGAGAACCGGAATTACCGGGAGGCGCTGGAAGACATTCTGTGGTCGATCTGCAACGAATATACGTGGTGCTTGCCGGCTCACCTTAAGGGTTCGCTGGAAACCGACGGCGGGCAGACGTTTGACGTAGACAGCTCCGAGTGGAGCCGGCGGGAGCGGGGCACGCGCATCGATTTGTTCGCTGCCGAGACCGGCTTTGCGCTATGCGAAATCGTGCGCCTCACCGAGCCGCGCCTTCCTGCCTTGCTGCGGAGCCGAATTGTCGAGGAAGTCGTGCAGCGGATTTTCAAGCCTTACTTGCTGCACGGACCGTACCACTGGGAGACGAGCGAAAATAATTGGGCTGCGGTGTGTGCCGGTTCGATCGCTTCCGCGGCGCTGCACCTGATCGAGGCTCCGGAACAGCTCGCACCGATTGTGGAGAAGGCGCTGGCCAGCATGGACTGTTATTTGGCAGGATTCGGCGATGATGGTGCTTGTCTTGAAAGTGTCGGGTATTGGAACTACGGCTTCGGATTTTTTATCTATTTTGCGGATTTGCTGCACAAACGTACGCGGGGCGCTATCGATTTGTTCCAAAGCGAGAAGGTGCGCCGCATCGCCCAGTTCCAGCAAAAAGCGTATTTGGAGGGCGATATTACGGTAAACTTCTCGGATTGCTTGCAGCGCGCCAACGTGAACATCGGGCTCACCCACTATTTGGCGTGCTTGTATCCGGGGGAAGTTGCGTCTCCTCCTCTGCAGCTTCGCGCCCCTTATACCGAAGATCATTGCAGCCGTTGGGCTCCGGCGCTGCGCAACTTGCTGTGGTTCGATCCGGCCAAAAGCGGCACCCGCTGGGAGGCGGCCGATTACTTCCTGCCTGACGCGCAGTGGCTCGTATCCCGCTATGAGTCTGCAGACGGAACCTACGGCTTTGCCGCTAAAGGCGGACATAACGGCGAGCCTCATAACCATAACGATCTGGGGCATTTTATCCTTACGTGCTGCGGGGAAGTGTTCCTCTGCGATTTGGGGAGCGGCGAATATACGGACCGTTATTTCGGGCCGGAACGCTTTTCGTTCGACTGCAACGGCTCGCAAGGTCACTCTGTCCCTATAGCTGAGGGACGGTTTCAGACAGAGGGCACCGCCAGCGCTGCCCAGTGTCTCGATATATTCGTGGGTGAGGACAGAATTGTGTTCGAGCTGGAACTGGCGAAGGCGTACGGCCTGACGCAGCTGCGCTCGCTCGTCAGAAAGTTTGCGTGGCATAAGGCCGAGAAGCCGCTGCTCGTGCTGGAGGATCGTTTTGCGTTCAAGGCTCAGCCTGCCGGCATTGTAGAGCGATTCGTTACGATGATCGAGCCGGTTGCCGAAGGGGGAGGGGTCGTTGCTATGCGATCCGAGACGGGGCGCAAGCTGGCCATCCGCTACGATGAACGGCAGCTTGAGCCGATCGTGCGCAGAAGTACGTACCGCAATCACTTCGGGAAGGAAACGGTGTGGTATGCTTTGGACTTCGCCGTGCTGCGGCCGCAGCCGGAAATTGCCGTGACATTCACGTTTCAGTTCTGTTCATAGTGGGGGGGCGCATTCTCATTCGTTTAACGGTATTAAAAGGGACCCCCAGGAGGATTACGACATTAAAGTAACTGCCGGCGGTTAGCCCCTCTTTAACGCTTCTTCCAATACCAGCAAGGACAACTCATGGTCGTTCATCACGTAAGCAATTTCTTCGGGCTCGACCCATATGCGCGAGGTGGATTCGTTCTCGCGTTGAAACGGCAAGCTCTGATCGATATCCATTCTGTAAAACAACTGGTATCCAACGAGCGGGTACTTGCCGCCAGGCTGGTATAGAGGGTTATCTTCGTGACTGACTTCGATCATGCCCAGGTATCGGAGCTCTCCTTTGACATAGCCTTCCTCATATGCTTCGCGGTGGAACGCCTGCTCCGGTGATTCGCCTTGTTCTACGTGACCGCCGGGAATGTCGAACCCTCTGCCTTTTACATGAACCAGCAGCACTTTGCCTTGGTAAAAGCAATACCCGTGAACGCTCGTCACTTTCGTAATATCGGGCAAGGTATCGGAAAGAATCCAGGTCAGTTTGACGTTGTGCCCACCCCAATTGGCATAAATCGTTTTGCTCATGCTCCCCGCTCCTTGTAATCAATGCATATGCCTAGATTATAAAATGGAATTCGATATACAGCATAGTGACAATATCAATTGAGTGCTGCTCTCTATTCCAACAGGCCATCCTTGTGGTATACTGGGGCCAAGAAATGCGTACAATGCAAAGGGAGCCGTGCGGCTAACACGACTCCCGATGCAATAGCCGCTTTTAAGGGCGGTAGGCTTGAACTCAGGTGTTACGGCAGAAATAGACCGCTACCTTTGACCGAGGGCGGTCTGTTTCTTTTTCAGGTAGGCAAGAAGCGCCAGAATAAACATTCCGAACAGGAACGTCAATTGCAGCGCTTGAAATACCTCCATGGCATCACCTCCCTTCCGGGAGACTAGCCGGCCGCCCTTGCAAGCCTATTCTATTGCACTCCAATTACAGCAAATCGATCCTCAGTGTGATAGCCACAGCCACAAGCGTGACAAGGAGGCCGTATGCAAACATACCTATATTTTGTCCGCCATGCGGTAGCCCCGTTTTCAGTGGAGCTTGAACGTGGAGCGGGAGGTTCGCATCTCTCCGAGCAAGGCAAATCGGACGCGAGAAGAGCGGCTGAGCTGCTCATGAACGAAGGAATCGATGTGATCGTGTCCAGCTCGTATTTTCGCGCGGTGGAAACGGTCGCTCCGCTGGCAGAGCTACTGCGGAAAGAAATTGTTCGATATGACGAACTGGTTGAAAGACCGATTGCCAGCCTGAACTATGCGGTTCCCGAGGAGCAGCTGCTCGCAGCAATTGAAAAGTCGTTTGCCGATATCGATTTCTGCTTGCCGGAAGGAGAGACGACAAGAGAGGCGCAGGAGCGGGCCCTTCCCGTCATTTTGCGGCTGCTGTCCGACTATAAAGGCCGGAAAATCGCGATCGGCACGCACGGAAATATAATGACGATCATTATGAATTATTTCGATTCCCGTTACGGCTTTGCATTTTGGCAGCAGACGTCCAAACCGGATATATACCGGCTGGAATTTGAAGGAACGGAGTTAAGGCGAGTCGAGCGGTTATGGCCGGACGGGCGCTCGATTTTGCGAGAGTAAGGAAACTAGCAGAACAATCGCAATAATTGACGAACACGAACAAGGCTATTAAGAAGAGCTGAATGGTATTGAGCATAAAAACGGATCCGTCCGATTTAGTGGAGTAGCTATCCGGCTCCCCGTTCAGCTAATCCCGCCATTCATCTGCTTACAGCTTCACTCGCGCTTCCTCTATCGACACGAGCCGCTGGCCGCTTTTGCGGCTCGGGGCCGGTTCGATGCGCGGAGCGTCTTCACCGGCCGCCGTCATCCGAGCGATAAGCCGGCTGCGCAAATCCCGCGTTACATCCGCATACGCCTCCAAGCCGATTAAGTTGGTCAGCTCGTGCGGGTCGGCGTGCAGATCGTATAAAAACTCCTCCGTATACGTATCCGAGCCGGCGTCTTTCCATCCGTTCTTATCCGGCGCCAAGACGCTGTATTTCCACCGGCCGGTGCGGATAGCACGCCCGACCTGCGATTCGCTGATTTGCACGTACACCTCTTGCTGCCATCCTTCCTTCAGGCCTTTCAGCAGCGGAAGAACCGATCTCCCTTGCATCGTTTCGGGCACTGGAATTCCAGCGGCATCGAGCAGCGTCGGAGGGAGGTCGATCAAGCTGACCAGCTCCCGAATTTCCCCTCCGCCCTGAAACATGGCGCCTGTTAACGCCGCCGGCACGCGAATCGAGCTTTCGTGACAGGACCGTTTGTATTCCGAATTTCTCGTTTTGAAATGGCATCCGTGGTCGGAAGTAAACAGGATGATAGTATTGTCGGTCAGCTTCAAGCTTTTTAACGCGTCCTGCAGCCGGCCGAACGCTTCGTCGAGCCGCTTGATCATGCCGTAATAACCGCCTAAATGCTGATGCGCCGTTCCGCCCAACGCAGCCAAATCCGGCGGCATCCATTTTCCGGTATAGGTGCTCTCGTAGCCGTCCGGTGCAGGATAGTTGTCCAGATGATTTTGATGATGGGGCTCGATGTAGGACAGGAACAAAAAGAAGGGCCGGTGCCGGTTCTGATCGATATAACGTATCGCCGCGTCGGTCTGGGCATCGACCCGATAGCCCGGCAGCTTCACTTCCTCGTTATCGTTGTTGTACATGACCAGATCGTAAGCGTCCGACGAAAATTCGAGCAAGTTGGCGGCGAGCCAGTCTTCGTAGCCCCCGCGCTGCTCCTCGGGTACCGGCTCGTCTGCCGCCAAATGCCATTTGCCGATATAGCCGGTGCGGTACCCGGCCTCGCGGAAATAGTGGGCCAGCGTCTTGCTGCCCTTGGGAAGCGGGATGCTGTTCCGGTAACAGCCGGTAGCCGTGGCGTATTTGCCGGTCTGAAGACAGGAACGCGCCGGACCGCACACAGGCTGGCACGTAAACGTATGGTACAGATGAGTGCCTTCCTTAGCCATGCGGTCGAAATTCGGGGTCAGACCCAGCGGATTGCCGTGCACCCCTGTGCTGTCCCACCGCTGCTGGTCGGTGAAAAATACGATGACGTTGGGACGATTGTTGCTCTGCATTTGCATGACGGTTCAACCTCCTGTAACAGCTTCTTTACCACAAGCCCTGATTGCTGATTCGTTTTGCCGACCAGTTGGCGAAGATTAGCAGCAGCAAGCCGGCAGCCGATTGGAACAAACCCGCGGCCGTCGCAAAGGCGAAGCGCCCAATGGTCAAGCCGTTGCGGTATACGTACGTATCCAGAATGTCCGCCACGCTATAGACGACCGGATTGTAAAGGATGTAGATTTGATCGAATCCCGCCTGCATAATGTATCCGGTGCGCAAAATGAGCATAACGACAATGGTGCCGGCGATCGAGGGCAGCGTGATGTGGCGGATCAGCTTCCAGCGCGAAGCGCCGTCGATTCTCGCCGCCTCGTACATTTCCGGGTTGATGCCGGCAATCGCCGCCAAATAAATGATCGTGTTCCAGCCGGCTTCCTTCCATATGCCGGACCAGACGAGCAGCGAGCGAAAATGTTCGGGGCTGGCCAGCGGCGAGCCTTTCGCCCCGAACCAGCTCACGAGCCCTGTCGTAGGCGAGAGAATCGTAATGAGAATGCCGCCGAGAACGACCCAAGACAGAAAATGCGGAAAATAAACGATCGTTTGAATCGTGCGCTTGAACCATCCGTTCGCCACTTCGTTCAGCATGATCGCCAGCACGATCGGCGCCGGGAACCCGAAGATCAGTTTGTAGAAGCTGATGATGATCGTATTGCGGAATGCGATCCAAAATCCGGAGTCGCCGAACAGGATCCGGAACCATTTCAGGCCGGCCCAATCGCTGCCGAGTATGCCTTGCCCCAACTTATATTCTTTGAAGGCGATAATAATGCCGCCCATCGGGACGTATTTGAACAGAATGAAAAAGACGATGCCGGGAAGCAGCAGAACATAATAAGGCCAAAACCGCCGCCACGTGCGCTGCATACGGGTTCCTCCTTCAGGCGTTATTTTTGGTGGAGCAGCATTTTGCGATATTCGCCGGGCGTGACGGTTTCCAGCTTCTTGAAAAACCGGATAAAGCTTTGCACATCGCGGTAGCCGATGCGAAGGCAAATTTCCTGAAGCGAATATTTATAATCGTTTTCCTTGAGCAGCTCCTTGCTCGCTTCGATCCGGATGCGGGTTAGCATATCGAGCGGAGGCATCCCCGCTTCGCTGCGGAACATGCGGGTCAAATAGCTGCTGCTGAGGCCCACGTGTGCCGCGATATCTTGCACGGACTCGATTTCCGCATAGTGGGCTTTCATGTATTGTATCGCTTTGGCGATATACAAATTATCGTTCCGGTTGCCTTTCCAGCTTTCGATCTGGTTAATAATTTCCCGAATATGGCCCTCCAGCAGCTTCTTCAGCTCGATGTGGTTGCGGCTTTCGCCCACCATGCCGGAGCGGAAGCGGAGCTGCTGGACGGGAAAGCCTTCTTCGAACAGGCGCTGCCGCAGTGCGCTCATCAGCATGACGATCATCTCCTGCACCGATTCGCGCGGATATTTCATATTGTGCACGTAGTCGCGGAACAGAACGGCAATCGCGCTGCCCGCTTTGTCGCGGTCGCAGGCGAGCACGTGGCGGATGAGCTCGTTTTGCAGCTGGAGCGGGTAGTCCAGGCCGTCATCGCTCTGAATGTCCTGGAAAAACACGACGTCCGTCTCGCTGATCAGCGCCTTGCAGTTGACGACCCGCTTCGCCTCCATGTAGGACGAATGAATATCGCTCAGCTTGCCATAGATGTTGCCGAATGCGAATTGCAGCGATACGCCCCATTCGTCCAGCGCGATCCGGTTGATGTAGTCTCCGAGCTGGCGCAGCCGCTTCTTGAGTTCGTCATGGTAGCGCACTTCGCTCAGATTGAGTATGAAGCCGAAATTGTTGTTTTCCAAAATCGTGCCAAGCAGAAACAAATGCTTGCCGAGCGTATTTTCGATCATGGTAAAGAGCAGCAGCTTATTGCGGTTGTAATTGTCTCTTCCTTCGTATTCGCGCAAATCCGACACGACGACGAGGGCCGCATAGCACGGATGCGGGAAAGCGACGCCGATCTCGAGGAGCCGGGTTTCAATCGTCGCAGCCTCGAACAAGCTGTTGGCCAGTATATCGTAAACGAGCCGGTGCCGAATGATCGGTTCGCTCTGCTCCAGCGTAAGCCGGATGCTGCGGTTCTCCTCGATCAAGGCGCGGATCGATTCGCTCACCAGCAAGCTCTCGTCTTTGCTTCTGCTCGCAAGGGCGGCGGGGAAGTAGGAGGACACGATCTGCTTCCAAGGCCGGTACATCCGCCGCGAAAAGACGTATGCCGGTATGACTCCGATAAGCAGCACGACAGCGCAAATGCGCAGCACCTCCGCGAGCTTATCGGTTATTTTGGTCCAGTAACCGCTGGCAGGAAGGAGGCTGACCAGCATCCAAGGCTTGCCCGGTTGCCGGCTGTAAGCGAGAAAATATCGCGTTTGCCCGATTTCCACTTCGCTCACGGAAGAAGATTTGACGTCCGGACCCGAGCGAAGCATGGCGCGCATCATGTCCGGCAGCCCGGGATAAGAGCCGCCGGACATGACGCCGAGCGATCGGCTGTCCAGCACGAGCACCTCGGAATGCCCGAGCTGCGCGACATGCATGAATTCGTCTTTTTTGACGTTGACGATCAGATAGCCCCATGGCTCTTTGGCAATGATCGGAAGCGGCTGAATGAACGTGATCACGTCGGAGCGGACCGGTTTGAACGGGTCCACCAGCTCCCGCAGCACAATCCGTTTGCTCCCGCCGGTATCGGCCGCCGCCTGCCGAACGATGTCGCGATCGTAAAATCCGTTCAGATCGTAGAGTCCCTCCCCGGTCGTGAGCACTCTATCCCCGATCCGGGAGTATAAATACATCGAATCCAGCAAGCTGTTGGCGGACATCCGATTGCGCAGCTCTTCTTTTAAATCCCGGTATTGCAGCATCGACATGTTGTAAGGATGGCTTAAAGCGTCGGTGGCGCTTCCCGTAAGGGACAGCTGCATAATGAGAGAGTCGATGTTTTGGGTCAGGATGTCAATCTGCGATTGGACGCTTTGGATGGCGTCGTTTGACGCGTTCCGGTATCCCTGTTTAAGCCCGTAAGAGTAGTAGCCCATGTATAACGAAGCGGTCAAGGCCGTCAGCAGCAGCACGGTTGCCATATAAGATACCATCAGCTTGTTAAACATGGCGCCCCCTCCTAAAAGTTTTGCGAAGCGATGCTTATGGCGCAGCAGCGGTTATTTCGTTTTTTTCCATTCCGCATTTACTTGCTTCGTAATTTCCTGGCCGCCTTGCTGGTTGAATTTCTGAACGAATTCGTCGAATTTGTCGACAGGGTAAGCGCCCGTTACGATCTTGGCGAAATATTCGCTCCACAATTTGGTCAAATCCGGGTAATCGGTCATGGCCGGAACCGTTTTCCAGAACTGGTTTTTGATAATATTTTTTTCGTCGTTCGTAACCATCATGCCTTGCACGGAATCGTCGGCCATCCAGCGGCGGTCGACCACTTGCAGGAAGCGGATCGGGTTGGAGAATCCTTTCTTGTAAAGATCGGAATACGACCCGACCAGCATGTTGATTTTGTTTTTCGCCGGTTCGGCCGTGAAATCCTTGCCTTCTTCCCCGTACGTGACCAGATTGAAGCCATCGCCTACCGACCAGTCGATCAGCTTCATCAGCCGGGCCGGATCGCTGGCTTTGGCCGAAATCGCCCGGACGTCGCCGTACGATGGCGCGCTTTGCGGCCATCCTCTTTTGCCGTCCGGCCTGCCGGGGCGCGTATCAATTCAGCTTGGCGGTCGGCGTCGCTTTCAGCAGCGAGCTGAACACCGGCTGCTTCGGGTCGCCGTCGAAGGCGCTGCCTTCATAAACGCCGGTTTTGGAGCTGATCACTTTCTCCTGCACTTGTTTGGATTCGTTCACCAGAAACTCCGGATCGATCAGCCCTTCTTTATACCAGCTTTGCAGCAGCGCCAGCGCTTGCTTCGTTTCCGGCAGCACCACGTTCGGCTTGAGCTGACCGTCGCGCTCGCTCCAGTACAGCGCCTGTCCGCCGGCCCCGTTGCCCGCCGCAGGAATAACGCCGAAGCTGCCGAACACGAAATTGAAGAACGCCGTCTTGCTGGCGGAGAGGCCGACCGTGTCGTTTTTGCCGTTCTTGTCGGGGTCCTGCGTCACGAACGCCTTCAGCACGTCGTGCAGCTCGGCGATCGTCGTCGGCTCCTTCAGCCCCAAATTGTCGAGCCAGTCTTTGCGGATCACGAGACCTTCCGTATTCGGCCCGTTGAACGGTTCAGGCCGGTAGCCGACCGGCAACGCATAAATTTTGCCGTTGTATTTCAAATTGTCGAGATCCCCCTGCTTGATCACCTTCATGACGTTCGGGGCGTTCTTCAGCAAATCGTCGAGCGGAAGAATGAGCCCCTGATCGGCAAAACGGGCCATCGTCTGCACGTCGATGCTGAAGTAATCGGGAAGATTGCCGGAAGCGGCGAACAGGTTCAGTTTTGTGGCGTAATCAGGCCCCGAGGCGAGCGTAACTTTGTAATCGATGCCGGTAAGTCCGGCTTTGGCCAGAGCATCAAGCACGATCTTTTTCGCCGGGCCTCCGTCTTCGGGATACTCGGGAGAGTTGAAGTTCCGGAAAATGTTGTACGTTATCTTTTTTTCTGGCTGCGGCGATGAGGAGGATGCAGAAGGCGCGTTGGACGGTTGGCCGCTTTTGTCCGCTCCGCCGGTGTTGTTCGAATTGCTGCAAGCGGCGGCAAGGCCTGCGGTCAGCGCGAGCGACAGCATAAGCGGGAGTGCTTTTCTCATTCGGAATTGACCTCCTTGGACAGCTACGATTTAACGGCACCGATCAAAGTGCCTTTCACAAAATGCTTTTGCAAAAACGGATACACGCATAAAATCGGCACGACCGAGATCACGATCGTCGCCGCGATAACGGATTCCGTCGAGGAGCCGGTAAGTTCGCCGGTCGTCTGCGCCAGCGCCTGGCCTGCGATAATATCTTTCAGCAGCAGCGGCAGCGTATAATGGTGCTTGTCGTTCAAATAAAAGAGCGCGTGCAAGTAATTGTTCCAGTATCCGACCGCTTCCCAGACCGATATGGTAGCGAGCACCGGCTTGGACAGCTTCAGCACCATCGTGAAAAAAATACGGATCGGCCGGCCCCGTCCATCATCGCCGACTCTTCCAGTTCAGCCGGAATGGTGCGGAAAAAGCTCATCATGATGATGACGTTAAAAGCGCTGATTGACGTCGGCAAAATTAACGACCATAACGTATTGAGAAGTCCCAGCTGCTTGACCAGCAAATACGTCGGAATGATGCCTCCGCTGAACAGCATCGTAAACAGGATGCCGGAAAGGATCGCGTTTTTCGCCGGAAGCCCGGCTTTGACCAGCGGATAAGCGGTCATGGCCGTCAAGAGAACCCCAAGCAGCGTACCTCCGACCGTGACCAAAACGCTGTTCAGGTAGGCGAGCCATAAATACTGCGATGTCAGGACGGCCGTATATGCGCTCAGAGTAAAGTTCCGCGGCCACAAAAAGGCGCCGCCCTTCATCGCTTCGGCCATAGAGCTGAACGATATGCACAGCTCCCGCCACATCGGGTAAATCGTAAGAAACGCGATGGCTACCAGCAATAAGCTGTTCACAACGTTAAAGAGACCGGATCCTCTGTCGCTCAATCCATTTACCTCCTTCCCGCCCAGATGATATCCCCAGAAATGATTGCGCTTACATTTCTACATTTCAAATTGTACGCGGGGAGGAGGCCGTTCGGAAATAATCACTTTTTGACATCATGTTAAATTCGTGACGAATTCGCTGTCCCGGCTCGCTATTATAAAGCAAAAAGCGAGGGCTTCAGGCCCCCGCCTTTTGCAATTGTTGGTTTCCGGCTTTTTCGGCTTTAACGCGCGACCGCGATCGGGACAGTCCAAGGGAGATGGCAGCCGTCCCTGCGGCAACGGCGACTCCGGCCGCTCCGATCCAGCTGATCGACGCCAGCGACGCCTGCTTCACGACGATGCCTCCGATTCCCGCGCCGGCAGCCATGGCCAGCTGCACGACCGAAGTGTTCAGGCTGAGCATGATGCCGGAAGCTTCCGGGGCCAGTGTAATCAAATGATACTGCTGCGTCGGGCCCGATGACCAGGCTGCGAACGACCACAGCATGAGCAGCGGGAACACGATGGCCGGAGAGTGGGCGGCAAGCGACAGCAGGACGAGACTGACGGCGTGCAGCAGCATGCCGCCGATCAGCGTGCGGCGGAAGCCCCATTTGTCCGTGCCGTAGCCCCCGAGCTTGGAACCGATCAAGCTGGCGATGCCGAAAGCGAACAGCCCCGCGCTGACGGTCTTTTCGCTCATCCCCGTAACCGAGAGCAAAAACGGCGAAATGTACGTGTAGGCGATGGAATACCCGCCGATCCAGAAAAAGGTTACCGACAATGCGATAGCGATTTTCGGCTCCTTCAAGAGGGCCAGCTGCTTGCGGAGCGGCACCGGTTCCTCGCTGCCCGTGCGCGGGATCGCAAAGGAAATGGCGAGCATGGCGAGAAGCCCGAGTACGCCGATTCCAGCGAACGTCGCCTTCCAATTGTAGACGGAAGCGATCACTCTGCCGATAGGAACGCCGACGATCAGCGCTGTGCTGAACCCCATAATGAGCGTGGCTATGGCGCTTCCTTTCTTTTCGGGCGGAGCATCTTGGAAGCTACGGTCAAGGCCGTAACAACGAAAACCCCGGTGCTGACCGCCAATATGATCCGCGATGCGACGAGAAACGCAAATCCCGGCAAAAGTACGGCGATGGCGTTGCCTGCTACGAATACGCCGAGCGCGTAGAGCAGCAGCTTCCGCTGCTCCAGGCGTGCCGTCGCGGCCATAAGGAAAGGCGTGCCGAAAGCGTAGGAAAGCGAGAAAACGGTGATGAGCTGGCCTGCCGCCGACACTGAAACTCCGATGTCGCCGGCGATTTTATCCAAAATGCCTGCGATCATGAACTCCGAAGTGCCGACCAAAAAGCAGACGACGGCCAGCATGTAAATTTTCCAAGCGGTTGACATAGGTAGGAAACTCCTCTCCACTCTCTTTAATTTTATATTTCTAAAAATATAGAAATAGCGACAAAAAATTATTCCAGCAAATACGGCGCATACTTTTGCGCGACTTCGCGGTTCACGCTGTAGTAAATGTACGTTCCGTCCTTGCGAAGATCCAGCAGGCCGCAATCCGTCAGCTGCTTCAGGTGGTGCGACAGCGTCGAGCCGGCGACCGATTCCAGCTTGCCCATAATATCGGAGCAGCACAAATTTTTCTCCTCGGTAAGGAGCAGGGCGATTTTGAGCCGGGTCGGTTCTCCGAGCGCCTTGTAAATTTTGACGGCTTGACGAAGTTCTACGCTGTTGTCGAACATGATAGCGTCACCTTGCCTGTATCAATATTTCTAAAATCATCGAAATAAAAATACCATACTTTTGCCCGAATGTAAACAGGTGCTTCGGTACTATAAAAAATTAGTACTGCCGGGCGCAAACCAAAAAGGATAAAATGGATGTATCTGGAATGGAACATGGATAAGCTGGTGAGGACTGTGAGGTTACACGACCGCATTTCGGTATTACGGCAGTACGAAAGTGACTGTTACAGCATTTGCTTATTTTTGCTGCAATGTGAGAAGATGGCTCATGAAGCGGCGAAAAACGCCTTATATCATCTGATAACCAGCGATGCATGCTTTGCGCGGGACGGTTCCATACGAAATGAGCTGTTTCGGAAAGAAGTTGCCAAATGTGCTCTTCAAGTTAAGATACGGTCTATGAACGTTGACAGGGGCGATTGAACATGGGCTTCTTTACTTTTTTCGTCATTGCGTTTATTTTGATCATTTTTTCGAATATTTTCCGCAAAGCCGGCGGAGGCAGGAGCAGCCGCACCCATCATGAACATACATGGCTGCCGCCGGTGATCGGTTCGACGGATGACAATGACCAGCACCACAGACATCATCATCATCACCATCACCACAATAACGGCAATGCCCATCACCACCACCACGGCCATCATGATGCGGGCGGCGGCGGAAGCTTCGATAGCGGCAGCAGCGGATTCGATGGCGGTGGGGGCGGAGGCGGAGGTAGTGGAGGCGGCAGCGATTGACGCCCCGCCTCCCGTCTTATCCTGCGGCCGGTCTTGTGCCGATGACGACGGTGGCGTCCAGCTCGTCGGAGCCGATCACCTGCGGGGTTAGCCCGCTGCGGGCGAAGATCTCGACGGTTTGCGGCGCCTGCCGCCCGCTGGCCTCGACCAGCAGGTGACCGCCCGGCGCCAGCCAGAGCGGCGCTTCGGCTGCCACCCGCCGCTGCACGTCAAGCCCGTCCGCACCTCCGTCGAGTGCAACCCGCGCCTCATGCAGGCGTGCCTCCGGGGGGAGCAGTCTGATCGCCTCGGTGGGCACGTACGGTGTGTTAGCGACGAGAATGTCGACGCGGCCCCGCAGCGTGGCGGGCAGCGGTTCGTATAGATCGCCTTCGTACACGCGGCCAAGAACGTCGGCAACGTTGCGGCGGGCGCACCGCACCGCGGCGGGATCGATGTCGGCGGAGTGCAGTTCGATTCGCCCGAGGGCAGCGGCCAGCGCGACCCCCAGCGCTCCCGAGCCGCAGCACAAGTCCACGACGACGGCTCCCGGCCGGGCGAAAGCGGCGGCCTGGCGGACAAGAAACTCGGTGCGGCGGCGGGGTACGAACACTCCCGGGTCTACCGTGATCCGCAGGCCGCAAAACTCCGCCCAGCCGATGATATGCTCGAGGGGCAAGCCGGCGATACGCCGATCCGCCATGGCGGCGAGTTCGGCGGGCGTCCGTGCCGCGGCAATGAGCAGCCGGGCTTCCTCTTCGGCGAAAACACAACCGGCAGCCCGAAGCCTGGTGACGACAAGTGTGTAACCGGCATCGTCATGAAAGTCGATATGATTCAAAAATGATCTTATCCCCTCGTTTTGAAACTATATACATCATTGTATCCCCGCCCGCACGTTAATGGACAGGTACAAATTCGTTATAAACAACTATCCTGCTGGAAGCGGAGAAGGCCGCCGATCATTTCGAGTCGGCGGCTATTCTGAACTAGTATTACGTTCTTTAAAAGAAATTTTGGTCGCTGGGTTGTAACGGACTACAGGTACGTTATCTAGACAAAACGGCGGATTTTCTGGCCGTAGCGGACACAGGGTACGTTATTTCTGAAAAATCTGCCCTACTGCCCACATGACTCGGCAGATAACGGATTCTGTGTCCGCTTCAACTCATCACACAAGTGAAAAACGAAAATAACGCATTTTACGTCCGTTCGAAGACGCTTTCCGCAAATGCGCGGGCCGGCACCCACTTGAAGTCCCGGGCGCTGGAATGAACATAAGTTTAACCTTGCATTTGGCTTGGAAGCATTGGACGAAATCCAACAAGGAAGCAGCCGCATCGTCACGGGAAACCACATCCCTTATTCGTGCGCTTAACCCCGATCTGTAGGTCGGTTGACGTAACGGTCTGCAAGCAAAGCAGGCGCCACACCTAATTATCGGCAGCTTCCCAGACGATGTCCCGCCTCTTGAGCGTGCCGGACCATTCCTTTGGCGGGCATTGATCGCAGACGATGCGGGATATTCCTGTCAGATCGTGAATTTTATACGGGTAACGCAGCCCCAGCTTGGAAAAGTCGGCGACGGCGATCGCTTCCGCCGCGTGCATGACCGCTTTGCGGGACACGCCTGCTTTGCCGGCGTCGATGCTCGTCAGTCCGGCGTCCGCATGGAGGCCGTCGACGGAAATGAACGCTTTGTCGACATAATGGCGGTCCAGCCATTCCTCGGTCATCGATCCGGCGGTGCGGGCGTGTTCGGCCTGAATCTCTCCCCCCAGAAAAATGACGCGCCCGTCGAAACGGCCTTGATGAAGCCGCTCGATCAGCAGCGATGCGGAGGGAAAAAAGTTGGTCAATATCGTTAGCCCGCGCTGAACCAAATACGGAATCATCGCCATAAGAGTCGTTCCTTCATCCAAAAACAAGACGTCCCCGTCTTGAACAAGAGTGGCCGCACGCCGGCCAATCTTGTTTTTTTCGTCGCGGTGCAGCGTCATTCGCTCCAGATAGGGCGGCTCGTCGCGGCTGGCGGACAGCGCGATCGCACCTCCGTACACTTTTCTGAGCAGGCCTTCTTGCTCCAGCTCGTCCAGATACTTTCGTACCGTTTCTTTCGATACGCCAAGCTGACGGACCAAAGCGGACGAAGTGACGTTCCCTTTCGCATGGAGCAGATCGAGAATAGTTCGTTTGCGTTGTTCGCCTATGAGAGACACGATATAACTCCTTCCGCGCTGTTTGCGAGCTGTCCGAAATTGCTGTAACGCCAGTGTACCGGACAACGGGGCGCGTCTCAAGTCGTCCCGAGAACGGCAATGAGGAAGATGCCCGCCACGATAACTGCGGAAGCGGCCAGTCTCCGGAGGTGATGCCGCTCTTTCAGGAACAACAGGCCGAGCAACGTACCGAACACGATGCCGACTTCGCGCAGCGGGGCGATGTTCGAAACGGGCGCGTGCTCCATCGCAAACAAAAACAGCAAATACGATCCCGGCGAAAGCAATGATCCGATCAGCACGGTGGCGCGATGCTGCCGCCAGACCCGGCGAACCCGGCCGAAGGGCAATACGGCGCGCGTAATGCCGGCCATAAAGCCGATATTCGCGATGCCGAGCAGCGACAGCGGGGAGAGATACTGCAGGAACATTTTGTCGATCAGCGTGTAGCTCGTCGTGCATAACCCGACGGACAACGCCAGCAGCAACGGCTTGAGCGCAATGCCGCTATCCCCGGAGCGAGGCGACCATCCGCTCATGACGGCGAATCCGGCGATCATGCATACGATGCCCGCCCAGCCGTAAGCATGCAGCGATTCCGACAAAAACACGACGCCGATGATCGGGACGAGCAGCGTCGAGGTGCCTCTCATGATCGGATACACTTGCGACAAATCGCCCATTTTATATGTATGGGTCAGCAGGCTGGCATACAACCCCTGAACCGTCATCGATAAAATGGCAAGCACGATCCCCTCCCACGGCAGCCCTTTGCGGGCAATTTCCAGCGCTGCGTATACGAGAAGAATCGCGTTGCTCGGCACGAGAATGATCCAGAGGAAGGCGGCTTTGTCGTCGTGTGTTTTTGCCAGAAAATTCCATATGGCATGCGCGAGCCCCGAGCAGATGACGAGTAACAATGAAAAGGCCAGCATGCGGCCACCTCCTTAGTTGACGTGCTTGCCACGATGGACCGGGGGTTCGGACAATGCGGAACCGCTGCCGGCCGAATGGCCGTTACGCCGGTGAATATCGATAAATGGGTCGAACGTGAAGACGCCGTCCGGCAGGAAAGGCAGGCGTTGCATCATCGCTCGGTCCCCGCCTCCGCAAACAGCCCTCTCGGCAATTTCGCTTCCCACGTCGGCGGCGCGTCAAGCCCGAGCGCATAAGCGACGACCGCTGCCGTATCCATAATGGTTATGCCGTCCGGTATCGTCGTATCGGGAATAACTCCGGGGCCGGCGCATGCCCAGAAAATCGTTTTGTCGAGCGGGTGATCGCTGCCGTGCTGCTGCGGGTGCTCGCCGCCTCCGCCATGGTCGGACACGACAATAACCAGGCTATCTTTCAGCAGATCCATTTCCTCCATCGCTTGCAAAATAACGCCTGTGTTCTCGTCCGCTTCTTCGATCGCCCGCAGTTGCTCCGGCGTATTGTAGCCGCTCTGATGCCCTGCCGCGTCAGGATAATCCAGCTCGACATACATAAGCTTCAGATCGGGATTTTCGCGGATATAGGCAGCTGCCGCCTGAGCAAGCTCCCGGTCCTTAAGCGATAGCTTGTGAACGCCAATGGACGATTCGATGATACCGTGATTGATCGGATTCCAGGCGCTGAACGCCGCCAGCTTCGCCTCCGGAAAAGCGTCGCGGGCCACCCGGAAAACGGAAGGGTACGGCGAATCGTCCGGGTACGTTTCCTGAGCGGCTTTGTCGTTAGTCAATCCGTGCTTATCCGGCTTACGCCGTGCATGAGCGATCCCCAGCACTGCGCGCTGATCGTGGGCGAAGCGGTCCGGGCATCGAGCGACAACGCCCCGGCCCCGCTGCGCACGAGACGATCCAGATTCGGAGTGTTCGCGTCCTTGACGAAGTTGCCCGCTCCGTCCCAACCAATAATGACTACTCGGCTTATCGTTTCCATGAAGCGTCCTCCGGTTTCATTTTTCTCCAGGATGCCGGTGTAAGGCGGAGCGGAGGATGGGAATGTGGGCCTATGAGCGTAGCGTGCGCTTTTGAACTCGTATTCCAATAATTATTGGAACACGAGTTCAAGGCAGCCGGAGACCCACATTCCCGATCCGTAGCGCAGCCCTTTTTTCTTTGGCGGCCTGGGCTTTTACCCTTATCATACTTGCCGTATGAGAGTTGGTCAACGAAAAACAATTAAAAACAATAAAAAGCAAAAACCTTTCACTTGATCAATCGAATACAAATCCCTTAGTATGAGGTAACAGGGTGTTTTTCTCCAATATTCGCTCCAGCCGCAAGCCGGGGCGTTATTTCTTTTCCCGGAAATCACCGGGAATAAGGAGGGTGGACATGACGCGAACCAGGCCCGCAGAAGTCAGGCTCGTCTGCTGCGAAAAGAAGATCGAGCCGGAGTACGACTGGGATCGGAAGATCGACTATTTGGCCGAAACGCGCGGCCTTTATTACAACGACGACTATATCGAATTTCTCGTGCACAGCGTCTGGCGCATCCGGAAGCCGGTGAGCGTCATTGACTTCGGCTGCGGATACGGATTTCTGGGGTTGAAGCTTCTCCCGCTTTTGCCGGAGGGCTCGACATATACCGGCATTGATAAAGGCGTCCGGTTAATCGAAGCGGCCAGGAGCAAGTTTGAGCGTCACCGCCATTCCGCCGAATTTCTGGTAGCCGATATCGAGGAAGTCCGGTTGGAGCGAAAATATGATATCGCCCTGTGCCACGCCGTACTGCTGCATATGTCAGATGTGAAGAGCGTGCTGCGGAAAATGGCCGATTGCGTCGTGGACGGGGGCAAGGTCATTTGCTTCGAGCCGCACTGGATTTCGAATATGTCGGGCTGCACGGTCGGCGGGCTGGAACAGTCAAGCGTCGTGAAGCTGGGAATTTTGCAGCAGCTGTACGAGAAGGACGCCGAGCGAAGCGGGAAAGACGGCAATATCGGAGGCAAATTGCCGATCTATTTCAGCCAGCTCGGTCTGCAGGACGTTCAATGCAGAATAAGCGACAAAGTCAATGTGTTGGAGCCGAATATGGCTGCGGAGCATAAACAAAAGCTTTATAAGGCGCTCAGGGCCGAAGGGCTGGGCGAGCCCCCGGGCCAGGCGGAGGAGATCGTGCAAAGCTTGACGGCTCGCGGCTTAACATCACAGGAGGCTCGCGAGCAATACGAGGCGGAGCTGCGTTTTGCGGAAACGTTCCACGAGGATTCGTACGTGACGTATGCCCCCGGCATGAAAATTACGTTCGGTACGGTGGCGAGGGATGGCAAACACGGCACATAATGATGGCCGGCTAATCGATTACAAATGGAGGGAAGCGACATGCTTCGGCATCAGATCAACGATGAAGTGCATTTGGAGCTGCTTGAAACGAGACACGCGGAGGAGCTGTACCGGCTGACGGACCGGAACCGGGACCGTCTGCGCGAATGGCTGCCTTGGCTGAACGGCACGCGGGGCATGGAGGACAGCGAAGCTTTTATCCGCACCTCGCTGCAGCATTTCGCCAATGCCAACGGCGGCAACTTCGGGGTCTTCTACCGGGGCCAAATGGCGGGCTGCATCGGTCTCCATAACATCGACTGGGGCAACCGAAAGACGTCCATCGGCTATTGGCTTGGGGCTGATTTCCAACGGCGCGGCATTATGACATTGGCTTGCGGCGCCATTTTGGACTATGTGTTTGGTGAGCTGGAGCTCAACCGGGCCGAGATTCGGGCAGCGGAATTCAACGCCCGGAGCAGAGCGATTCCGGAAAGACTGGGCTTTACGAACGAAGGGAAGATTCGGCAAGCCGAATGGCTCTACGACCATTACGTCGACCATGTCGTCTATGGGATGCTTCGCGACGAATGGCTGCAGCGCCGGAAGGAAGGGCAGCATTGACGCAATAGATCAACCTATAAAATGTACACGATGACTATGGTCGAGGATCGCGATCGGGTGCTTCTCATCAACAGGCCGGATCAGCGCGGGTTCCCCGGCTATATCGCCACCGGAGGCAAAATCGACGTCTCTGGTCCACCGGCTGCGGTTCGCCCGTAAATTGCGATTCCGCGTTAGCATCCTTTTGCGCATCATAACCCCTCCCGCAAATGAAAATGGTTAAAAATAGCAGAAGTGTAAAGTCATTATAGATGGGGTAACGGCCCCCGAGAAGAGCCATTTCGGCGATTAAAAAGGAACTAATTGCTTCTGTTGACATTTTTTCCAGGGCCGTGATATATTCACTTTATCTTGAAATCGGGAACGAAGGAGGTCACCGCCGATGCAACGCCCAGCCCCGCGCATGTTGCGCTCGTTTCAATTCCATAGGCTTGCATCCGTCGGCTGATCTTGCTCTTGTACGCGCTTTGAACGTTATAGAAAGCGCATGCATTGCTCCAGGCGGCGAGTCTGGAGTTTTTTTATTTGTTCTCCGGCACTCCCGACCGCCCAAAACGCCCGCGAAGCTACGGATTCGTCGTTTCGCGGGCGATTTTTCATTAAAGGGGGGTTGTTGTACGATGTCTTGGTTGTTGCGGTATTTGCTTCCCGTCAAAGGACGCATGCTTATTTTGCTCGTGCTGTTGCTGGCCGGAACGGGGCTGCAGCTTGTCAATCCGCAAATCGTTCAGCGCTTTATCGACACGGCATCCGCAAGAGGCCCCGTTGCCGGCTTGCTCGGGCTTGCCGGGCTGTATCTCGTCATCGCCGTCATCGGCCAAATCGTCACGGTAGCGGTCAGTTATTTCGGCAACGACGTAGCCTGGCGCGCCACCAACCGGCTCCGGGCCGATTTGCTTAAAGCTTGCCTGCGGCTCGATATGCGGTTCCACAATCTCAAAACGCCGGGCGAAATGATCGAGCGGATCGACGGCGACGTCACCAACATGTCGAATTTCTTCGCCATGTTCATCGTGCAAATCGTCGGCAGCTTCATTCTGCTGGGCGGTATCCTCGGCTTTATGTTTACGGTCAATTGGCCGATCGCCACCGTCATGACGGTGTTTACGTGCTTATCCGTAGGCGTCATGATCGTGATCCGCGACCTTGGCGTGGCCAGCTCGCAGAATGAGCGGCAAGCGAGCGCGGCGTTATACGGGCTTATCGAAGAGCGCATTGCCGGCATCGAAGATGTGCAGACGAGCGGCAGCGTGCCGTATGTCATGAACCGGTTTCACGCGGCTATGCGGAACGTGTTCCTGCGAGGCCGAAAAGCGTGGATGCTGCGGGTGGTGCCGTGGAACGCCACGATCGTGCTGTTCGCGATTGCCGTGACGGCCGTACTGCTGATGGGCGTTCGCCTGTACGTCAACGGCCAAGTATCGCTCGGCACGCTGTATTTGTTTTTCCAATATACGCAAATGTTGAACGAACCGATCGAACAGCTCGGCAACCAGATGCAGGAGTTTCAGCGCGCCAAATCCGGCATGCGCCGCTCTCGCGAGCTTCTCTCCATGCGGAGCGAGATTGAGGACGGCACGGAACATGCGCTTCCGGACGGCGCGCTCGGCGTGGAGTTTGAGCAAGTAAGCTTCAGCTACAATAAGGGCTTTCCGGTGCTGACCGACATCAGCTTCACGCTGCGGCCCGGAGAACGGCTCGGGATAGTGGGGCGCACCGGCAGCGGCAAGACCAGCATCAGCCGTCTGCTGCTGCGGCTCTACAACATCGACAGCGGCGTCATTCGGGTAGGCGGCACAGACATTCGGAAGCTGCGGCTGGAGGCGCTGTATCGCCGGGTCGGAATGGTTACGCAGGACGTCCAGCTGTTTGACGGAACGCTTCGCGACAATCTCACGCTGTTCGACAGCCGCGTTTCGGACGCATACATTTTGGAGACGACCGGGAGGCTCGGCTTAAGGCCGTGGATCGACAGTCTGCCGCAAGGCTTGGACACTCATTTGTCGGCGGGCGGAGCGTCGCTGTCAGCCGGCGAGGCGCAGCTGTTTGCGCTGACGCGGGTGTTTTTGACCAAGCCGAGCCTCGTCATTCTGGATGAACCTTCTTCGCGCCTCGACGCGGCGACCGAAGCCGCGCTGCAGACAGCCGTAGATCAGCTGCTGGAGCAATGTACCGGCATCGTCATTGCGCACCGTCTGTCGACGCTGGAGAAGGTGGACAAAATCATGGTTCTCGGTGCAGGTCGCATCCTGGAATTCGGCGCAAGGGAGACGCTGGCGCGCGACCCGTCGTCTCGCTACGCGGAGCTGCTGCGCACTGACAGAGAGGAGGAGCTGGCGTGACGGTAGGTCAGTTTTTATGGCGGCTGCTGCGGTTTCGGCCATCGCTATATGTGATTAACGGGTTGGCTTGGGGCGTCTTTCATGTTATGCCAGTGTTCGTTGGACTCGGGATGCAATGGTTTTTCGACCGCGTCGCCGGCCATTCCGCTCATAGCTACTTGTGGCTGGCGGTGCCGCTTATCGTTGTCTCATTATCGAGGTTCGCCCGGGTAGGGGTGTTTTTCTTCGCATTTTTTCAGTGGGTGACGTACATTTACCACCTGCAGGCGATTTTGCGAACGAACATGCTGAAGGGCATTATGCGTTGGCCGGGCCGCAATTTGCCCGCGTCGCCCGGAGAAGCGATGAGCCGCTTCCGGGAGGATGTCGATGAAGTCGTGGAATATGTGGAGTCCTGGGTCGATTTCTGGGGCAGGCTCGCTTATGCCGTTCTTTGCCTCGCCGTCATGGCGCGCATTAATTGGCTCATCACCGTGGCGGCCATTGCCCCGCTTGTCGCCGTGAGCGTGCTCAACAATTTGTCCGGAAACCGGGCGCGACGGTATAGCCGGCAAAACCGCGAGGCTACCGGCCGCATCACCGGCTTTATCGCCGAAACGTTCGGTGCCGTGCAAGCTGTGAAGCTGGGGCGGGCGGAGGACCATGTCTTAAGCCGCTTCTTGCAGCTGAACGAGCAGCGCAGACAAGCGGCGCTCAAAGACAACCTGTTCAAGCAATGGATGAAGTCGCTCAACCAGTACGTATTAAACGTCTGCACCGGCGTCATTTTGCTCATGTGCGCAGCTCAGATGCAGGCTGGGCGTTTTACCGTCGGCGATTTCGCCCTTTTTACGTCTTACCTGACTACGTTTGCATTCAGCACCTCGATGTTCGGCTACATGGTGTTTCAGCACAAGCGGCTGCGGGTATCGCTCGACCGGATGCGGGTTTTGTTCCGTCCCGGCGAGGAAGACCGGCTTGTCGAATACAGCGACATTCACCTGTACGGCTCGCCGCCGGAGGCGGCGGAGCCGCGCCGAACCGCGGCGGAGCAGCTGCAAAGCTTGGAGGTACAGGATCTATCCTATACTCACCCGAACTCCGAAAGCGGCGTGTCCGGCATCGGCTTCCGGCTGGAACGCGGCAAGTTTCTCGTCATTACGGGCCGCATCGGGTCCGGCAAATCGACTCTTATCCGCACATTGCTAGGGCTGCTGCCCAAGTCGGGCGGCACGATTCGCTGGAACGGACACGACGTGGACGATCCGGCCGCGTTCCTCGTGCCGCCAAGAGCGGCTTACACGCCGCAAGTGCCGCGCCTGTTCAGCGATCCGCTGCGCGAAAACATCATCCAAGGCAGACGCGCGACGCCGGATTCGCTTCAGCGAGCGGTTCGATTGTCCGTGATGGAAAAAGACATCGAGGACCTCGAGCACGGGCTCGACACCTTGGTCGGCCCGCGCGGCGTCATGCTCTCCGGCGGACAAATTCAGCGTGCCGCCACCGCGCGCATGATGATGACGGAGGCGGACCTGCTCATCTTTGACGATCTGTCCAGCGCGCTCGACGTCGAGACGGAGAAGCTTTTGTGGGAGCGGCTGTTTCAGGAACGGGGCATCACCTGCATCGCCGTCTCTCATCGCAGGGCCGCTCTGGCGCGGGCGGATCATATTATCGTGCTGAAAGATGGCCGGATTGAGGCGGAAGGAAGCTTGTCCGAGCTGCTCGCATCGAGCGCGGAAATGCAGCAGCTGTGGCAAGGAGAAGAGAGCGCGGTAAAAAGCGAAGTCGAACAGCCGGCGTAAGCAGACCTGGCAGCCTGCCAAAATGAAAACCGCCCCTGCGTATCGGCAGGGGCGGCTGCGCTTTCCTTACTGTTTACCTTGGGTGAAAATTTGGAACGTTACGCCGAACTTGTCCTTCACGATGCCGTAGCCAGGGCTAAAAAACGTTTCCTGGAACGGCATCTTCACTTGTCCGCCTTGCTGCAGCGCTTCGAAAATTCGCTTCGAATTCTCCGCATCCTCGGACGTGATGCAGACGGTCACTTGATCCCCGCTTTGGGTAGATTGACCCGGGAACGTATCCGAAAACATCATATCCGAATCGCCGATTTTCAGCATGGCGTGCGACACGAGATTTTTCGCCTCCGCCGGCATAGGAAATTCGGGGTTTTCCGGCATCTCTCCGAAACTTTGCTTGAACACAAGCTTGGCGTCCAAAGCCTGTTCGTAAAATTGGATCGCTTCGTTGGCATTCCCGTTCATCATCAAATAGGGGGTCAGTTGCAATGTCATGCTTCGTCAGCTCCTCGATTACATATTGGAATCCAGTCGAATCCTTCTTCCATTATTGCCCACAATCCGATTATAAAACAGGGAACATATGTTTGCAACTATAATCTTTGCCAAGCAGGGCGAACATTTACACAACGATTTCGTAAACGCCTATGCCAATCAATATCAATCCGCCAATGGCGTTAGGATAGCGCCCAAACCAAGTTTGAGCGATTCGAGTTCCGACGCGGACGCCGAGTGCGACGGTAAGCAGAGAGAACGCGCCGATCGACAGCGTCGTGCCCCAGGCGGATACCCCGGTAACGCCTGCGCCAAAGCCGCTGGCGATGCAGTTCAGCGCGAGAGCGATGCCGAGCGTCCACGATTCCGTCCATGAAATGATATTATTCCCGTCGCGGTCCGCTTTGCCGGGGTTTTTCAGCAGCTCGGCTAGTTCGCCCGACGGTTTGCCGCCCGCAGCCGCTCCCTTCAAGTTGCCTTTAATGCTCCATAAACCGATAAGAACGATCATGCCTCCGCCGATCCAGTTGGCAAGGCTTGGCGGTATGTATGCGGCGACGAAATGCCCGAATGCAATAGATATGTACGCCGATACCATCGACAAAACGGCAATGAGAAGGTTCGAGCTAAACGGAATTTTCGTCGCGCGGGCGCCGAATGAAAAGCCGATGCCGAGGTTATCCAAATTCGCCGCGATACCGATTCCTACAATGCTGAGCCAATGCATGCTTCTTTCCTCCAAACCTTAAGCTGAACGATACTTCACAACTATGCGGTATCGCTTGGCATAGGTTCCATTTCCATAGTACTGTGATAAAATGACAGTATCAATGAGACGGTTCCAAATAGGGGAGGGGGCTGTTTTTTGGAAGCAAAGGAAGGAGCTTTTCGCGGATTTAACGGGGCGGAGCTGTTTTACCGGAAAGTGAGCAAACCGGAGGCGGCTGCCAAAGGAGCGATTATTGCCGTTCATGGACACGGCGACCATAGCGGCGGCTTGCAAAACATTTGCGACAAGCTGGCGGAGAACGGTTATATCGTTTACGCCTTTGATATGAGGGGACATGGGCGAAGTCCGGGCATACGGGGGTTTATCCGCACTTGGGACGAGTACATAGGGGATCTTCATGCGTTCCGGGAAATGGCTGCTGCGGACGCTCCGGGGCTGCCTTTATTTATCGTGGCGCACAGCCTCGGCGGGGTCGTCGTTCTGGACTATGCGATGCAGCGCGGCCAAGGGGTGTCGGGACTTCTGTTGATCGCTCCGGCCATTTCTTACGAAGCTACGCTCTTCGAAAAAATGCTTATCGCCTGCCTGGGCAAGCTGAAGCCCGATTTTACGAAACAACAAACGGGAAATGCCGATTTGCTGACCCAAGACCCCGATATTTTGGCCAGATTGACTAGCGACCCGCTGCGTCACAACACCGTAACTCCCGGCTTGGGCTTCGGCTTAATGCGGGCTGTGGCGAGAATAACGAACGGTGCGCACTCGATTCGGACGCCTTTGCTGCTGCAATACGGACTTGCAGATAAAATTACGCCCCCGGCGAAGCTGAGGCAATTTTTTCAAGCCGTCGGTTCTGCGGATAAACAGCAATACGAATACGACGCCATGCGGCACCGCCCGTTCGACGACGTGGGGCGGGAACATTTTATGGCGCATATGTTAAGCTGGCTGGATCGGCATATAAGTACATAGTAGAGAAGAAGAGGGGCACCCGCGGGGTAGCCCCATTTTTGCATAAAGGAGGGTTAACGTTGGATGCGATGATCGTGTCGCAAATTGCCCGCGACGTGTTCGGTACGGAGCCGCTTAAGCTGGAAAGGATGACGATAGGCAGAATGAACGTAGTATACAGCGTCGCGCTTCCGGAGCGGGAAGTTATCGTAAGGATGAATGAAAATCCTTTCGTCTTGAAAGGTACGTCGCGCAACATCGCCGTATTGGCACGCATGGGGCTGCCTGTCCCGAAAGTGATCGCCGAGGACTTGACGAAAGAGCGGTATCCTTTTCATTTCATCGTCTTGGGCAAAATGCCCGGACGGGATTTAGGGCTGGAATTGCCGAATATGACGAGAGAGCAAGTGACGAGACTGGCGGAAGCTATCGTTTCTTATCAGCGGCAAATGGCGAACCTTCCGCTCGGATCCGGGTACGGCTGGGTGCCGATTGGCGATAAGGGCGAGTTTGCTTCTTGGACGGACATTGTCTGCCGCGATTTCAACAGCGGTCTGCCTAATGCGCAGAAAGAACTGGCCCCTGCGGAGATTGAACGTATCGAAAAGCGGCTCGAACGCCTTGCTCCTTATCTGGATCAGGTCCGGCCTGTCTGTTTCCTGGACGATGTCACGACCAAGAACGTCATGATTTTAAACGGAGAGCTGCAGGGCATCGTAGACCTAGACTGCGTATGCTACGGAGATCCTCTGTATATGATTTCGCTTACGCAAACCGCCATCTGCGCCGACATCGGTCAAGCGGATTTATTTTATATCGATGAGCTGTGCCGGGTTTGGGGCCTGGCGGATGAGCAGAGGCAGATCGTCGATTTTTATTCTTTGCTTTTCGCCATGACGTTTCTGGGATATTTCGGAGACGACGTTAGCGGATATCGGCGCATGCTGTCGCATATCAAGCGATGGACGGCAGCGCTGGACCGGTAAAAGGAGGCCGGCGCGTTCGGCGCGCGCAGCCTTTGTTAAAGTTTGAGTCTCATATTGTGTAAATATTCAACGGTCTTAATGATAATTTCATTAAATTTTCAGCTTTGTAGGTTATGCTATGTAGATGGGGGGAAGGTGAACATATGAAAGAAACGATGATGGCGTTCATTGGACATTACGGTTATGCCGCCGTTTTCATATCCATGATGCTGGGAATTATCGGCTTGCCGCTCCCCGTTGAGTTTGTGATGCTGTTTGCGGGCTCCATAGTGGCGGCAACCCAATTGCATATGACGGGGCTCATCGCTGCCGCCTGGCTCGGCGCAATTGCCGGCATGAGCGTGAATTACGGGCTCGGGAGAACGGTTGGAATCGCCTCCATCGGCAAGGTAACGAAATATATCCATTTGGACGAAAACAAGCTGACCCAGCTCGCCGTCCGGTTCCAGAAATCCGGCCCCGCCTTGATCGTGATCGGCTATTTCGTAGCCGGTTTGCGCCACGCCGTTCCATTCATCGCGGGCGCAAGCGGGATGCCCTACAAAAAATTTATCGTCTACGCATGGAGCGGCGGGCTGCTGTGGATTTCGGCATTCGCTCTGTTCGGGCAAAAGTTCGGGCGTCACTGGCATAGCCTGATAAAATGGCTCCATCATCCCGTCGCGGTGCTGGCCATCGTGATCGTCCTATGCCTTGCATTATTGCTGAAGAAGAAGATTTTCTCATCGCTTTCTCATGCTTCCGGCGTCAAATAACATTCACGATAAGCAACAAGGAGGAACAAGATTGTGTTGCAACTAGACTACCAGCTTTTTCAACTGATTAACGGGTTAGCCGGGACGGCTTCCTTTTTGAACCCGGTGATGCGCTTTTTGGCGCAGGACGGCGAATATATGTTTTACCTCGGGGTCATCGTTTATTGGTTTATCCGTACCGAATCCAACCGGCGAATGATCGTCCAAGCCGTGACGGCGGCGTGCCTGGCGCTAGGTGTGAGCGGCTTGATCGGGGACTTGTTCTATCGCGACCGGCCGTTTGTCGCGCATAAGGTGTTCCAATTGATTCCGCATGCCGCTAACGCTTCATTCCCAAGCGATCATGCCATCGGAGCGTTCGTCATAGCGACGACGATTTGGCTTTTCCGAAAGAGAGACGGGAGATTGTGGCTCGTATTGGCGGCCTGCGTCGCCGTTTCGCGAGTTTGGACCGGCGTTCACTATCCGTCCGACGTAGTCGGCGGCGCTTTGATCGGCATTGCCGTCGCGGCGGGCGTGCATCAATTGTTCGCGCGCTCGCGCTTTGCGCAGAAGGGGCTGTATGCCGGCATTGGCCTGTACGAACGGCTTGAGCACAAAATTTGGCCGAAAAGGCCGGAGACCTTGACAGTAACCCCACCAGGCGTACAGAAATAGTTGTCATGCGTATCGCTACGATAGAAAGGAGGGGCAGCTTGAGTCATTCGTCTGCATGGTGCTCGGCTCTGGCCGCGGTAACGCTCGCTTTGGCTGTTCTGGGAGGCTGCTCCGCGGCAGGCGGCGTACCTTCCCAAGACGGGGCGTCGCAAACAGCGGAACAGCCACCGGCCGTACCGTCGAAATCGCCGGGCGTGGAGCCTCCGGCGGTGCAAACGCCGGCATCGCCGGCGCCCACTGCTCCGGCCGCGCCGGCGACCGGTACGGTGCCTGCGCCGACTCCTGCGCCGGTCACAGCGCCGGCCAAGCAGCCGTCGGCTCCCGCTGCGACAGGGAAGCTGCCAACGCCTGACCATATCGTCATCGTCATCGAAGAGAACCACTCGTACGAGCAAATCGTCGGCAACCCGAAAGCACCTTACTTCAACGAGCTGATCAAGGAAGGGGCGCTCATGACGAAGTCGTACGCCGTGGCGCATCCGAGCCAGCCTAACTACTTGGCGTTATTTTCCGGCTCCACCCAAGGCATGACCAGCGACAAGTGCGGCGAAACGTATGCCTCTGCGAATTTGGCGACCGAGCTTCTGGACAAGAAACTTTCGTTCGCCGGCTACTCCGAAGATATGCCGAAGGCCGGCTATACCGGGTGCTCCTCCCGAGGCTATGCGCGCAAGCATAACCCGTGGGTGCAATTTACGAACGTGCCGGCCGAGCTGAATCAACCTTTGACCTCGTTCCCGAAAAATTTCAGCCAGTTGCCGGCCGTATCGTTCGTCATACCGAACCACCAGGACGATATGCACGACGGCACGGTCGAACAAGCCGACAAATGGCTGAAGGACAATCTCGGCGCTTACGTCGATTGGGCTGCGTCCCATAACAGTTTGCTTCTCGTTACTTGGGATGAAGACGACAACTCCAGGAACAATCATATCCCTACCTTTTTCGTCGGACCGATGGTGAAGCCCGGACAATACGACACAACTGTCAATCATTACTCCGTACTGCGCACCATTGAGGAAATGTATGGGCTGAAGCCGCTCGGGAACAGCGAGTCCCAGCAGCCGATAACGTCGATATGGAGATAGGCGGGGGGAGGGAACCACTTGCACTTGCAGCCGATTCTAAAAACAGAACAGTTAGCGAAGCTGCATCCGACCGGCGAGCGGCCGTTTTTATTTTCCGAGGTCGATATCGAGGTATTTCCGCAAAATTCCATTGCGCTGGTAGGAGCGTCCGGCCAAGGCAAGTCGACTCTGCTTCGGATGCTGGCCCGGCTGGAGCAAGCGGACGGCGGCGCCATGCTGCTGCACGGCGTGCCGTCCGGGCAATGGGCCCCGACCGAGTGGCGGAAGAGGATCAGCTATGTTCCGCAAGCGCCGGTCGTGCTGCCGACAACGGTTGAGGACAATCTGGCTACGGTCAGCAAGCTGCACCGCACGGAGTTCGATCGCGAGCTGGCCCGCCGGTGCATGGAGGCGGTCGGACTCGGCCACATCGGCTGGAGCAAAAACGCCGCGGAGCTATCCGGCGGTGAACGCCAGCGGCTGCAGCTCGTTCGGTCGCTGCTTCTCCGCGCGGAAATTTATTTGCTTGACGAGGTGACGTCTTCTTTGGATACGGAAAGCAAGGACATGGTGGAACGGCTGCTGCTTCATTGGTGCGACAGCGAGGGAACGGCCTTCATCTGGATCACTCACGATCCGGAGCAAGCGAGCAAAATCGGAAAGCGGACGTGGCAGCTCGCCGGCGGCAAGCTGCATGAAGTGTCGGCGCCAGCGGCGGAGGACGTGAAGTAAATGTCGTCATTCGCTCTTCTGTTCACGCTTTCATTTGTCGTCGTTACGATGGCTCTATCGAGGTGGCAGAAGCTCGGGCTGGAGAAGGATATCGCCATTAGCGCAGTCCGGGCGGCGGTGCAGCTTCTGGCCATCGGGTATGTGCTGCTGTTCGTTTTTCGCACTGAACATCCCTTGCTTATCATTCTCATTATCGCCATTATGATAACGGTCGCTTCCTGGAATGCGGGCCAAAGGGGCAAAGGGTTAAAGGGCATTCACTGGCGCATCGCTCTGTCGATCGCAATAACGGAAATCGCCATGATGGCGCTCATGATAGGACTGCACATCATCCAGCCGACGCCGCAATACATAATTCCGATCAGCGGGATGACGGTCGGCAACGCCATGATCGTAGCCGGCTTGTTTTTGAATCAGATGAAGCGGGAGCTCGATGCGTCGCGCGGCGACATCGAGGCGCTGCTGGCGCTCGGCGCAACGGCGCGGCAGGCGATCCAACCGTCGCTAAAACGTGCCGTCAAATCGAGCATGATCCCGACGATCGACGGCATGAAGACGGTCGGGCTCGTCCAGCTGCCCGGCATGATGACCGGCATGATCGTAGCCGGCGCCAACCCGGTGGAAGCGGTGCGCTACCAAATCCTTATCATGTTCTCGTTAACGTCTGCCGCTGCCATTACCAGCATCCTGTTAAGCTTGTTGACCTATATGCTATGGTTCACGAAAGAGAGCAGCCTGCGCCGCTAAGCGGCACAGGCTGTGTCTTTTGCGCGGAAAGCCGCCAGCGTCAAGGCGCGGGCGGGAACAACATGCAAGGACGTGCAAGGGCGTATCGTCAGTCCACGCTTTGAATGACAAGCAGCAGGCCTGTCCGCACGCGCACCGTTCCTTCCTCGGCCAGGAGCACGTTGCTGACGCCGAGCGACTGTCCGATGCGCAGCGTCGCGTCGCGGAGCGGGTATTGGAAGCCCTCCAGCGTAATGCCGGTCACTTCCGCGCTTAGCGGCAGCAAGGACACTTGCCGGAAACGCCCGCGCCGCACGGTAGCCGCACCTTCGCCGCTGCCTGCGACGAGCCGGATTTCGTTGTGCCGGTCGACGATTCGGCACGGAATGCCGCTGGCGCCGCCGAGCTGCAGCAAGTGGACATTGGCCAGCGAGTGGTCGAACCGCGTGCCGAGCGCTCCGAGCAGCACGATCTCGGCCGGCTTCGGATCCCGTTCCAGCGCATAGCGAAAAGCAAGCTCCGTATCCGTCCAGTTTTTATCGATCGGATCGCATGCGTCGGTCTCGTCGCTGCCATGCCGAATTTGCTCCAGCTCTTCCGCCGATACGGAATCGAAATCGCCCAGCGCAAGCATCGGCCTCAAACCGTGCCGCACGAGAAACAATGCGCCCCGGTCCGCGCCGATCAGCACGTCGTCCGGGCGAATTTCGTCCAAGGCCCAATCCCCCAGCTCGCCACCGGAGGCGATGACGACTCGCCGTGCCTCCTGTTCACCGTTTAATCCCATTCAGTTTCACGCCTCTCCAATCCCGTTAACGGGCTTTCGCCGTACCGAACTGCATCCAGCGCGACCGCGTGGCGAGCTGGAGCGCGGCAAACACCCAGTAGGCTGCCGCCGCTGCCAGCATTGCCATGAATACCGACCAGGCCGGCATCGGCGGATGCACCGGCACGCCCGGGGGATTCCACAGGCTGATAGCATATATGCTAAGCGCGAGCAGCGGCGACAAGACGATCCAATCCCATCTCTCCCAGCGGCGGTCTTCCGCAAGCCAGTAAAATGCGTCGAATAAGAACGCGGCCAGCACGAGGAAATACGGCACCGTCGACTCCGGATAGTTGGATGCATGATACGCGGCATTCGTTATCGTCCGGAACAGGACGTACGCCGCCGCGGCAGCCGTCCCTGCAAACCGGAACAAGCCGAACTGGCGGATGAAGCGGAAGACGAACATGCAGGCGAAGGTGCCGTACACGCCGTACAGCCAATCGGGAATGCCGCCGTAAATTTGCGATTTCGGATCGCGCACGAATTGCAGCACTTCCTCGGACGCGATCGGCTTGCCGATCTGAAACAAGTGATAGCAAATGACGCCTTGCTCTTGCTGCAGAAGCGGGAACCAGAAGTCCTCGAGAACGGCAACCGACAGCGCCAATATCGTTAGATTGCGCAACCGGCCGCTGATCCAACCGTCCCGGTAATCGTCCTCGACCATCAAAATGGTGCCGACGATCATAAGCGCCGTGCCGATATAAAAGACGGAATGCGACGGGCTCCACGTCGTCAGATCGATGCCGAAAATGCGGTGCCAAGCTTCGTCGACCGGAATGGCGATGAAGAACAGCAGGAAGCCGAGACCGGTCACCTTCAGCGGCTTGCTGTGCGCCAGCTCGTTTTGGCGAATGCCGTATACCCAGAGCGCGACGGCCAGCGCCAGCCCGATCGTGTTGACGATGTGCGGCAGCTCGGTCGTCTCCCGCAAATATTTGAAATGGTACGAAGCGTCCCACGATGCCCCAAGCATCTTGATGCCAAAGGCGGCCATCCAGAGGCCGTACAACAAGTTGCGCTGCATAATGAATCGCCCCCCTTTACAAGTGACTTCGTATCGCGATAATTCATTCTATGTTTTCTATCATAGCGGCATGTGCGCCGGCCATGAAGTGATTGTAGTCACGTGACCGGTCATAGTATAATAAATTTCTGCCTGCATTTGTCCTGCCTTTCTATTATAGCAGCAAAACTATCAGCTTGTGAGGAGATTTCACCCAATGGCTCTTTGGGGCACGATTGTCAACGCCGCGGCCATCATCGTCGGCGGCTTGCTGGGCATTTGCCTGCCGGGCATTCCGGAGCGGGTCAAACGTACGGTCATGCAAGGTCTCGGGCTCGCCGTCGGGGTGCTGGGGCTGTCGATGGCTTTGAAGACGGACAACCTGCTCATCATGATCGTCAGCCTCGTTATCGGCGGCTTGCTGGGCGAATGGCTGCAAATCGAGCGCAGGCTCGAGCAGGCGGGGGAATGGCTGGAGCGCAAAAGCGGGGCTCTGTCGAAAGGGCGCGGCAAGTTCGCCGAAGGCTTCGTTACGACGACGCTCATCTACTGCGTCGGGGCGATGGCCATCCTCGGCTCGATCGACAGCGGACTGCGCCACAACCATCTCATTTTGTATACGAAATCGATGCTCGACGGCTTTTCCTCGATCATTTTCGCTTCCACTTTGGGTGTGGGCGTCCTGTTTTCGGCGTTGCCGGTATTTGTATACCAGGGGGCCATCGCCCTCTGCGCATCGCTCATTACACTGCTCGTCGGCGACGAGATGCTTGGCGCGATGATCAAGGAAGTGTCGGCGGTCGGCGGCGTGCTCATTATCGGCATCGGCCTCAACGTACTGGAAATCAAACGCGTTCACGTCGGCAACTTGCTTCCCTCGCTGCTCATTGCCGCGCTGTCGGTGCCGCTCTCGCAGAAGCTGACGCTTCTGTACCACATGTGGGTCGGTTCCTGACCATACAACGACGAGGCTGCCCGGTCGGCGGCCTCGTCGTTTTTTACCCGTATGTACCGTTGAATTTATAGCCGAAGCCCCGCACCGTAATAATATATTTCGGTTCGGCCGGATTCGGCTCGATTTTTTTGCGGAGGTTGCTGATATGTACGATGAGCGTGCGCGGATCGCCCAAGCTGTCGAGGCTCCACACCAGCTCATACAGCTGCTCAAGGCGGTAAACGCGGTTCGGCGTCTTGGCCATGATGGAGATCAGGTCGAATTCTTTAGCCGACAGCTGCACGGGTTTGCCGCCGACTTTGACCGAATGGCTCGCCAGATCGATCTCCAATCCGGGAAAACGGAGCACCTGCGCGTCGCTGCGGTGCTGGTCGAGCAGCGCGCTGCGCCGCAGCTGGGCTTTGATGCGGGCGACAAGCTGGCTCGGGCTGAACGGTTTCGTCATATAATCGTCGCCGCCGATGCTTAAGCCTAAAATAATATCGAGCTCGTCGCTTTTGCCGGACAGGAACAAAATGGGGGTAGGGTCGTTTTTGCGAACTTGCCGGCACACTTCAATCCCGTCAAGCCCAGGGAGCAAAATGTCAAGCACGATGAGCGCCGGGCGATGAACGAGCACGAGCTCGAGCGCCGTCAAGCCGTTGTCGCAGGCGATGACCTCGAAGCCTTCCCGTTCCAAATACATCGCGATCAACTCCACGATCCCCGGGTCGTCCTCGACGATCATGATTTTGGGTCCGGTCATCCTGCTTGTTCCCCCCGAAGTAGCATTCGACTAAAATGACTCTCAATTCTATTATATCGGGGCATGCCACTAAATTCTACCATGTTTGGCGGTTCGTACATAAGAATTTTGTCGAAAATGCCCAATATTTTTGACAAACCTTATAAAACGGTCATGCTTCATATCCGATATAAAGGAGTGTAAGGGAGCATTTTCCTGATGGAAGGATGAGCAGTTCGTGGTTAACGGCTTCATGGAACATAAACCGGAGCTTCGGGCCGTGCTGGAGCAGATCAGCGGGCTATTGCTGGAGCTTGACGGCGAAGGCCGGATCCTATACGCATCTCCGGGATGGGACCGGGTGCTTGGCTTCCAGCCGACGCAGCTGCTGCAGCTGATTCGCATGTTTCATGCCGAGGACCGCGTGCGGGTGGAGGAGCTGATCGGGGACTGCTGCGAGCGCGGCGTTGCGGGCCGGACCGAATACAGGCTGCGCGGCAAAGAAGGAGGCGACTGGCTCTGGCTGGAGCTGCAAGCCGTACCGTTCGGAGGCGAAGCGGGCGCAGGCCGGGCGCGTCACTTGCTCCATCGCGATATGACCGATCGCCGCCGCTACGAAGAACGGCTGCTCACGCTGGCTTACCACGATCCGCTTACGGGACTGCCGAACCGCCGTTTGTTCCGCGAGCATTTGAACCAGGCATTGGCGATGTCGAAACGGAGCGGCCAGATGTTCGGGATCCTTTATTTTGACGTGAACGATTTCAAACGGATTAACGATGCGATGGGCCACGATATCGGCGACCGGTTTTTGCAACAGTTTGCCGCGAGAATAAGAGGCTCCTGCGGGAAGTGGATACGCTCGCGCGCATGGCGGCGAGAGATCGATCGCCTTAGTCCGGTCACTTGGTCGGTGCGCCTGGACGCGAGCCAGACGACCGTAGTACGGCGCTGGACCGATCCGGCAGAACGTCGACATGGATCGGAAAGGCGCTTGGGCCCGGGAAAGGCCTCGGGATCGGCCGGAAACTTTAACGGGCCTGTAACCATGACATTTCGGGCCCTCGGAGCCCCCAAATGGTCGGAATGACGGCACAACGGGCTGATCCGAATCATAACATTA
>NZ_JXAK01000052.1 GCF_000829455.1 Gordoniibacillus kamchatkensis
CTCGTTGGCGCTTTCGCGCTCGTGCTTGCTTCCGGGCTGCTGATGGCAGGCATGTTCGCCGTGGCGCTTATTTATGCGAACCGGCTGCTGCCAGCGGAGTTATAGCGCTTGCCTTCACAAGCGGCCTCGTTGGCGCTTTCGCGCTCGTGCTTGCTTCCGGGCTGCTGATGGCAGGCATGTTCGCCGTGGCGCTTATTTATGCGAACCGGCTGCTGCCAGCGGAGCATACCGAGCGTACGACGTCACTGCTCATCGCCTCTGGCGGCCTTGGCGGCTCGCTGCTGCCGCTGCTCGTCGGCCGAACAATGGATGTTTTCGGCGCCGCCTCCGCTGTCTGGAGCTTCGCCGCAGCGATGGCGCTCATGCTAGCGCTGCTTGTGGCAGCATCGTTCGCAGCCGGCGGCGGCACGCACGGTGTGGCTCATGCCGATAGGCGAGCCGCGGTGCCGAGCGACACCGTCGCAGCGGAATAGCGTATCGAGTGGTTGCAGAAAGTAGATCGTTCCATAAACGGCGTTCGTTCACAGGACCACGTTACCTGATCATGAAGCGGTGGTGCAAGGGACGGACTCAGGAGACGTTATTTCATCTGCTTGCTTCCGTTTGACGTTTTTACGGACCCAAATGCAGTTATATGATGCTCAAACCGCTGATTTAAACCGTTTACTGCGAATTAACGTCGCGTCAGTCCGTTACATTTGAAAATGTGCCGTTTGGACAAAAATAACGGCTCCGTTGTCCGTTGCGAATTTGTCACTTCTCCATACGGGCCATACACGCCGCTTGTCAGACTGGACGACAATTGATTGCTTTACATTAGTTAAAATCAATGTAAGACTTGCTCTGAATGTGGTACCCGGCCTACGGATAGCAGTACGCCAAACGTCGCTCACATTTTGCCTCCGTGCCAATGCTTACCAGATCTTCACAAGTCACATTCATTGCAGGAACTCTTAGCAAGCGGGATGTCGTTTCGTTGTGCCGGCATATTTAGCCGTTCGTTGCGCTAGCGGGGATAAGCGATTCGTTTGCACCGGCCGGTCACGGTTCTCCCGCGAGTAATAACAGGGCCGCTACGCGCGTCGGTAAAGCGATTCGACCGCAAGGAGGTTAACGGAACGTAGTTCCGCTAACCCAGCCTGTAAGGCGGATCGAGCACAAGTTAACGGAACGTGGTTCCGCTAATCCCTCCAAAAGTGCCCCATTTTGCGCGAAAACCCGCATATTTCTTAGCTTAACGGAACACTATTCCGCTAATTTTGGGCAATATCCGGGAAATATCCGGTTAACGGAACGCAGTACCGTTAACGCTCATCACCCCGCCCCCTATCCTAACGGGTCGAGCGAAGTGCAATCCCGGTATTAAGCGTTTCGGTCTCAAGTTACAAGTAACGGAAGCGTAGTTACGCCAATCTCTCCAAGACGCCAACTCCACAGTCCTTGCGATATGAGAAAACTGGACACGAACGGCATAACCAAAGCCCCGAGCCCGAAAAACACTTCCAACCGGCTCATCGCCACCGCCTGCTTCTCCTTGGCCGCGATAAGCACGAACGTGCCGATACCCGCTTCGGTAAGCCCGAAGCCGAAGCCTGCGACTCCGGCCAGCGCCATCGCTATGCCCCATGGAGGCAGCAAGGCCAAGCACGTCTCCGCGACCCCGAGTAAAGCCGCAGCGAAAAGCAGTACCCTACGCCGACTAAAAACCCCGGCCAGCCGCGGAACGAGCAGCACCCCGCACAAAAATCCGGCAAACTCGACGAAAACGATGCGCCCGCCGTCGCTGTACGTGCCTCGGTAATGCTGCAGCAGCTCGGGCAGCACGGCGCCGAGAATAACGTGCGTGAAACCGGTGAGCAAATAGGCGAGACAACCGATCCACAGCAGCCGTTTCATCGCCGGGCCCCCTCGCTTTGCCTGAGCGCCCATTCCACAGCATCTGCGACGCGGGCCGCTTCATGCGCGGCCGCCTGGCGCACAAGCGGGTCGCTCCCCGCCATGGCGAAGCTGTGCGGCGTTACCTCAAACATCGAGATGTCGTTGAACGAGTCGCCGATGCACAGCGCTTCGTCCCCGCGCAGCCCAAGCTCGCGAAGCAGCATCGCAAGTCCGGCTCCTTTCGTTACCCCGAGAGGCATCACATCCATGCAGTCGACATCCGTCACGTACGTCGTGACGCGGCCTCCCAGCGTGCTCTCGACGTGCGCCTGCAGCCGTTTCAGCTCCGGCATGTCGCCGAAGAACGAAAACTTGCACAAACGGACGTGATCGTCACGAATAGCTTCGGCCAAGTCCGGCCGCACGGTCATCGGTTTCAGCAGCCGGCGGTTCACGTGCCGCACAATGTCGTTTTCCTCCGGCGCCAAATTCGTATTTCCCGTACAAGCCAGCACGCCGACGTCGAAGCCGCGCGCCGCGGCCAGCACTTCCCCGGCCAGCAGTTGCTCGAACGCCGCCTGATACAGCAGCCGTTCTCCTGCGCCATACACATATGCGCCGTTGATCGAGATGATGTAAGGCTCCAAGCCGATCATGCGGGCGACATGCGCCATTTCCTCGTACAGCCGCCCTGACGCCAGACAAAGCGCGATGCCTTGCTCGGCCGCACGGTGCAGCAAATCCCGTTCCCGCGGCTGCACGTTCTTTTCATGGTCGAGAAGCGTTCCGTCCAAATCGCTAACGATCAGTTTGATCATTTTTGTTGTCCTCCTTGCGATTCCGTCAGCATCAGTTCCACTTGGTGATGGTGCAGCGCTTCGAGCAGCTGCGGCTCCGGCATCCGGTCCGTAACGACGATATCGATGTCGGCCAGCGAAGCGAAGCGGTGAAACAGCCGTTTGCCGAATTTGGAATGATCGGCCAGCACGACGACTTGATCGGCGCGGCGCATCATTTCCCGGGTCATATAGCCTTCTTCCTCATAAGGCGAAGTGAGCCCGTCGACGGTAATGCCGCACGTGCCGACGAACAGCCGGTCGACTTGATAATCGGCCAGCATCGCGACGGTACGGGCCCCGTAGACGGTATGCTGGTCGCCATGAAAAATGCCGCCGAGCAAATGCACCGACACGTCGGCCTTATCGCCGAGCGTAATCGCTACATCGACCGAGTTCGTTACGACGACGTTGCGTTTGCTGCACATATACTCTGCCGCCCAGCGCACCGTTGTCGACGAGTCCATGAACAAGTAATCGCCGTCCTGGATAAGCGTTGCCGCCAGCCTGCCGATTTCCTGCTTGCTGCCGGTTTCGGCTTGCAGCCGCTCGGCATAGCGGGGCACTTCTTTCGTCAAGGTCGGCAGGATGGCGCCGCCGCGCGTCCGGACGATTTTTTTGTCCTCCTCCAGCTTGACGAGGTCGCGCCGCGCCGTATCCCGCGACACCTGAAACAGCTCGCAAATGTCGTCCGCGCTAATCCGGCCGTGCTGCTGCAAATAGTCCAATATGGCAATCCAACGTTCTTCTTGATACATTGCGCCGGTTTCACCGCCTATAAATAAGCTTTTGTAAGTAAATATAAGTGATTATCGTCATTATAAGCGACAGTATAAGTGTTTACAAGCAAAAAACCTGCGCGATCCACGGATCGTGCAGGTTTTTCATATGCATTCAGGCATTCATACATAGCCTAATCTTGGCCGATATGTAAAGAAGGACGATCACAAAAAAGGTGGATGTATGGAAACCCTGTATAAATCGCTCGAATTCATCGGCACTCACGTGCTGCTGCACCTATTGCTTCCGAAGCTTGCATGGGTGCTCGTCCCGCTCATCGCGTTCCCGCTTGCGGCGCTTAGACATTGGATTCGGCGGGAAGAGTCGTTTCAAAGCTCGTACTATAAGACGGCAACGTTCCTGTACAAATGGTTGAAGGCGGCTGCGATGGTGGTCGTCATTGCGCTGGCTTTGTTTCTGTTATGGGTTTTTCTGCTTCGCTAATACGTCATCCCTCAGACGAAAAACGCCCCCGATCCGCTCAAACGGCTCCGATCGAGGGCGTTGCCTTTATTTGTGCTTATAAGTCGTAAAGTTGATCTCGCCGCTGTCCAGCTTGCGCAGCTCGTCGGCGGTCCAGCCGGCCAGCTTGTTTTCGCCCGTTATGCCGGTCACCTTCAGGTGATGCTTGGTCGCCAGCAGCTGCTGGACGCGTGCCATTTCCTGCGGTGGCACGTTCGTCAGCTTATAGCCTGTACCGCGCAGCTCGCCGAGCAGAACGCCGATCGATTCCGCCGCCGCGCTCGTGTTCGGCTGAATGCGGGCGCTGCCGAAGGCGAGCGCGGAGGAGCCTACATTTTTGCCGGCAAGCACGACGTTGTCGTAGCCTTTCAGCAGGAGCTGCGCAGCGGCATGCCGTATTTGTCGGGGCGGCCCATTTCGATCCCCCACTTGTTGCTCGTGATGCCTTGCAAGTCGAGCGGGTAGCCGCCGATGCTGACATTGTCCGGGAACATGCGCCCGGAAAGCAGGTCGGACACTTGCAGCGTATATTCGGTTTCGTAATGGTTGTATTCGCGAATGTATGGATAAGCGGGGAAGCCGTTCAGTTCGGCATGCTCCCAGCCGGGCAACGTTTTGCGGAAATGGTCCAAAATGTAAGGCATTTCCTTATTGCCGAGCTCCATGGCGGAAGCGACCGAGGCGTCGTCGGCAGGATTGACGTCGAACACCAGCAGCGCGTTGATGAGCACTTCCCCGTCGCGCTGGTTGACTGCGTTCAGGCCGCGCAAAAACAGGCGGTCGTTCGTCGGCTTGTACGCTTTGGTGACGGCGTCGAACACAAGCGCGTAATTGTCCGTAATGTACGCGGTGCCGAATTTCTTTTTCTTTTCGTCCGGCTTCATTGCGTTTACGGTGTTCATCCACGTTTTCCAATCGACGTTCTTGAACTTCATCATGTAGCCGGAGCTCATATATTCAACCCGCGATTGGCCGTAGAACGATTCCAGTCCGGGCAGCCGCTTGACGTTCAGCCGGCTCGCGAGCGCCGCGAAGTCGCTGTTGTCAACCCATGTGCGCGCAGTGATCCGGCGCTGTTTGCCGCCGCCGTCCGTATAGACGATATCGGCGATATGCTCGCTGCCGTCCGGCTGTTTGGCGGCATCGATCTGCTGGATGCGGATGCCGGATTCGACCGGAATCCCTTTGACCAGCTTGTCGAAGTACTGTTTGAACTCTGCCAGCTTGCGGATTTTCCCGCTCTGGAAGCCGTCGAACAGCTCTTTGACGCGGCCTTGCACAAGCGATTTGCCGTGCCCGTCGGTCGTCGCGTCGAGAAACAGCATTTCTCCTTGCAGCACTTGTCCGCCGAAGGCCGCGCGCGGGTCCAGAATGCGTACCGTCAGCCCTTCGTCCGCCGCCGCCCGGGCCAAATACAAGCCCTCGAGCTCGCTTCCGATCAGCACGACGTCGGCTTGCTCCTGCGGCAGCTTCGCTTCTTCGTTAACACTAAGTTGAGGCGCGGCAGGCTGCTGGCCGTCGACATGCTCCGCCGTCCGGACAGGCTTCGCCTGGCTCGTGAGCGCCTCGTCGCCGCTTGGCGCTTTGCCTGCTCCGGCAGACGAACAAGCCGTCATGACGATGCTGAAAACGATGGCGGCCAAACTTCTTGCAAATGTAGCGGTCGGGCGCATGGGCGGGCTCCTTTATATATGTAGTGCTGTTATCCATAGTCTATCATGTCCAGGGAACGCTTTACAAAACCAAAAGAGCAAATATTTCGCTACCCCCCAAAAGCAATCCGCGAGGGCGAATGGCTATATCATAACCGGGTCACTCGCGAGGTCCCCTTCATTACATAACACCACATGACTAAGAGGAGAGAGAAGAGGATGAAACCAATGATGATGAAAAAAGTTGCAGCAACGAGCTTGGCACTGGCAATCATGTTAGGAAGCGGCACTGCCGCGTTCGCGAAAGACCGCGACGACAATAAGTGGGACAAATTCCCTCCGGGCAAAGCTTACGGCCATACTAAAGGCGAAATTCAAATCAAGCTTTCGTTCGACGATCTGAAGTCCGCCGACGTGAGCTGGGCGATGCGCTACATTGCAAGCCTCGCTTCCAAGCAAGTGTTCGAAGGCTACGAAGACGGTACGTTCAAGCCTTACAACAAAGTGACGCGCATCGAGGCGATTACCGCCGCAGTTCGCCTTATGGGGCTGCGCGACCAAGCGGAATCCGCCGCCGAAATGCAAACGCAGCTGAACTTCAAAGACGCGAAAGACGTACCGGCATGGGCAGTCGGCTATGTCGCCGTTGCGGCCGAGCATAACCTGTTCGCCGAGAGCGATACTGCCGTGCAGCCGAACAAGCCGGCGGACCGCCTGTGGGCGACGACGCTGCTCGTGAAGGCGCTCAACCTCGACAGCGAGGCTCAGGCCAAAATGAACACGAAGCTGACGTTCAAAGATGCGGACAAAATCCCGGCGGGCTCCGTAGGCTATATCGCCGTCGCCGTCGAGCGCGGTCTCGTCAACGGCTTCGAAGACAATACGTTCCGTCCGAACGAGCCGGTAACCCGCGCCCAAATCGCGGCACTGCTCGACCGCACCGGCAACCAGCTGCCGGACAGCAACAACGATGCGGCTACAGGCACTGTCTCTGCCGCTGTGTATAACAACACGCTGACGCTGACGAACAACGGCCAGACGCTCACCTACACGCTGAATCCGAACACGTTCGTATTCCGCGGCGGCGCACAGGTAACTCCGAGCGCGCTGCAAGTCGGCGACGAAGTGCGCGTTCGCACCGTAAACGGCGTCGTCGTTTACGTCGAAGTGCTGCAGCGCACCGACAACCAGCAGACGTTCACCGCCGACGGCACGCTGAGCTACTACAACGTCAACAACAACGGCAGCATCTCGCAAATCGTTATCCAGCAGACGGTGAATGGCACGACGACGACGAATACGTACAACGTTTCTGATGACGTGAAAATCGTCGGCAACGCCCAACTGCTGACAAACGGCCATGCCGTACAGCTGCAAGGCAAAGATAATCTGGTCACAACGATTGTTGTGCAATAATCGATAGATGATATAGAAGAAAAAGGTTAGAATGACCGGAAAGGGACATCCGTCGCAGCTGCGATGAATGTCCCTTTTTGGCATGAATCGGAAGTAACGGGCCGTTAGGGCAGCTGCAAGAAACCCGGCCTGCAGCAAGCTGCGGATGAATGTGCCATGCCGAGTCCCATGAGATTTAGAAGCTTTTCGTAGTCATGAAATATAGAATAAGCAGAGGCAGCAAAGTTCCGACCGTGCCGAATACAGCCCATAAGCGGGATGCTCGGGAGTAGGCGCCGGATATAGCTCCCGACTCGATGCAAGCGGCGCTATGGCGGATCATGGCGCGCTGCAGCGGAATGAGGATGGCCAGCCAGACTATGCCGGTGACCGCAAACAAGATTAGCGACAGCGAAAGCCAGTTTAACCCTCGCATGGATATATTCGCTTGGACGGCCATGGCGATTCCCGAAATGACGATACATACAAGTCCCGGGAGCGTGAACGCATAGTCGGCATACATGACGTTCTTTGCGGCATGGTGAATGATTGCAGCATTCTTTTGCGCATCCGCGCGCACTTTCCAAAACGCAGCCGTAATGATGTTTCCGACAAACAACACGACGCCGATCACGTGCAGCAGCAGCCAAAAATTCATAAACACCATCTTCCTTTCGTTTGACATCTATGTTTTTTTCAACATGCCGGACATGAATGAAGCCAAATCTTGCGCTGTGAAGAGCGATGCGCCGATTTGAAGGGAGGAGCGGACCCTGAGACCGAGCGATAGCAAAACGAACATCTCGGCCGTTTTGTCCGGATCTACCGATTCCCGAATAACCCCGTGCCTCTGGCCGATCGATATCCACTGCCTGGAAAATTGGACGGCCCGCTCATAAAAGTGCCGGAGCACTTCGGCGACTCCCGGTTCGTCCTCCTTGCCCAGCAAATAGACGAGAACCTTGTTGGTGACGTTATGCGCATCTCCCAATGTTTGAAGGTTGTCGGCGATGGTTTGCATCGGGCCTTCGAAGCTTTTTTGCGGCCGGTTCACCTCGTTCATGAATTGATCGTTCATCTCTTCCAGCTGCTCCTGCAGCACCCAAGCGAAAATTTCGTCCTTGCTCCTCACATAATGAAAAATAGCTCCTTTGGACAGTTTCGATCTTTCCGTAATGTCCTTCATCGTGATAGCGTGGCAGCTTTTTTCCTGCAACAGTTCTTTGGCCGCATCGAGCAATTGCCGGGTCGTTTGTTTTCTGCGGTCCGCGTTTTTCAACAATAATTCCTCCTTGGATTTCGCCGCAGCTCGCATAAAGGTGTATGCTTTCATTATAAAAATAGACTGTCGGTTTGTAAATAGTGAAAATGCTTGGATCGGGAGCCCAATAATTTCGGAGATGGAGGCCCTTCAAGTTTTACGCTGCAAAGCTCGTTTCGCCAGCAGGCAAAAAAGGCTCCTATCCTCGTTCATACGAGGGATAGGAGCCTTGTTCGCTCGCGTGCGGTTCTTTATTTCGCCGGGCTGGCGACTTTCTCCAGGTCTTTCACGCCTTGATAGATGATCGCGAACAAGTCGTCGATACTGCTTTCTTCCGTGCAGGAGAACGCTACGCGCAAGTCGGTTTCGCCCAGCGCGATGGTGCCGACGCCGTATTTGTCAAGGATGTGGGTGCGCAGCGCCTCGGCGTCGACCGTCTTGAGCTTCAGGCACATAAAGTAGCCGGAGTTGAACGGGTAGTAGTCCCAGGCGTCGTCATAGCGTCCGCTGTCGAGTATGTCCTTGACGCGGTTCGCGCGGCTTTTCATAATGCTGAACTTTTCCTGCTTCTCGGCGGCGAAGTCCGGCGACTGGAGCGCGTGCAGCACGAACGTTTGCGACGGATGCGAGCAGCTGGATACGGTGGCGCGGATGATGCCCATCGTTTTTTGCTCGAGAGCGGCGAGAAGAGCGGCGCTTTCGCCGGCGTAAGTAATGAAGCGACGCGGAAGCCCCAGACGTACTCTTCCTTGGTCGCGCCGTCGACCTTGATCGCGAGAATGCGCGGATGCAGGCCCGCCAGCTGGCCGAACAACGATTCGTGCAACGAATCTTCGAAGAACAAGCCGAAATAGGCGTCGTCGGTGACGACGACAACGTTGATGCCGGCTTCAGCGCCAGCTTGAACAGCGGCGACGATCTCGCGGCCTTCCTGAGCGTTCGGGGTGTAGCCGGTCGGGTTGTTCGGGAAGTTGAGCACGACGAACGCCTTGCCTTTGCTCCGCTGCGCCAAAATGGCGTCGCGCAAGCCGGCCGCGTTGAATGTGCCCTGCTCGTTGTAGAGCGGGTAATACACCAGCTCCGCGCCGCGGCGGATGCCGAACGTCAGCTCATAGTTTTCCCAGTTCTTATCGGGGATGATGACGCTGTCGCCTTGGCCCACGAACAGATCGGCGGCAATGCTGAGGCCGTGCGTCAGCGCGTTCGTCACGATCGGGTTGCCGAACGATTTGCCCCGCAGCGACGGGTTCTCCTCGAGCATTTTGCTGCGCCATGCGGCGCGCAGCTCCGGCTTGCCTTCCGGCGGGGCATACGGGTACAAATCTTTCGGCGCGTAAGCCGAAAGCGTGTTTTGTATCGAAGCCAGATGCATCGGCTTGCCGTTCTCGGTAGCGATGCCGATCGTGGCATTATATTTGGTCGCTTTGTTTTTCGCTTCGGCGGATTGGCTCAAAATGCCTTCTTTCGGGAAATAGATGTCTTTGCCGAGCTTGGACAGCATCTCGTATACGTGTTTGTTTTCGCGTTCCAGCGTTTCGTTGAGCTGCCTGGCCAGAGGGTTCATACAGGAGTGCCACCTTCCGCAAATTTGCTTTCGAGATATTATACCATCTTCGCCAATGCACGTCACTGTGGCGATAAAAAAATGCACCGGTTTTGTTTCGGGATAGGTATTCGCGCCTATTTTTTGACACTTTGTTCCTCGTTTCGTTCTCAAGCGATAAATAATCGCGCAATTCACAGATATGACGATTTCCGCCGCTTGCTCTCCGCCGCCGGAACCGCTATGATGAGAGGGGACGCTTTCGCCTGCGAAAGCGCGCTGCCATGTGAGGCAGCGGCGGTTCCGCAACTTACACATATTTATTTGGAGTGATATCGATGGCGGGGAATACCGGAGCCAGCACGAGCGTTATTTTACGTTTGGAAATGCACAAGGAGCTTGTCACGTTCGGCCAAATCGCCACGGCGATCGGCGACCGGGGCGGCGACATCGTCGCGATCGACGTGAGCGGCGCCACCAAGACGACAACGATCCGCGATATTACGGTACACGTCAGCGACTCGGGAATGACGGACGCCATTGTGGACAAGCTGCGAAGCTTGCCCGGCGTGAAGGTCATCAACGTTTCAGATCAGACTTTCCTCGTACACCTTGGCGGCAAAATCGAGATGAATCCGAAAATGCCGATCAAAAACCGCGACGATCTGTCGCGCGTCTATACGCCCGGCGTCGCCCGGGTATGCATGGCCATTCACGACGATCCGTCCAAAGCGTATCAGCTGACGATCAAGCGCAACACGGTCGCCGTCGTCTCCGACGGGACGGCCGTGCTCGGCCTCGGCAACATCGGGCCGGAGGCGGCGATGCCGGTGATGGAAGGCAAAGCGATGCTGTTCAAGCAAATGGCCGGCGTCGATGCGTTCCCGATCTGTCTCGACACGCAGGACACGGAGGAAATTATCCGCACGGTGAAAGCGATCGCGCCCGCTTTTGGGGGCATCAATCTGGAGGACATTTCTTCGCCGCGCTGCTTCGAGATTGAGCAGCGGCTTATCGAGGAGCTCGATATTCCGGTCTTCCACGACGATCAGCACGGCACCGCCGTCGTCCTGCTGGCGGGGCTATTGAACGCCGTCAAAGTTGTGCGTAAACGGCTGGAGGACTGCAAAGTCGTCGTGTGCGGCATCGGGGCAGCCGGCATCGCCTGCACGAAAATGCTGCTCGCCGCCGGCGTGACGAACATCGTCGGCGTCGACCGCGCCGGCGCTATCGTGCGCGGCGAAACGTACGCCAACGAAGCATGGCAATGGTACGCGGAGCATACGAACCCGCACGGCCTGCGCGGCAAGCTGTCCGACGTCATCGAGGGGGCCGACGTATTCATCGGGCTGTCCGGCCCGAAGGTGTTGTCCGTAGAAGACGTGAAGCGGATGGCGGCAGACCCGATCGTGTTCGCGATGGCGAATCCGACGCCGGAAATTACGCCGGAGGAAGCCGAGCCGTACGTGCGCGTCATGGCGACGGGCCGCTCCGACTATCCGAACCAGATCAACAACGTGCTGTGCTTCCCCGGCATTTTCCGTGGGGCGCTCGACTGCCGGGCGAGCCGGATTAACGAGGCGATGAAGCTGGCAGCGGCCAAAGCGATCGCTTCCGTCGTCAGGGAAGACGAGCTGAACGAATACTACATTATCCCGAGCGTGTTCAATCATAACGTCGTAGAGCTGGTGCGCGAGGCCGTCATCCAGGCGGCTATCGACTCCGGCGTCGCCCGCCGCGGTCGCAGAGGCGATAAAGGGCACGGCGAAGTTTAGGCAAAAATGGCGCGGAAACCCGGCACACGGTTTCCGCGCCATTTTGCAGCATGGAAGCAGAAAACATATTGATTTCCCTGCTTAATAAACCTATAATGAAGGAAAATTCATATAACAAGAACGTTGTTCTTATTTCGAGGACGTGAGGTATAGAATAGATGGCATCCAACGTTAAAAAAACGGCAATCCTCGAAACCGGGGATCGCATGCTGAGAATGCTCGAATGCTTCACGATCGAAAAGCCCGAATGGGGGGTAACCGAGCTAAGCGAATACCTGGGCTTGTACAAAAGCGTCGTTCACCGCATGCTCGTTACTCTGGAGCACCGGGGATTCGTCGTCCAGCATCCGCTAACCCAGAAATACACGCTGGGGATCAAAGTGTTTGAATTAGGCGTCGTTGCCGGCAATCAGCTGAATTTGCGAACGCTTTCAAGGCCGATCATGGAAGAGCTGTGCGAAAGCACGAAAGAGACGGTCATGCTGATGATTGTCGACGGTCTGGAAGGCATCTGCATCGAGAAGGTGGAAAGCTCGCAGAGCGTGCGGTACACTTCGCCGCTGGGCAAACGGGTTCCGCTGCATGCGGGCGCTACGACCAAAATATTGCTCGCCTATTTGCCGCAGGACAAAATCAATCAAATCATCTCCGGCGGCTTGCCCAAATTCACGGACTATACAATCAGCGATCCGGACGAGCTTTTGCGGCAATTGAAGGACATACGAGAGCAGGGGTACTGTATTTCCGCCAACGATTTTTCGCTCGGGGGCATGGGAATCGCGGTGCCGATCCGAAATCATGAAGGAGACGTTGTGGCGGGCTTGTCCATTTCCGGATTGGAGTTTCGCATGAGCCCTATTGCGGATAGCTTATTGCGGCAGTGCCAAGCCGCGGCGGACCATATATCCAAAAGACTCGGAGCGAGATAACAAATTTTTTTAAACCCATATAAGAACGATGTTCCGCATATAGGGACAAAAAACGTCGTGTTCAATCCGAAATGATGATAGCGGTTTCTTGGCTATACTCGGATAAGGAGGTGATCCATTGCCATTTGCTTACGCCGGTTATGCCGGCAAAGGTCGGGAACAGTTGCAGCGCTCGTAAAATTATTTGGGGGAGTGAACGAAGATGGATCACCACGATCAATTGGAGCAAGACCGCCGAAATGCCAAGCTCGTTTTAATCGCCATGCCCTGGGTCATCTTTTTGCTGTTCATGCAAGTGTTCAATGAAAACGTGTTTTCGCTCGTCACCCCGAAAATTGCCGACGATTTCGCGATCAGCCCCGGGACCGTCAGCTGGGTCGTTACGATCGGCGGAGTTATTTTGGGAGTAGGCGGAGCCGTTTATGCGGCGCTGTCCGATAGCCTGTCTTTCCGCAAGCTGTTCCTGTTCGGCGTCATTGCGTTTGCGGCCGGTTCCCTGCTCGCTTCGCCGTTCAATCTTCGTTTGTGCTGGTCGTTGTGGCCAGAGCCGTTCAATGCATAGGCGCGGCCGTCATACCGGGCTGCTTTATCGTGCTGGTACGGAGATATGTTCCGAAAGAGCGGCAGCCTATGTACCTCGGCTACGGTACGGCCATGTACCAGTTATCCGCGGGGATCGGGCACATTATTGGAGGTTATGTCGCCAAATATTTGTCCTGGACGTTCTCGTTTTTGCTCCCGCTCGTCATCCTCATTACGCTGCCGGTATTTTTCAAGTACCTTCCGAACGATGCCGGGAAAAAGGGAAAGCTCGACGTCGTCGGCGCCATCATTTTGACAGCGCTCTCGACCGTGCTCATATTGGCGGTCACGAAAAAGAATATGGCGATCGGACTCGTTGGAATCGCAATTCTTCTATTCTTTATCTATTATTCCAAGAAACGCACGGGCCCGATATTGGACTTGTCCGTTTTCCGAATTCGAACGTACAAGCCGCTGCTGCTCGTCTCGATTTTGATCTATTCCGTGCAATCGGCGTTTTTCTTTATTTTCCCGTTCTTCATTCGCGACGTGTATTCGGCAGGCATTGAAGTGATCGGGCTGATGTTTATTCCCGCGAACTTCGGGGCTTTTATTTCCGGGATGCTGGCCGGGAAAATCACGAATTGGATAGGGAAGCAGCAGGCGTTTTATGCCGGATCCGCCATCGTGCTGGCCGGGATGCTGATGTTTGCGATATGCTTAGGGATGAATATCGTATGGATGTGGATTGCGCTCGCTCTGTTCGGCATCGGCTACACCATTATTTACTCCGGCTTCTACACTTCGTTTACGGGGCTTCTGCCCGACGATAAAGTCGGCGTCAGCATGGGCGTTTATAACTTGATCACCAAAATCGTACTTTCGTTGTTCGTCGCCTTGGTCGCCATTCTAATTTCGCAGGACACGCTGAACTTTACGCTTCTGCCCGTACCTCATGGGCTGAAGCATGTCCACCTCTACAGCAACACCTGCTTGCTGTTCTCGTTGATGCTGGTAGCGGGCATGGTGCTGTATGCCGTTTTCTACGGCAAGGAAGAGCGGCGAAAAAAAAGAGAGCGCACCGGCTATGGAATAGAACGCATAACGAACGGATGGCATAAGCAAGGAGGAGAGAACATGGTAAAAATGATTTTGGATGTCGATACGGGAATCGATGACGCTTTGGCTATCGCTTACGCCGTCTCTTTGCCGGCGGTCGAGCTGCTGGGCGTGACGACGACTTACGGCATGGCGCCGGTCGATTATTCGTATCGCAATTCGCGCAAAGTTCTCGAAGCGTTGGGTGCAGCTCATATTCCCGTGTACAGAGGTTCGGAAAAACCGTTGAAGCGCTCAAGAGAATACAGCGGCAAAATTCATGGCAACGACGGCCTTGGCGAAACGTTAGGGCCGGTGGAAGCACCCGCTGCTTCGTCCGAGCACGCGGTGGATTATCTCATCTGCCAGATTCGCAAGCACCAAAAGGAGCTCACGATCGTAGCCACCGCCCCGCTGACGAATTTGGCCGCCGCGATTACGAAAGCGCCGGAAATCGTCGGCATGGTCGGCAAAGTGGTCATTATGGGCGGAGCCGTCATGACGCCGGGCAACGTCACCAAATTTGCCGAAGCGAACATCATCATCGATCCGGAAGCGGCCGGCCTCGTTCTGGAATCGGGCTTACCGATCACGCTGGTAGGGCTGGACGTAACGAGAAAAACGCTGCTCACGCAAGCCGACGTTGCGAAGTGGAAGCAAAAGGGGACGCCGGCGAGCGCATTTTTCGCCCGCTTTACCGAATTTTACTTGGATGCGTACAGCAAGCTTCACCCTTATTTGAAAGGCTGTGCGCTGCACGATCCGCTTGCGGTCGGCGTGGCGGTCTATCCCGATCTCGTGCAAACGGTGCCGATGAACGTCAAGGTCGACTTGGAAGACAACGCTCTCGGAAGAACGACGGAAGATTTATACCGGGCCGCGGAGCCGACGACGCTCGTATGCGTACAAGTCGACGCCGACCGTTTTATGAAGAGCTTCTTTGCGCATGTCATTTAGCGCGTTGTATTTGTGATGTAAGAGCCTTTAAGGGAACGCGATGCCGTTTGCCGATGACGCGAGGCGGCAGCGACGAGTGCCCGGAACGTAACCGCCGCTATAAAGGCAACATTAAAGGCAACATTTTTTTTGATCGGTATGGAGAACGGTGTTCTTATATAGAGGACAAGACGGAAATATGGAGGGAAACCTGCTCATGAAATGCGATATGTTAATTAAAGACGCCGCCATGATGACCCCTGATTTCGAGATAGCGGAACACCGCACAATTATAGTTCATCGTTCGCGAATCGTCGAAATCGGCACATATGAAGAGCTGAAAGCCAAATATGAGCCTGAGCATACGCTGGATGGCAAAGGAAAGCTGTGTATGCCCGGATTGGTCGATGCGCATACGCATACTTGCCAGCAGCTTCTGAAGGGGAGGACGATGGACGAACTGCCGATGATCTGGTCGCGCATTCTCGTTCCTTTTGAAGGGAATCTCGACGAGGAGGACGTTCGGGTCAGCGCGCAAATGAGCTGTCTGGAAATGATCAAATCCGGAACGACGGCGTTCGCCGACGCCGGCGGCGTGCATATGCAGCGAACGGTAGAAGCCGCCGTCGAATCCGGCATGAGGGCCGCCATCACGCGCTCGGCGATCGATATCGGGGATTTTCTTCCGAATTCGATGAAGCAAAGTGCGCAAGAGATTATCGATAACAACGAGTGGCTGTACAAGACGTACCACGGTGCGGGAGACGGACGAATTCACATTTGGTTCGGAATCAGGCAGGTGATGTCCTGTTCGCCCGAACTGATCCAGGCTGCCGCGGAAAAGGCCCGGCAATACAACACGGGGTTGCACGCCCATTTGGCGGAGCACCGCGACGAGGTACGGTACTGCCTGGAAACGTACAAAAAAAGGCCTGCCGAATATTTGGATTCCCTCGGCGCTTTAGGGCCGAACCTGCTGACGGCTCACAACGTCGTCTACTCCGAGGCCGAATTGGCGCTGTTAAAAGAACGGAACGTGAACATCGTGCATTGCCCGCGCGTCAATTTCAACAGCCACGGCATTCCCAAGACGCCGCAAATGCTGCGCATGGGAATGAACGTCGGTCTGGGCAGCGATGGCGCGTCCTCTTCCAATTTAAGCCTGTTCGACGAAATGAGGGTGTTCCGCTCGGGCATTCACGTGTTCTGGGGGCTCCCGGTATTCGATCCGGTCGTGCTGCCCGCCAAAGAGCTGGTTAAAATGGCCACGATGGGCAGCGCGAAAGCATTGCTGCTGGAGCGGGAAATCGGAACGGTGGAAGAGGGGAAAAAAGCGGACCTGATCTTGATTAATATCGACCAGCCGCACATTTCTCCCGCCCATAGCCTGATCAACATGATCGTAGAATCGGTGACTAGCAAAGATGTCGAAGACGTCATTATTGACGGCAAACTGGTGATGAGAAATCGGGAAGTATTGACGCTTGACGAAGAGCGCATTCTTTATGAAAGCAAGCGAAGGATGAAATCGACCGCGGAAAAAGCGGGAATTTGGCAGGGCGTTCTGTAACGAAACGTTCAGCCGGGGCTGGACAGCGCTTCGAGATCCAGCTTCCAGTCGTTGCATCGCATCGTGCTCCCGGGCGGATATTCGAAATCGCACTCCCCGGCAAGCGCAAAGCCGAGCTTCCGGCATACCGCGTTGGACGCCGGATTGTCAACGGAAGGGAAAGCATGGATATACCGGTGTTTCCGCTCCGCGCGCGCTAAGGCGATAGCGGCGGTGGCGGCTTGGGTTGCCAAGCCTCTGCCTTGATAGGGCGGCAGGATGCCCCAGCCGATCTCGTACACGTCTTCCCCTTGCCAGACTTTGCTCCAATAGCCGATACTGCCGGCAGTATCGCGATTCGGGCCTATTACGATCGCTAACATGGCGCCGGTCTCAAGGTACCGTTTGTGGCGAGCTTTAATCTGCTCCTCGGTTTCCGGACCGCCGAGATGTTCGGTCATTTCGGGAGAGTTGAGAAGGCGCAGCAAGCCCAGGTCGGCTTCGGACCAAGGCTCCAGCCGAACTTGCAGCGGGTTGATTGGCGTTGACATCGCTCGTCCTCCTCATGAGCCGCTGCTACGGACGACTTTGGTAAACGTCCGGCAGGAAAGTGTATCCACATCATAACAGAAACATACGTTCTGGTCAACGGCAAACTTAGGTCAGCTCGATGAGGCGATCTGCGAATCCGCGCAGCGGAAAAAGCCTGAAAGACAGCGAGCGCTCGCTGATCCTTCAGGCTTTTTTTGTTTCCGGACGGCTTACGCTTCTTTCGTCCACTCGCGGATCTTTTTGTCGGACGGAAGCAGGAACGTCAGCACGCCGAGCAGCGGCAAGAAACCGCAGACGATCATAATCGTATCCAGGCCGAACTTGTCGATCAGGTTGCCGAGCGCCAGCGCGCCGACACCGCCAAGACCGAATGCGAGGCCGACGATAAGACCCGATACCGTCCCCACTTTCCCGGGAAATAACTCCTGCGCATAAACGACGGTGACGCTAAAGCTTGACAAAATGATGACGCCGATCAGGACGAGCAGCACGTACGCCCAGCCGAGGCTGACGAACGGCAGCAGGATGGCCAGCGGCGCCGAGCCGAGCATCGAGAACCAGATCACGTTTTTGCGGCCGAAACGGTCGGCCAGGGCGCCGCCGAAAAACGTGCTGACCGCTCCGGCGACGGCGAACAGGAAGATGAAGTCCTGCGCGCGCTCGAGCGAGATGCCGTAATGGTGCTGCAAATAAAATTGATAATAGCTTCCGATTGCAGCGCCGTACCACGACCGGCAAAACACGAGCAAAATGAGCACGATAATGGCGAAGCGGACTTTGCTGCTGCGTTCCGGATCGATCGAGCGGGCGTCAGCGCTTTTGACGGTCCGTTCCGTAACGGCAAGAATTCCTTTGTACCAGGAAGCGATATACATTTGCACCATAATCGCCAGCCCCGCTACGGCTGTGAACCAGATGGCGCCGAACTGCCCGAGCGGAATGAAGATCAGCTTCGTGAATATCGGGGCGAGCGATTGCCCGAAGTTGCCTCCGACCTGGAAGATGGATTGGGCCAGTCCTCGGCGCGGACCGGCAGCCATTCTGGCCACCCGCGAGCCTTCGGGATGGAACGCTGCCGAGCCGAGTCCGACGAACACGACCGACAGCAGCACCGTCCAATAGTTCGGCGCGAAGGCGAGCGACAGCATGCCGAGCAGCGTCGACGCCATGCCGAGCGGCAGCATGTAGGGCGAAGGCTTGCGGTCCGTGTACATGCCGACGACAGGCTGCATTATGGAAGCGGTAAAGTTGATGGCGAACGAAATCCAGCCGATCTGCGTGTAGGACAGGTGCATCGAGTTTTTCAAAATCGGGAAAATCGCGGGAATCACCGATTGAATCGAGTCGTTCAGCAAATGCACAAGGCTGATCGACAGCAAAATGCGATACACCGTCTGTTTCATGCTGCCGGAAGGAAGCGGCCGTGACGGCACGCCGGCCGCGGCAGCCGAACCGGATGGCGGGGTCATAACGATCTTCTCCTCTCCGATGAACGCCGGCCTGAGAAGCTTAGCCGAGCGATTTTTTTATTTACTATATGAACTTTACGATCGGCGATAAGAACTTCAGGCAGCCTTTCTTTCTCGGGCAGCCTGAAAAACTTCCGCTTAACGCGGCCGCTCCTCTTCCAAGTTATTACGCTACGCTATCAGTTTTTCTCATGTCTAATCAGGCGGCCCAGCGCTTCGCCCATTTTGACGCGGGAGCCGACCTGCAAATCCGGCCGCGGCTCGAAAATGCCGTTCTCCGTCAGCAGTACGACGGTCGAACCGAACTCGAAGTAAGCGAGCTCGCCGCCGCGCTCGACGCGCTGCGGGCGGGGCTCGACGTAGCGAATCGAGCTGACGTTCAGCGCTCCGACTTTGACGACGGCAATTTCACCGGCTTTTTCGCGCAAAAACGTAATGAGGCGCTCGTTGCGGGATAGGACGCGGCGCATATGCGTAAGCCCGAACTCATTCACGGGATACACTTTGCCCGGCACGTGCTCCGTTTCAAGAATGTCGCCTGTTGCCGGCGAGTGGATGCGGTGATAGTCGGTCGGACTTAAATACAGCACGAAGCAGAAGCCATGCTTATAATTGACGACGCGCGGCGAATGGTTGAGCAGCTCCTCGACCGAATAATCCTGGCCTTTTACGTTTAGCACGGCTCCTTCGTGAATCGGACCCATGCCCGTGATCAGGGCGTCGACGGGACTGACGAGCTGTTCTGTGTCCGGATCGATCGGGCGCAATCCGGGCTTCAGCCGGCGCGTAAAAAATTCGTTGAGCGATCCGTATTCGTGCAGCGGCTTTTCCGCTTCCTCGATGCGAATGTTGTAGGCTGCCGCAAAGCGGGGAACGAAGCCGCGGCTCAGCCTCGATTTGGCGAGCGAGCCGGTCAGGCGCGACACCCACTTGCGCGAGGACAGCTCGGTCATGAGTCGGTACAAAGATTTGGCCATGATGCTTGCGAAGTCTCCTATTCCTGTATCGTATACGTGACGTTCTCCGCTTATCTTCCCACAGAAGCGCGTACAACGCAACCGCCGTTTTGGCGCCGAATTCGCATGAAAACAAAGCTGTAAGCGCAAGATGAGGGGAGAGGTGACAATTCGTGGCAATTTGGATCGCGATTTGCGCGGCTGCGGCTCCGGCGTTCATGCTCGTGGCTTCCTGGGGATTTCCGGCGCTTCGCGGCTGGATCGAGGGGGCGGCGCTCGCCTGCGCCTTTTTGTTCGCCGTGCTAACAGCCACCTATGTGGTAAGCGTACTGGACCGTGGGGTTATGCCGGTACAAGACCTGCGTCCGCTTTTGTCGAACCGGTGGTGGCAGGCGTCAGCCGCCTACTTGGCCATTTACGGCATTTACAAGCTGGCGCTCGGCTGGCTGCAGCTGTTTCGCGAATAACCAATTTTTCTGTTCTTTTTTGAGCGGGATGACCTATACATAGTAAAAAGAGTTGTAAGCGCTTACTAATTTGATGTGACGGAGGTATTGTATGCAGAGAAAAGCCGTTAACTATACGGACATTGCAAAGTCCGGCAAGTTCCGGGAGCTGCTCAGACAGAAGCGCAAGTTTCTCGTGCCGATGACTGTCTTTTTCTTTGCCTTCTATTTTCTGCTTCCGATTTTGACGTCTTACACGACGTTCCTTAACGCTCCGGCACTCGGCCCGGTTTCCTGGGCGTGGCTGTTTGCCTTTGCGCAGTTCATTATGACTTGGGCGCTCTGCATCGTCTATTCCCGCCGCGCCGTCAAGTTCGACGCGCTCATTCAAGAGGTAAAGCGCGAGCAAGGGCTTCGTTGATAACGCAATTTGATCCGATACGGAGGTTGTCATATGAATTCCGCATTCCTGTTGTTTTTGGCCATCGTGGTTGTGACGCTCGTCATTACGTACTATGCTTCGCGCAAAACGAAATCCGCGAATGAGTTTTATACGGCGGGCGGCGGCCTTACCGGGTGGCAGAACGGGCTCGCTATCGCCGGCGACTACATGTCTGCCGCCTCGTTCCTCGGCATCGCCGGGACGATTGCGCTTTCCGGGTTCGACGGCTTTTTTTACAGCATCGGTTTCCTCGTCGCATATCTTGTCGTGCTGTATCTCGTGGCGGAGCCGCTGCGCAACCTCGGCAAATATACGATGGCCGACATGATTGCCGCCCGTTTCGACGACAAAAAGGTGCGCGGCGTCGCGGCGATCAATACGGTCGTCATCTCTACCTTCTATATGATAGCGCAGCTTGTCGGCGCAGGTTCCCTCATCAAGCTGCTGCTCGGCTGGGACTACTGGCTGTCGGTGCTTGTCGTCGGCCTGCTCATGACCGTATACGTCGTGTGGGGCGGGATGCGGGCGACGAGCTGGGTGCAAATCATCAAGGCGGTTTTGCTGATGGGCGGGACGTTCATTTTGTCCGTTATCGTGTTGTCGAAGTTTCATTTCAGCATCTCCGACATGTTCGAGCAGATGAAAACGGCAACACCGCTGAAGGAAAAGTTTCTGAACCCGGGCAACAAGTACAAAGTGCCGCTCGACACGCTGTCGCTCAACCTCGCGCTCGTGCTCGGCACAGCCGGCCTGCCGCATATTCTGATCCGCTTCTTCACGGTGCGCGACGCCAAAACGGCGCGCAGCTCGGTCGTAAACGCCACGTGGCTGATCGGCATCTTTTATGTCATGACCGTATTCCTCGGCTTCGGAGCGGCGGCCTTCGTCGGCTACGACGCCATTACGGCGGCGGACAAAGGCGGCAACATGGCTGCGCCGCTGCTCGCCAAAGCGCTGGGCGGCGACTTCTTCTTCGCTTTTATTTCCGCCGTCGCGTTCGCCACCATTCTCGCCGTCGTCACGGGGCTTGTTCTGTCGGCCGCATCGGCGTTTGCGCATGATTTCTACAGCCACATCGTGCGCGGCGGCAAAACGACGGAGAAAGAGCAAATGAGCGTAGCGCGCTGGGCGGCGGTCGGCGTTGCGGTGCTGTCCATCGTTTTGGCGTTCGCCGCCAGCAAGCTGAATGTGGCGTTTCTCGTATCGGTGGCGTTTGCCATCGCGGCCAGCGCCAATTTGCCGGTCATTTTGTTCACGGTTTTTTGGCGGCGGTTCAACACGGCCGGGGCGGTGACCGGCATGCTGGCCGGGCTGATCAGCGCGCTGCTGCTCGTGGCGGCGAGCCCGAGCGTCTGGAACGTGAAGGAGGGCGCGGCCATCCTCACCGGGCAGCCGTGGTTCCAGCTGGCGAATCCGGGCATCGTGTCGATCCCGCTTGGCTTTATCGGCGCCGTCGTCGGCACGCTGCTGTCGAAGAAGCGGGCGGACGCGAGGAAGTTCGAGGAAATTGTCGTGCGCGCGAATACGGGGTTGTAACGGAGCAACCCAGTACTGCAAAAGCATCCGGATATCGGGGCAACCCCTCGCCGGACGCTTTTTGTGCTATGCAATCACGAGAATTAGCGTATTCTTGACTCTAACGAACATGAGAAACCTTAATCGATCAGGATAAAGCGATTCTGTATGAAAACCAGATCTATATAGTTTGCTGAGTTCGTTAGAAAATGTAAACCCGCGATTTGGTGTTCAATAGCGTTACCTGTGTTCGTTGTGACATTAGACGGGGGACGAGCAGCTCCTTTTGTCCGCATAGATTTGATGCATGGCTTTGCCACGGGGTCTTTGAAGCATTTCCTATGTCGTTGTGGTAAAAAATTGATTCAAGCCTTACTTTTTTGCCGGCGGCAGGAAACTGCGTTACAATGAAAAGAAAGGCTATCACGAAAGCAGGGATTCATATCGCTACTACGCATACGTATACGCGGCAGGAAGAGCTGGTGAACGCGATCACGCATGGCTTTGGCGCTCTGCTCAGCATCGCCGCTCTCGTGCTGCTCATTATTTTCTCCAGCCTGTATGGCACCGCGCTGCACGTTGTCAGCTTTACGATTTTCGGCGCGACGATGCTGCTGCTCTACTTGGCGTCCACGCTCGTTCACAGCTTCCCCGAAGGGAAGCTGAAAGATTTGTTCGAGATATTCGATCATTCGTCCATTTATTTGTTTATCGCCGGCACCTATACGCCGGTGCTGCTCACCGTCATTCGCGGCGCAACAGGCTGGGTTCTGTTCGGGGTCGTATGGGGCACAGCGGCGCTCGGGCTCGTGTTCAAAGCGTTCCTGACCAAAAAGTTTTTGTTCACTTCGACGCTGCTGTACATTGCGATGGGCTGGCTCATTGTGTTCGCGTGGCGGCCGCTTCTGCTTCATGCTTCGACCGATGAACTCGTATTTTTGCTTGTCGGCGGGGTGCTGTACACGGTGGGCACGGTGTTTTACGTCTGGCGGGGGTTCAAATATCATCATGCGGTATGGCATTTGTTCGTGCTTGGCGGTTCGGTCTTTCATTTCTTCGCTGTTTTGAGCATTGTGATGTAAGGGCCGGTGCTTTTGAAAAAGGAAGCCGTCCTCCCGGGAAGGGGGACGGCTTCCTTTTTTCGCATGCCCTATTCCAACTCGTAATCCCCGAGCTTTACAAAGCGGAGCCCTTTTTGGCGCAGCTCGGGGATTGCCAGCTTCATGCCGGCGGCCGTATCTTTGGAAGGCTGATTCATATGTGCGATGACGATGGAGCCCGGCTTTGCTTTACCGAGCGCTGCCTCGATCTGCTTGGCGGAAAACGTGGCGCCTGCGTCGCCGAGCACGTCGAAGCCGATCGCTTGCATACCGAGGTCCTCGACAATGCGTACGGCGACGTCGTCGTAGTAGGCCGTTCCGGTGCGGAACAGCTTCGGCCTGCGGCCGGTCAGCTTCTCGATGAGGAGCGCGTTGTCGAGCGCCTCGTCGATCACCTCGCGCGGCGAGCGGGTACCGGCAATGCCGTATGCCGACTTGCCGTTTACGGACAACGGCCTGTGCGCCGTACCGTGATTCTCGATTTCGAACAGCGGATTTGCGGCCAGTGCTTTGAACGTATCCGGATTCGCGGCGAGCCAGCGGCTGTTGATGAACAGCGTCGCCGGAACGTTCTCCTGAACGAGGTAATCGATCAGCTTCGCGTCGTAGCCGCTTCCGTGCGGGCCGCCGTAGGCGTCGAACGTGAGTGCGACGACTTTCTCGTCCGTCTTGAGGCGGCGCTTGACGCCCGTGACGCGTTCGCCCCACTCGCGAGGGACGGCTTGCGCGTATTTGCGGGCGAGCTCCGCCCGCGCTTCCGCTGACAAGTAGGCGGAGGCACTTTCCGCCGCAGGCATGGGCGCCGCTGCGCCTTGCTGCGGAGGCGTTGCCGCCGGCCCCGGCGACGCGGAGCCGCTTTGCGGCACAGCGGTGCCGGGCGGGGTCGGGGTCGGCGGCTGCGCGCCCCCTCCTGGCGATGGCGCAGCTCCGCCGTATGGCTGCGCGCTTTCCGCTGGCTGCGGCGCTGCTCCGCCGGGCGTTTGGGGCGCCCGCGCACAGGCGGCGGTTGCCGCCAATGCGATGACGGCCATGGCCGTCAGCAGCATTTTGCCTATTGTGCGGGCCGCAGCCGGTTGCAAGTCCGCGCCGCCGCAGCGCTCCTCGTCCCCGCCATCGGAAATCGACTCGAACATGTGCGCGAACTCCTTTCGCAAAAGCTTAGCGGAATATCGTTCCGTTATTCGGCCAGTGGATCGCGACAAGTCACCCAATAGCGGAATATCGTTCCGTTATTCTGCCAATGGATCGCGACATTCATGCAATAACGGAATACCGTTCCGTTATTCGGCACCGCGATGGCGTCAGATGCGGAAATTTCGGGTCAAACGAGGCAAATAACGGAACGTGCTTCCGCTATTTTGGGGAAATATCGGGAAATTGACCGATTAACGGAACTATATTCCTTTAATGCAGCTCTCACAGCACGCGCCAATCGCTCCGGCTTCAGCCAGGGCATCACGTCTTGTCGCAAACGAAGCCGCACCGCCTGCCGCCCCGTTTCGGCGAACCTGTGCTATGCGCCCTCGCACTTTCCGCCGTTACAGGCACATTTCGAGAATAGCGCGTACATCGTCTTTGCCGAGCTTCTTGAACGAGCCGATCGGCCCGAAGCGGACAGCTTCTTCGGCCATCCGGTCGAGCGATTCGGAACCGATGCCGACGTCGGCGAGCCGGGCGGGAGCGCCGATGCTCGTAAAGAAGGCGCGCGTTGCCTCGATGCCGGCGAGCGCCATCTCATCGTCCGTGCGGCCGGCCCGCTCGATGGCCCAGACGCGCTCGGCATACTGGACGAAACGGTCGATGCGCTCCTTATACACGTATTTCATCCAGTTCGGAAACACGATGGCGAGCCCGGCTCCGTGCGCAATGTCGTAAATCGCGCTAATTTCGTGCTCGATCGCATGCGAAGCCCAATCGTTTTCCATGCCGACGGAAATCATTCCGCCGTTCAAGGCGTACGTTCCGCACAGCATCAAGTTGGCGCGGGCATCGTAGTTTTCGGGCTCGCGCACGGCAATCGGCGCGTTTTCGACAACCGTCTGCAAAATCGACTCGCAAAGCCGTTCCTGCAGCGGCGTGCCGGTCGTTTTGCTGAAATATTGCTCGAACACGTGCGACATCATATCGACGCTGCCGTACGCCGTCTGGTTCGCCGGCACCGTGAACGTAAGCTCCGGAGCGAGGATGGAGAACTGCGGATAGGCGTGAATCGAGCCGAACGAGCGCTTTTGTTTCTCCTCCCAGTTCGTAATGACGGCGTTGCCGTTCATTTCCGAGCCTGTTGCCGACAGCGTCAATACGGTGCCGAGCGGCAACGCCTTCTCGATCCGGGCGCGGCGCATGCAAAAGTCCCATACATCCCCTTCGTACGGTACGCCGACGGCGATTGCCTTGGCAGCATCGATAACGCTGCCGCCGCCGACCGCGAGAATGAACTCGACACCGTGCCGCCGGCACAATTCGATGCCTTTATGAACGGTGGACAAGCGCGGGTTCGGCTCTATCCCGGCCAGCTCGTGGACGGCCATGCCGGCGGAGCGAAGCTGCGCCATCACCTTGTCGTACAGACCGGTCTGCTTGATGCTGCCTCCGCCGTATACGAGCAGCACCGACTTGCCGTAACCGGCTATGTTGGAGCCGAGCTGATCGACCGCGTTTCGGCCGAAAATCAGTTGCGTCGGGTTATGGAAGCGAAAAGAGTTCATTGTACGCCCTCCTTCAATTATCGAGCTATGGAATGGCGCTCAGCCATCCGCCATTTAGCATACCCTTCCCCTCGGCAAATTTCAAACGGCCGCTGCCAACGTCTCTGTGCAGCTGCCTATACGAGCGGTTTTGAGGCCGCATAAGATAGGGGGATGAGATGAGCTCCCTTCCGCCTGTTTCGCGCAAGCGAACGCCGCAAGAAGAGCACATCGCCTGTTCGCGCAGGCGGGAAACGCATCGTGTTTCCGGAAAGGAGAAACTCGTATGAGCAAGCCACGCAAACCGCGTACGTTAGGGACGGGAAAGTTTGTCGACCCGCTAGTGAACGAGCTTGATTGGTTGGACGACGAGGCGGAGGTGCCGATTCGGATCGACGGCGAGCCGAAGACCCGATCCCGCAAACCGGCTGCCAAAACGCCGCTGGCAAAGAAAACGAATAAACGAAAGAACGATCCCTCCGCCAAAATTAATGTGAGCGACGGCATGGCCGCTGCCGTGGCGAAGCAAAGCCGCCGTGCGGCGCAGTCGGCGCCGCTCTTGCTTATCGACAAGCCGAAGCCCCGTTACCGGAGAAACGCTTCCTGGTTCGGACAATTGCTCGGTTTCGACCGCTGGACGGACCAGCGCGCCAGCGGATTCTCCGACGTCTTACAATCGTTCCAGCTTGGGCTGGACGGCGTCCTGAAAAGCGGCGAGGAACTTCGCATCGTTTCGCCGCGGCACCACCCGGTCGTCATCGATGTCGTGCCGGAGGAGCATACGGAAATACCCGTAAGCATTAAAAATGAAGCGCCGGCGGATACGGCGACAGAGCCGGAATTGCACGATGCGCCGCCGCAAGAGCAGGCGGATTTCGCGGAAGCGCAGCCTGTTCCAGGGCCGGATAGCGCCGACGCTTCTGCTTCCTCAGCGCATTACTTGCAGCAGTACGGGCTAGTCCCGTTCCGTTTCACTCCGTTCGATCGCTGCCTTGACATCTACGTCACGTTCGATGAGCCGTTCCAAGACGACGGCTATGCGCTTGTAGCGACGACGAACGAACCCGGCTGCCGTACGGTCATCGTAAGCAAGGCGCGGGAGAGCGCGGTCGTTCGGCTGCTTCGCGATACGCCGGCGCCGCACTTGAGCGGCGAAATGAACTGGATCGCTCTCGGCGATCAATAGCGGTGTCTTAAGCTTGATGCCGGCTTCACTGCCCGATATCGGGCTTTTCTTTTGCTCGCACCCCGGTACCGCTGTCCGGGCGCTAAGCAGGAGGAGCAACGGCGAGCCATGTGCCGGACGTCCTTCGGCCAGCTTAACACCTAGGTACTCGCACATTTTGGCGCGGAACGGCAACTGCCCTAGGGACATTCGCATATGTTGTCAGTGACAAACATCTCGGGGAAGGGGCCCATTATGAAAAAACGAAAAAGATTCCAATATTTGGACGCCCGCACGAATGAACTGAAGTACATCCACGACAAGGAAAGATCAGCAGTCCGCTTGACGGGGAAAACCGCGCAGAGCGGCAAAGAGGCGGCGGACAAGAAAGGGCAGAGAGCGAACGCGAGCGATGAGCCGAAAGCGGTGGATGCCAAACTATCAGCGAAACCGGTCCAGACACCGGCCGCCGCCGCCAGCAAACCCGCGGAAGCGGAAGCCATTCCGGCGATCAAGCCGGCAACCGCCGTCAAGCCCCCGTCTGCCGTCAAGCTGCCGTCTCCGCTGCTGCTGCTGTCGGAACGCAAATCGGCGAAACCGTCCGCCGTCGTCTACACCGACGATCTCGTCGATGAAGCCGTAACGGAGGAAAAGCTGGCCAATCGGTCGATTGACGAGCGCAAAATCAAGCCGTACAGCATTGGCGCAAGAGCGATCATGGATTTGTCGATCGATCATACGAAGCTGGCCGACTCCAGCGTCACGCGAAGCAAAATCGCCCGGGGCGCGGTCAACAACGAACATATTGCCGAGCTTTCCATCGACGGCGAGAAGCTGCGCGACCGTTCGGTGTCAGGCGACAAGCTGATTGAGAACAGCATTACGTCCGACAAGCTGGCCGACAAAACGATCGATGCCGTCAAAATCGCACCCGGCGCCATTCAATCGATTCATCTCGCTCCGCTGGTCGTAACGAGAGATCTGCTGGACGACCAAGCCGTCGACAGCGTTAAAATCAAGAGCGGAGCCGTCGGTTCCGTGCAACTGGCGAACGGCGCGGTCGATACGGCGAAGCTTGCCGATTCGGCGGTCGCTGCCGTCAAGCTGGCCGATGGGGCCGTTACCGCCGAAAAGCTTGCTGAAGGCTGCATCGGCAGCGTACATTTGCAGGACGGCAGCGTCAAGTCCCATCATCTCGGGGTGGATCAAGTACTGGAGCATCACATCGCCCCGGGACAAATCGGGAGCGCACATCTCGCGCATGCCTCCGTGCTTTCCTATCATTTGGCCCCGGGCTTGATCAGCGGCGATAAGCTCGCTGCGGGCATGATACGGGCCGAGCACATTCCGGTGGAGACGATTGAAGGATACCATCTCGCCGATTCGATTATATCCGAGGAGCATCTCGCCGACGGCGCCGTAACAGCGGCGAAAATCGCCGAAGAGGCGATAGGGACGCGGCACTTGGCGCGGGGGGCGATCACCTCCGAGGCGATCGCCGAGGGCGCGGTCGGGACGGCGCAATTGGCCCCGGGCTCGGTCGGCGGCAATGAACTGATGGCCAAAGCCATTACCTCAGCTCATATTGCCGACGGCGCGCTGCGCGGTTCGCATTTGGCCGCGGGCACCATCGGCACGCAGCAGCTGCAGGAGCAGGCGGTCACCACCTGGACGCTGCGCGACGAAGCAGTAACTGCGGATAAAATCGCCCCGGGAGCGATCCGGAAGCAGCATATCGCCGACGGGGTAATTGGGGCGAACCAACTGGCGCCGAGCTCGGTCAGCGGCGACAAGATCGCCAAACGAAGTATCGGCAGTGCCCATCTCGTCCCCGGAGCCGTGCAGGCAGAGCATATTCAGGATCAGGCCATTACGGCCCAACTGCTGCGCGATAAATCGATCCCCGGCGAGAAGCTGCTGCCAGGGGCGATTGGCTCGCAGCATGTGGCCGGCGGAGCGATCGGCTCGGAGCATATCGGCAAAAGCGCCATCTCCGCCATCCACATCGCGAAGGAGGCCATCGGATCGAAGCATATTGGCGAGGGCATTATTGGACCGCAGCATTTGAAAGATCAGGCGATCGATACGCCTCTGCTGCGCGATGCAGCCGTCACTTCCGCCAAGCTGGCAGCGGGCTCCGTACAGAGCGAGCATGTCGCACGAGGAGCAATCGGTTCCGCCCATTTGGCGGAATGCGCCGTTACCGCTGAACGCATTGCGCCGGAATCGGTCGGAGCCGCCCACATTCGCAGCGGCAGCCTGACAACGGAGCATTGCGCCCCGGGAGCTATTAGCGGCAATGTGCTACAGGACGGATCTGTAACGGGGGCCAAGCTGGCGCCTGGCTCGATACAGCGTCTGCATTTGACGGATGGCATCGTCTCGACCAAAGAACTGGCGGTTCATGCTGTTACTACCCACGTGCTGGCTCCCGAATCGGTGTCCGGGGATAAACTGACGGACGCCGCCGTAACGGCTTCGAAACTGGCGGCCGGCTCCATAACAAGCGACAAACTGGTACCGAACTCCATCGAGGCGAAGCATATGCAGGACGGCTCGATTGAGACGCGCCACCTCCAGCCGCAGGCAATCACCGCAGATAAGCTGGCGGCCGGAGCTGTAAGCACCGATACGCTGCAGCCGGCGTCAGTCACGTCCGAGAAGCTGGCTGACGGCAGCGTCAGCAGCAGCAAGTTAGCGGCCCGCGCCGTGCAAGGCGACCATCTTGCGCCGGAGTCGGTAGAATCGCTGCACATTCGGGACGGGGCCATTCAGCCCCGGCACCTGGGTGAACTGCGGCTCACCGGCGAACGCATTGCGGACGGCAGCATTACCGCCGGCAAGCTGGCGGAAGGCGCGGTCGACGAGTCGAAGCTCACGTTTGCGCCCGTGCAGGCGGCTGCCGGTTCGCCGGCTGCACTGCAACTGGCGGGGAGCGTATCGTTCGAACTGCAGGTGGAGGAGGCGGAGGTCAGCGTCGAAGTGAAGCTGCCCGAACCGTTCGCGGATGACACTTACGTGATCGTAGCCATGACCGATCGCTCCGACTGCTTCGCTTCGCTCGAAGCGAAAGGACGGGATGCTGCAATGCTGCGCGTCGCCAGGCTTCGGCCGGGAGCGGACGCGGCGCAAGGCATGCTGCATTGGATCGCTTTTGGCTTGAAGATGTAACCAATTGGGCTTCCTGCGAAAATAGCAGCCCGACATGACGGCCGCGCTGCGGCCGTCTTTTCCATGAACAGGAAGTTGCGAGCTTTGTGACGCCGCGCCGTCGCTTGAAATGCAGCCGTTGTACTGGAAAAAACGCCAGCGCCTTACTGGTACCGGGTTGCCGGGAAACGCATAAATTGAAGAGATCGATTCATTGAAGAAGCAGGGAGGAACAGCCGTGCAGCGCGAAATTTCGGCCGCCATAGCCCATCTGTCCGAATCGCAGCGGGAGGCCGTTCGGATTATGGAGGCGGAGAAGCATGTCGTTTGCCATATGTCCGGCCTTATCGCACATATGCCCGACGAGTTGCCGTTCGACGGTGAACTTCAGGAAATCGTCGAGAACGCTTCAATTGTGACGAAAAGCGTAACCGCGTATTTGAACAGTCTGGCCGAACTGGAGGATGCGCTTGTCATCCATTTGGAACTGGCGCTCAAAGAGCTGAGCGAGCCGAGCCATGACGAATAGCGGCGGGAGGAGGAATCGGCGTTTGAGCAGGGAACATTCGCTGCGCAAAATCTTGCATTCGGTGACAAGATTTCAGGAAGAGGTCGCGGATATTTTGGGGGCGAAGGCGACGGAAGCGGAAAAAGTGCGCAACTGGATTACGCTGCACATGCTGCCTCACGAGACGGACGATTACGAAGAGCGGCTGAAGCTGACGATGGGCATACACGATCAAATGATCGAAGTCATCGACGGTTTGACGAGGATGGAGTCGTCGCTTGGCCAGCATTTGAAAGTTTTGATCGGGCAGGAGGAGCCGGGCGGCCAGGACGGACCCGAAGGCATCGGCCCTCCCCACGGGCAAGGCGGCGGAGCTGCGATGTACGGCGGCGGCATGGGCGGGAAATAGCATGACACCGGATTTTGAGCGACAGCTGGAGCTGATTAAGTTGGATATGCTCGCATCGCTCGCACGCAGCCAGCGCGCGCTGGCGCGAATCGTCGAGAGTGCAGCCGACGTAGCGGCAGCTTCGCCGGAGACGGCGCTGCGCATAGCCGAGCATGCGGAGGCGCTGGCGCGGTACCAGCGGCAGCTTGCGTTGCGCATCGCCGGCGTGCTGCCCCGCACCGGCCGGCGGCGCTCGCTGCATCCGGCGCCGCCGTGGCTGCGTCGCGGCGTAGCCCGGGCCCGGGCATTTCGGGGGCGGCCGCGGCAGGAGCAATAGCCGCGTAATCGTTTGGCCGACGCCGCCGAAGCCCCCGGCGGGGCAAAAACGGACAAGCCCGTGCCATTTTGTTATCCGGGTAGGCAAGCCGCAAGGCATATACTAAAATACCACCGATTTCCCCGGATGGCGGATCGGTCGACATAAGGAGGAGGATACCGCATGACACAGACGACCTCTCCGTACAAAACATCTCCGGCCCTAGCCGCGAACGGTGCTGTCGCGATGTTTCACTACAGCGATCTGCGCCGTTTTCTGGATCAGCTCGAATGGAGCCTCAGGCAGGAGGCGGCGCTTGTCAGGCTGTACGGCTCGCTGCTCAAGCTTGCGCCCGAGGACGCCTGCTCCAGGCAGCTGCAGGAGCTGCTGGCCGAAGACCGCAAGCATTACGTGCTGCTGGAAGACCTTTTTCGCGAACTGCGCGGCCGGGATCCGTTGGTTCGGCCGGAACCGGCGGAAACTTTCGACTGCTACGAAGACGGCGCGCGCAAGGCGATCGCTATGGCGCTTGAAGCGGCGAAGCGGTACCGCGACACGTATTTGCTGACGCCGAGCCCGCGCGTGCGGGATATTTTTTTCCTGACGATGACCGACGAAACGGACCACGTGGCGCGGCTGTGGCTGTCGCTCCGAAATTGACGCCCGGGCAAAATGTTGCCGCCGCAGCGGCAGGCTGCGGCGGCAACATTTTGGATATAGGGAATCTGTCAGCCCCAGCGCACGATCAGCCCCGCATGAACGAGGCCGCCGCCGAAGCCGTAGAGCAGCAGCAGGTCGCCGGGCTTCACCCGGCCGTCGTCCACGCCAAGCTGCAGTGCCAGCGGAATCGTCGCCGCCGACGTGTTGCCGTAATATTCGTTGCTGCACAGCGTCTTTTCGAACGGAATGCCGGTGCGCTCGCAGATCGATTCGATGATGCGCGTATTGGCGCTGTGCGGAACGAAGCCATCGATGTCGGCGGAGGACAAGCCGGTCCGGGCAAGCAAGGCGTCCACGCCTTTTGGCACCGTCGACACTGCAAATTTGTACACTTCGCGCCCGTTCTGGACAAGCTTGCCGTTGCCGCCGAGCTCTTGCCCGTTCAGCGTTGCGGCGATGCCGGTGCGGTACAGCTGCGGACCGCCGGTCCCATCGGAGCCGAGATGGTGGGCCAGAAACGCGCCTTCGCCATCCGTCTGCTCTACGAGCGCAGCGCCGGCGCCGTCACCGAACAAAATGCATGTCGTTCTGTCTTCGAAGTTGGTAATCTTCGTCAAGGTGTCGGCGGCGATGACGAGAATTTTGCGGTGCAGCCCGGACGTAACGAGCGCGTTGGCGTGATGCAGGCCGTACACGAAGCCGGCGCATGTGGCGTTAAGATCGATAGCTCCGGCAGCGGGGATGCCAAAATGCGCTTGAACGAGGCAGGCGACGCTCGGGAACGGCAAGTCGGGCGTATGCGTAGCTACGATAATATGGTCGACATCGTGGACGGAGACGCCATGGCGGTCGATCATGTTTTGCACGGCGGCGATGCACATATGGCTCGTGTATTCGTCCTCCCGCGCATAGCGGCGCTCTCGGATGCCGGTGCGCTGTACGATCCATTCGTCGTTCGTGTCGACGATACGAGACATGTCGTCGTTCGTTACGATGCGTTCGGGGACGTAGGTGCCGAGCGCGGAAATGCGGGCTTTGGAGACGAATGGGGCGTTTGGCATAGAGGTACTCCTCCCGGAAGTGGGTTATAATCTGGTTTTAGTACTTGGTACTAATATTACGCCTAACGGGGGGAAGTGTCAACGTATATCTTGTCGCGCGGGTGCCGTTTTGTGGCGGCCGGCTCTTAAGTGGAGCGACTTGTAGCTAATGTGCCTTCCGTCAAACTGCGGGCTATTAAATAGCTGGAAAAAGTACCGTAAATGAGAGAAGTACAAGGATATTGGCGGGATTAACTGGAAAAGCTGGCTCTAAAATCCCGTTTGCTCGCAGCAATCCGGGAAAATGGCGAAATTAGCTGCAGGTTTTCCGGTTAGTTGGTCATACAAGGGGAGAGATGGGCAAAAATTCGGGAGATTTTCCAGTTAAAATCTCAGGGAGTAGCTCTCCTTCACTGCGGGTGGGCGATATATCAATGCTTCGGTCGGGCAAAAGAAAGGCTCTCCCATCGGTCATGCGGATGACTGTGGGAGAGCTCTTTTTTGCCATAATGCTTATGGTCTTTCGTCATAAAGCCCATGTTCTCTAATTTGCGGCTGCGACGACGTTGTGTTGGAACAAAAAGGCGAATCATGCGCTTTAGCGCCTAGACGTACGTTCGTAACGACTTTTGTTCTCTCTGCACGGACTTTTCGGTCGCTAAACGAGCGTTTCCGCAAAACGAACCTCGAGCAGCGTCATGAAAGTCGTTAAATACCGAACATGTTCCTAAATGCCTCACCCGCGTACTTACACGGCGTTCTTCTGCGCCTTTCCGCCCGTAAACTGGCTATAGTACAAATCGCTGTAGAAACCGTTCAGCGCGAGAAGCTCGTGATGGGTTCCTTTTTCGATCAAGCTGCCGTGGTTCATGACCAGGATCAGGTCGGCGTCGCGAATCGTCGACAACCGGTGGGCGATGACGAAGCTCGTTCTTCCTTTCATCAGCTCGGCCATCGCCTTTTGGATATAAATTTCCGTTCTCGTGTCTACGCTGCTCGTCGCTTCGTCGAGAATAAGAATCGCCGGGTCGGCGAGAATGGCCCGCGCGATCGTGAGCAGCTGCTTTTGCCCTTGCGACAGGTTGGAAGCTTCCTCGTTCAAAACGGTATCGTACCCGTCGGGAAGCGTCCGGATAAAATGGTCGGCATAAGCCGCCTTCGCCGCCAGAACGATTTCCTGCTCGGTGGCTCCCTGGCGGCCGTAGGCGATGTTGTCCCTGATCGTGCCGTTAAAAAGCCACGTATCCTGCAGCACCATGCCGAACAGGCTGCGCAAATTGCCCCGTTTCATCTCCCTGATATCAACGCCGTCAATCGAGATCCGCCCTCCGTTCGTTTCGTAGAAACGCATTAGCAGATTGACAAGCGTCGTCTTGCCGGCGCCGGTCGGCCCGACAATGGCGACGGTCTGCCCTTGTTTGACGTTGATATTCATATCCTCGATAAGCGGCGCGTCCGCCGTGTAGCCGAATTTGACGTGCTCGAAAGCTACGTTCCCTTGCGGCCGGGCGATTTCCTTGGCGCCGGCTGGCTCCGGAATTTCCTCGGTTTCGTCGAGCAGCTCGAAAATGCGCTCGGCCGAAGCGACGGTCGATTGAATCAAATTTGCCATATTGGCAATTTGCGTAATCGGCATCGTAAATTGCCCCGAATATTGGATGAAAGCCTGGATATCGCCGATCGCGATGGCGCGGGTGGTGACCAAGATGCCGCCGCTACGCTGACGAGCACATAGCCGATATTCCCGACAAACATCATGAGCGGCATAATAATGCCGGAGATGAATTGCGCGCGCCAGCCGGCCTCGTACAGCCTGCCGTTAATTTCGTTAAACCTCTCGATCGATTTGCCCTCGAACCCGAACGCTTTGACGACGCTGTGGCCGGTAAACATTTCTTCCACGTGGCCGTTCAGCTCGCCGAGCGTCTTTTGCTGTGCGGCGAAATATTTTTGCGAGCGGGGGGCGACCTTCTTCGTCACGAAAATGCTGAGCGGCACCGTAAGAATCGTAATGAGAGCAAGCAGCGGACTGATCGTCAGCATCATGACGACAATGCCGAGGAGCGTAATGATCGACGAAATCGTCTGCGACATGCTCTGCTGCAGCGTCGTGCCGATGTTGTCGACGTCGTTCGTGACGCGGCTCAAAATGTCGCCGTGCGTCCGCGAATCGTAAAATTTTAAAGGCAGACGCGCCAGCTTGCCGTTAATTTCGTTCCGCAAATCGAATACGATTCGCTGCGAGACGCCGGCCATAATAAATTGCTGAATGTAGATGAAAATAGAGCTTAGCACGTACAGCCCGGCTAAGACGAGCAATATGTGCGCGATATAGGCGAAATCGATTTTGGCGCCTGCCACGCCGTGCAGCTTCGCCATCGCGCCTTCGAACAGCTTGGTCGTGGCGTCCCCGAGCAGCTTCGGGCTGACGATGCTGAACAATGTGCCGATCACGGCCATCGCGACTACGGCGAGGAGCCGCATGTTATACGGCTTAATGTAGCCGAGCAGCCGGCGCAGCGTTCCTTTGAAATTTTTCGCTTTTTGCACCGGCATCATCATCCCGCCGGGGCCGCCGCCGAACGGGCCTCTGCCGAAGCCGGGTCCGCCGGGTCCGCCGGGTCCGCCGGATCCGGGACCGCCAGGGCCGCCGCCGGGGCGCGGGCTTTGCGCTTTGTTTTGTTCGCTCATGCGATTTCCTCCTCCGACAGCTGCGAAGCTACGATTTCCCGGTATACGCCGCAGCTTCGCAGCAGCTCTTCATGGCTGCCGATACCGGCGATTTGCCCGTCGTCCAGCACGACAATCCGGTCCGCGTCCATAATGGTGCTGACTCGTTGCGCTACGATCAGCACGGTGGCGTCCGCCGTTTCCTTTTTCAGCGCCGCGCGCAGCTTGGCGTCGGTTTTGAAGTCAAGCGCCGAAAAGCTGTCGTCGAACATATAAATGTTCGGCTTCCGCACCAGAGCCCGCGCGATGGAGAGGCGCTGCTTCTGGCCGCCGGACAAGTTGGTGCCGCCTTGCGCAATGACGGAGTCGAAGCCGTCCTGCATGGCGGAGATGAAATCGGCGGCCTGGGCGGTTTCCGCGGCGCGCCTGACCTCTTCGTCCGTGGCCGTCTCTTTGCCGAAACGGATGTTGTCCTTCACGGTGCCGGAGAAGAGGACGGCTTTTTGCGGCACGTAACCGATTTGGGCGCGCAAGCTTTCCTGGCTCATGTCGCGAATATCGACCCCGTCCACGAAAATGTTTCCGCTGTCCGCGTCGTAAAACCGCAGCAGCAAGTTCGCCAGCGTCGATTTGCCGGACCCGGTCCCGCCGATGATGGCCGTCACTTCGCCGGGCCGTGCGCCGAACGAAATGTCGCGGACGGCCGGCTGCTCGGCGCCGGGATAGCTGAACGTCACATGCCGAAACTCCAGAAAGCCCAGCTGCTTCTCCGCCGTCTTCGCATCCGCCCGGTCTTCGATTTCCGGCACGGTATTCAGCACCGCGTTGATTCTGTCGGCGGAAACCGACGCGCGCGGAATCATCATTAAAATCATGGAAAACATCATCATCGAAAACATAATTTGCATGCCGTACTGGATGAACGCCATCAAATCGCCGATTTGGATATGGTTCTGGTCGACGCGAATGCTGCCAAACCACATAATGGCGATGGTGGCAACGTTCATCACCAGCATCATAACAGGCATCATGGACGACATAATTTGGGTCACCTTCACCGCCGTGGCGGTCAGATCCCGATTGGCTTCGTGGAACCGTTCCCGCTCGTGGTCCGTCCGGTTAAAGGCGCGGATGACGCGGATCCCCGTCAAATTTTCGCGCAATACGAGATTGAGCCGGTCCAGCTTGGTTTGCAGCATTTTAAACAGCGGCACGCCTTTGCCGGCAATCAAAAAGAAAGCCCCGGCAATGACGGGAATGACCGCCACCAGCACGAGCGACAGCGCCGCGTCCTTGGAAACGGCCATCACGATGCCGCCGATGCACATCATCGGCGCGCTGACGAACATGCGCAGCATCATGAATAAAACTTGCTGCACTTGCGTGATGTCGTTGGTCGTGCGGGTAATGAGCGAAGCCGTGCCGATGTTGTCGAATTCGTGCAGCGTAAAGCGCTCCACCTGCGAAAACAAGCGGCCGCGAAGCAGTGTGCCGAAGCCCGTCGTCGTGCGGGCCGACGCATAGCCGGCCAGGACGTTGCAAACGGTGCCGGCTGCGGCGACAACGAGCATGAACGCTCCGACTTTCGCAATATACGGGATATCGCCGTGAATGACGCCGGTGTCGATGATGTCGGACATTAATGTAGGGAGATACAGCTGAGAGAGGGACTGCAAAAACATAAGCGCCAACACGACGCCTATAGAGGCGGAGTATGGCTTCAAAAACTTGAACAGCTTGAACACGGTTCATCACCTTCCTTCGGAACAACAGGATACGTTATAAATATAAACCGAATTTAAACGAATTGCGCGAGTTGAATTGACGCATCCGGTCTCCAAGCGGCTTTGTTGTGTTAAAATGAAGCTATATGGCGATAACGGTAGCTGCGAGGAGAGAACATGAATCTCATTCAGCCGATGGATTTGGGACCGCATGCGTTCGCGATGTCATATCGCGGCGAAACGAAAGGCGAGCACTGGGTCAGATTTCACGCCCATCAAGGCGTGGAACTGCTGTACGTGCACGAAGGCTGCGGCTCCGTCACGATGGAGCGCCGCAGTTATCCGCTGCGCCCTGGCATGCTGTTCTGCTTTCAGCCTTATCAGCTGCATAAAGTGGAGGTTCCGGCGCAGGCAGGCGTCCGTTACGTCCGTTCGAATCTTACTTTCGATCCGCGCATCGCCGATTCTTATACCGCTCCGTTCCCGAAGCTGCAGTCTTTTCTGCGGCGCATCTGGAAAGGGGCACTGACGCAGCAAGCGTTCGAGCTCGGTGGCGACGACCGACTGCCGCAACTGCTGGCCAGCTTCGACGAAGCCCGGCGGCAGGCGGCCGGGGATCCGCAGGAAGAGGAGCGGGCGCTGTTTTTGCTTGCGCTGCTGCGCCATTTGCAGCTGCACGTATTCCCTCCGGCCGAGGAAGCCGCGGGCGGCGCCGCGAAAGCGTCCCGTCACGTCGAGCGCATTCTCGACTGGCTGGAGGAGCGGTACGCGCAGCCGTTCGAGCTCGAGGCGATGGCCGCCGAGCTGCATTTGTCGCCTTACCATATTTCGCATTTGTTCAAAAGCCATACCGGCTCGACATTGTCCGAATACATCGCCGCCCGCCGCATTCGCGAAGCTTGCGCCCTGCTGGCCAATACGGACTTGCCGGTGCAGGACATCGGGCGGGAGGTCGGCGGGCTCAGCACGTCGTACTTTTGCCAGCTGTTCAAAAAGCACAAAGGGGTATCGCCGCAAGCGTACCGGGTCGCGGTGCGGAGAGCTTACGAGGCGTAGTGGGCGTAGTTTGAGGATTGCTTTGGAGGCGCTCCAGTTCCAGTATATCGTTCCTAAAGACTACAGGTTGCCGTCGCACAATCCACTGGTCATGTGAGTGAATGGACTACAGGTTCGTTATCTGTGACAAAACGGCGTTTTTTTCGTCGAGGCGGACACAGGAGACGTTATTTCGGGGAATACTGCCTCGTTGCCCGATTGAAGCGCCAAATAGCAGATTCTCTGTCCGCTTCAACCCCCATAGCAGGAAAGAAAGACCGAATAAAGGATTCTCGGTCCGTTTGAGTGCGGCTCTCCGTCGATAGTCTCCGAACGAATATGCGCATGGAAAACCAGTCCAGCGAAAACGCCCGAAGTTCCGGTTGTTGCATGAATGCTCATTCGGGTAACAGGAATCGCTCTTGCAGGCCATAGCGGAACGACGTTCCGTTATAGTGGGCATTTCCCGTTATTTCCCAAAACTAGCGGAACAGCAATCCGTTATTTGCTTGCGAAAGCGTCTATCAGCCTCATATGACCGGTGATTTGACACCGATAGCGGAACAGAAGTACGTTATGTCGGGGAAATCGCTCCGGTTTGGGCGAATAGCGGAATCTGGTTCCGTTATTTTTGTGGGCGGGCGTTTCGGAGGCGGGGAAGAGCGGGGCACATCCTGCCGATAGCGACAAAAAATGGGACATGTCCCGCTTGCCGGGCCATGTCCCATTTTCGCATTCGCTGCATATATCGCTGCGCTCGTTTACGCCACCGCGCCAACGTCGCGCCTTCTCGCCCGTGTACCCCGCCGCACCATGATTGCGGTCACACACCGCACCCACTGCTCACGTCGCCACGCCTGTGGTGCGGCTCCGCGCCGCGGCGCACCTACCACCGTCTCGCTCACTTACGTCGCCTTCCCACCGCGCCCCGCCGCTTATACCGCTGCGCCGGCGAGTGCCGCTTTCCAGCGGTCAAACGCCGCGAGCGCCTTGCCTTCGTCGAGCGCCGCGCGCGCACGGTATATGCCTTCCTCGATCGAGCCGACCTTCTCCCCAATCCAAAGCCGCACCGCGCTGTTGAGCAGCACCATGTTCCAATAAGGCAGCTCCGCTTGCCCGCGCAGCACGGACAACGTCATCTCCGCTTGGCGGGCCGCCGTCCACTCTGCGTCCGGCACTTCGACCTGCAGCTCGTAAAGCTCCGGATCGACGATGAACAGCTCGCTCGCTCCGCCGTGGATCAAATACGTGCGCGTCCGCTTGTCGACGCCGAGGTCTTCCGACCCTTCCATTCCCTGCACGATGATGCCGCGCTCTACGCCGAGATCCATAACGAGCTTTGCCACTTTCTCGAAAACGGTGCCGTGGAACACGCCTGCCGCCATATACGGCGCATCCGAATAGCGCAGCAGCTTTTCCGCCGTGTTGAACACGGTGCGCAGACCGAGCTCCTCGCGGATGCCGCGCAGCTCGGCCAGCGGCGGGCACCACGCTTCGGACGGCACGTACAGGAAGCCGGACACATCTGCGGCGGCTGCGAGCGTGTCGGCGGCGGCCGCTTCCACGGCGGCTCCGAGCTCGCGAAGCACGTCCGGCAGCGTTACGCCCCACTTCGGCGGCAGCGCGGCGCTGCCGTGCAGCGTCGCCGGCAGGCCGTTTGCCGCCAGCACGAAAGCGGTCGGCAGCGTCGCCATGAACGAGCGCGTCCGCCCGTCGTACGGGCCGGCGCAGTCGAAGCCGCCCGCCATCCGGTGCAGCTGGGCGCGCTCGCGCAGCGCATCGATGAAGGCGCGCAGCTCGTCAAGCGACTCCATTTTGATGCGTTCCGCCACGAGGAACGCCCCGATCTGCGCCGGCGTAGCCCCGCCGGTTACGATCAGCTCAGCCGCCCGGCGCGCTTCCTCGTACGTGAGATCGCGGGCGCCGCGCTTGCCCCGGCCGACTTCTTTCAACAGATTGATCATCTTTTGCGCCCTCCCTTGCTGTTCTGATCCTGCAGCAGCTGATACACTTTCACGATCGACGTGGCGACGTCGACCATCCGCTTGCGTTCGTTCATCGCCTGCTTGCGCAGGAAATCGTAAGCTTCGGCTTCGGATATCCCTTTAATCTCGCACAAAATGCCTTTCGCCTGATCGATCCACTTGCGTTCCTCGAGGCGCGACAGGAGCTGCTCCCGCTCCTGCAGCCATTCGCGCCGCTGCAGAAAATGGTTGAAGCCGATCAGCAGCGAGGCGTGCAAATCGATAGCGGACATGTTTGCCGACAGCAAGCCGTCCAGTTCTACATCGAGCTTGCACTCCTGGCTCGGGAATGTCAAGTCGTCGCACCAAAGCAGCACCGGCACAGGGCGCAAGGCGAGCACTTTTTTGCGCCACGCGGCGAGTCCTTCGGCCGGCACGGAGAGCAGCGCGGCATCCGCGGCCTCGAGCTGTGCGGCGAACTCGCGCGGCTCCGCGGAAGCGGCGATGACGCGCAGCCCCAAATCGCGCAGCTTCTTCTCCGGTACCGTCTCCGCGGCGCCGGAGTCAGGTCCGGCGGCGTCTTCGCCATCGGAGTCGGCGGGAGCCGGGGCGAAGCGCGTGCGCACGTCCCGATATTCGTCAACGAGCAAAAACGTTTGGATCATGTCACAACCCCCACAAGCAAAATGAAACGGAGCATGGCATGGCGCCGCATAAATTTCACTGCTCATGTTATGTTTTATAACAATAAATATAACACGACGACTTAAGAATTGTCGATTACCGATTTGACACGAGCCAAAATCAAAATTTGTGTTATGTTTATTGACACAAACAACGTTCCCGCATATAATGACCGTAACGAGGCTCACAAGGGAGTGAGCTCTTCCCAAACCTGAAACGTCGACACACTGTTGTGTCAACACGGCAATGAAGCCTGTCTGTTTACGACGATCGCGCTGCGGCGGTCTTGCGTAATCAGATGGGCTTTTTCTGTTTCATTTTAGAAAAAAAGGAGCTGGGAGAAATGGTGGATCGGAAGTCGTTTTTGCAAAGCGGGCACAAAGGGTCGCTTGTCAGCGCGTTTTTGTACTTTGACATGAGCTTCATGATTTGGGTCATGCTCGGCCCGCTGGCGGTGCTTATCGCCAAAGACTTCAATCTCGACGCCGCACAAAAAGCCAACCTCGTGGCGCTGCCGGCCCTCGGCGGCTCCATCTTGCGACTTGTGTTAGGTTACTTGACAGACCGCATCGGCTCGAAAAAAACGGGAATTCTCGGCATGGTGCTGACCGTCGTCCCGCTTATATTCGGCTGGCAATTTGCGAATTCGCTCAGCGACATGTATTTCGTCGCCCTCATGCTCGGCATCGCCGGCGCCAGCTTCGCCGCCGCCTTGCCGCTCGCAAGCCGCTGGTACCCGCCGCAATATCAAGGCCTTGCGCTCGGCATCGCCGGTGCCGGCAACAGCGGCACGATTTTCAGCACGCTGTTTGCGAACCGGCTCGCACAGCATTACGGCGACTGGCACGTCGTGTTCTCCTTGGCGCTCATCCCGCTCGCGATCGTATTCCTCATTTTCCTGTTCATGGCCAAGGACAGCCCGAACCAGCCCGCGCCGAAGACGTTCGCCGATTACGGCCGGGTGCTGAGCCAGAAAGATACGTGGCTGTTCTGTCTCTTTTATATGGTGACGTTCGGCGGTTTTTCCGGCATGGCGGGCTATTTGACGATTTTCTTCAACACGCAGTATAAGCTGGGCGCGGTGACGGCGGCCGACTTCGCGACAATTTGCATTATCGCCGGGAGCTTTTTCCGCCCGGTCGGCGGCTGGCTGTCCGATAAGCTGGGCGGCATCCGGATGCTGATGGTGCTGTATGCGGTCATCGGCCTGATGCTTGCCGGCGTCTCCACGCTGCCGGCGCTAGGGCTGACGACAGCGCTGCTGTTCGTCGGCATGATGTGCATGGGAGCGGGCAACGGGGCGGTGTTCCAGCTCGTGCCGCAACGTTTTCCGCAAGAAGTCGGCATCATTACCGGCATCGTCGGCGCGGCCGGCGGTCTCGGCGGCTATATCCTGCCGAAAATTCTCGGCAACCTGAAGCAGTCGACGGGCTCATTCACGCCGGGCTTCCTGATTTTGAGCGCTATTGCGCTCTGCTGCGTCGTTATCATCTCGGTCGCGCAGCGGGAGTGGAAGCGCAAATGGATCGGCGCCGGCGGCAAAGTGAGCCAGCTCGCGGCCTCTGCGGCAAACTTGCATTCCGGCGGCAATATGAACCCGGACGCGACCAAGGCGTAAACGCCCAACAAGCTGAAGAAGGGAAGGAACTACTATGACCAACAAAGAGAAGCTTGTTCTCATCGGCAACGGCATGGCCGGCGTGGGCACGATCGAGCATTTGCTGAAGCTCGCGCCGAACAAGTACGACATTACGATTTTCGGCGCGGAGCCTTATCCGAACTACAACCGGATTTTGCTGTCGTATGTGCTGGCGGGCGACTCGCAAGTCGAAGACATTTTCCTCAATACGTACGAATGGTACGAGCAAAACCATATCACGCTGCACGCCGGCCACAAGGTGACGGCCGTCGATACGGCGGCGAAAACGGTGACGAGCGACAAGGGCGTAACGGTGCCGTACGACAAGCTGATTTTGGCGACAGGCTCGAATCCGTTCATGATCCCGCTGTCGGGAGCCGACAAGGATGGCGTCATGGCGTACCGGACGATCGCCGATTGCGAGCGGATGATCGAGGCGTCCAAGCGCTACAAGAAGGCGGTCGTCATCGGCGGCGGGCTGCTCGGCCTCGAGGCGGCGCGCGGCTTCCTGAACCTCGGCATGAAAGTTGACGTCGTGCATATCGTCGACACGATTATGGAGCGTCAGCTCGACCGGACCGCTTCGAAAATGCTGCAGGAAGCGCTGGAAGCGCAAGGCATGAACTTCTTGCTCGAAAAGCAGTCGGCGGAAATACTCGGCGACAAGCGGGTCACGGGGCTCAAATTCAAGGACGGCACGAAAACGGACGCCGACCTGATCGTCATGGCCGTCGGCATCCGCCCGAACGTGGCGCTGGCGCAGCAAATCGGGCTGGAGACGAATCCGGGCATCGTCGTGAACGATTACCTGGAAACGAGCATCCCCGGCATATACGCCGTCGGCGAATGCGCGATGCATCGCGGCGTCGCTTACGGGCTCGTCGCTCCGCTGTACGAGCAAGGAGCGGTGCTGGCGAAGAAGCTCGCCGGTGTCGAGTCGGCGCCGTACGAAGGTTCCGTCGTGTATACGAAGCTGAAAGTTTCGGGTGTCGACGTGTTTTCCGGCGGGCAGTTCCAGGATCAGGAGGGCACGAAGGCGATCCGCGTTCACGACGAGTTTTCCGGCATTTATAAAAAGGTCGTTATCAAGGACAACAAAATTATCGGTGCCGTGCTGTTCGGCGATACGGCCGACGGCACGCGCCTCATGCAGATGATTCGCAGCGGCACGGACGTGTCCGGCATGGAGAAAACGGCGATCTTGCGCGATTCCGCAGCGGAAGCCGGGGCTGGCGGCGGCGCGACCGACATGAGCGACGACGCGATCGTCTGCGGCTGCAACGGCGTCAGCAAAGGCGCGATCTGCAGCGCCATCAAGGAGCAGGGACTGACGAGCGCCGAGGAAGTGAAAAACTGCACGGGCGCGTCCCGTTCGTGCGGCGGCTGCAAGCCGCTCGTCAAAGATTTGCTGGCGCTGACGCTCGGCGACGCGTTCACCGGCGCTCCGGCGAAGGAAACGATTTGCGGCTGCATCGATCTGTCGCATGGCGATGTCGTAGCGGCGATCCGCGAGCAAGGGCTGACCCATGTGCGGGAAGTGATGAACGTGCTCGGCTGGAAAACGGACGAAGGCTGCTCCAAATGCCGGCCGGCGCTCAATTACTATCTCGGCATGATCAACCCGATCTCTTACCGCGACGACCGCACGTCCCGTTTCGTCAACGAACGGATGCACGCCAACATTCAGAAGGACGGCACGTACTCCGTCGTGCCGCGCATGTACGGAGGCGTGACGACGCCGTCGGAGCTGAAAAAAATCGCCGAGGTGGCGGAGAAATACCAGGTGCCGACCGTGAAGCTGACCGGAGGGCAGCGGATCGATTTGCTCGGCGTGAAAAAAGAAGATTTGACGGCGATGTGGGCCGACCTCGACATGCCGTCAGGCTACGCTTACGGCAAAGCGATCCGCACGGTGAAGACGTGCGTCGGCGAAGATTACTGCCGCTTCGGCACCGGCGATTCGATGGGGATGGGCATTGCCCTCGAGAAACGTTTTGAACGGCTGAATACGCCGGCGAAAGTGAAGATGGCCGTGTCCGGCTGCCCCCGCAACTGCGCGGAATCCGGCATCAAGGATCTCGGCGTCGTTTCCGTCGACGGCGGCTGGGAGCTGTACGCTGGCGGCAACGGCGGCGTCAAGGTGCGTGCCGGCGACCTTCTGGCGACGGTCAAGACGGAAGCGGAAGTGATCGAGTACACGGAAGCGTATTTGCAATATTACCGCGAAACGGGCAACTATGGCGAGCGCACGTCGGAATGGGTAAGCCGCCTCGGCATCGAGCATATCCGCGAGGTGGTGCAGGACGAAGCGCGCCGCAAGGAGCTGCGCGAGCGGATCGACGTCGCTCTGTCGGTAACGAAGGATCCGTGGAAGGAAGCGATCGCAAGCGATGCGATCAAGCGCGACTTGTACGACGTGGTGGAAGCGAACTGAACGGGAGGGCGACTTGCGATGAACAGAAGTGCAGAAAATTTGGCGGAAACCGAGGTTCGCTGGGTCGATGTGGCGTCTTACGATGAGTTGCCGGCCGGCACGGGCAAAACGGTGCGCATCGGCGCGCTGGAGCTGGCGCTGTTTCGGCTGACGAGCGGCAAAGTGCATGCCGTCCATAACAGGTGCCCGCATAAGGACGGCGTGCTCGCGGAAGGCATCGTATCGGGCGAGTTCGTGTTCTGTCCGATGCACGACCGCAAAATCCACGTGCCGAGCGGCGAAGTGCAGAAGCCCGACGACGGCTGCGTGCGCACGTACGAAGCGAAGGTCGAAAACGGCCGGGTGCATATCGCCGTGCCGGGCGAGGCGCATTAGCCTGGAGCGAGGCGGGGGGTCTGCCTGCGGCACGCACGTTCGGCAGCTGGGAAACGGTGCTGGAGCGGCGCGGCTTAACCGGCTCGTGAATCATAGGCGGGTGAACGGACCGGCTTCGCTGTCGCGCGGACGGATTGGCTTCGTCGGCGCGGGGCATTGGCATTAGTGTTAACGTGCGTTCGTATAAGCGGACGGCGTGCTTGCCGGGCCGGAAATGCGGGCCATGTGGAGGGTATAGAAACTACGACGAATGTAACGGAGGAGGACCTATGAGCACACTGACGAATGCGCTGCCTGTGACGGCGGCCTCCTCCCATTGCTGCTTCTGCAGCATGCAGTGCGGAATCGAGCTCGTGCCTGGCGAGAAGGGAGCGGGCCTGACGGTCAAGCCGAGCCAGCATTTTCCGGTGGCGACGGGGCGTTTGTGCCAGAAAGGGCTGAACGCGCTCGATCACGTGCTGCATGAGGAGCGGGTGCTAGCGCCGCTCGCCCGCAGCGGAGGCGGCTGGAGGCAAGCGGGCTGGAGCGAGGCGATCGGCGGCATCGCCGCCGAGATTCAGCGTATCCAGGCGCAGTACGGGCGCGACGCCGTCTCCGTATATGGCGGCGGTTCGCTGACGAACGAGGTCTGTTATTTGCTTGGCAAGTTTACCCGCGTCGCGCTGCGTTCGAAATATATCGATTACAACGGACGATACTGCATGTCGTCGGCTGCGGCGGCGGCAAGCCGGGCGTTCGGGCTCGACCGCGGCATGACGTTTCCGCTGTCCGATATCCCGCTTGCTTCCTACATCATTCTCGCCGGAACGAATATCGCCGAATGCCAGCCGACCATGGTGCCGTACTTGCTGGAGGCGAAAAAGAACGGAGCAATCATCGTGACGATCGACCCCCGCAACACGATGACGTCGAAGCTCGCCGACATACATGTGCGGCTGCAGCCTGGTTTTGACTCGGTGTTTGTGAACGGGCTGCTGCATGTCATCGTGCAGGAGGGGCTGTACGACCGCAAGTTCACGGAGGAGCGCACGCACGGCTTCGCGCAGCTCGCGGAAGCGGTGAAGCCGTACACGCCGTCCTATGTGGAGGAGCTGACCGGCGTGCTCGAGGCGGTGACGCGCACGATCGCGCGCGGCTTCGCCAAAGCGCAGCGCGGCATCGTGATGACGGCGCGCGGGCTGGAGCAGCAGTCGAACGGCGTGGAAAATACGCTCAATTACATCAATCTGGCGCTGCTGACGGGCAACGTCGGCAGCGGGGTGCGGCTTCGGCGCCGTCACCGGGCAGGCGAATGGGCAAGGCGGCCGGGAGCACGGCCAGAAAGCGGACCAGCTGCCGGGGTATCGATCGATTGAAGATCCGGAAGCGCGCGCTCATGTCGCGTCGGTATGGGGGATCGCTCCCGACGAGCTGCCGGGCAAAGGCGTGTCGGCCTACGAGATGCTGCAAAAGATCGACGAAGGAGAGATCAAAGCGATGATCGTGCTCGGCTCGAACCCCGTCGTATCGAGCCCTAACGCATCTTTCGTGGAGCGGGCGCTGCGCAAGCTGGAGCTGCTCGTCGTCGTCGACCTGTTCGAGACGGAGACGGCGAAGCTGGCGCATTGGCTGCTGCCGGGCTCGTCGTTCCTCGAAGGGGAAGGCACGCTGACGAACGTCGAAGGGCGCGTCTTTCACCGCGCCCGGGCGCTGCCGACGCCAGGCGAGGCGAGGCTCGATTACGAGCTCATATGCGAGCTCGCGGAAGCGCTCGGGCGCGGGGAGCATTTTCGCTACGGCGGCATCGAGGACGTATTCAATGAACTGGCCAGGGCGAGCGCGGGCGGCAAAGCGGATTACGGCGGCATCACGTACGAGCGGCTGAAACGCGAGCAAGGGGTGTTCTGGCCGTGTCCGGCGCCGGACCATCCGGGCAAGCCTCGCATGTTCACGAAGCGGTTCGCGCATCCGGACGGCAAAGCGAAGCTGTCCGGCATTACGCCGAAGCTGCCGGCCGAGCCGATTGACGCCGATTACCCGTACATTTTGACGACCGGGCGGCTCGGCAACCACTATTTGAGCGGTGTCCAAACGCGGCGCACGCCGGGGCTGATGAAAAAAGCGCCGGAGCCGGTGGCGGAAATTCACCCTTGGCTGGCGAAGCGCATTGGCCTCGGCGTAGGCGACCGGGTGCGGATTACGAGCCGGCGCGGCTCGCTCGTCTTCGCCGTAAAAGTGACGGAGGGCATCCAGCCGCGCACCGTGTTCGTGCCGTTCCATTGGGGCGAGGAGCTGAGCGTCAACAAGCTGACGAACGACGCTCTCGACCCGACGAGCCGGATGCCGGAGTTCAAGCTTTGCGCGGTCCGCGTGGAGCGGGCAGCGGAATCATTTTCATGAGGAGGGGACGCCGTATGCAGCCGTTCGAAAGAGATGTTGCGTTCGATAGGGAAGGCGACGAGGCCGGGGCCTGGAGCTGTCTCGAGGCCGGCGAAGAAACGTATGTAAGCGCGGATGCGCAGGAAGAGGACGACGCGTTTTTTGGGTAAAGGCGACGGACGCAAAGGCTCTGCTTACGCTTGGCGCTTGGCTGTCTCTCTCTGCAGGGAGAAAAGCGCTCGTGCCGTAGTAGGATGGCGTAATCCGGTTCTCCTTCCGGGCGTGGAGCGTTGCAGGCAGGCGGTTGGCGATGTGAAGGAACACGCAGGCGCGATTACGGTGAATGGATCAGACCGGCACCAGCTTGGCAAATGGCGTTTAAAGAACCGGTTTCGCTATGCAGCGTCTTGCGGGGCGCTGATAGGCGCCGATATGACGGAATGAACATATGAGGACCGGGTGTTCCGTGAATAACGACGAAAATTCGCCTAGAGCGTCCTTGGAGGCGATAACGGCCGGCATTTTCATTTTGCTGAAAATCAGCGTCCATACAGTCTTTGTTCAGCGAACATGGGCTTTATTGCAGGTAGCGCGGAAGTGTTCAAGCAAGCCAACATCGTGCGCCAAAAGGTCGCGAAGATGCTCGAGGGCATAGACTGCCTACAGGCTTCCGCGCCGGGTTCGCCTAAGCAGCACAAATGCGATGTGACCCGGGAATGGGCGCGACCGGCACCGTTTAACAACAGATCAACGCCCAATTGGCAAAAAGCAGCTCCGCCCGCGTAAAGTGCGCTGGGCGGAGCTGCTTTTTGCGATGCGCGGAAACGTGCGCCGGTGCGGGCGTGCACAAGCCGCCTGTTCCCGCTTATTTCGGGCGATGGTGTGCCCCGGATTCAGCCGAGCTGGCTCGGCCACAGCACGAAGCTCGACCGGTCGCGCTCCGCGCCGAGCGCTTGCAGCGCGGAGGCTTGCGGCGTATCGGCGATCGGCCGGCCGTCCCACGTGCGATGACGATTTTGCGCAAGCTTTGGCGCTTCATGCATTGCTGCAAAATCTCCTTCAGCTCGGGTTCCGGCGCCGCAGCGGCGGGAACGCCGGGCAGCTCTGGCGCGGCGATGCGGCGGCCGCCGTTCTCCAGCCATAACGTCCACCGGCCGCGCTGCCTGACGAGCCAGTTGCCGGGCTTGCGGGCGAAGCCGGCGAGCTTGCCCGGCGCGGGCCACGGCAGCAGCCAGCCGTAACCGTTGGCAGGATCGCAGGCCGAGAGCAGCGTCGGCGCAGCGGTGCCGGAAGAGGCAGCAACTGTGGACTTATCGGCAAGTGCGGACAAGAAGCTTGGCGCGCGAACTGGACCGATTCCAGCTCGCGGATAAACAGGCCGCGGACGACATGGCCGAGCAGCTCGAGCTGCTTCAGCACGCCGGACATCGTCTCCCACGAGAAAGGGCAAAGGACCGCTACGAGCGGCTTGGAGACGATGCCGTAGCTGTCCAGCAGATGGCGTGCCCAGCGCAGGGCGGATGCTTCGTAAGGCTGCGCTGCGGACGAAACGGATGGCGTTTCCGGACTGCTTTCCGCTTGGAGTGAGGCTGCGCCGCCGGCATCCGCGCCGTCAGGCAGTGCATACCAGCGGCCTAGTCCGGAGCGAAACTGGTCGGCTTGCTTGGGAGAACGCTCCGCGGCGATTCGCAGCGGCGCGAATTGATCGTTGGCGACGCGCCCTTCCCAGACGAGCTCCAGCAGCTGCGAGAGCAGTGCGGACGGCGCGAGCCCGGTGTCCATGCTCAGCTTCGTCAGGAAGCTGGCGCCGCGCGTTTGCAGCAGCCGCAGCAGCTCGGGACGGGCGCTGGACTCGGCCGGCTGGCGGTTTAGGAGCGGCTGATACAGCTCCTTGTCCTCCGCGAGGAAAAAAGCGACGCTGCCTTCCTTATCGCCATCCGCTTTGCGCCCGACCCACAGCAGCTCTCCCGAAGCGCAGAGCAGGTCGAGATGCTCCTTCCGGTAGCCGGGCAGGCGGGCGGGCAGCAGCAGAGCTTCCCACTGGCCGACGGGCGCGAACCAGCCTTGCAGCGGCCGCAGCGCTTCTTTGAGCTGCGCGGCGGGATCGTCTGCGGCGGCGGCCGCTCCGCTCCGTGCGGCGCCTTCGGCGGCAGGGCCGCTTACGCGGTGCAGCTCCAGCAGAGCCGAGGCATAGCGCTCGGCGTTCAAGCCTTCGCGCGAAGCGCGGAACGTCCGCAGCGAGAAGCGGATCAGGCGCGCGGCTGTTTTGGCGCTCATCCACAGCCGCTCGGCTGCGCTGTCGGCGAATGGCGCGGGCTGGATGAGCTCGAGCCGCTCCGCTTCGCCGATCCAAGCTTCCGCCTGCTGCCGGGTAAGCGGATAGCGCTGCGCGATGTCGTCCGCCCGGAACGAAAAACGAGTGTCCGCATATCGTTTCAGAACGAACATGACGGCATTCGCATCGGACGGCAGCGCTTCATAGAGAGCGAGCTCATCGCTGCACACGTAGCGGGCCTCGCCGCCGCTGAAGCTGACGGCCGCCGCGGAGCCGTCCGCGGTCACGCTGCGCAGCCATTCGTCGGTACGTTTCGCGCCGAGCAGAGGCAGCAGCTCGGCGCGGCTGTAATCGCCGCGCTCTTTCAGCAGCCGTATCAAATCGCCGGGGTGGGCGAGCTCAGCCTGCGGTTCGCCCGCGCGGGCGCGCTCTGCGGCGACGACGTCCGGGTCGAGAGGAGGGGAGGCCGCCGGGCCAAAAGCTTCCTCGGCCAGCTTGCGGCTGATCCCGAGCAGCTCGAGCTGCACGTCGCGCGGGACGGCGTCGGAATCGTACATGTTGGCATGCACATAATCGTATTCGTATTGCGCCGTCATCGGCGACGGGTAGGCCGTTTCGCAAATCGACCAGGCGACGCTGCCGGTCTCGAGACCGGTCAGCAGTTCTTCCATGCCCGGCACATCAAGCTTTCGTTCCAGACTGACGCGCACCGCCTCGGCGATAAGGGGGAACCGCTCCTTGAACGGGAGAGCGTCCTTGAGCAGCTCTTCGGCGCGCAGCCGCTTGACGAAGGCCGGCACGCGAGTGAAGCTGCGGCTGAGCAGTAGCGACGTCTCCGCCAGCTCGCGGAACGCGGCGGCGAAATACGGCGAGCCTGCGGCTGCCGCCGCGACGAGCTCCCTCGCTTCCGCGGCCGTCATCCCCACGACGGCGCTGCGCGCTTCGCGGATACGCTCGCCGTAGCGGAAAACGAGCTCGATGCCGTTGTCTTTGGCGTTCTTATGAACGGGAGTTATGCCAAGCAGCGCCAATTTGCGTTCGATCGCCAGCAGCCAGGTCCGGTTTACGGTGCGGCCGAACAAGCTGTGCAGCACGATGCGGACGCGGCTTTGCTCGTCGGTGTACTGCTCCAGGACGACGTTCCTGTCCGTCGGCAGCGGCGTGTGCGCCCGCTGGGCGCGCGCCAGCCGGATGAGCTGGGCGGCGGCTTCCTCCTCCATGAAGCAGGTTTCGCCAAGCCATGACGCGGCGCGCCGGTCGGCAGGCGGAGCGCAGCGGTTCGCCGGGGGCGAGGGGCGGCAGTCCGTCTGCGCGCGTTATGGCGCCGCCGGCTCCGGCGGCAAGTTCGGCTTCGCCGGCAGCTCGCGGCGCGTCCGCTGCAGCGCTGCGCGCTTCGTCCGCCGTCTCCGCTTCGAGCAGCTCGTCCAGCTCGCGCCACAGCCTTCCGACGTCGCGGCTCAGCTCCAGCGAACGGCCGGCGCCTTCGCCGCGCCAGAACGGGATTTCGCTGAAGCGATTGGACGTTTCGGCGACGTACACGCGGTCGGCCTGAATGCGCTGAATGCGCCACGACGATGTGCCGAGCTGGAACACGTCGCCGACCTGGGATTCGTGAATGTACTCTTCGTCCAGCTCGCCGAGGTGGACGCCGGATTCATGGTGATGCACAGGATAGGCGGTGCTTTGCGGGATCGTGCCCGCTCCGAGAAGGGCCGCCATGGAAGCCGCCGGCAGCCGCTCGAGGCGGCCGCTGGCGCGGTCCCAGGCGATGAGCGGGCGCACGAACGGGTAATGGCCGGCGAGCATGTCCAGCACCGCCGCCAGCTTCTCGCGCGGCAGGCCGCAGTAGCTGTCGCTGCGCGCCAGCAGCCGCTCGAGCCGCGCCACGTCCCATCCGTCGCCTGCCGCCAGCATGGCGACGATATGCTGCGCGAGGACATCGAGCCCCTCCCGCGGCACGCGGAGCGGCTCGATGTC
>NZ_JXAK01000053.1 GCF_000829455.1 Gordoniibacillus kamchatkensis
CAGCCTGCGCGCCGGCACCGCCTACGCTCAGCCGGCGCGCGCTCCGCCAGCCTGCGCCCCGCGCCGCCAGCCCGCGCTCCGCCGCCGGCACCTGCGCCGCGCGCACCGCCGCTACGCGCGGCGGCACGCTCCGCTTCGAGCTCGGCCAGCTCCGTTTTCTTCTCCACGTAATCGTCGTAGTTGCCGAGATAAATGTCCAGCCCGTCAGACTTTAGCTCCAGCATCATTTCCGCCATTTTGTTCAAAAAATACCGGTCGTGCGAAATGAACAGCAGCGTACCTTCATAGTCGAGCAGAGCCGATTCCAGCACCTCTTTGCTGTACAGATCGAGATGGTTTGTCGGCTCGTCGAGCACGAGCACGTTTGCCTTTTGCAGCATGAGCTTGGCCAACGCCACGCGCGCCTTTTCCCCGCCGCTTAACGCCGACACTTTCTTGAATACGTCTTCGCCGCTGAACAGGAAGTTGCCGAGCACAGTCCGCACCCGCGCCTCTTCCAGATGCGGAAACGTGCCCCACACCTCTTCCAGCACCGTATTGGCCGGATTTAGACCCGACTGCTCCTGATCGTAATACCCGATGCGCACGCCCGCGCCCCATTCGACAGAGCCGCGCTCCGGCTTCTGTTGGCCGATGAGCGTTTTGAGCAGCGTCGATTTGCCGATTCCGTTCGGTCCGATGAGAGCGGCCGCCACGCCGCGCCGGAGCTCGAACGTGACGTTTTGCAGCAGCGGGTCCCCGGGCTTGTACGCCACCGCCAACCCCGCGGCTTTCAGCACTTCTTTGCCGGTCTGGTTCTCGATTTCGAACGAGAAGCTGGCCCTTTTCAGCTCGCCTGCCGGCTTGTCGAGACGTTCCATGCGCTCGAGCGCTTTGCGCCGGCTCTGGGCCCGCTTGGTCGTCGTCGCCCGGGCGATGTTGCGCTGCACAAAATCTTCCATGCGCGCGATTTCCTGCTGCTGCTGCTCGTAATGTTTCAGCTGGATGTCGTACTCGGCGGCTTTCAGCTCGATAAAGCGCGAATAATTGCCTGTGTAGCGTTTCGCCGTAGTTCTTTCCACTTCATAAATGGAAGTGACGAGCGCATCAAGGAAATAGCGATCGTGCGACACGACCAAAATCGCGCCGGGATAGCCGCGCAAATACCCTTCCAGCCAAGTCAGCGTCGGGATGTCGAGATGGTTGGTCGGCTCGTCCAGCAGCAGCAAATCCGGCGCTTCCAGCAGCAGCTTGACGAGCGCCAGGCGCGTCTTCTGCCCGCCGCTGAGCGAAGCGGTCGGCGTCTCGAGCGGCATGCCGCCGAAGCCCATGCCGTGCAGCACGCTGCGCATCGTCGATTCCATGGCGTAGCCGCCGCTTTTTTGAAACCATTCCTGCTTGGCCGCATACCGTTCGAGCGTATCTTCGTACCGCTTCTCGTCCGCATGCAGCGCCGGATCGGCCATCGCCTCCTCCAGGCGGCGCAGCTCGCGCTCCGCTTCCAGCAGCTCGGCAAAAACGGCGCGCACTTCCTCGCCGATCGTGCGATCGAGCCGCAGCCCGCTGTGCTGGCGCAAGTAGCCGATTTTCGTCTCCTTCGCCTTGAAAATGTCCCCGCCGTCCGCGGTTATTTCCCCCGCAATAATTTGCAGCAGCGTCGATTTGCCAGCGCCGTTCACGCCGACAAGCCCAATCCGTTCCTTATCCTCAATCTGCAAATGAATATTCGAAAGCACCGGAGCGGCGCCGTAATATTTCGATATACCGGAAACCTGAAGCAGCATGGTGAACCCCCGCTTTTGTCATACCGTCAACTTATAAGTATACACGATTCGGGAGAAGCCGGCATCGGGGACATGCAAAGCATCCGTTATATCGAACTCGATCTGTTTTTCGTTCTATAAGATTTAGTTAAATTTCGCCAAATTGTGCAACCGGATCCGCATATTTAACGTAGAACTACGTTAGCTTGTACAAAATAGTGTCGAATTATGGCATATTGTTGCCAAAAAAGGACGAGGGAAAACGGGGAAGCCGGATTCCCATCAAGGTGCAAGAAATGAAATTATCCATGTCGCACAAATACATAAGAATCGTAGAACGCCCCTTCGTTTTGCGAATGTTGTTTTTGTTTGTTTTCTGGCCACGGTTTATGTCGACAAGTTCGTTTTTCCGCAAAACAAAAGCATGCCGGGCTTGTACTTTTTATGCCTGGTCGTGGCGGGCATGGCCTTTTGGAGCAGCCGTGCCGTTTGCGCCGCCTTGGCGCTGCTTTTGACCGGCGTCTATTACTGGATCAATCCGCCGCTTTATGTCAACATTTATGAAATGAATGTCATCCTGTTGCAGCTTGTGGCGTTTCTGGCCCCTGTCGTCGTCATTCCGATGATGATTAAACAAATCGCGCTGCAAAAACAACAGACGCTCGAAACGATTTCCGCTTTGGTCAAAGCGCTCGATTCCCGCGACAGCTATACGGCCGCCCATTCCGAAAACGTGGCCGCCTATGCGCTGCTTCTTTCGCAAAAATTAAAGCTGACGAAAAAAGAATGCGAGACCATCTACATAGGCGGTTTGCTGCACGATATCGGAAAAATAGGCATCCCGGAAGCTGTGCTCAACAAGCGATCGCGCCTGACGCAGGAGGAATTCGAGAAAATTAAAGAGCATCCGGTCATCGGGCATAACACCTTGAAGCATATCGGCGCTTTTCAAAATACCGGCATTCTGGAAATGATTTTGCACCATCACGAGCGTTACGACGGCAACGGCTATCCGCACCGGCTGGCGGGCAAGGACATCCCGCTCTACGCCAGAATTATATGCGTGGCGGATTGCCTGGACGCCATGACTTCCCGCCGGGTATACCGGGAGCGGCTGGATTGCGATGACGTGCTCCGCGAATTTGAGCAGCATAAAGGAACGCAATTTGATCCCGACATTGTCGATGCGCTGCTGGACGAACCGAAAATTATGGCAATGCTGCGGGACCGCCACCGGCCCCAATCGATTCGCCGCGCAGGTCCGCCCCGCCCCGAGCCCATCGCCCCCAGGGCACCTCTTGCATAGGCTCGTTTCCTGTTCCCGCTTGCATTATGGTAAAATGGTCGTAATCGTAGTAGCGCGAATGAACGAACCGTACTTACCATACCACGCACGAAGCGAGGACGACCATGAACGTACGCGAACAAAAAATCGAGCTGAGGAGAGTGCTGGAAACGCAGCGCGGAGCTATTTCGGGAGCCGAGCGCGAAGGCAAAGAGCGGCGGATTGTCAGTGCGGTGATCGACGTCTGCCGGCAAAAATTAATGAGGCCCGAAACCGGCGCAGCGGGACGATCGCTTGCGGTCCAAGGCAGCAGCCATCCCGGCAAAACGCCTCCCATCCCCGGTACCGGGCTGAAGCCGACAGGCAAAGCGCTCTTTACCTATATGCCGATCCGCACCGAAGTCGACGTGACGCCCGTCATGCACTGGTGCTGGGAGCATGGCGTTCCGGTCGTCTTATCGCGCACGGACCGCGAAAGCAAAACGATGAGCTTGCATTTTGTCGACTCGCTCGCCGATCTGGCTGCCGATACCGGCCCATGGGGCATCCGTGAGCCGAAACCGTCGCAGCCTGAGCTGAAAGATCTCAGCGCCATCGGGCTCATCCTCGTGCCGGGGCTCGGCTTTGACCGCGATTTCGGCCGGCTCGGCTACGGCGGCGGGTTTTACGACCGCTTCATGCAGCGCTTCGAGCCGCTCGGGCTGAAGCCCCCGCATTGTCTGGCCGCCGCCTTCAACGCTCAGATCGTCGAGCAGGTGCCGCTCGGGTGGCATGATTTTCGCGTGGACGAGATTGTAACGGAATCGCAGCACGTGCGGCGAAAAGGTTGAATGGACGGCGGAGCCGAATACGCCGCCGCAAAGGGGGAGCTGGCTTGAGCGACAAGCAGGAGGCGGAGAGCGGCGCATTGCCGCTGACGCATTTTAACGAGCAGGGCCGGGCGCGCATGGTGGACGTTTCGGATAAGACAGATACGAAACGTTCCGCAACGGCTCGCACGACCGTCACAATGGAGCGTTCCACGCTCGAACTCATTAAGCAGGGCAAGCTGGCCAAAGGCGACGTGCTCGCCGTAGCGCAGGTAGCCGGCATTATGGCCGCGAAAAAAACGCCGGACTGGATTCCGATGTGCCATCCGATTCCGATTACCGGCGTGGACATCAGCTTCGCCGACGACGGAGAGCGTAGGCTTTATATCGAAGCGACCGTGAAAACGACCGGGCAGACGGGCGTCGAAATGGAGGCGCTCACGGCTGTGTCGGCCGCCGCCTTGACCGTATACGACATGTGCAAAGCCGTCGATAAGGCGATGGAGCTCGGCCCGACGGTGCTGGTGGCGAAAACCGGCGGCAAGAGCGGCGATTTTCACAGAAATGATACACTTTCATAAGCGAAATCTGGTACATTGAGGGTAGGAGAGGTGAGCCGATGTGCGATGGAAGGTTGCGATCCTGACTGCCAGCGACCGAGGCTCGCGGGGGAACGCGAGGATACGAGCGCCCAGGTCATCCGCGAGCTGGTGGAAGAAGAGATGGGCGGGGAAATTATCGAATACCGCGTCGTTCCCGATGAGAAGGACGAAATTATGGCTGCACTGATCGAAATGACCGATTACTACAATGCCGACCTGATTTTGACGACGGGAGGCACGGGGCTGGCTCCGCGTGACGTAACGCCGGAGGCGACTTTGTCTATAGTCGACCGCCTCGCTCCCGGCTTTGCCGAAGCGATGCGCCAAGGCGCTATGGCCAAAACGCCGCGCGCCATGCTGTCCCGCGCCGTATCCGGCATTCGCGGCCGCACGCTGATCATCAACCTGCCCGGCAGCCCGAAAGGCGTGCACGAAAATCTTGCCGTCATCATCGATCAGCTCCCTCATGCCCTAGCTATTCTGACCGGGCGGGAGGGCGATCACGGATGACGCGCGATGGGGACGAAGCTCTTCGCTACAAGGCCGACCCGGCCGCGGCCCAAATGCTGCGCGAGGTAGCGGTGGAAGACGCCGTCGGCCTCGTGCTGGCGCACGATTTGACGCAAATATTGCCCGGCGAGTTCAAGGGCCGGCTTTTCAAGAAAGGCCATGTTGTACGGGCTGAAGATATTCCGGCGCTGCTCAGCATCGGCAAGGAACATATTTATACGCTGGAGCTCGGCGCCGGGTACATGCACGAGGACGATGCCGCGAAGGCGATGGCAACTGCCGTCGCCGGCTCCGGCGTGGAGCTGACCGAGCCGCACGAAGGCAAAGTGACGCTGAAGGCGGCCATCCACGGTCTGGCCCAAATCGACCGCAGCTTCGTAGACGAAGTGAACGCAATCGAACAGATTGCGCTGTCCACCATTCGTTCCAACACAGTCGTGCAGCCGCGTAAATCGCTCGTCGGCACGCGCGTCATTCCGCTCGTTATCGCGCAGTCGCGCATCGCCGAGGTGCAGCGCCTGGCCGCCGCCTACCGGGACGGGCACGGCGGAGCCGCACCGGTCGAAGTGAAACCGTTCCGGAAGCTTCGCGTTGGCGTCGTCACGACCGGGAGCGAAGTGTTCAAAGGCCGCATCCAGGACAAATTCGGCCCGGCGGTGCGGGCTAAAGTGGAAGCGCTTGGCAGCGAAGTGGTCGAACAGCGGTTTACTCCGGACGAGAGCGAGACGATCGTGGCGGAAATCCGCGCCTTCCTGCAGCGCGGCGTCGATCTGATTCTTGTTACCGGCGGCATGTCCGTCGATCCGGACGACCGCACGCCCGGAGCCATTCGCATGTCCGGCGCGGACATCGTCAGCTACGGCACGCCGATGCTGCCCGGCTCGATGCTCATGATGGCTTATCACGGCGATACGCCGATCATGGGCTTGCCGGGCTGCGTCATGCACGACCCGTACACGTCGTTCGACGAGCTGCTGCCGCGCATATGCGCCGGCGAGCGCATCTCGCGCCGCGACATCGTGGAGCTCGGCTATGGCGGGCTGCTCGGCTGAAGCTTGAGTTGATAACGGAGGAGGGGGCAAGCAGCCATGCTGCAAAATATCGGCTTATCCGAATTTGTGCTGATCGCTTTGGCGGCGCTTGTGCTCTTCGGTCCAGACAAGCTGCCGGGCATCGGCCGCAAGGTGGGGCAAGCGGTGCGGCAGTTCCGCTCGACTGCGGCGGCGTTTATGGAGGAGCTGACTCGCCCTCCCGAGCAGCGTCCGTCTGTTTTACCGGGGCAGACAGAGGCAGGCCGCTCCGGGCAGCCACAGTCCGCCTTGCCGGCGCAGATCGCAGCCCGTACCGGCGCGACCGCGGGGGAGACTGAGGCTCAACGCTCCGGCGATGGCGCCGAGGCGGCACTGCCAGAGGAGGCTCGGCGCTTCAGCGAGAACGGCGGTATGGCGCAAGAGCAGGAGCAGGTGACTTCCTACGCCGTGAATTCTGACGCTTCCGGACTGCCGCGGGAGGCTTCCCGCGCCGGAAATGCAGGCGATTTCGTACTGCCGCGGGAGGCTGGCCACGCCGCCGGTGCCGGTGTGGCATCTGCGCTAGCCCATGCCGCTAATGCCGGCGGCTACGGGAACGCAGCCGGGTCCGCCGATCTTGCGGCTACCGCCGGCGGCGGCGAGCACCTTGCCGCGGGCGCAACCGGCGAACGCCCTACGGGCACCGGCCAGGCAGCCGCTCAGGCCGGCGTGAGGCCCCGCCGCGCGCCGGATCCGCGCCGGCTGCCGGAATAGAGAGGATCGATCTAATCATGAACCAAGATGAAATGACGCTTGTCGAGCACCTGCGGGAGCTTCGCAAGCGTTTGCTATGGGTGCTCGTCGCTTTGGTCGCCGGGATGGCGATCGGGCTTTTGTTTGCCAAGAAAACGATCTTGTTTTTGACGCAGCAGCCTCCGGCCCGGGGAATGGAGCTGAATGCGTTTTCGCCGTGGGAACCGATCCGCATCTATATGAACTTCGGCCTGCTCATCGGCCTGCTGCTGGTGCTGCCCGTGGCGCTCTACCATATATGGGCGTTCGTGAAGCCCGGCCTTCGCCCCGTCGAGCAGCGCGCCACCCTCGCTTACATCCCGTTTGCGACGCTGCTGTTTCTCGTCGGGCTGGGGTTCGGCTACTTCGTCGTTTTCCCGATGGCGTTCATGTTCGGCTCGAACATTTCGCACAGCATCGGCATCAAGGAAACTTACGGCATGGCGCAATATTTCGGCTTTATGTTCAACATTTTGCTGCCGGTAGCGCTCGTGTTCGAGCTGCCGATCATCGTCATGTTCCTGACCAGGCTGCGTCTGCTCAATCCGCAGCGGCTCAGCAAACTGCGCCGCTATGCGTATATGGCGCTCGTCATTATCGCCGCCGTCATAACGCCGCCCGACGCCTTGTCGGCCATTATCGTGTTCATTCCGATGGTGCTGCTGTACGAGTTCTCGGTGCTGCTCTCGCGCCTTGTGTACCGCAAGCAAGTCGCGCAGGATCTCGCATGGGAAGCGGAGTACGGCGCGAAGTAAACACCGCTGCAACCGTAAAAACAAACGCCGCTCACTTCTCGCCAGGCGAGGAGGAGCGGCGTTTTTGACGTTTGCGTTGTTCGTGTTTGTGGCTTTCTTTTGACAATCTCGCTCATGCTGTGAAGGAGAGCGCCTTGCCGTTCATCATCGCCTAACTCGAATTCCGCCTCGCTCATTCCGCGCTTGCGCGGGCGGTTATATGCGCAGCAGACGCGGGCCGCTGGTCACGCTTAGGAGAACGGGGCAGGGTGCGGAAGCGAAATTGAAGCAGCAAGTTCCTGTATTGGAATAATTGACCTGCGCTTGGGTACACTGATGAAGGTGTGTTGCCGGACGGGAAGCGTTCCGTATTCCATAAAAGAAGCTGCTTAGGGGCTAATTTCGATCTCGGTGCAGCAAAACTCGCTTCGTAAACAGGGAAGCTTTTATGCCGTTCAGGATGATTTTCGTTATGCTTTAACGCTTTAATGAACTTAAACAAACTGCATCGGTAAAAAATAAGTAAACCCTCTTGCATTCCCGCGCAAATCTGAGTATCATAAAAGTGTTGTTGTTAGCACTAACCGTGTTCGAGTGCTAACAAATCACCTTTACATTCCACCAATCTAAAGGAGGCTAATTTTCTCATGATCAAACCTTTGGGTGATCGCGTAGTCATTGAAGCCATTGCAAAAGAGGAGACCACAGCAAGCGGCATCGTGCTGCCGGACACGGCGAAAGAAAAGCCGCAAGAAGGCAAGGTCGTTGCTGTCGGCGCAGGCGCGCTGAAAGACGGCGTTCGCGTTCCGCTGGAAGTGAAGGAAGGCGACCGCATCATCTTCTCCAAATATGCAGGCACCGAAGTGAAGTACGAAGGACGCGAACTGCTCATCCTGCGTGAGAGCGACATCCTGGCGGTATTAGCCTAATTTAGCCGACCACATACACGGCTTCGCCGTACTTGCTGCAACAGCAACTACCCAATTACTTAAACGATTATTTCCGGGAGGTATAAACGAACATGGCTAAAGAGATCAAATTTAGCGAAGACGCTCGCCGCGCGATGCTGCGCGGTGTCGATGCCCTTGCCAATGCTGTAAAAGTAACCCTCGGCCCGAAAGGCCGCAACGTCGTGCTGGAGAAAAAATTCGGCTCCCCGCTCATCACGAACGACGGAGTAACGATCGCCAAAGAAATCGAACTGGAAGACGCATTCGAGAACATGGGCGCTCAGCTCGTTAAAGAAGTAGCAACGAAAACGAACGACGTCGCAGGCGACGGTACGACGACTGCTACCGTTTTGGCGCAAGCGATGATCCGCGAAGGCCTGAAAAACGTTACGGCAGGCGCTAATCCGATGGTCGTGCGCAAAGGTATCGACAAAGCCGTAAAAGCAGCCGTAGACGAGCTGAAAAACATCGCCAAGCCGATCGCTGGCAAGCAAAGCATTGCGCAAGTCGCTGCGATCTCCGCTGCTGACGACGAAGTCGGCCAACTCATCGCAGAAGCGATGGAGAAAGTCGGCAACGACGGCGTCATCACGGTAGAAGAGTCCAAAGGCTTCACTACCGAGCTGGAAGTTGTAGAAGGTATGCAGTTCGACCGCGGCTACATTTCGCCGTACATGATCACTGACACGGACAAAATGGAGCTGTGCTCGACAATCCGTACATCCTGATCACCGACAAGAAAATCTCCAACATCCAAGAGATTCTGCCGGTGCTGGAGAAAGTCGTTCAATCCGGCAAGCAGCTGCTGATCATCGCGGAAGACGTAGAAGGCGAAGCTCTGGCTACGCTCGTTGTGAACCGCCTGCGCGGTACGTTCACTTGCGTTGCCGTTAAAGCTCCTGGCTTCGGCGACCGCCGCAAAGCTATGCTGGGCGACATCGCTGCCTTGACTGGCGGCCAAGTGATTACGGAAGAGCTCGGCCTTGAGCTGAAGTCCACTCGTCCGGACCAACTCGGTTCCGCTCGCCAAGTTCGCGTGTCCAAAGAAAACACGATCATCGTGGACGGCGCCGGCGACAAGAAAGACATCGGCGTTCGCATTTCGCAAATTCGCGCGCAACTGGAAGAAACGACTTCCGATTTCGATAAAGAGAAGCTGCAAGAGCGTCTCGCCAAGCTGGCCGGCGGCGTTGCCGTCATCAAAGTCGGCGCTGCTACCGAGACCGAGCTGAAAGAGCGCAAGCTGCGCATAGAAGACGCCCTGAACGCTACCCGCGCTGCGGTAGAAGAAGGCATCGTCTCCGGCGGCGGCACGGCACTCGTGAACGTATACAACGCTGTAGCTGCAGTCTCCGCTGAAGGCGACGAGAAAACAGGAGTGAACATTGTGCTGCGCGCACTGGAAGAGCCGGTTCGCATCATCGCGGCTAACGCCGGCCAAGAAGGCTCCGTCGTCGTCGAGCGCCTGAAGAAAGAAGCTGTAGGCATCGGCTACAATGCTGCTACCGGCGAATGGGTCAACATGATCGACGCCGGTATCGTCGACCCCGCGAAAGTGACTCGCTCCGCACTGCAAAACGCTGCATCCGTAGCGGCTATGTTCCTGACGACTGAAGCAGTCGTCGCCGACAAGCCGGAGAAGGAAAAGGCTGCACCTGGCGGCATGGGCGGCATGGGCGGCATGGGTATGGACGGCATGATGTAATTCAAGCAGTTAAAGTAAAGAAGCCCTCCGATTCACTTCATGTGAATCGGAGGTTTTTTTGTGTACGTCCAGCATGGGCGCCATCTCTAGGGCGGAAGTTCCGAACAGGGGCAGGCGAGTGCCTACCGTAGCCAAGGATAAGGGTGTCCATTGACAAATGATGGATTTTTAGCTTCAATAGAGCTATAGCTAATTTAGCTAATTTGGATATATCGATTCGGGGAGGGTTGCCCATGATCGTGAACTCCACGGAATTGCAGAACAATTTTTGGGAAATATTTGATATAGCTTCACAAGAGGACATCATCATTACTCGCAACGGGAACGCCATCGCCAAATTGTCGGCGATCAAGGAGGCGGGTTCGGTTTCGGCACAACGACGGATGTTCAAAATGTCGTCAAGGAACAAGCAGAATCGTACGGTTACGGCATCAGGAAAGCATCTTATGAGGAGTTCTTGGAGCTGACCCGGGACAGCGAGGAGAGGTACGAATACATCGACGGCGAGATCTATTTGCTGGCATCGCCCAAAACAGCCCATCAGATTGCTCTAACCGAATTATTCGGCTTATTTTATATCTGGTTTCAGGGAAGCAAATGCACTCCAATTGTGGCTCCCTATGACATTACACTCTACCGGTCGGCGGAGAAAATCAATGTTGTGCAGCCGGATATTATGGTCATATGCGACCTCGAGGAACATTTGGGTGAAGATGACTACTATAAAGGAGTCCCGGCATTGGTGGTGGAGATCATATCCGAGGGAACGCGCAGCAAGGATATGATCAAGAAGCTTGACCTATATATGTCGTGCGGTGTAAAGGAATACTGGATCGTCAATCCGCTCAGCCGTGAAATTGCCGTTTATTACTTTGAAGACTGTGAATTCAGCAAGACCGCCACCTACAAAAAGAACGAATCCGCACAATCATTTCTCTTTGTTGGGCTAACTGCAGAGCTTGATCGTATATTCAAATAGCTTGGCCTGCGAAGTCGGTCGCGGTAGAGCAGTGCCCCGAATGACCGCCTAATATGGAATGTAATGGGAACCATCAGCGAATGGCCTCGCTCTGGAAACAGTTTTAAGAAGCAATACGCAAGGGGCTATACAAGGTGCTAGTGATGGATAGACGGCGGTTTCGAAGCATGCGCCGATTTAAGCAGCCCTTCGGTTCACACGCGCATATGTTGACCGAAGGGCGTTGTTTTTCCGAAGCGCCATTCATGTCCGAACGCTGTATGTCCGTTTTTTAAAAGGGCAACTCCGCATCCGAGATATCAACCGGGCTTCCGTTTTCCGACAATGGCACCTCCTTTTCATCGACTCGTTCCGATGGACCTTGTCCAGCACCGTTAAGGACGTTATTTCGGTCCTTATTTCGGCTTTCCAGGAAGCGTACATTATCGGAGACGACCTCCGTCATGAATACTTTTTTTCCTTCGTTATTATCATACGTACGAACTTGAACTCGACCTTCAACAGCGCATAGGCGTCCTTTCTTCAAATAATTGGCGCACGATTCGGCTAGCTGGCGCCACGTCACAATGTGGATAAAATCCGCTTCCTTCTGACCATTCGTCGCAAAAGGCCGATCAACCGCTAAAGTGAACTGCGTTACTGCAATCCCCGAGCTTGTATAGCGAAGCTCCGGATCCCGAGTGAGTCTTCCTATTAAAATTACATGATTCAACATGCTCTTCACACCTTTCAGCTATATGTAATAAATTAGTCCAACTGCCTTTTTGCCCGCTGCAAAATGTCCTTGATATTTACTTCTAACGCATAAATCGATTCCTTCAGATCGTTCCTTTGGCGTGAAATCGATACAGCTTCGGTTAAAGCGTTCATCGCGGCAGAAGCATCGGCCTTTTTCACGGCGGGAGAAAAGCCTTTCCAGGCTTCGGAAAAACGGCCGTTGAGCGAGGTGACCGATTTCTTCTTCGCTTTGATCTGATCTTGCAGCGGCTTTGTTTCGGCGAGGGTTTGTCTCACCCGTTTGACAGTGTCGGCTGTAGATTGTTTGGCCGCATTCCAGGCGTCCAATTTCGCTTTAATGTCTTCCCGGGCCAACTGTACCGGGATTTTCATAGCTTCTGCTTGTGCACGCAATGCGGCATTTACTTCTTTGCTTTTGAAAAACTTGGCGACCACAATCTGCTTATTTAGTGCCGAATACGAATTGAATAGCGGCTCGTATTTCTCCCTCGTTTGCTTGTACTCGAGCTCCAGCTTTTGGCGCTTTTCGGCGTCCAATTGTTTCATTTCCTTGCTAAACTGGGACAGCCGTTCCGAATTGTCTGCATGTATCGCCCCGTTGTTTCTATCCCATTCTTCATTTTGGGTCTGGAGGGTAGCCAGATCCTGATACGTGAGAGTCATTCTGGAAGCGAGTGAGGAGTCGGCGGATGCAACCATTTTATCGAACGCTGCCTTCACCGTCGGAGCCATTTCTACTGATGCCGCTCCAACGGGTGGTGCGGCTACCAGCAATCCTAATACGACAATCAACCATACCTTGTTCAACTTGCGCATATACATCCTCCTCGTTGATAACGTCCCCATCCGATTGAACACAACGCAAAAAGCACCCGCGAAAAGACTGCGAACAGCCTTTTCTTACGGGTGCTTCCTCGTAAGTGAATTGTATGGGAACCTTTGTTCCTATATTACCATCCGTTGCTTGTGTTGTCAAGCTAAATATTGGAAGGGCGTTTTATTTTGCTGCTGCCCGGTTTGTCTACACTTTCGCACAGGCAATCTCTGTTAGTCGGCCATAAACTGAATAACTAGAGATGCTATTTAGGGAAAGGAAGTTACACTAATGGGCAAAATGACTCAGCACCGGCGGCAGCCGCGGCAGACCGCGCACCTTCCTGCTGCCGTCACCCCGGAAGATTGCCGGCGTCTGCTTGGCGTACCGATCTGTGCGGTTTTAAAGGACGGAAGCGTCTACTGCGGCACTATCGCCGGCATTGAGAACGAAGAGATTGTGATGCATGGCGTTCGCAGCGGCATGCGAGTATCCCGCAATGCCAATCAAGCAAAGGCGCAAATTGCCGCGTTAGGCGGCTTAGGATCGTTATTCGGTGGCGCAGCGCCCGGAGCCGCTGCCGCCGCAGGTGCGTCAGGTGCGGGCGGCGGCCTACTCGGCGGCATGGGCAACGCTCTTGGCGGCCTTTTTGGAGGCGGGGGCGGCGGCTTTGGCGGCATCGGCAACTGGCTCCGCATCGGCATGGGCGTCGTACAGTTTATTTTTCCGCTGCTTAAGGGATTCGGGTTCTAGCCTTCCTGGTAAAAGGACACTCGATCATGAGCGATCGAGTGTCCTTTTCCTACATATAACTATGCTGCTCCAAATAAGCGACTAACTGCTCCACGCATTCCGCGATCGTATCGTTCTCCGTGTCGATGATCAGCTCCGCATGAAGCGGCTCTTCGTAAGGCGCTGAGATGCCCGTGAATTCGCGGATTTCATTATTGCGGGCTTTCTTGTAAAGACCTTTAGGGTCTCTGCGTTCGCATTCCGCTACCGTGCATTTCACATACACCTCTATAAACTGCCCTTCCGGAAGAAGTGCCCTAACGCTGTCCCGGTCCTCCCGATAAGGGGAGATGAAGGCCGTGATCGTAAACAAGCCGGCGTCAACCAGCAGCTTGGCCACCTCGCCGATACGGCGAATATTTTCTTTCCGATCGTCGGGGCTGAAACCAAGATCCTTGTTCAGTCCGTGTCGGATATTATCCCCGTCTAGCACATACGAGCGAATGCTGCGCTCAAACAATACTTTGTCCAGCTCGTTCGCCAAGGTGGACTTGCCTGATGCCGATAAGCCTGTCAGCCATATGACGCAGCTTTTGTGGCCGTTTAAGCGGTGCCGGTCTTCCGCCTGAATTTTCGCGGTATGCCAGAATACTTCGGTAGGCTTTGAGTTCATGTAGTCTCCTTCGTTCGCGAGTAATCAACTCTATTATAACCGCGAAGGGATACGAACGCCATTGAAACAAAAAAAGAGCCCGACACCATATCCCGGTATCGGACTCCTTAACCGTTTTAATTGATGAAACCGACCTTGCTCAAGAATCGCTTCAGCATCGTTGCGGATTGTGCGCGAGTCGCTTCCTGCAGCGAGCCTAGCGTCGTGTCCGTCATGCCGTCTACGATGCCTGCTTTTATTGCCGTAGCCAGTTCTTTTTGCCCCCAAACAATTTGGTCGGCGTCGTTGAACTTGGCCAGGTAGCTGGCTTGTTCGGAATCCGACATGCTCGTATCTTGACCGGCATATTTCATAGCTCTTACAACCATGGCAGCCAGCTCTTCCCGGGTGATCTGCCGATCCGGGCGGAACGTGCCGTCTTCGTAGCCGTCAATGATGCCCGCTTGCGAAGCGGCGGCGACTACGCCGGCATACCAATCGGATGGCTTCACATCGGAGAAGTAGGTAGTCGCGCTTGCATCGGTCTTCAAGCCGAGCGAACGAACGACAAGAGCAGCAAATTCGGCGCGGGTAATGCTGCGGTCCGGCTCGAACGTCGTATTGGTTACGCCGTCTACAACGAGCTTATTCGCCAGCAGTTCCACATACGACTGCGCCCAGTGGCCTTGAATGTCCGTGAATGTTTTGTTGAACTTAGCAACTGTGTAAATACTGCTGCTGTTGCGCCACAGTGTCGCTACCGTCGAGCCGTCGGTTTTGTCGAATGTGCTGGGGACGAAGCTGAGCTTCTTGGTCGACTCGTTCCATGTCAGCCCGGTAGCCGCTGCGGAATCCACATCGCTGCTCAATTTAAGCTGTCGAGCTACGTACGTTTTTCCGAAGTCAACCTCGATTGCTTTACCGTCTTGGCTTACAGCTGCTACCGAGAAATCGACCGGATCCGCGAGCGCCGTGCCGCCTAACGTTTGAAGCTCGCTGCTAACCGCAACTGCAGCATCTCCGGTTACTTTGGCAATCGACACTTTGATTTTCAGATCTTTGACGTCGATCCCGAGTGTTTTCGCCAGATCATCCAGCTTGAAAACAGAAAGCGGCAGCAAGTAAGCACCGTTGTCACCCACCACCTTCAGCATCGCACCGTCGATTTTAACGGCATCCAGCAAACCAGCGGCCGGGATAAGCGCGAAGTCGCCATTCAACTTCAGCACGACGGACTTCGAAGATTGAAAAGCTTTGGCGAGCTCATCTGCATCAACAGTACCGTCGGCCGGAACGGTAATCGTGCCGTCATTCGGAGAAGGCCATCCGAAGCCGCCGCCCCCAGTTGTGCAGCAGGAACCGGGGCTGCCGTAATCATGCGAATCGGGTACGTACACATCGCTCGAAACAGTGCCCTGATAGGAGCCGTTCATATACACGGCAGCGTAAACGCCCGACGGAACCGTGTAGGAAAAGTTGAAGTAGGTTGCGTGCGTAACGCTGTCAGTCCAGGAGTAGGTGGCATACGTCGCGCTGCCGACCGTTTTCCACGGAGAATGGTCGTCGCCGTACACGTTAAGGAACACCTCGTCAGGACCTGTTGTATTGTAGGTATCGGTATATACAGTTGCTGTGACTTTGCCAGTAACCTTATCATATGTAGCGCCGGTAATGCCTGTAGCTGCATACGACAGGGCTGGAACTAATACGGATAAAAGCATAATGAGTGCCAGCATTTGGGACGTTTTGTACCACAGTCTGTGCCTCAAGACATATTCTCCTCTCCGATGAGCTAGTAGGATTAGCATGGTGCCATTACGTTATGTCATCGAAAATCACCACCTTAAATTAATAATAATTAGCATATATAGAAAAATATGGACCAAATGGGTGAGGAAAAGGCGCCACAGCACTGTGGCACCTTTTCTACGATCGAATCTATGCTGCTTTCACCACTAGCTACTTCGTCTGAAAGTTCGTTGCGAGGATCGAGGCAATATTCGTTTGCTCATTGGCATCCTTCGCTATTAACTTGTCATAGAGAGCTTGATCGTTCTGGCCTTGCTTTTGCAGCGACGCGAGGTACCAGCGTACGAGCGTCCGATTCAGCTGATCGTTCATATTGTCTGTAACGTGCGGCTTCATAAGGGCGGATGCAGTCACGTAATCGCCACGCATATAATATATTTCCCCGATGTTCACCGCGATGCTCGGAGTGACATCGAACGGACGGCCCTGCTCTTGCCCCTTAGGCAAGTTTTTGAGTGAATCGATACGTTGAAGAATCGTATTATACGTTTCGAGCGCTTGGGTAAAATATGAGTCCGTAGCTTGAACATTTTTTTCCGTACGCGCCCGATTGCCAAGCTCGACGCTCAGAGAGATTTTGCTCTCATACATGTCGATGTACCAAGGATAATTCGGCAGCTGCTTATTCGCCCAATCGAGTGCCTCTTGGAGCTTGCCGCTCGATTGCAGGAAATTGAGCTGCTGGAGCGCAACGATACGATTGTGAGGCTCAGCCTTCTCAAGAGTGTTCAGTTCGTTTTGCGCATCATCGAAAAACTGCTTGTATTTGTTTGGATCTTGTCTGTAAATTTGCACCTGCATACCTATTTTGCTTAGCGGACCGGTAAGCAAATAGTCCGGATGGTTCGGATGGAGCTTGAGCGCTTGATCGATCGGAGCGACAATTTCGTTATAATTTTGGCTGGTCTTCGACAAGTCGAGAGCGTGCAAATAGGAGTTATTGGCGCTAAGCAACCTGGTGGAGATGATAAACATAACAACGGACAGCACCAACAGCGCTCCAGGGAACGCTTTGTGCAGAACAAGCGAGTCCGATTTTACGCGAATCGGCACCGAGTCCGAGCTGCTCAGCATGGCACCGAGACACAAGAACAAAACAGCGCCCAGATATACGTAGCTGAGGTCAAAGTCAATCATACTATGAACCAGAAGCGCGACCGTAAGAATGAAGAACAAAAAGTACCGGTCCCGACTCTCGGGAGAGCTTTTCGTATAGCTGCGTATATAAAAATACAAAATCGCCAGTACAAAAGCGACAAAAACAAGAAACCCGAGCGCACCGGCTTCGACCAAATACTGCAGCGCAAAGTTATGCGCCTGCCGGCTCGTATAAGGGTTGTTTTGATACTTCTCGTACAGCGATGCCCATGCACCGCCGCCTGCCCCGATAATCGGGTAATCTTTCCAGAGCTTAATCGCATCCATGTAGAATGTTCCCCGCTCGAGGACGGAATGTTGCTGGAAGTTGATGTTCTCCAAACGAATCTTCACGTTGGCGGGAAGAATATTTTTCAACCCCGTATCCCCAAACAGCAAAATGGCACCGATCACACCTACGATGATCGCCACCACCGGCAATACGAAGGTTGCAAATCTGCGCCCATTAAACCGCTCCGTTGCTCGGTCCAACAGCGGCGAAACGAAGATCTGAATGGCAATGGCCAGCACAGCGAAAATTACAGAAGCAAGAAGCAGCGTCGACCAGCCTTGCCATGATATAGCGGCACTGGTTTGCTTTTGCAATTGCGTGCCGACAGTTGTGATTTTATTCAAGATAATAAGCGAAGCTGCAAATGCCAAAGCGAGCTGAATGATGGATACGATTTGGCGCCGAATCGAGAGGAAGAACAGCATAATAAGGAACACGACCGGCACAATCACGATCGCGCCGCGGGACAACGTCAGCCAGAACGAGACGATAATCGGAACGAGCATGAGTGCGTGCGGCAGCGCCTGATACCATTTGTTCGATTTTACAATGAAAAACACCGCAGCAAGCATGAGGGCAATCAGGTAAGCTGCGTAGGAGTTGGCATATTGGAACACGGAAGTCAGGCGCAGCCCGTTCGAGTCCGTCATGACGGCATTAAGGTAAGTATTTTTGACCGAATCCATCGTGGCGAACCAACCGACGAGCGCATCGCCAAGCTTGCCGTTGCCAAGCCAATACAGCAATCCGAACAATACGACTACATAACCGGAAATCATCAATGTTCCGGCAGCAATCGACGTTCCCAGCTTGTTTTTTGTCAGAAAAACGCCTAAGATGAAAAAGGCGGCATATATCAGTTGGATATATATCATATTGGTCGCCAGATAGTGCGACGCGGCCGTCACTAGCGAAATCGTATAGGTAAACGGCATCAGAAATACGGCGGCTGTAAGAATGTCTTTTTGATCCCTCAGTCTATAAACGTAGAAGGAGAAAATAGCTGTCAGGAACAAAATAATTGCCGACCATACGAATCCGCTGTAAATCGGGCGTTCAAAGTCAACGTTCCCGCCGTTGAACAATCCCCGCTGGAACGGCGCCCAAAACAAGAAGGCAACTACGAAGATGTTTAGTATCCAGAAAATGATCGAGCTTTTCTCGACTGCAGCAGGGCTCTGCGCCTTGCGTCCAGCCGCATACGCATTGGCTTTTGCACTCATTTCAGCATAGTCTCCCTCTCATCTAAAATACGACATAATTCTATCATATGGCAGAGGGGAAGGCTAATCATGTTTGTTCCATTTGTGGTGAAATGCATAAGTAGCGTATATTGACTATACTCTGATAAAATTGAGTAGTAATTTGAGAAAATTCGTTATTCAATATAGGTTTAACTGTGGTAAGGAGTTTTAGAATGAAGCTTATTTGGAATCCTTTCATTAATTTATGGAACCATAGATCTTTAATAAAGCAATTTACTGTTCGTGACGTGTCGTTAAGATATAAAGGGTCATTATTAGGTATTGTATGGTCTTTTATTACTCCTTTGTTGATGTTAATTATATACACATATGTATATAGCGAGATTTTTAAAGCTAAATGGAATGTTGGGAATGAATCGAAACTAGATTTTGCTCTTATTATTTTTTGTGGTATAGCCACTTACAACTTATTCGGAGAGACAATAAGCAGAGCGCCACATCTTATCATTGGACACTCTAATTATGTAAAAAAAGTTGTCTTTCCTTTGGAAATATTGCCAATTAGCATTCTATTCTCTTCTTTTATCAATTTTCTAATCAGTTTTTGCATATTATTTCTTGGGATAATTCTTTTCTCTCACTTGCATCTTGCTTCTTTTTTATTTCTTATAATTTTATTTCCTTATCTCCTGATGATCTCAGGATTAAGTTTGTTTTTATCCGCTTTGGGTGTGTATTTAAGAGATATTGGGCAACTGATAGGGGTTATTGTACAAGCGCTTATGCTTTTAAGTCCAATTTTTTATCCCAAATCGGTAATTCCGCAATCGTTTCAATTTTTATACAATTTAAATCCTATAAGTTATGTAATAGAAGAAATGCGAAACATAACCATTTTTGGTTTCAGCCCAAATTGGGGCGAATTATTGATGCAATCTTTGTTTGGTCTAATCATTTTTATATTGGGGCATTATTTTTTTGAACGATCGAGAAAAGGTTTTGCAGATGTTCTTTAAACTGAAAGGAGTGGGACTATGTCCCAATCAGCGGCAATTAGTATTAAAAACGTTAGTAAAACCTTTAAAATATACGACAAACCGCAGGACCGGTTAAAGCAGGTATTAACAAATAAGTCAAACTATCATAGAGAGTTTCAAGCACTCAAAAATATTAATTTAGAAATTCTAAAAGGTGAAACCTTTGGAATTATTGGGCAAAATGGGTCGGGAAAGAGTACATTGCTGCAAATTATTGCCGGAACTTTAAATCCAACAGTGGGAGAAGTTCACGTTAATGGTAAAGTGGCTGCTCTTCTTGAACTTGGCAGCGGATTTAATCCGGAATTTACCGGAAAAGAAAATGTTTTTATGAATGGAACGATACTTGGTTTATCAAAAAAAGAGATAGAACAATTATATGATCAAATAGTAGACTTTGCCGATATCGGCGATTTTATTAATCAACCTGTTAAGACATATTCTAGTGGTATGTCAGTACGATTAGCATTTGCTGTCCAAGCATTAGTACCAAAAGAAATTCTCATTGTTGATGAAGCGCTTGCGGTCGGAGATGAATTATTTCAAAGAAAATGTTTTGCAAAAATAGAAGAATTTAAAGCAAACGGTGGAACCATACTATTCGTATCCCATTCGGGCTCAACAATCATTGAGCTTTGTGATCGGGCTGCTCTTTTAGATGCCGGAGAACTCCTACTAGTTGAAGGCAGTAGTAAAGTGGTTAATTTATATCAAAAACTTATTTATGCTCCGTATGATAAAAAATTTCAAATAAGAGAGGATATAAAGAATTTAAAGTGCCTTAATCAAGCTGTTGAAGAGAACGAAGAATTACCAACGAAATTCGTGCAGAGCGGAACGAAATCAAAAATTGATATTGAAGCTGACTTCGACCCAAATCTTATACCTCTGGAAACGATGAAATATGAAAAGCGAGGCGCTGAAATTTTCGATCCCGAAATTACTACACTAAGCGGTAAAAGAGTGAACTTACTCTTACCTAACGAATCATATGTGTGGAGATATTTTGTTAAATTTTATGAGACTTGCCATAATGTCCGTTTTGGTATGTTAATAAAGACCGGTTCGGGATTGGAGCTCGGTGGAGCAGCAACTACACTTGCAGGAAATGGCATTCCAAAAGTAACTGCCAACACGATAATGCAGGTAGAATTTACGTTTACCCCGCGGCTTAATGCTGGTATTTACTTTTTGAACGGTGGGGTATTAGGTATAGCGGAAGATGGAGAGGTTTATTTAGATCGACATATTGATCTCGGAGTTTTTAGGGTGCTTCATTTTGAAGAATCCCTCATGACATCCCTGGTTGACTTCTCAGTATCGTCAATAGTTTCTAAATCCAATCGCTAGGGGCGGAATTCATGGATAAAGTCATATGCATTCTTGGCATGCACCGTAGTGGGACATCGCTAATAGCAAATGCAATCCATTCAATGGGTGTTTATTTCGGTGAAGAGTCGACACTGTTGAATGCAAGAAGCGATAATCCGGAAGGGTTTTGGGAATTGGCGGAGGTTGTAACACTTCAAGAAGAATTATTGGCAGATTTAAAAACATATTGGAGCAACCCGGCGCCATTGCCTGAGAATTGGTGGCTGCATCCGCATTTAGCACCGTACAAAAGTCGTTTAAAAGAAATAATTGTTAAAAACTTCAACAACTCACCTATATGGGCTTGGAAAGATCCAAGAACGTGCTTATTATTGCCGATGTGGCAGCAAATATTGGGTGAAATGGATGTTGAAATTCAGTATTTAATTGTTTTTCGTAATCCTATTGATGTAGCGAAGTCCTTAGGGAAAAGGGATAACTTCCCTTATACGCAATCAATAGGATTATGGCTTTTATATAATTTGCATGCTCTTCACTATACAATTGGCTGTAATCGATTTTTTGTGCAATATGACGCTTTTATAACTAGCTGGGAAGAAACTATTCCTGCGCTTGTTTCTTGGTTAGGATTAAATGGGACTGAGCAAGTATTATTTCGCAATAAATTATCAGAAATTATCAAACCGTCACTTCAACGAAACAAAACGGATATAACCCAGTACATCGATAAAATCCCAAAGCATGTATTTAATCTTTATGAAATGCTTCAAAATGCTGCAAGCAACATTGAGATATCGAATAGTGTTGAATTTAAAGAAAAAATTGAGCATGAATTTAACCAATTTATGATGTTATCATCGATGTTTTGTGAAGAATCATATCTTAGAATGCAATTATATTGGTTAGATTCTGAAGGAATCTATACGGAAAAATGCTCCGATTACGTAACTATAAAAGCTGATTTTGAAGATAGGGAATACGAAATCATGCTTCCTCCTTGTATAAAAGGAACCTTAAGGTTAGACCCAACAAATAATCCTGCACGATGTGATGTGGAATTTATAAAAATCTACGAAAAATCGGACGAATGTTGGAAATTAATTGCTGAAATTAGCGAAAAAAATAATTTTAAAGGTATTATAAAAACGGCGAATATTAATATTATTGAAAATAAAAAAGATTTCTGTTTTCTCTCCATAAACGACGATCCTCAGCTGTATCTGGATCTTCTTCCTTTAGATAATTATCATAGTCAATTAAAACTAACTGTAAAAATAAGATGTGAACCTATATCCGATAGCATTACAGATTCAATTATTCGATGCTTAAATGCGCATTCGGAAAATTCTAGAGACTATTTTACACATGCTATAAATCATTTAAAACAAGAAATGGAATCCAAAATCGATGGTTTTTACCAAAATGTGTTTAAGGAAATTAACAAAACTCATGAAGAATATCATCAAATAAATTCATATTTTGTTGAAATTTCAAAGCAAATGCTTTTGGAATTAACAGAAATGCAAAAGCAAAATCAAAAGTATTTTTTGGAATTTTATGAAACGCAAGAAAAATTATTTGATGAGTCGAAACTAAAGCAATATGAAATAGAACAACAAATACAAACCATTCAGAACTTACTCGAGAATAAACAGAGTTTTTTAAAGGTGATTGTCAAAAAATGGATAAAGCGGCAGTAGATATTTTACTTTCTACTTTTAATGGCGAAAAATATCTGCCTGATTTATTGCAGTCTCTTGAAGCGCAAACATTTAGAGAATGGAAATTGATTATTAGAGACGATGGCTCAACTGATGAAACGATATCGATACTTCAAAAATTTAAAAACAATTCTGGAAGATCTGTTGAAATTATCGAATCTGATGCAAATTTGGGACCATGCAAAAGTTTTCTAACTTTATTGAAATATTCTGAAGCAAACTATGTGATGTTCTGCGACCAAGACGATGTTTGGTTGCCTCATAAAATACAATTTCTATTAAACATCGCTAAGAATGAGGAGTTAAAATACAATAATAAACCATTGTTAGTTCATAGTGATTTGATTGTAACTGATAGAAATAATTCGATTATTAGCCAATCTTTTTGGAAATATCAAAATATTAACCCAAAACGAAAAAAACTGAATGAGCTTCTTGTTCAAAATAATGTTACCGGATGCTCCTTAATAATAAACAGAAAATTAGCTGATTTAGTTTGCACTAGCGATATAGGAATTATAATGCATGATTGGTGGATAGCAATAATCGCTGCTGCTTTAGGAGAAATTATCTATACAAATAACAAAACAATAATGTATAGACAACATAGCAATAACGATACCGGTGCTCATTTGTTTTTCTCAATAAAACATATGAAAACAAAATTAATTAATCGTAGTTTAATTTCTTCTGTAATCCGTACAATAGAGCAAGCCCAAATTTTCCTCCATCTTTATTCTGGTTTTTTAAATAAACAACAAGTTGAATTGATATCGCAATATGCTAAATTGCCGAAAGTAAATATTTTTAAAAGAATTCTTTTCTTATTTTCTCGTAAATTTTATAAAGATGGTCTGATACGAAATATTGGTTTTTTGTTAGCTGTCATTTTTATAAATTCCCCAAGAAGGAGGATACAAAGTGAAGCAAAACCGAGATGAAACTTCTAATCATATAGAACTTCGAGAATTAGTATCTGAAATTCAAAATATTAGCACTAGCTTAGAAAAATTAAAAATAGATGTTGAAAATTTAAAAAATAAACCTTCAATATCAAAAAGAATATGGAACATGTTTGGATTTCAGAACCTTCCAATAGTTTCTTACTCTGATGATCTTAAATTTTCAGTTGATTCACTTAAGGTCAGCAATGGAAAAATTTATAGTTATGGATGGGTTTTTCATCGTAAGAAAATAATAAAACAAATTAGAATGTTAGTATACAAAAGAGGAACAACAGAGGTATTTTCAGTTCAATATGGAAATCAACGTATAGATGTGGCTCAAGATTTTCAATATGCACAGGCCGAATTTTCCGGATTTATTATTTCTGGTAGAATCCCGAAAGGTAAATGCAAACTATTTTTGGAACTAAAATTTAATGATGATAGTGATCAAGTAATTGATTTGAATTATGTTAGCAGTAATCTTCAAACAAAATTATCAATTTCTAAGAGAAGAATAAAAAAAGCATTTTCTTATCTCTTTCGGGGGAAAATCGCCGAGTTAATTTGGAAGAGTAAGCAAATAATAATGAGCGATCGAAAGTTCAATCAATCTCTGCATCTTAATAAATTTAAAGAAATTATTAATAGTTACAAAAAATTACCCTTCATATTAGTGATTGATCACAAAATGGGTGGAGGGGCTAACCTATATCGTCAAAGATTAATTGAAAAAAATAGTAGAGAAACACCAGTTCTTCTTTTGGTTTACGATATACCACACTTAGAATATGGACTTACTTATTATTATAAATCTGAAAATATTACTTTTAAACTCGATTCTATTGAATCGTTACAAAATTTGTTTGAATCAAATTATATTAATGTTTCGGAAATTTTTGTTAATAATCTTGTGTCTTTTGAATTTCCGATTTCGGTTATAAAATTTATTGTTAACTTGAAAGTAAATTTTAAAGCTCAATTGATTGTTCCTATACATGATTATTTTTGTATATGTCCTTCCTTTACGCTTCAGGATTATAATGGCAATTTTTGTGGAATACCAGATATTCAACAATGTCGAATATGTCTCCCTAAAAATAAAGGGGATTTCCAACAAATTGTTAATTATAGCGATATTGATTCTTGGAGAAGTACATGGCATCTTTTATTAACAAAGGCCGATAAAATTCTTTGTTTTTCTGAATCGTCTTACAAATATATCGCAAAAGCTTATCCTGATTTAATGGTCAACAATATTCAGATTGAACCTCATTCCGTTGATTATTTACCTGTTGAAAAACCTGAAATATCTAAAAAATTTCCGATGAATATTGGTATATTGGGGAATATATCAGATATTAAAGGTGCTAATGTAATCCGGAAAATTATAGAAATTATTGAGGAGCATAAATATCCTATTAAAGTGACTGTTATAGGTAATATGGATTTCGTACCAAAGGCTCAGTGTCTTACTGTAACTGGATCGTATAAACATAGTCAATTGCCAAAATTAATTGAGGATATGGGTATTAATATCGGATTTGTACCATCTATTGTACCAGAAACTTTTTGTTATGTTGTTAATGAATTGATGTACTATGACTTACCTATTGCAACATTCTCATTAGGAGCCCAGGCAGAAAGAGTTTCTACATATTCTAAAGGGGTGATTATTCCCGAAATAGATCCGAGTGTTGCGTTAGAGGAATTAATGAAGCTATACCATGAATATTATTCTAACAATATTGAAGAGGAGATTATAAAATGATTCACTTTTTTACTAGTGCCGCTTCCAATTATTTACCTAAAGTTAGATTGCTTTGTAACTCTATAAAAAAATATCACCCTGAAGTAACGGTACATTTAGCTCTTCCTGACCGAAAGCCTAATTGGCTTGATTTAAATAATGAACCCTTCGATAATATTATTACAGTAGAAGAATTAGATATTCCGAATTTAAAGCCATGGATGTTTGGACATACACTAGTCGAATTAAGTACTGCAATAAAGCCGTTTGTCGTCAGAAAACTTCTTTCTTTTGAAAATAGTGAAGCTGTGTTGTATTTTGATCCGGATATGGTCTTATTTTCGAGATTGGATGATTTGCTCGATATATTTAAAACCCATAGTATCGGATTAACTCCTCACCAAACTAAACCAGAAAAAAGCATAGAAGCAATTATGGATAACGAAATAAGCAGTCTTCGATATGGTGTCTACAATCTTGGGTTTGTTGCAGTCAAGAATGATTTGAATGGAAATGCGTTTGCAAAATGGTGGTCAGAACGATTGTATGAATTTTGTAGGGAAGGATTAAATCAGGGACTTTGGACAGACCAAAAATGGATCGATCTTGCGCCCGCCTTTTTTGAAGGTGTTAAAGTTCTCAAGTCTTCTCGCTTTAACGTTGCTGCCTGGAATATAACTACGCGAAAAATGGAAGGATCGCTTGAGAATGGCTTGATTATTGACGGGGAACCATTAGGATTCTACCATTTCAGTGGCTGGGATAGTGGTGCTCATAAGGTAATGGCTTCGAAATACCAGGGCACTAATCGAGCTTTGATGTCTCTTCTAGAGTGGTATGAAAAAGCCGAGACACAAGATCCTATTACTTCAAGTACACCGTGGGCATTTGGTTTTTTTGATAATAATGAAAAAATTACGAAACAGCATCGACTTATTTATCGTCTTAGACCGGATTTACAAAAAGCATATCAGAATCCTTATCAAGTTAGTGAGGGACAATGTTATTTTAATTGGTTTAATTGGCAAGCTCACTTAGAACATCCAGAATTGGTTGGTAATATAGAAAACCAAGGCATTTCGACTGAGAATTTAATATCATCATATAGACAAGGTGCAATAGATTGGAATTTAATTAAAAGATATCTAAAAAGAGCAATTTTCGATTATAAATACGGGTATAAATTATCAATTAAAACAATTGACATCATAAAAAAATCAGGAATTAAAGGGTTAAGTGGGAAAGTTCGAAAAATGTCAAAGTAGCATTTTTGATAAGGGGCGGTTTGTTTGAAAATAGAAATAAGAGTAATATACCTTATATTGTTATTAGCATTTTTTTCGAGAATTTTTTATATACACATGACTAATTTCCCCCCTCTTGAAGGGGATGCCTTTTTTTACGATAAAGAGGCGAAGCAAATTTTAGATAATTTTGTGATAGGTTATAATTCAACTTCACCAAATTCTTTTGTTACCCCAGGTTTTCCGATATTTCTTGCTATAATATATAAGGTTTTTGGTGTTCATTTAACTTTTGTTAGAGATATTCAAGTCATTTTGAGTGTAATAACGATTTATATCTGTTACTGCATTTCAGGACGTTATTTAAAAAGTCCTTATACAGAATTGGTAGCAGCTCTTATGACTTTCTACCCAAGTTTTATATATGCAAATGGATTAATTTTAACAGAAGTATTATTTACTTTTCTATTTTTACTTTTTGTATTTATTTTTATTAAAGCAATGGAAAATATTGAAAAAATCCTTTTTTATTTTGGCTGGAATTATATATGCTTTTTCAATTTTAGTTCGTCCTACTTTAGCACTGCTGTGTATTGTATTTTTTATTTTTTATATAATTATTGTTGAAAAAAAGAAATTATTACTAAAAAATTTAGTTTGGTTTGCCGGTTCTACTATATTATTTATGTTACCTTGGTGGATAAGAAATTTGTTGCTGTTTAAACAGATTGTATTATTTTCGACTTCCGGAAATAATCCGCTATTATGGGGTGTGCATCCTTATTTTTTATAATGTTTTTGAAACTTTTGATAAAATTTACGCTTTAAAACCAAATGAAATACAACGAAGCATTCTTTGGAAAAAAGAAGCGATCAAAATTTTCGTGGAAAACTTCCAAAACCCAACATTTATTAAATGGATTATATTTGGCAAAATTAATTATTTTTGGAGAATACCTTGGGTTGAAAACGGTTCGATAGCACATTTCTTTGAAAAAATAAGGAATCCGATGCATATTATTTTAGTTATAGTTGGATGGTCCGGAATAATTGTTTCGATTATTAAACGCAAAAAAGTACAATTAATTTCTTTAATAATTTTATACTATTTCTTCTTGCATCAAGTATTTTTAGCAATTCCTCGATATGCATTTCCAATAATGCCTTTTATTATTTTAATGAGTTCATTTACAATTAAGGAGGTTGTAGAAGGGGGGAAGGCAATTTGGTCAAAATATTATATAAAAGCTACTCAATCCTGATAATTTTGTTATTTATAATAGTAATGTATAGTATTTTGTTTTTTAACATAAACAATGAAGATATTAAATGGCAATTAAAAGATGCAACTATTGTAGCAGAAAGTCAATTCGATACCTTTCAAGAATGGAAAAAAAGTAATATAAAAAATGAAAATGAAGAGCTTATTTCAACGAATAACGATCCTTTTATAATAAGTCCAAGTATTAAAAATTATAAGACAAAAAAAGCACTTATAGAGTTAGATGTTAAAACCGATAGTTCAACTGTACAAATTTTTTACAAAAAAGCAAACGAGCCGCAATTTACTGAAGAAAAAAGTAAAGTTTTAAAAACTAATTCGCTAAAAGCTATTATCGATGGAGATTTCGATCAAATTCGAATTGATCCAACTGAAAAAAAGGGTAGTCATTTCAAGATAATACACGTCGATATTAAATGGTTTAATTAGGGAGGTATTATCTTGAAAGTCTTGGTTATAGTTCCAGCTTTTAATGAAAGAGATAATTTACCTAGTTTATTTAAAAAATTTGATGAATTAAAAAAATATATAGATTTCGACGTTATTGTTATAAACGATAAGTCTACTGATGAAACTTCAGCTATTTGTAGAAAAAAAAATATTGATATCATCGATTTGCCGTGTAATTTGGGTATTGGAGGAGCAGTACAAACTGGATACAAATATGCTAATCTTTATTCTTATGATATTGCTATCCAAATTGATGGTGATGGTCAGCATAATCCAGAATATATAAATAAGATGATTGACATTATTTCATTAAATAAAGCTGACATAGTAATTGGATCTAGATTTATCGAAAAAGAAGGATTTCAATCAACCAAATTGAGAAGAGTTGGAATTAAGTATTTTAGTAAACTGATTAATATCATTGTTGGACTTCATATTACTGACCTACATCGGGTTTTAGGGCTTGCAATCAAAAAATTATCAAATTATTTGCAGAAAGATACCCCCAAGATTTTCCAGAGCCCGAATCAGTGATTTATTTGAAAAGATATAATTTTAAAATCGTCGAGATTCCAGTAATCATGAACGAGAGATTAGAAGGGAAATCATCAATCAATTTTGCAAAATCTATTTACTATATGATTAAAGTAACTTTGGCAATCATAATAGACTATTTTCGCAAACAGCAATTAAACTCGTGAAAGGACCAATTTAGTGATACCATTTAAACTTCAATTGATTCTGATTTTAGTATCATTTTTAGGAATATTTTTCATAGTGAATATGGTTAAGAAATATAAAATTGAATTGAAATATTCTTTATTATGGATTTTTTGTGGATTATTAATTACAGTTCTGGCAATTTTCCCATCAATATTAATTTTTATTGCGAAAGTAGTAGGAATTGAGACTCCTAGTAATGCATTATTTCTATTTGGAATGCTATCGTTATTTATATTAGTTTTTAATTTAACTATGGCAGCTTCAAGTTTTACAGATAAAATAAGAGAACTAACTCAGGACTTAGGCATTTTAAAAAAGAGAATCGAAGAATTAGAAAATAACAGGAAGAGTGATTGAAACAAATGTTAGCGACAATGAATTGTATATGCGGTGCTGAAGCAGCCTTAAAATATTCATTAAAAAACGATGTGTATTATTGCAAAAATTGCGAACTTTTCTTTGCACCAGATACTAAATTTAATTTATCTTTTAAATCAACTCTTGATGAGAGGTTGAGGATCGAAGCTTTAAAATCACTCCGTGAATTAAATTTTCATAAAATACTAGACGAATTAAGAATAATAATACCCTCTGATTCAATTGGACTTGAGGTGGGAAGTTCATATGGTTGGTTTCTTAAATTGGCAACTGCGCGGGGAATTAATTGTATCGGCGTGGAACCTGAACGAAAAATTTGGGAAATTTCGAAAGAAGAAGGGTTTGAAGTAATTAACGGCTTTTTTCCTGATGATCTACCAGCAGAATATCATTCTTTTGACTTCATTATTTTTAACGACGTACTTGAACATATACCAAACGTAAATTATATCTTAACAAAATGTTACGAGTTATTAAAACCAAATGGTATTTTGGTAATTAATATACCACAAAGTACAGGCTTTTTTTACAGAACAGCTCATTTTTTATATAAAATTGGTGTGAAAACTTATATGAATCGATTGTGGCAATTTGACTTTCACAGCCCACATTTGTATTACTTTAACTCAAAAAATCTAACATCTCTTTTAACATGCAATCACTTCGACGTGTTCAAGTATCACAAATTAGATACACTTGATATAGATTCAATAGACCAAAGAATAAAATATGATAGTTTAAATAAAGGAAAAAGCTCCTTTATAACTGGTGTCATTAAGTTGTTGCTTCCATTTGTTAATCATTTGAATGAAGATATTGGTTGTTATTACGCTAGAAAGAATAATTAAAAAAGTGGAATATGAAGTATTTAACTATTATCATAACAATATTAGCAACGATATTAAGCCAATTGTTATTGAAAAAAGGAATGTCAAGTCAGAGTGCGCTCCCTTCTACCTTTTCAAGTCAACTAATTTTTTTAATTAGAATGGTTTTTACAAATATATATATACTTTCCGGTATTATTATGTCGGTAATAACAACTTTAAGCTGGATGGCTACATTGGCAAAGGTACCATTAAGTTTTGCCTACCCCTTTATAAGCCTTGCATTACCGCTAGTGCTGATATTTTCTTCTCTTTTATTCGGAGATCATGTTTCACTCGCTAGATGGTGTGGAGTATTTTTGATCATTATTGGATTGATTGTTGTTGTGAATAGTTGATGGAAGGACACCAAGTAAATGATACTCATTTTGAAATCCGTATTATTTATTTTCGTTTTTTTTATGTTAATGTACTTATTAGGTAGATTGGTAGCCATACTATTTTCAGCACATAAAAATAGTGGCAGCAGCCTATTATTGGGATTTATTGTATTAATTTTTTCATCTCATATAGTTGCAATTCCATTGGTATTCACACATAATTCCTTTAAAATTTATGTAATTTCCATTCTAGCATTCTTGTTATTTATATCGATTTTTTCCATCATAAAACTAAAATCTCAGAATCAGCTCGCTTTAAATATAGGTATTATAAAATATCGAAAATATTATTTGCTCTGTTTCACTTGCATAATTTTTCAAGTCTTGTGGTCCTCAATTACTTATAAACTAGATTATGACGATTCGTTTTATTTAAGCTTGATTAATCAAAATATTAACTCTAATTCCCTTTACTTATCGGATCCATCAACTGGAAATCCCCATTTCAGTCTTCAGCCTTATTATAGTGTTCAAACATGGGAATTGTTTCTTTCGTTATTATCCTATTTATTCAGAATTCCTCCAGCAATTATGGCTCACTTATTGATACCAATAATAGTAATACCACTTTCTTATTTATCCTATTACTGTCTCTTTAAGAGACTGATGCCGAATAAGTTTGTACCAGTTGCTCTTATTTTTTTTATCGATTTATAACATTTTTGGGGCATACTCTCATTTTTCATCTGGAAATTTCCTGTTGACTAGAAGTTGGCAAGGAAAGTCCGTGCTATTAAATATTGTTATTCCATTGTTAGAATGTTACTTGGTAAAATATATCAATACGCGCAAGAAAAAATTTTTAGTTATTGTGGCAGTTATAAATATAGCTGGAATTAGTCTAAGCCCGACAGCAATCTATATTTGTACTTTTTTAATTATCTCTTTTATCGTTATATCTTATATTAAACATAGAGAAAAAAAAGATATATGTGCATTGTTTTTTTCTTTAATTCCTGTTTTTGTTTTTGCATTACTTATTTATCGTGCGTCCTTGCTATATACTGCGGGATGGATTGTAGAAGAAAAAAATCCATTCAATTTTTATACGGACCTTAAATTGTTTGTAGGTAGTGGAGTATTATTCTATCTTTTTTTATTCTCGCTACCAATGTTCTTGCTAATTTCGAAATTCAAAACAGCAAAATATTTTATTTCATACTATTCCTTCATCCTCTTTCTTTTATTTATAAACCCAATAACCGCAAAATATATTGCAAAGTATTTTTCCTCTGGTCAAACGTATTGGAGAATTTTTTGGTTACTGCCTATTGGGGCAGCTTTAAGTTACCTTGGCATACTTGGATTAGTTTTTACTATGAAAAAGCTTCAAATTCCGTTCAATAAACAAATTATTTTTATAGTGCTTTATTCAATAATTATTGGGATCAGCGGGAAATATGTTTATTCGAATAATAATAATGTACTGTTGATAAATACACCGTATAAAATACCAAAAGATATCGTAGAGGTTGGATCTCAAATTAAGACAACAAAAGTAATTAGGATAGCATCTGGTGAAGAAGGGGCAATGTATTTAAGAAGTATCAATAATCAGATCGAATTAGTATATACTAGATACTCTTATATGGCAGGGTTTTTAGACCCGAATTCTCAAGAGTTTAAAGAAAGAGTTTTATTATATGAAATAGTTGATGGGGAAGTAGATAACTATAACGATCTTGGATATTTATTAAAAAAATATGATGTTAACTACTTACTAGTAAAGAAAGAAAACAAAAAGTTATTGAATTATTTATCAGCTATAAAGAATAATAGTATAGAAATAGAAACAGAAAAATATTTCTTAATAAAAAATAATCTGATTAATTTATAATATTTGAAACGAGGTAATGATTCTTATGAAGCATTACAGTTATCTGATAGTTGGTGGGGGTATAATAGGTTTAACTATTGCTAGAGAATTAAAAAGAAAAGTGTCCGATAAAACAATTGTTATCCTTGAGAAAGAAGCAGACATTGCGCAACATTCAAGTGGCCGAAACAGTGGTGTTTTGCACGCTGGATTTTATTATAGCGCTGATAGCCTTAAGGCAAAATTTACACGCGATGGCAATAGAGCAATGCGGGAGTACTGCGAAACCAATGGTCTGCGTATCAATTATTGTGGCAAGGTTATTGTTGCCAATGATGAGTACGAACTAAAAGGGCTCGAAGAATTGAAGCGGCGTGGTGACCGTAACGGAGTAGAACTTTATTGGAAAACTGAAGAGGAACTGATGGAGATAGACCCCAATGTTAAAACGCATAAGATGGCGCTATATTCTCCAAATACCGCTTCAGTTGATCCTATTGAAGTATGCAATGCTTTTAAGCAAGAAGTTACGGCTAAAGGTGTCGAGATACGATATAATACTCAATTTAAAAACCATGATGGTAACACCATTCATACAAACAACGGTTCCATAACGTGTGATTATCTTATAAACGCTGCCGGCCTCTACGCGGATCATATCGCACATCAATACGGTTTCGGTCGGAAATATACCATTATTCCATTCAAAGGTATTTACCTTAAATATGCAGAAAACAAAACTGATATAGCTACTAACATTTACCCCGTTCCGAACTTGAAAAATCCGTTTCTGGGTGTCCACTTCACGAAGACGGTTGATAATAGCATCAAAATCGGGCCGACAGCAATTCCGGCTTTTTGGCGCGAAAATTATAAAGGTTTCGAGCGTTTTCGACTCGGCGAGTTTCTCCAAATACTTTATTACGAAGCGAAACTATTTCTTAAAAACTCATTCAATTTCCGCAGCCTGGCCTTCGAGGAAATGAAAAAGTATAGCAAGTCCGTCTTTATTGGGTTATCATTGAAAATGGTAAAAAAACTCGATAAGGATGGATTTGGTCACTTTTTGCGGCCTGGCATTCGAGCTCAACTTCTCAACAAGGAGACGTTGGAGCTCGTACAGGACTTCGTCCTCGAAGGCGACGAGCGGTCGATGCACGTGTTAAACGCAGTTTCCCCCGCGTTTACATGTTCTATTCCCTTCGCGAAATATGTCGTTGACCAAATCGAACAAAAACGAGGAGGACTGTAACATTGAAGCTGGTTGAAACAAAGCTCAAAGACGTCTACATTATTGAACCACAAGCGTTTGGGGATCATCGCGGGTTCTTCATGGAGAGCTACAATAAAAAGAAATTCGAACAAATCGGCTTGAATTTTGATTTAATTCAAGATAACCATTCGCTATCAGTGGAAGCAGGCACAATTCGCGGACTTCATTATCAGCTTAACCCTAAAGCGCAAACGAAAATTGTGCGGGCGCTGACCGGTGCCATATATGATGTTGTAGTCGACATCCGCAAGAGCTCGCCTACCTTCGGCCAATGGATCGGTGTTATCCTGAGCGATGATAACAAGCGCCAGATCGTGGTGCCCAAGGGCTTCGCACACGGAATTTGTACTCTCGTGCCGAATACGCAAATTTTGTATAAAGTTGACGAATATTACTCGCCTGAGAACGATCGTGGCATTTTGTGGAACGACCCGGATCTCGGAATCGACTGGCCGACGACGAGTCCGATTTTGTCGGACAAGGACATGAAACAACCGAGATTCAAAGAGGCAGAAATCAACTTCGAATAGAGGGGATACCATCTATGACAACTGTACTTGTAACTGGCGCCGGCGGCTATATCGGCAGCGTACTTGTTCCGAAGCTTCTCAACCAAGGGTATAAGGTAAAGGCGCTGGATCGTTTCTACTTCGGAGAGGACAAGCTACCTCATCATGAAAATCTGAAGCTGATTAAGGACGACTCCCGCCGTATCCGGGAAGAGTATTTTGCTGATGTTGACGCGGTTATTGATCTTGTGGCCATTTCCAATGACCCGAGCGGGGAATTGTTCCAAGACGCGACGTACCAGATCAATCATATTTCCCGGGTAGCGACGGCTCATATGGCCAAAAAGCTTGGTGTGAAACGCTACATTCTACCCTCCTCATGCAGTATTTACGGTTTCGTCGACAAAAATATTACGGTGAACGAAACATCGCCAACAAACCCGTTGACTACGTACGCGAAAGCCAACGAGAAAGCTGAACAGGGCATTCTCCCGCTTGCAGACGATAATTTTACCGTTGTAGTGATGCGCCAAGCGACGATCTACGGCTATTCGCCAAGAATGCGTTTTGACCTGGCGATCAACGGTATGACTCTCGGAGCTTGGAAGAATGGCGTCATTCCGCTGATGCGAGATGGTACGCAGTGGCGTCCGATGCTCCACGTACAGGATACGACGGACGTCATGATTTTGTTACTTACGGCGGATCACGACAAAATCAACGGTCAAATTTTCAACGTCGGTTCAGATAAAAACAACTACCAACTTGGGCCTTTGGCTGAAGAAATCGCAGCCGCACTACCGATCGACGTCAAAATCGATTGGTACGGCGATCCAGATCACCGCTCGTATCGCGTCAGCTTTGACAAAATAGAGAATACCCTCGGCTGGAAAGCAAAATGGACCGCGGCCGAAGGTGCGAAAGAAATTTATGATGCGCTGATCACCGGCAAGCTGGATCAAATGGAGCAATCCATCACATTAAAATGGTACAACGAACTGATCAAGTGGCATCAGATTATCAAAAACGTGGAGATGTACGGCGGCATTATAGAAATTTAAAAGGATGATAACGTTGCTGAAAATTTTGTTGCTTGGTGCAAACGGACAGTTGGGGACGGATCTGCAAGAAGTGCTGAAGGACGCATCCCGTTACCAAGTGCAAACGGTGCGGCGCAGCGATTTGGATATGGAGCAGCCTACGTCGGTTGCTCCTTATCTTGATCAACAAGATTTCGATGTTCTGATCAACTGCACGTCATATCATAAGACAGACGAATGTGAAGATCATCCGCTGAAGACTTACACGATTAACAGTATCGCTGTGGCGGAGCTGGCGAAATGGTGCAATAAGCAAGGCAAGCTGCTGGTTCATATCAGTACGGACTATGTTTTCTCGGGGGAAAACGACCGTCCTTACATCGAGCAAGACACCACGGGAGCCGTGAACGTCTACGGCATATCCAAGGTAGCAGGCGAGCAAGCTATCGCGGCGTATCATGACCGGTATTTTATTTTCCGTGTCTCTTCATTATTTGGGCAAGCGGGGGCAAGCGGAAAAGGCGGAAATTTCGTTGAAACGATGATTCGGCTGGCGCGAGAGGGTAAACCTTTGAAGGTTGTATCGGACCAATACATGTCTCCTACGCATACACTCGATATTGCCAGAGCGATCAAAACTTTCCTCGATAATGACGTCCAAGCGTACGGCGTCTATCACTGTTCCGGGGAAGGATCCTGCAGCTGGTATGACTTCGCATCGGAAATTTTCCGGCAGTTGGGGATTAAAGCGGATTTGGCTCCAGTTCTCTCTTCCGATTATGTGACAAAGGCGAAACGGCCTGCTTATAGTGTACTGTCCAACAATAAGATTAATTCGATTCATCAAATGCCGGCTTGGACTTCAGGCCTCACCGAGTATTTAACCCGCAAACAATATCTCTACACCTGAAGGGGGACAAGAACGTGAAGGGAATTATTCTCGCTGGGGGTACCGGTTCCAGGCTGTATCCGCTCACCAAAGTCACGAATAAGCATCTACTTCCTGTCGGCAAGTATCCCATGATCTTTCATGCGATTCACAAGCTGTTACAGGCGGACATACAAGATATCCTGATCGTCACAGGCAAGGAGCATATGGGGGACGTAGTGAACTTGCTCGGCAGCGGGTATGAGTTTGGGGCCACGTTTACGTACAAAGTGCAGGATCAGGCCGGCGGCATCGCTCAGGCGCTCGGGCTGGCGGAGCATTTTGTAGGAGAAGATTATTGTATCGTCATTCTTGGGGATAACGTGTTCGAGGATGAGATAGGGGATTATGTCCGAAACTTCAAGGAACAGCGCAAAGGGGCCAAAATCTTAATTAAGGATGTTCACGACCCGGAGCGTTACGGTGTTCCAGAGCTAGTCGGGGATCGAATCGTATCGATTGAGGAGAAACCGAAACAGCCAAAGAGCGGTTATGCGGTGACAGGAATCTACATGTTCGATTCGACTGTCTTCGATATCGTGAAAACGTTGAAACCGTCGGCCCGAGGTGAACTTGAAATTACTGACGTCAACAATGAATATATAGATCGTGGGGAACTAAGCTTCGACAAGCTACAGGGCTGGTGGACTGATGCAGGTACACATGCCTCATTCCTACGCGCTAACGAGCTGGCCAAAGATTTATATTTCGGCGAAAAGTTCGGAAAACTGAAGCTGTAAAGTATGGTGATTGAGAAAGTGGATCTCAGCATCCTGATTGTCAACTACAACACACGGGAATTAACGCTGCAGGCGCTGCGATCGGTGTATGCCTCTAAGACTGCCTATACGTACGAAGTAATTCTGATCGATAATGCTTCTAGGGACGACTCGGTGGCCGCAATTGCCGCCGAGTTTCCGCAAGTTCGCCTGATTGCGAATAGCGAGAATGTCGGTTTCGCCAAAGCAAACAATCAAGGAATGCGCATGGCGCAGGGACGCTACATGTTGCTGCTGAACTCCGATACGGAAATACAACCGGATACACTTAAGATTATGGTGACTTTCATGGAAACTCACCCAGAAGTAGGAGCAAGCGGATGTAAGGTCGTATTGCCGGATGGCTCGCTCGATAAGGCATGCAAACGGGGATTCCCGACACCTTCCGCGTCTTTCTTCTATGCATTTGGCTTCTCTAAGCTGTTCCCGAAGATTCCTGCGTTTAATCAGTACCAACTCGGCTATTTGAATCCGGACGATGAATATCCGGTCGATTGCCTGGTTGGGGCGTTCATGCTGGTTAGAGCTGAGACTATCCGCCAGGTGGGCATGCTGGATGAGCAATTTTTTATGTATGGAGACGATGTGGATTGGTGCTATCGTATCAAGCAGGCTGGGTGGGTCAATTATTATTATCCGCGTACTTCTATTCTGCACCATAAGCGAGCAAGTTGGCGGAAAAAACCGACAAGGATGATATACGAGTTTCATCGAGCGATGTATCTATTTCATCGAAAACACTATTGGAAGAAGTACTCTTTTCTTGTGAACGGCGCCGTTGTGGCGGGAATTGGCGTGAAATTTTTGTTGGAATGGCTGAGAGCCAGACTATTGCAGTCCTAGATTTCATGTTATTTTAATAAATGATTGTTATGATCTAATTTAAGGGGTCATAGCTTCGTTCAAGTGGGGGATAAGAATGATACGGCAAAGCCAAAGTTTCTTGTCTCAGCTATATGCGTTTCTCGATTTTATCTGTATTGAAATTGCCTTCCTGTTTTCTTGGTGGTTAAAGTTTCAGAGCGGCTGGATTGCTTTTGAGAGTACGCTTCCATTCAAGCATTATTTATTATGGAGCGTTATGTATGGCGTTATTTGCATCTTTTTCGGCTATTCCATCAATTTTTATCAAGCCAAACGAAAAAAAGGCTTCAGTTACGAAATCGCCCGTCTAGTTCAGATTCACGTCATTTCGCTGCTGCTGTTGCTAAGTGTATTGTTTGTTTTTAAGGAGGTTCACGTCTCTCGGTCTTATTTGATTTTATTTCTGGTCAATGGTTTGCTGCTCACTAGCTTTTACAGGTATGTGCTGAAGACAACATTGCGGCGGCTGAGGGAAAAAGGATATAACAAACAGTTCGTTCTCATCCTCGGGGCGGGATCGCTAGGGCAGAGATTTGCCCGGAATTTGCAGCTACATCCGGATCTGGGATTCGAAATTGTGGGATTTCTGGATGACGCCGACATTGATGACGTAGACTTGCAGTGGAACAGGAAAAAGGTCTTGGGCAAGATTGACGAGTTGGAAGACATTATCGAGCGTCTCATTATCGATGAGGTTATTATTGCACTACCGTTGGAGGCTCATAATAAATACGGCAAGATTGTCAATGTTTGCGAAAAGGCCGGTGTCAAAACGCTGATCATACCGGATTTCTTCGATTATTTACCATCGCGGCCGTACTTCGATAATTTTGCCGGCATGCCGCTTATTAATGTGAGAGACATCCCCCTCGATGAATTCCGAAATCGATTTTTTAAGCGGCTATTTGACATAACGTTCTCGCTCGCCGCGATAGTAGTCACATTGCCTGTTATGGCTCTTGTAGCCGCTGCGATCAAATTGACGTCGCCGGGTCCGATAATTTTCAAACAAGAGCGTGTCGGGTTAAACCGACGGAAATTCATGATGTATAAATTCCGCACCATGAAAGTGATGCCGGAGGGAATGTCCGATACCCAATGGACGGTGGAAAATGACCCGCGGCGAACGAAGCTCGGGGCATTCCTGCGGCGTACGAGCTTGGACGAACTGCCACAATTCTTTAACGTGCTGTTCGGGCATATGAGCGTCGTGGGGCCGCGGCCGGAGCGTCCGTTCTTCGTTGAGCAGTTCAAAGAGGAAGTTCCGAAATACATGGTTAAGCACCATATCCGGCCGGGGATTACAGGGTGGGCGCAGAGCAACGGGCTGCGCGGCGATACGTCCATTGAGGAGCGGATTCGACACGACCTGTATTATATCGAAAATTGGAGTTTTTTGCTGGATATCAAGATTATTTGGAAGACGATTGTGAACGGGTTTGTAAATAAGAATGCTTACTAAAAATGAGGCAGTCGGGCGGTTCGCGCTCGCTGCCTCATTTTTAATTATATGTTTTGTGTCTTCCTTACAACATGAGGATTCGGCAGCAGAAGCTTCCGCAAACCGGATACAAGCGGGCGTTCCACAGTGCGGTAGATGAGGACGCATATCAGCAATGTAAGAATGATAATCGTTAAATCAATACTCAAGAAACTCATATGTTTCTGAATAGCCAAGACTTTGCTCAGCTTCAAAAGAACGGAGATGGATAACAAATGCGTAAGCAGTATGGTATACGAGGCATCGCCGAGTCGGCATAACCCGGCCAGCCAGCGAGGGACCATACTAGAAACATGAACCGAGAGCAACCCGATCAATACCATTGACGAGGGGACTGCATAGAGCAAAAAGTCGTGATAGGGCATCCAATTGTATTTGGTGGACAGCCAAATGGCGGGAAAACCGAGCATGCCGACGCCCAGCCACCAAGCACCGTTATTCATGCGATGGGACATGGCCCAATGGGCAATTACGCAGCCTACAGCCAGTTCCAGATTCGTCTCGCCGAACAGGAAGTTCAAGTAGAAGTGCCGGGAAATATCCGGACCAATAACTGGAACATGCAGCACGTTGCATAGGGTCAGCGCGCCCCAAATGGAAAGCAGCAAGTAAGCAGGCTTGCGATCCATGCGCATCAGGAGCGCGAATATGCCATAAAACAAGACAAAGTAGCTGAGCGACCAGGCAACGCCCAAAATCGGACCATGGCTTTGCGGTATGAGCAGCAAGGACTTGATGATCGCATCCTTTTGCGTTTCGAAGCCGAGTCCGAAGCTGGGCACCAGGAAATAGACGGGAAGCACGAGCAAAGTGACTAGCCAATATAGCGGATAAATGCGAATAAAACGATTGGTCAAGTATTTGCCGACCTTTTGCCTCGTTCCGATGCGCTTCCCGTAGATCGAGTAGATCAGGAAGCCGGTAAGAACGAAAAAGTAATCGACGCCGCCGGAACGGGCGAGCCCGTTCAAGCCGAACAAATTATAGTGAAAGTATTTGTAGGACATGGAAGCCATATGAAACAAAAGCACGAAGCAAGCTGCTACTCCGCGGGACGCTTGGAGGAGCAGTTTTTGTTTATCGGACACGGAACGATCTCCTTTGCATGCGAGTGATACAACTTTCTCCTACTATTGCATATAAATATGAAAAAACTATGACGTGTCGGTTGAAATATTTCTGACAACAGCTGAATAAGTTGTTTATCCTTCACCCATAATGTGGATATGAGGCAATGAAGGAGGTAGTGCCGGTGCAGGATAACGAAGATGCTTATCATGACGATCATTTGGCTATTGGCCGCGGAGTCGTGTTCGGTGTCGTGTTCGGCACTGTGTTGTGGGGGATTATCATTGCGGCAATTGTATATATGCTGAAGTAGAAAATGAGGCAGCCGGGCGTTCGCGTTCGCTGCCTCATTTTTTTGCGTCCGTAATCTTTCGCCCAAGCCCAACCTTGTCTGCATAATCGGCCAAGTCCCCTCATATGGTGGTATCAGTTGATACTAATTTGGGTGAGGGGATGAGGGAATGCGCCGGATCAGCTTAGTGCTCGCCGCTATGTTGGTGGTGACGATGCTGCTCGCTGCATGCGGCGGCAAGAAGGATGCCGCTGCGGTGGTCAAGGATTTGGATCAAGTGGTTGGGAAGATGAACAGCTATCAAGGGACAGGCCGTATGACGCTTCATACGGGGCAGCAGCCGCAGGAATATCAGGTGGAGGTCTGGTACCAGCAGCCGAGCTTTTACCGGATCAAGCTGACGAACGAGAAGCAGGACATCACGCAAATCGTGCTGCGTAATAACGACGGGGTGTTCGTGCTGACGCCTCATTTGAATAAAAGCTTCCGCTTCCAAAGCAACTGGCCGGAAAATCAAGGGCAAGTATATTTGTACCAATCGCTGGCGCAAAGCATCATCGCGGATAACGATCGGCAGTTTACAACGGACAAGGGCGCGTATGTGTTCGACGTGGCGGCGAACTATCAGAACAGCGCGCTTGCACGGCAAAAAATCTGGCTTGACCAGAAGAGTCTCGCACCGAAGCATGTGCAGGTGTCGGATGCCCAATCAAACGTTATGGTGGAGGTAGACTTCACGAAGTTCGAGTTCGGAGCCAAGTTCGACAAAGACTCATTCGATATGCAGCGAAACATGACAAGCATGACTCTGCCGAAAACGCAGCCAGCGGCGCAGCAGGATGGCCAAGGAGCGGCGAAGGCCGGCGACAACGGCAAAACGGCGGCCGCGGGCGATGCCGGCAAGGGCGGGGCACAAGGGGCCGCGACAGGGACTCAAGGGAACGCGGCGAACGGCACTGCTCAGAGCGCTGGTAAAGGTACTACGGGACAAGGCAGCACAGCGCAAGGCAATGCGGGTAACGCGGGTCAAGGAGCAGCAGCACAAGGCAACTCAGGCAACGCAGGGCAAGGAACCATGGCGCAAGGGGCAACAGCACAAGGCAACGCAGGCAATGCGGGACAAGGTGCGGGAGCGCAAGGCACCGCGGCAAAAGGCGCAGCAAATCAAGGCAAGGCCACTCAAGATGCAGCGGGACAGAATGCAACCAAGGGGACAACCGCGCAGGGCACAACAACGCAAGGCGCAGCCGCACAAGGCAACGCAGGCGCCGCGTCGCAAGGAACGTCTAAAGGCACGAACAGCCAGGCAGCCTCTGCCCAAGGCGCAAACGGTACAACAGGAACTACTGGCAAAACCAGCACCAACGGTTCAACTGCAACTACCGGCACAAATGGCGCAACCGGTAATACCAACAAAGCCGACGCTACCAACACAAACGGTGCCAAAGCCACAACCGGGACCAGCTCGGCAACGCCGAACTCCGCCAGCAACGGCACGTCTTCCAGTGGCGCAGGCAAACAAACGGCTTCCGCCGCTCTCGACTTTGGCATCATCACGCCGGGATATACGCCGAAGGGCGTTAAGCAGCAAGATGAAGCGCAGATCACGCTCGGCGACGAGAAAGCGATTCTGCTTCGCTACAGCGGCACGTACGATTACAACATTATCGAGCTGAAGCCTGAGGCGCGCGAAACTTACCTTGTTCCCGGCGACATCGTCGATCTGGCTATACGATCGCCGTACTTGCGGGTGACGAAAAGAAAACGCTCATTTGGACGAACGACGGCATCGAATACCGTCTGTCCACCGCCAACTTGCCGTTGGATGAAATGATTCATGTCGCGCAGTCGGTCCAAGGGCAGCTCGGCAAGTAAAGGAAGCATCAAAAAAGCAGGAGTCGCTTCATATACAACTAAGCGACTCCGCAATAAACGATAACTTCAATAGCACACCGAAATACTTTAAGCAACGCAGTACCTTGGCTGCACCTCATAATAACAAAGCAAAGCCTCGAAGTCAGAAAAAATCTGCATAAAGCGAAATTCGAACGAAAATTCCAAGTTCCAAGCTTACCTTAACAAATCCAGCCTTCATCCCAACGCCATACAGCAACGCCTCCCAAAACGGCGCTGCCCGCCGGCGAGTGAGCTTCCTTCAAATACGGAAGCTCGCTCCCAAGGCGGGCGGAGCCGTTTTGGCTATTGGATATAACGATGCATTGACAGCATGGCGCAACGCCGTTACCATGAGAAAAGTGGATTCGCAGAAGTGGCCGTATACGGCATAATCTAAGCCATACTGCAGGAAGGTGAGCGTCTTGGATCCGTTTTATCGGCCGACTTATGCAGAGGTTTCTCTGGATGCGCTGCAACACAACATTGCGGCATTCCGGCACGCGTTGCCCAAGGAGATTGCGATCATGGCGGTCGTAAAGGCGGATGCTTACGGGCACGGTGCCGTGGAAGTGGCGAAGCAGGCCATGCAATCGGGGGCGGATTATCTCGCCGTGGCGTTCCTGGACGAAGCGCTCGAGCTGCGGCAGGCCGGCATTGACGCGCCGATTTTGGCGCTTGGCTATACGCCTCCGGAGGGGCTGGAGCCGGCGCGTAAACAGCGTATTACCGTAACCGCCTACAGTCAAGAAATTATGGACGCGATGGAACGCATCAGCGCTTCCGCAGCAGGGCAACCCGACGAGCCCAAGCTGCACGTTCACGTCAAAATCGACACCGGCATGGGCCGCATCGGACTGCATCGGGAAGAAGAGGCGATCCGCTACATTGAGCGCGCCTTGAGCTTGCCGGGCATACAAGTCGAGGGCGTCTTCACGCATTACGCCAATGCCGATGAGGAAGACAAGTCTTATACGCTGGAGCAGCACCGGAAGTTTATGCGGGTGGTGCGCCATTTTACGGAGCGGGGCAGCGCCATACGCTTCTTTCATGCCGGCAACAGCGCTACGGCCATCGATACTCCGGAGCTGGCGTGCAATATGGTGCGGCTTGGCATCAGCATGTACGGCCTGTATCCGTCGGCGGAAGTGAACCGTAATACTATCGAGTTGCAGCCGGTAATGAGCTTGAAGACGGGCATCGTCCATCTGAAGACGCTCCCGCCGAATTCGGGCATCAGCTACGGCACCATTTATTATACGAGCAAGGATGAAGCGATCGCGACGCTGCCTATCGGGTATGCCGACGGCTTCTCCAGAATGCTGACGGGCAAAGCCGAGGCGCTCGTGCGCGGCAGGCGTGTGCCGATCGTCGGACGCATTTGCATGGATCAATGTATGGCTAACGTCAGCTCCGTACCCGATGCTTCGATGGGTGACGAGGTGGTGTTGATCGGCCGCCAAGGAGCCGAGGAGATTTCGGCGGATGAAGTAGCCGCATGGCTCGGTACCATTAACTACGAGGTTACCTGTATGGTCTCGCACCGCGTTCCCCGCGTTTATATCCGGGAGGGGAAGCCCGTACGGACCATTAACCCGCTGCTGCGGCATCGGTTTCATACATTTACCATGTAGAAGCTGCAACCTTGCGGCAGGACTTTGCCCTTTTTTAGCGAATAGAACGTATTACGGAAAAGCTAGGCACTCAGTTACATATGTGATCTATCAGTCGCATATATATCATATTGTATAATCTTGTTTCAACAACGCCATACTGGTAATGCCGGTTTTTCATGTTTGACGGGGGTGCGAGAAGCGGTGAGCAATGTGCAGAACACGAAGAGGATCATGATCAGTCTACCGGATCACTTGCTGCAGGAAGTGGACGGCATCGTCGAGAAGGAGAATTCCAACCGCAGCGAATTTATCCGGCAGGCGATGAAGCTCTACCTTATGGAGCGGAAAAAACGATACTTGCGCGAGTCGATGCAGCGCGGTTATATGGAGATGGCCAAAATCAATCTCCACATGGCAACGGAAGCCTTCGTCGCGGAGGAAGAGGCGGACTCTACGCTGGATCGCTTAGTTAGCGGGGTGTGATCGTTGATTGTCAAACGAGGCGATGTATATTTCGCGGACCTGTCCCCCGTGGTCGGTTCGGAGCAGGGCGGCGTTCGTCCGGTTCTCGTCATTCAGAACGATATCGGCAACCGGTTCAGCCCGACGGTCATCGTCGCGGCGATCACGGCGCAGATCCAGAAGGCGAAGCTGCCGACGCATGTGGAGATCGATGCGGAAAATCACGGCTTCGACCGGGATTCCGTCATTTTGCTGGAGCAGATCCGGACGATCGACAAGCAAAGACTGACCGACAAAATCACGCATCTGGACGAAGACACGATGCACAAAGTCGATGAGGCTTTGCAAATTAGCGTGGGTCTGATAGAATTTTGAATAGGTTCGGGAACGGGCGAGGGTCGTTGATCCTCGTTTTTTGGTTTTACCGATTCGGAATGGGTAAATTCATGAAAGCGTTGCAGCGAGAAAAGCATTCTGAACGGCGATAAAAGCTTCCGCTAAACGCGGTCGCCCATCTTCGGGAAAACTCGATAGGAGTTTTTCTCATTATAGGCAAACCGGAGAGGAGCAACACAATTATGGCGGGTAACGAAACTGCTGCGGATCCTAAGCTCAGCAAGGACGAGCTGCGCGCGGTCAAAATGGAGCTGTCGGACGAGCAGGCGGCCCAAATCCGCGAACGCATCATGAAGCAGCTCGCCGCGGAGCTCGGCATCGGGCAGTCCCGCGTCAAGACGGCGGTGGAGCTGCTTGACGAAGGCAATACGGTGCCGTTCATCGCGCGCTACCGCAAGGAAATGACGGGGGAGCTCGATGAGACGCAGCTGCGCGACATTGAGGAGCGGCTGCAATATTTGCGCAACTTGGAAGACCGCAAGCTGGAAGTGATCCGGCTCATCGGCGAGCAAGGCAAGCTGACCGGCGAGCTGCGGACGGCTATCGAGCAATCGGCGAAGCTGCAGGAGGTCGAGGATCTGTATCGGCCGTACCGGCAAAAGCGCAAGACGCGGGCCAGCGTCGCCAAGGAAAAAGGCCTCGAGCCGCTCGCCGAGTGGATCGTCTCGCAGCCTCGCAGAGGATCGCTGCAAGAAGAGGCCGCGCGTTACGTAAACGCCGACAAAGGCGTGGCAACCGCCGACGAGGCGGTGCAAGGGGCGATGGACATTATCGCCGAGCAGATCGCCGACGACGCCAAAGTACGGGCGTGGGTGCGCCGCTATACGCACGACCACGGCGTGCTGCAGACGGAGGCGAAAGACAAGTCGGCGGAGTCGGTATACGAAATGTACTACGAGTACCAGGAGCCTGTTCGCAGGCTGCCGCCGCACCGTGTGCTGGCCATCAATCGCGGGGAACGGGAAGAGGTGCTTAAAGTTCGCCTCGAAGTGCCGGAAGAGCGCATTCATGAATACATAACGAAGCAGTACGTGCGTCCCGAATCCGTTGTCAGGGAGACGCTGCTGGCAGTGGTGGAAGACGCGTATAAACGCCTCATTGCCCCGTCCATCGAGCGCGAAGTGCGCGCGCGAGTGACGGAGCGGGCGGAGGAGCATGCGATTCAAATTTTTGCCGAGAACTTGCGCTAATTTGCTGCTCCAGGCGCCGGTCAAGGGCAAGGTCGTGCTCGGCGTCGACCCGGCGTACCGGACAGGCTGCAAGCTGGCCGTCGTAGACGCGACCGGCAAAATGCTGGAAATTGCCGTCACATACCCGACGCCGCCGAACAACAAGGTGGAGGAAGCGAAAGCGAAAATCAAAGCGTTGATCGCCAAATACGGCGTTGATCTGATCGTCATCGGCAATGGTACGGCATCCCGCGAGACCGAGCAGTTTATCGCCGGATTGATTGCCGAGGTGAAAGAGCGCAAGCTGCAGTACCTGATCGTCAGCGAAGCGGGCGCGTCCGTCTATTCGGCGTCGAAGCTCGCGCAGCAGGAATTCCCGGACCTCGACGTCGCCGAGCGCAGCGCGATTTCGATCGCGCGCCGGCTTCAGGATCCGCTCGCCGAGCTCGTCAAAATCGAGCCGAAGGCGGTCGGCGTCGGCCAATACCAGCACGACGTGGCGCAGAAGCGTCTCGAAGAAAGCCTTAAGGTTGTCGTCGAATCGGCGGTCAACCATGTCGGCGTCGATCTCAATACGGCGTCGCCGTCGCTCTTGTCCTATGTATCCGGGGTGAACGCGACGACCGCAAAAAACATCGTCAAATACCGCGAGGAAAACGGCGCCTTCGCCGACCGCCAGCAGCTGCAGAAAGTGCCGCGCCTCGGTGCCAAAACGTTCGAGCAGTGCGTCGGCTTCCTGCGCATCCCCGGCAGCCGCAATCCGCTCGACAACACGCCGATCCACCCGGAATCGTACGGCGTCGTCGACCGGCTGTTCCGCGAGCTGGGGCTTGAGCTGAGCCAGCTCGGCACGCCGGAGCTGAAGGAGAAGCTGCAGCGCCTGGGGCCCGAGCAGCTGGCGCCGAAGCTCGGCGTCGGCGTGCCGACGCTGCGCGACATTTTGGACAGCCTGCAGCGGCCGGGTCGCGACCCGCGGGAGGAGCTGGAGGGGCCGATTTTCCGCTCGGACGTGCTGCAGCTCGAAGATTTGACGCCGGGCATGGAGCTCAAAGGCACGGTCCGCAACGTCATCGATTTCGGCGCTTTCGTCGACATCGGCATTAAGAACGACGGGCTCGTCCACATCTCGCAGCTGAGCGACAAGTTCGTCAAACACCCGATGGACGTCGTTTCCGTCGGCGATACGGTCACCGTCTGGGTGCTCGGCGTCGATCCGAAGAAAGGGCGCGTCAGTCTGACGATGAAGCGTCCGAACTAACGGCGGAGCCCGTAACGAATAAAGCAGATGGAGCATGACCGGCGCGCTTGTCGCCGGCCGTCGCTTCATCTGCTTTTCGCATGCTATCGAATTAGTGCAACTGCGGATTGGGGCTGAGTTCCGAGGACTCCTCCGACTCAGGCGCAAACCGGGTGCGGTAAAAAAACCAGCTGTCGTTCAAGAGCTGAATTTGCCGGCGGTTCTTGTTGTAGACGCCCGCATGAGCTGATTGCACAGCCATTGCGGCATGGCGGCCATCCCCTTTTCTGCCTGACTGATAACAGCATATGGGGCAGCCGGGCTCCGTGTGCATGGCTGGCGCAACAATTTAACGGCGGACGTTTTCAGAAATCTTTCAGCGTCCTTTCATGAGCAATTCAGATGGAGGAGATAGTATAGAGACAAACATAGCAGGGGAGAACCATCTATGAAAATCAATCGTTCCGTTCTCATTCCGGCCTTTGTGCTCGTGCTCGCGAGCGTATTGCTGGCGGCCTATTCCTTTTATGCCCGGTCCCACGGCCAGCATCCGTTACCGCCGCAGGGCGGCCGGCATCCTCTGCCTGCGGCTGGCGGCCAGCTTCCGCGGCGGAAGGAAGAGTTCGAACCGTTCAAGCTGTCGGCACGCTGGCTATTGTTTGCGGTGCGGTCAGCTTCTCCTGGTTTGCGTTCAAGAAAAAGCTGGCTTCCCCGCTAAAGTGGGTCAAGCTGCTAAGCAAGTCGCTGTACAAAATCCACACGTTCACCGGCTGGGCCGCGCTCGTTCTGATCGTCGTTCACGGAGGCTATTATCTCTTTACGAAGCTTAACGACGACAAGATCTTTACGGGGCTAGCATCCTTTCTTATTTTGGGCGGCTTGGCTTTGTACGGCTGGCTGCTCAAGCGTTCGCGCCATAAACTCATCCGCAAAATTCATTTCGTGTTAAGCTTGATCTGGATTCCCGTTCTCCTGCTGCATGCAGGCGGGTCTGTCATCGGAACAGCCGTAGCGACCGTTCTGATCTGGGCGCGATACGGATCGCGGAGAAAATGATCGTACGCAAAGCCCAAGCCCAAAACGAGTGACGGGAAAAGGCCCGCATTCCGCCGGATTGAGGCGGATGCAAGCCTTTATTGTGCCGATGCTTAACCTATTCGAGTTCTTCTTCGTACCACTGCTCAAGCTGCGCTTGCAGGGCGCGAATTTCCGTCAGCAGCGAGATGAGCGGGTACGACCGCTCTTCGATGGCGGAGAACGAGCGCTCGAGCTCGTTCATGTAGTCCAGGCCGGGCACGACGCGCAGCGCCGTGCGACCGGCTCGAGCCCCTCGCATTCGGCGACGACTTCGGCGAGCGGCGGCACGCTCTTGGCGGTCAGCTTCGTCAGCTCTTTGTGCAGGCGCTGGTGCAAAGCGGTCAGCTGGTACAGATGCGTCGCCGGGAATTCGACCGCGGCCGGCGCGGCATTTTGCAGATGCAAGATGGCGTATTTGAATTTGGACATAAGGACATGTCTCCTCCGCGAGATCAACTACTTGACAGTGTAGCCCATTGCGGTGGCATAATTCAAGTAGATTGCCGCGTGGGACAGCGGTTAAGGGGGCACAGCATACATGGATGACAAGGAGCTGCAAGCTTGGGTGGAGCGCGTCTCGCTCGCTTCGTTCGGGCTGCCGTTCCGGCACAAGGCGCGCTTCAACCGGCGGCTGCGGTCGACGGGAGGGCGCTATTTTACCCATTCCCATGACATCGAGATCAGCCCCGCCCAGCTCGAGGCGTTCGGCGCGGACGAGGTCGAGAAAATCATCAAGCACGAATTATGCCATTATCATCTGCACATTCTAAAACGGGGCTACAGGCATCGCGACGCCGATTTCAAGCAATGGCTGAAACGGGTGGGCGGCTCCCGCTACTGCCGCACGCTGCCGGACCGCGCTGTCCCGAAGCGCCTGCCATACCGGTACAAGCTCGTCTGCGGGCGCTGCGGGACCGAGTATTTGCGGAAAAGGAAGCTGGACGTGCGGAAGTACGTCTGTGGCAAATGTCGGGGAAAGCTGCAATCGTATACACTTGACTTAAGGTCTGAAACTGAATAAAATTAAAACTGTTCTTCTCCGATAGCTCAGTCGGTAGAGCACTCGACTGTTAATCGAGTTGTCACAGGTTCGAGTCCTGTTCGGGGAGCCATTTTCTATGGAGAGATACCCAAGTGGCTCAAG
>NZ_JXAK01000054.1 GCF_000829455.1 Gordoniibacillus kamchatkensis
AAATACAGGGGAGAGGGGACGGGAATCCAGTCGTGGTAAGGGTTTGAGCGATGTGGAGAATGTGGATTGGGGCTATACGACTTTATTTTCGGTGCATATAGTACAGGGTTTTGGAAGATTGGGGATTGGGAAAAACCTTATTCAGTTGTGGAATTGAATCGCGAATGTTTAGTACAGCCGCTTTTTTTGGCGTTTTGTTAATATCAAAATGTGGATGATGCCTTGATGGGGAGGGGTGAAAGCATGGAGTATATGAACTATATCTCTGATGTGAGTGCAGACATTAAGGACTGTCTCAATGAAATGGGAACACAGCCTATTTTATTTGTTGGTTCAGGCTTGTCGCAAAGATTTTTTAATGGACCAAGTTGGATCGGCTTATTAGAGGAACTACAAAGGCGATGCCCGTTGATTAAAAATGAAGTGGGATTTTATCTTCAAGATGGATTTAGATTAGAGGATATTGGGACAGAATATACAAATTCATATCGGGAGTGGGCATGGGCTAACAAGCAACAGTTTCCTTCTGAATTATTTGATTCAAGAGTGCCAAAATCATCGTATATCAAATATCAAATAAAAAAATTGTTTGAGGAAATTACACCTGGCAGTGTAGATGAAATCGAGAATGTTGAGTATCAAAAGGAGATTAGGCTACTTAGAAATATTCAGCCTCATGCCATTATTACGACCAATTATGATACTCTTCTCGAAAAGATATTTCCAGATTATCAACCAGTCATTGGTCAGCAGGTATTGAAACCTGACACGATGGCAATCGGTGAAATATTCAAAATTCATGGTTGTATTACAGATTACCGTGAGTTGGTCTTTAACAATGAAGATTATGAAGTGTTTATAAACAAGAAAAAATATCTTAGTGCGAAGTTGCTGACATTTTTTGCGGAACACCCACTGCTATTCATTGGATACAGCGGGAATGACAAAAATATCCTCTCGATCTTATCTGATATTGATGAGATTATTCTAACGAAGGCGAACTTATTCCCAACATTTATTTTTTAGCTTACAACAAAAACCTTACGGAGAATTCCAACCCGCCAAAGGAAAAGGTATTTGTCGTCAATGGTAAAGAAATTCGTGTTAAATACATTGAAAGTAACAGTTTTGATTGGATATTAGAAACCTTTTCAGCCAACAAAGCCGTTGAGAATGTGCATCCCAAGTTACTGAGGGCTTTATTAGCTCGGACATATAAGCTTGTGCGGAGTGACATTCCGAGAAGAAGTGTTGATGTAAACTTTGAAATGATAGAGAAGGTGTTACATGAGGATGAGGGTCTGCCTAACTTGTACGGAGTTGCATTGTTGGACAAACCGAGCCAAATTAACATTCAGTATCCGTTCACACTAACGCAAGTTGGAGAACAACTTGGCTATCCGAGATGGCACGGGGCAGACAAACTGATTAATCAAATCAAATTGGAGAAAGGTATTAATATCAAAGCTTCAGACAATAAGTATCACGTAACCATAAAGACTAACAAGTCCGAAATGAATAAATATTCGCACGAAGCTGTTAAGCTCTTGGCTAAGGTAAAAGACGGACATGATTATCATGTTGATATTTAATTCAATTGGCACTTGACATTTACCAACAATTTGCGACAGACAAACGGCAGTCTTGTTTTTTACTTCGCCGTATTGTTACAATTATCACTAATTGAGGAGGTTGATACAGCTATGAATTCGAGACGGATCGAACTTGAAATAAACGCATTGAAACAGTCAGTTGCCGACATACAGCTTCGTCTTGATATACTTGAGCGAAAACAATCGATGGCAGATCAGCCGCATAAACCACGTAGAGGCATCAAACGAAAGCAAGCTTCAAACAATCCTTCGAAGCGATTTGAAACGAAAGTCAATATTGATAGCGGCTTTGCTGATCTCCGCGAGATGAACAAACGTGCACTTGATTTGCTCCGATATCAGTGAAAATACTGACAAAAAGCCAGCTCGGTATCATCCCCCGACCTGGCGTTTTTGCTTCCCGCAAGCGGGAAGAGGCTCCTACGCCTTGTGCGTGGAGCCTTTTTTGTTGGCAAAATTCAGGAGCAGTTATATTACCGCCTTGGTCTATCTACGATATCAATAGCGAGAAGAGGGGCTTCGTTTCAATGGGTGGGTTCTAACTTCGCCTCTTTCCTACGGAAAATCGGCTCAGTAAGAACCACCATGCTCCGTTGTGCTCGCCTATCGGCGACCGTTCGGCCTTCGGCACTCACTGCAAAACGGAGCCATTGAAACTCGCCCCTCTGGGGAAACCATGTTGCCCCATCTGCCGATGGGTCAAGCGTTTCTGCCGAAACGCAAAAGCATTGTTGACCATCTGCCGATGGTCAAGCGTCTCTGACGAGCCGCAAATGCATGTTGCCGCATCACGCGGCAAACGTCTCTGCGAGACGTAAAATGCTCATTCGCCCATCTACGATGGTCGCACAAACCAATCTACTGCCGCCGCGAACAATCATTCAGCAAAAGGAGGTGTTGTCACATATGGCACGACGAAAGAAACCGTACATCGCACAATTTTTCAACAGAGATCGCTTAGCCTTTTCTGCCTTAGCCCGAGCCGGACACGTAAGTCATAAGCATCTGCAAGCGTGTGGTTTGGCGGATAGGCGGATTAAAAATCTGATAAGTGATGGCTATATCGAAAAAGTTGTATATAAGCGGGGCAATCACATTAAAGAGTGCTATAAATTGACGAAAATCGGAAGAAAAACGGCTTCTTGTATTTTCGGTTTAAGTCAAGCGTACCACGCTCAAAGTCCTGCCCATGACTTAGCAATTGCAGAAAAATACTTTAGCTTACCAGTGGAATTGCGAGAATACTGGAAAACAGAAAGTCAAATTCGAGATCAATTTCTTGAGCAATTGAACGATCTTCGAGATCAAGGCAAGGAAGCAGAAGCCAAGTTATATGAAGATATGCTTAACAAAGGCTTGATTTCGATGCCAGATGCCGTTTATGTCAACAAAGAAGGATCGACGATAGCCTTTGAAGTCATTACAAATTCGTATGGCGAGGCGGAACTACAAGCCAAAGAAGCACTTGTTCAAATTATGAATTACAAGTACGACACCACCCGAATCTAAAGGAGGCGATACAATTATGAGCATTTCAAATGCAAACAAGCAATCGGTTTGTGAGAAGTACCGATCTTATCTCGAAATCATTTATCATTTCGGCAATAAGGTTATGCTGATGAAGCAACTGTATCAATATGCCGAGTTAATGGGTTTAGCAAAAAACTTTTCGACGTTTTACAGCGGAATCATCGAACTTGTTCACAACGAGGTTCTAAAAAAAGAAACTTTCACCGCTTTCGGCAAAAAGACTCAATTGCAAATGCTAACGTTGCGGAAATATGGCATCCGCTTCATCGAAGGAAAACAGGATAGCTACAGTGTCGCTTCGGTTCCGCGATCAAACGGAAACGAACGCATTCTGGTTAGCATCTTTAAAAACTGCTATATTCTCAAAAAGCTTGTCCCTCGAATCCAAAAAGAAGGCAAAAAAGTTACGTTTGATACGATTAAAAACATGTTGGAGCGTGACTACAGCACAATCCTTCTCAACAAAAATCAAGCAATCTTCTTCATGACTAAATTAAGGAACGATACTACGCTTCAACATTTACTCAACGTTTCAAATGTCGATTATGACATGAGAAGAATACAGGAGATCAAACAAAAACTTGCCGAAGGGCTAAGAAAGGGTTCGGAATCAACAGAAGGTAAGGGGAAGGGCAGACTATATTCCTCTTCCACTTCGCCGATTGATGATCTTAAAAACGAAACAGTCATACAAGCTGAAAGAGGTTTGACGAAGGCAGAGAAGCTTGATAATTATACGGTCGAGACGATGCTTGCTTTCAATGCACATGTCGCACAAATCAAGTTCATTCAAAATAGAGCCAACGTGACCGTGTTAATTTTTGATATCCACAACAAGACCAATATTTATCGAATGGTGACTCATATCGCATGTATGTACCTTATGTTTCGTCGCTATTTCAAGGAGGATCTTTTCTTGAGGGTTGGCATCGTCTCAATCGATGAATTCGCTTCAAAAAATCTGAAAGCCCAGGCTGAATCTACATTCATTGATTTCATTTCCAAGGAACGAAAAGGAACGCGGCTTTCGGCGATTCTAAGCGATTGGGGAGTCGATGCTCTTATGCAAGAACGGATAGAAGTACAATTTACCGACTACAACATCACTAACGACTTTATGGACGGGATTAAGCATGCGAATCTAATGAGGCGTTAGTTGTTAACGACGGATGGCAATCACTCGATTATATTCGAAAGTGGATTACCATCCATTACATAATTCCATTCGAGTCATAATATGAAATCCGCTAAAATATTCTGCGGTTTCAGTTAAAGCAGTAGTAATCTCCTTGAGAATATTCTCGTCCCTCATATAGATGTTTTGAATGTCACCGTTTCGATTTTTAGTAGCGAGAATTACTTTGCCCTCTACGTTGTTCGTCACACGCCTTAAATCTTTATCCTTGATCCTTTTCATCGTATATTTAGCTTTGTCTTTGGATTGATCGCGGGAGATAGGATAGCGAAAATAGTCGCTTTTGTCGTCAAGTTCATAAATTGATTTCATGTAACCCCGAATTCTTCCCGTTATCAGCCAGCTTGCATTAGGTGCTTGCATTTTCAACCGATCTTCGTTCTCCTTTATCAACTTGCAGAGGTACTCGAAAAGAAGTTTCAATGAATGACAGTTCTCAATATAGAGAGGGGTTCCTTTATCGTTAACCATGAATTGATGATTCCCGCTGGCAGTCACATTCATATACGGAATACTCACTTCTTCGTGTATATGCATTATTAGTGATTTTAAAAATAATTCAATAGAATGACGATATAAATACAGAACGGGCATTTCCCCTTGTACAAGCATACCCTCTTTGAAGTCGGAATTGCTTAAATGATCTGCCGCTTTTTTAAAGGATTCGGCGGTAACGCCAAACCCTTTGTCGGCATGAGTATCGATACTGGACAACATATATATAAACACGATCTATTCCTCCCTTTAAACAGATTTTAAGCTACTTTTCACACTTATGGAAATGGTTTTTCTACAGCAGTCGAAAGGGGATCGCAATGATTAATTTAGAATTAATACTTCCCTGTCTCAAAGGGAATGAAGATCATATCTTTTATAAAGGCGATACGAGTCTTTTGAAAAACATGTGCAAAAAATGCGAATACTTCACTTCACTGAGAGTTTTCATGAATAAGCACTATAAAGATTTTCGCTTGGAAAGATGCTGTGAAGTTGAGATAAAAAATAGAGGCAAACAGCCAGAAGCTATATTCGTAAACAAGTCCAATCCAAATGAAAAAATTGTTATAGAAGCTAAGTCACAGCATCGAATGTTCGCCACAGATATTAAAAAGGATGAGAAAGAGACAAGTAGGAGAAAAAGATTTGAGAAGAAAATTATCAATGATATTGCGAAAAATACATTTGCAAAAGCCAATGAATTATTAGAGAAGCTCAATATTGTATTGCCAACCGATCTTGAAAGCATTTTCTTACGTGGCTATGTTCTAAGCATCTCAAGAATTCCAGAAAATGTAGAGTTTTTGGGAAAAAGATTTGGAGTTCGCCGTTCGGTAGTTGAAGAAATATTATCGTACAAAGGTGAAAGAGAAAAAAGATTGGTTGATGCTATTGTAGAAAAAAACGTTCAATGCCTCGTTAAAAATATCATTGATTGCGGATTGAACGGAGCAGACAGATTCAGTTTTTATCATGAGTATACAATCGATAAGTTATCCTTTATGCTTCAGAAAGCTGATATAGATAGCGACTTTTATGTTCAGTACATTGAGTATCCATCTGGCGTAAGGGATTATTTCATTCCTAAAAAGGAAGCCATAGAAGTTAGAATGAATGAGCATTTTGAAGATTGCAAATTAAAATTTTCCGATTATACGACGAGTGAATATAAACGAATATTGTTAATCGAGAACGAGAACCACTACTGGAAAAGCAATATGTTAGAAATACTTCAGAAGATTCAGGTTCCAGAACATATTGATGAACTGTGGTCGTCTTTTTACATCATTGAAGAGGTATGGAATGAAAGAAAAGAAGAGTATGAGGACAAACCCGTTGGCATAGAATATATCAAAATATACCCTGCATCGAACTGACTTTGCAGAAAATGAACGAAATGATTGGCATGTATTCCGATGCGAATTATTACGAGCACATCTAATCCAACCAAACGGAGGGCAATGCTCAATAAAGGATTGCCCTCTAATAAACCTTCACTTGGAATTCTATTTCATTCCTGCCTGTTTCAACAGCCTGTTTGACCAGTTCTGTAAATCGCAAGCGATCAATCTCCGTCATTAATCCCCTTTCGCAATTTACGCAATAATGAAAAGGAACTCCTGTCACCGTTACGAGCTTGTCCCTCACTCTACCAAGCTTAGATAGGTATCTCAATTCTCGCTTGTTACCGCAAGCACATTTTTCGAATCCTTGATCCCTATCACTCACGTTTCTCCGTTCAGTTTGCGGTTGCCCAATGAAATCACCAAAGAACTTCGCAAACAAATTCCCATCATTATTCTCCGTTTTTTCGCTCACTCTCACCGCAGGAGCCAGTTCTTTTTCCCGCAGGCTCAAGACAGCTCTCGCGGCTTCGTTAAATGCCAAGCCCCGTTGCCTCATAGCCTTTACAACACGCTCCGAATACTCAGCCACCGAGATGAAACGCTCCTTGTAGAATAAACTGTAAAGCAGATACAGGCAAAGCCCGATCCCGACGATAGCTCCGGTCAAACTGGAAAGGTTGCTTTGCAAATCAGCCAAGTAATAGTGCCAGCGTTCTTTCGTTGCGTCTCCCGATACCCATCCGAGGCTGATACCGTAATACAAGCCGAGCATAATGGTTCGAATAAAGGATCCAATCAGCAGAAATGACCAAAACATGCCGCTGGCATTCGAATAGCGTTGACGGTAAAATGCTTGCACTACGCCTCTTTTTATGAACTGGCGAATCGTAAGGTGATAAACGACAAAACACATAACGATTGCCGCGTCCATCGTCGCCAAAAACGGAAAATACTCCTGGTAAAATACCAAGAAGAGATAAAACGGAATGTGCAATTGAAACAGCCACCGCCACATTCCCTTCCACATGACATCCATTTCGGGATGTGGCAAGGTTTCATTTCGCCCAATGCGTTTTTCAATGGTATCTTTAAGCATGTCGTTTCCCCTCGCTTCCTTTTGGAAATCATTTTAATGCACATTTAAAAATTAGGAAACTTCATTGCAGTTTGTTATATAACAGAATTGGAAAAAATCAGGGGAGGGTAGAGGGAAACCCTTATGCCCTAAACCTCAATCCTCAAACGACCTGATTTTGCCCGACTTTTCGCAGTTTTTTAGAAAAAGTTTGAGCGAAATTGCTTCAAAATGCTTAAAATGCCAGGGGGCGTAGAAGGAGTAGGATACTTATTTCCTTTTCAAGTGCATGCCAGGCTCTATAGAATGTGAAATATTTTACTTTCAACTTTCGGAGAACATAAACCTATAAATTAGCGACAAAACTTTTCGAAAAGCAGTGTGGACTTGCCAAGTCGTCTGTCGATAAGCGAATTTCTTTGTTGCCGCATCTTCCGGCTGAATGACAATGACAGCTAATGCTCACTCTCGCCTTCGCGTAAAAAATTTAGTGTGTTGCCGCTTCTTTTGGCAACAAGAGAAAAGCCTTATTCTGCTGGCGTATTCGGATAACAACTTGCGGAAAACATAAGAAGAATCTTCTAATTGTAAATTAATGGTTGCATATATTAATAGACTTAAATTATCGCTCAAAATCCTAAAAGCGACATGCATTTTTGCCAATTCGCTCGGTGCGTGCCTCCGCACGCCTGTCGAAAACAGGCTTTCAAAGTCGCCTTCGCTTTGGCTTTTGGGCAAATACTCATCGCAACTGGCATTTGCTTATTCGCTTAGTCTTTAGGCAAATACCAGGCGATTCGCAATTTCGCCTGGCAATCAGAATTCGAATTTAGTGCGTTAAACCAAGAAAGCAAGTCGGTATTAAATTATCGAAGCATCGAACCTTCGCTTTAGAATGAAATATCGTCATCATCATTTTCGGTTGGCATATCTTGCTCGGTCTGCATGTCATGGCGATTGAAGCTGTTTACGCAAAAGTTATCGTATATGTACACAAAGCTTTAGCCTCCCTAAATCCTTGCCCTTTTTCCCGATCTTGTTTTCAAGGTAACAGCATCCAAATATTGGTTGACAACAGCCGTTTTCGGCGATATCATATGCTCACGAAAGGTGGATGAGCAGGGGGCTTGTATGAACGACGATGAGCTGTTGAAGGAATTTAGTGACGACGAGTTTGACGATGCATTTCCAAAAGGGATATATGCAGTCCCGACCCCACGGTGTCTGCCGCGATATAGCATAAGAAGAATTGCGAAATACATGAGAGAAAATAACATCAAGGGGCCACTAAGCAAAGACGAACTCAAACAATTCAGAATCGAACCAAAGGGGTATGTTTGCAGGGTAGTTCAAACCATAGAGGAGGCAACGTATTGGTTGCCAACCTTTGACGAAGATTTGGAAGAATGTGAGGTTACGCCATACCAGCTTTACCGTATACTTTACGATAAAGCTGACGATGAACACCTTATCATCGATGATAATGATGAATTCTCGCTTATATATTTATGGCATGCCGGACGATTTGTTGTCTTGGAAGAATCGAACTGAAAGGGTGAAAACGCAATGAAACGAACAACAAGCTATTATAAGTTAATAGCTTTCCAAAATTAAGGGTCAGCCTCTCGGCTGACCTTTTCAATTTCGTTAGGGTTGCAACACCATTGAAAAACTATTTGTCTTGAATGGAATCTCGCCTCTTCGCTTGTAATTCCGACAGTTTCCTTATCTGTTCGAGAGCATAATCTTGAAAGTCTGGCTCTAAGTCCTTGAATATGGCAATTGCTTCATCAAGTTTCTTGTTATGAGGTTTTTGATCCAAAAACATATCGCCTTCGCCTGTTTGCAACCATTTCTCATTTACCGAAAAAAGTTCGCAAATATGCTTGAGCAATAGTTCCTTTGGCTGGACTCGATTATATTCTAAATTGCTGATCACATCTCTGCTAACGCCAAGTTTTTCGCCGAACTCTCGTTGTGATAGCCCGAGATGTTCCCTGATGGCTTTGATCCTGTCATGCAAGCTCGTCTCCCTCCCTGTGTTAAAGTTAAGGTTATATTTACTGTACAACACAAAAATAACGTAGTCAACACAAATGACTTGCCGCAAATGAGTTGACAACTCAGAAATATAGTGTTAAATTGTGTTAGTAACACATTTTTCGGAGGTGTTAAGCGTTCATGACACAATTGAAAAGACAAGTGGACAAAATTGCTGAACTAAACTCTGTTTTCTTGACGTTGGATGAACTCAATCAAGAGTATGCATTAACGCTATTGCAGACATTAAGGTTTGCTCAAACAAGTCAACGCAACTCCTCCTCTCCAGAGGACATGAAAAAGACCTCAGAAAAATAGTCAGGCACTCGCACACAAAAAAGGAGACGATTAAGATGCAAACACTCTTGAGAAAACTTTTTCAAGATCAACTAAACAAATTCACACAAAAACGTTTCGTTCAAAACTTAATCATTGAAATTATTGCCGATCTGGTAATGCTTATTGGGGGTCTTGTAATAGGCTACTACCTTAGAACCATGTTGTTCTAAATCCATTACGGGAAGGGAGAAAGAAGAATGAATGAAGAGCAAAAGGTGGATTATTACCATCGGATTATTCCGATTGCGGACACTACAGATGAATGCGTTTTTGTTGTTCCAACGGCTATCTTGAATCAAGCTAATCTCCATGTTGGCGATGAGTTTATTGCCGTCCCAAGGCAAAATGGACTTGTAATCAAGAAATTGAAGCAAAAAGCCAGATCCAAAGTCGAATGAGATTTTTATGAAGATTAGAATATGGTTGAGATGAGGAAAAGAACGCCTTGCATTTGTGGTAAGGAAGCGGAGCATCGGATTGGTACAACCGAACAATTCGTCTTTGAATCCAAAATTGTCGTCAACAATGTTCCGCACTTCTTCTGCGACTTTTGCAAGAGAGTCTCATTCGACGGCGATACCAGATTGGTATCTATTTTGAGCAACGCATATAAGCAAGGGCTAACCGAAGTCGATTATGAGAAAGGGGGAGAGATTAGCATGATTACATTTAAAATTGACGTTTCGGATGAAGTGAAGAAAGAGATAGAGCGAGCTGTTGAGGGAAAAGTTGACGAGATCGTAGATGGCGAAGAATTTACGGTGATTGTTGATGAAAAGGCGGTTTTAGGAATCAGTACAGGGGATTTGGTTGAAATCGAGCGGGTCATTGAAAAAGTTCTATAAACTGAGGGGGCTGGAATGATGTTGAAAAAGAGCTACCTTGTTCAATAATTTTTGTTGCGATCGAGTAGATAGTTGGATGCGAAGGAGGTGCCGACATTGCCAGCGTTGTTCAATCGATTGTTTCTGCGAAAACGCGAAATATTGATTGATAATCGTTTGATTTCGTTCCAAATCCTCGGTCAAAAATCGAAAAAACTTGAAATCTGGTGCGAGAACGAACGGGTCAAAGAAATATTGACCAAAATGCCATATTCCCATTTCGTTGTCGAGACTTTTCAAGCCTACAAGCAGGAATCGGGGCTAAACTACAGGTATATATTAATCGCAGACAACATGAAAGAAAGCGATAACTGGTATTATCGTAAAGGCAGAACATGGATCGTGACACTAAAATTCGTTCTTGAACTGATTCTCGGAGTGTTGTCTTTGCAAAAGATTGATGCTGAACCATTGGAGAGATTCATTATTCATGAGGTGGCTTAAACAGTGGAATTCGACCAGAAATTCTTTGTGGGCTATTTGCAGGAATTGCAAAACCATCTATTTCCGGATCAATTAATCGAAGATATCATTGCAATGGTCGATAACCATCATCAGGCAAGGCGATTCGTTGCAATGTACTTACTTCAAGATAGAGAAACCTTTCACCACTATTTCGAGAGACGAAAGGAGTTTGGGATTGGGGGAATTGTAGATACAGTGATTTCCGCTTTGTTTCACGATACGAACAAGAAGCCAGCAAAACAAGTGTTAATTGATCTGCTTGGCATTAGCGAGGAAATGATCCATACCAGAGTCGAGGGCTATGCGATAAAGGAGTTTAATAAAGACTTAAACAGCTTCCTATTTTTTTGGCGAAAGCGAACGGGGAAAATTGAGGAAATGGTCGATAAGCTGAAACAACAAAGCTTTGATGCATGAGTAGCTCGAACGCAGTCGAGTATAAAGATTAGACGTGCTATTTTACAAGCAGGAGGAGACTTATCGATGAAAAAGCTTGGTTTGTTGCTATTAATGGCGGTGGTACTCTTTGTTGAACCGCTTGCTAATGTCCACGCAACAAGTACCAACGAAAGCAAGTATGTTACCCACGCCGAATTTGTGAGGGATGCAGTTGTAGCCCTATACGGCGAACCTGTTTTGCCTACAAAACAACATTGGGCAGATCCGTATTATGATTATACGACAAAGCTTGGTATCATTAACCTTGGCTCTTTTGGTGGCAGGTCGCCATTAAATTACCGTGACATTGAGATTACACGCGGCGAAGCGGCCAGAGTCATTTATCTCTTGCTCAATAAAGAAATAGGTGTAACGAAATTAAAGGCTATTCGTTTTCTTTATCAGGAGAACTTGGCTTGCGGTGCTTACAACGATAAGGGCGACTACATGGAGAACTACAACCCGACCGCGAAACTTACCAGAGAATCTGCGAGTATCCTTATCGAGAGAGCAAAGGCTTTAAAAAATGGCGAACAACTAACGCCCTGTGAGAACTTAGGCACATCGCAAGGTTTTAAGAGTACACTGCTCGATCGCTTTGAGTCGCTTAACAAGCAAATGCATACATCTTATGAATTTACCGCCTCGGATGAGGAATATGGAATCATCGTGTGGAAGAATGGAAAAATTATTAGCACATATGGTTACGATGAAATTTTTATTGGGAGTCCGTTTGCTTGGGATACCTGGTCATTTGATGTTGTTGGTACACCGGATAAAAAAGATCTTGCATTCTTTGTCAAAGAATTGCAAATGGTGGGTATGCCGGAATCGGAAGAAACAATTAAGAACCTTCTTGACACTATTGTTTCAAAAGATAACAGTATCGCATATTCTAAACCAAACGTGACCGTAAGAGGCGAAGAATATCAATTACCAAATGTCGGGTATAAAAACTATTCTCTTCATTGGGCAAATGGAGAGTTCACTGAGAAACCTCCAGAAACGTCCACAGTGCCGGATGCTCCTTCGCAAGAACGCACTTCCTGGTTTTATGTGGATGGACACCTAATAACAGACGATCAGAATCAACCAGATTTCAGTGACGATTCTCCGTATGTGCCTATTCAAACTGTGGTTGAAGGCATGGGCGATAAGTTCGAATGGAATGACACAAACAAGTCGGGGATCATAAGGCTAAAAGATGGTAGGAAGATTTCAATTACCGTGAATAGTTCCTTTTCAAATGAGTTCGGTCAGAAAATTCCGAACGCCAAAATAATCAATGAGAAACTCTATGTTTCAGTTTATTTTGTCGGCGAAATCTTAAAATATCCAATGGTTCAGGAAAAAAAAGAAAATAGGGAATATGTATTCATTGGACAACCTCCGGTAGTCATGCCGCCAGGAATACTTCCTACAGTTAAGCCGACTCCTTGCCCTACCCCATCTATGATGGCTACGATGGTTTTGGGAGAACAGGATTTGCGGTATAAGGTTGCTGATGATTGGAAGCCGCCACTGATTCAGTCAACAGCGACTTGGGATCCTGCGAAAGACCATGAAACTTTGAAAAAGGAACTTGGCCTTGGAGAGGGCTGGTATTTTAGCCCTTATTGCGGCAAAGAAAATACAGCCGCTTTAAGTGTGACCGGGGGCGGAATCTACAGTACAATTGTGTTTTACGGTTGGTATGGAATAGAAAATCAAGTGAATCCGAGCAATAAAGTACCGTACATCGCAAGAGAATTGTTTAAATTTTACACTTCAGATAATTATGAAACTCTCTTTAAAATTATGGATGATGGTTACGGTCCTCAAGGCAAAGATATTTCCCAATACGAAAACAAAGTTTTTAAACTCGGGGATCAAGAAATTGAAATCATGACCACTCCCACAACAGTTCAGGTCTACATTAGTCGGCCTGGGCAAAAGCTAAATCTGAATTAAACAGATAATAGCAAAAAAGAGAGGTGGCTATGCCTCTCTTTTTGTTCTTTCTAATAGGATTGCTTTGTGTGCAAGGCAATTAAAACAAGGTTCGACTGAAAAGCTATATGTCCCAATAAAATTCAGTATTAAAATTGACAAAAACGAGAAGGAGAGTGGAGAAAAATGTTTAAAAAAGCAATATCAATTGCACTTGTCACCATAATCAGCATTACGACAGCATTAGCGACATACGCGAAGGGAACCGGATTCCCTGATGTCAAAGGTCATTGGGCGGAAGCTACCGTACAATGGGCTATCGACAAAGGCGTTGTGAAAGGGTACGAAGATGGCACTTTCAAGCCGAATCAAAACGTGTCCGAAGCGGAGTTTCTCGCCATGCTGATCCGTTCATACAAGACAGATATCGCGGCAAGCCAAACAGGGAGTTGGTCAGACGTATATTATGATTTCGCGGCGAAAATGAATTATCCCGTAATAGGGGAGAAGGAGATAGGAGAGAGAGGGAAGCCAATAACACGGCTTCGGGTCGCTGAGTTGATTTCGGCTACGCAGGGCGTTCACTTTGACGGCAACGATGCGATTCGGTTTTTGTACGGTAATCAGCTCGCCGGAGGAACTGATCCAAACAAGCAAACCATCGCCTCGTTCAACGCAGAAAGCACTCTGACTCGTGCGGAGGCGGTGCAGTTCATCAAAAATCTTGTTGAGCATGGCAAGGGGGAACTGTTGGCAAGACCACGAGAGTCTTCTGATACTTCCAGCCTACCCGATATCCCGACGAGTGGAGATGAGAAAACAACGTCAAAGCCATCGTCAGCTCCTTCCCCTGCTCCATCGGATTCGACGATGGTCTATGGTGAACTGGATTTGCCCTACAAAACGCCGGATGGGTGGAAGCCGCCCGTTCTGAAGTCCACTTTTACAAGCGATCCGGCAAAAAACTACGAAATATTCAAAAATGAACTTGGACTCGGAGAAGGATGGTATTTTAGTCCTTACGGCGGTAAAGAAGATACAGCCTCAATAAGCGTTACTAACGGTTCATTAAATCAGCCACGCTCGACCATTGTATTGCATTATTGGTATGGTTCGAAGACGGAAGCTGACGTAGATAATGAAACACCTTATATCGTCCGAGAAATTCTGCGTTTTTACCTTCCCGACACCAATGACAAGCTGTTTCACATCTTAGATGACGGATTTATGGGGAAAGACATTAACGAGTATCTAAACAAAAAATTTGTGATTGACGACCACGAAGTCTTAATTCAGACGCCCCCTGGAGGCGTTCAAGTGTACATTGGTTGGAAGGGCAAGAAACTCGATCTAAAATAAAGGCTCTGTTATCTTTTATTGTTGATTTTTGACCAAAAGAAAAACCGCCCATGAATAGAGCGGTTATTGAACTCCCTCGGTACGATTCTGTTTTCTCACGCATGCTCGCTTATTCGAAGGATTTTACCCTTGTTAAAAGGGATGAAAGTTAGGAAGAGAGCCCTCGATTTAGAACTGCTTGGAAAAATTAACATTAAATGCGTGTTTGGTTCATAACAATATATAAGTTAAGCCGCGAGGGAGGTATGTATTTTGTTGTTTAGACCACATCCCAATAATACCGCCATTGTAATCACAGACCCACAAAATGATTTCTTGAGTCCAGGGGGAAGAGGCTATCATCTAACAAAAGATAATATTGAGCAAAATAACACTTTACAAAACCTTGAACTTTTAATGAGCACTGCCCTGAATAAAGGGTATCAGCTTTTCATGTCACCCCATTATTTATACCCTCATGATTATGGCTGGAAATTTACAGGATATGAACAAAATATGTTATTAGGTCTTAGAATGTATCAAGTGACAAATGCGTACACACCACCGTCAGTAGGAGCTGATTTTGTTCATTCTTTCAAACCTTACATTTTTGATAGGAGAACAATTGTTTCAACCCCACACAAGGTTGCTGGTCCACAAACAAATGACTTGATTTACCAGCTACGACAACAGAGAAAAGAGAAAACGATTATTGCTGGGGTCCTATCCAACATTTGTGTAGAGTCCCATATGAGGCATTTAATCGAAAATGGGTTTGAAACAGCTGTTGTATACGATGCCACAGCAGCGACAAGTGAAAGGGATTTCCAAGCAGCCGTTACCAATTACAAAGCATTTGCCAGTGCTACTTGGACAACACAGGAAGCTATTTCATATTTATAAAAGTATAAATATGATTATACCATAATGGATTTCTTTTCCCTTTTCCTGCTCAGTCGTATTTAAAAAACAACAATGAAGTTTAACAGAGCCAAAATAAAAGGATTTTTTACAAGGGAGGTGAATATCGCCTCTCTCTTTTTTTACAAAAAAGTTGCATATAATGCTATAGACTTCGACAGGCTCGAACCAAAAAGCTGTCGCCGAATTCGATTTTTCACAACATAATTAATGGAAACAAGCAAAAGGGAGGGGTTCTGTGAAGAAGATAGTTATTACGACAATTGCAATAGCTGTGTTAGTTTTAATGACTTGCTTTTTTAGCAAAAGCGAAGTATCTGTACCATCTCATGCGGCTGGAATAGGGGATATCGGTAATTCTTTGGTAACAAAACACTATGACGATGGCAATGGACATCAAGTGCGAGATCCAGCAAAAGGGGATTTACCAACTTACATCACGTTTAAGCCGGAGACTAAACAATACCAATTTGGATACGGTGATCGTAAAATTTGGGAGCAAAACTTCCAAAATAAGTTCCTTTGGTATTCCATTACTGAACCGGATCCTGTGCTTAGAAACAATGCTAATATGGATCTCACCCAAATGTATGAGAATAATGTTTATCGTAATAATACGAACTATTATCAACTTGTGAAACCGGGCATAAAAGGTCTTTGGCAAAATGTGAAGTGGGGTGCTGTAGAACCTGGAAAGCAGTCCATTGAGAGTTTCAATCGTGTTCTTGCTCAATCTGGTGGTGTTCTTGGTACATCAGGTACAACAAAATTTACGAACCAGGGAGTAGCACCTGATTTATATGGAAAGATGCTTGAATTCCGATATGCCGGAGTGAGTGAAAGTGGATACCCGATCCCGAATCCGTACTTTCCCGCAGACTACCCAACTAAATTCGATTCGGATTGGAGACCCGCTAATTTGGCTTGGATTGATGAACCTTGGAACCACGGAAAAACAATTAAGACGGAATATGATGCTGATTACGACCCAAATGATCCTATAGAATGGGCAAAATTCGAACGAAAAGTACAACTTTTCATCAAATACCTCTTTCCGTCAAATCCTGAATTAAGAAGACCAGATATGGATTTATGGGATGACGCGGCAGATTGGGCAAGAAAGTTCACGCTCCATAACGATCCGAGCGTTAGCACCGGAGTAGTCACGGGGTTCCAAACCAACGGCTATTATGCAAGTTTTGTACTAAAATCTCCGCCTCAGCCGAATTTGCGTTTAACTTTATTTAAGGTCACAGAAAAGGATACAGGCAAAGTCGTTGGCTTAATGACACGAAATGCAGACGACAACAGTGATACAACAACTTACTGGCAAATCAACAATCAGGAAGTTGAACGAGGCAAGACCTATGTCGTGACAGCAACCGTCAAAAACATGGTTGTGGATGGCTTAGGTAATCATCCAACGAATTATACGACACCAATACGCATGCGTTCCATGGTCGCCAACGATGATGATTCGCACATCGACGGCAAGTGGACGACCGAACCCAACGAGAACGTCATCCCTGGAATCAACGTCGATCCGGCAACGCGAATATATTCTATTTCTTACGGCGGTTCAGTCACATTTGATAAAACCAAGGACGACAACGATTCAAACAATACCAACGTCCAAACCTGGGAATTTACCGTTCCTAATTCCCCTGCGGAGCTGAAAAATGAATTCGTTTATGCCGCCGCTCTTTCGCAAGGTTTCTATCTCAAAGGCGACGATTCGTATACGGATGACAACATCGGCAGACTGCGTTTCCATGTTAAGCCGGAAGACATTGGCGTTGTGCCTGAGAAGATCCAATTGATCGATCCAAGCGGGAATGTGACCAATGACGTTGTACCCGGCGTTCCCTACACGATCCGGTTTACGGTCAGGAAATACAAAGGCAATACGCCTGTTGGTGAACCTGGCAACTACTACAACCCGTTTGCGGCATTGTATGTCAACGTTACGGATAACGCCGCCGTTTACAAGCGATATGATAAGGTAGAAGCAACGGAAACGTTGTACAAAGAAGGCGATGAGGTTGTCATTGAACTCAAAGATGCGATTGTTCCAAGCGTTCCGACCATTCATGTCGATTACGGCATTTACTGGTTCAACAGATCGCCTCAATATGCGAATCAAAGTTCCGACCCGACAAACGATGACGCTTCGAAGACATGGAGATCTGTAAACAATTTCAGTGTGAGCAACTTTACAATCAAACCTTCATCCGTGATTTCGCCGAATTCTACGTCCTATGAAACGTTGACGTTTGATTTCATTGCAAACAACAAGAACCCTGAGTCTCAACCTAAAAACGTTTTGATTCAAATCAAGGACAAATACGGATCGATTGTAAAAAGCCAAGTTGTAAATTTGCCTGCGAATGAAGAATATCCGATCTCATGGACCGTTTCGAATGTTCCTATTCAAAACAGCTCCAACGGCACGGAAAATCAGTTCATGCTTGAGATCAATCCGGCTCCAAGACAGTATGTAGAAACGTCAACGGATGGGACTGACCCCTATCTCGATAACGTAGCTTACAATTCAGTCATGGGACACCAAGCGAGTGCTCAATCGCATGCTTGTCTGACGGTTCATACGCAAAATAACTGGACAACCACTCATTACATTCATGAATGGTACGGTTATTTACAGACTGTTTCATGGTGCGGTGAGCTTGGTTGTTATTCTTACAGTTATTGTGTAACAACGTATAGCTACTATTATACGCAGACCGTCAACTACTACGAAAGCTACCAAATCACAAAGGTACTTTTCCGTAGCAAACTGACGAAAGACAAGTACGGTGGCGATGGTTGGATTGATATTACGAATCAACCTGGACAGGTCAAGGCGGGTTATGGCTTCGAAATCAAGTTTATAACCCAATACCAGACGAACACCTACTCTGCTTCGCCGAAGCCTTGGTACAGCGGTTGTAGCGGAAAATCGGTATCTCCGGTCTACGGCAGTTACGTTTCAGCCCCCAATATCCTGTACGTGACGATGCCATTCAAAGACAATTATGGAGACAACGTAACGTACACGCTGTATGGTTCCAATTCTGGATCTTGGGACAACTTGACGCAAACCTATGAAATGCCGTATCACAATGCCTTCAATCTGGAGAATACCCGAGAAGTATTTGTGAATGAAACGGCAAGAGACGGCGACTACCAGATAAAGGTCAATACCTATCCGTATTTCTACGGAAGCTATGATAAACCTCGAACGCCTTATTTCTTGTGTGACAGCAAGCAGGTCACGATTCGCGTTCAGGGGAGCTATCACGATGACGTGAAAAGTCACTTGGTTCAGTAAAAAAATTGGAAATAGGTTTAAGCGGGTTAGGAGCAAAAAGCTTCTAACCCCTTTTCATTCTTTGGATTTACCATACTCGTCGGCTTCTGTGTTAAACTAATGAAAATTGATTGTAGGAGGCGTGAGTTTTGAATGTTATAAAGCATTGCGTATTTTGCGGTTGCACCGATGTTCCTCCTGCTGAACTGGAAGTCCGACACGTTAAAGTCAAAGGTTTTAGGTGCTCTCAGTGCGGCGAAGAATAATATGATTTGAAGGATTTGGAAGAGATAGAGAAACTCGAAAAAGACGAAGAGAATTAAAAAGGTATAAAAAGCAAGAAAATAATCTCCTCAGAGTGTCGATGATGTCCAATGGATTTTTCGGCACTCTTATTCTTTTCCTCGCACCTGGCGACAGATTGCCTGTGCATCAATATTGTGCTTCGTTTTAACTGAACCTCCAGCCAGCAACGCCCGTTTTTTGTTAGCGTTGGTCATTTTGTTTTCGGTGTCTTGTTTTGGCTCTCTTTTCATCACTATCACACACCTTTGTTTGATGTAGCCATAAGCTTCATTTTATATCATGAAGAGTGAGCCAATCAAAGATTTTCCGCAATAAAATGATCCACAAACTTACCCAATCAATACCGTTACAGTTCAAACCCTATCCCTATACTCCCCATAGCCCTGCCTTTCAAGAATATTTCATTTCGGACAAAGCTATAATCCAAAGAAACATAGAAAAGCGAAGGAGTGAGAAAAACATGATAAAACAACTCAAAAAATGGAGTTTGCACGTAGCCGCAGCTACACTGATAGTTAGTGCAATTGTCCCGATTATGCCCGAATTTGCCGTTACGTCTCATGCGGCTACAACACAATATCGATTTATTTTCGATCAATTCTTTCTGACAAACAAAGATGTCCATGTCACGATTCAATACCCGAATGATGCAGTTGTTAGGCAGTACCGCATCGATAACGGAGCGTGGCAAAATTACAGCGGCACGGTGACGATGACGCAAAACGGAACTGTATACGCTCGCTCGCAAGATGCCTCTGGCAACTGGTATGCGGAAGATTCTTATGAGGTAACGAATATCGACAAAACGCCGCCAACGACACCGATCATCTCGATCAGCGACAATGTGTTGACGATTCAACCAGGGACGGATGCACAGTCCGGAGTGATCAAAACGTTTGTTTCTGTGAATGGGGGAGCTTGGACAGCATATGTCTCACCGCTCACGTTAACGGATGGCAGTTATACGGTAGAGGTGAAAACCGTGGACAATGCAGGCAATACAAGCGGGGTCGCGGCTCAAGCTTTCACGATGTTAAACCAAACTGTTACCAACGATGTGACAAACGAGGTTGCCAAAGCTGAATCGTCCGCCACGCAAGCCGATGTGGATGCGGCTCTCGCGTTGGTTAACGCACTGCCGAACAGCCAAGCGAAAACGGATTTACTCAATCGTCTGAATGTGGTTCAACAAGAGATCGACGCACAAACGGCGTTAGATGATGCGACTGTCGCAGTGGAAAATGCCGAAATCGTCAAGACGCAAGCGGCTGTCGATGCGGCGAAAGCCAAAGTCAATGCAATGCCGGACGGACAAACGAAAACGGAGTTGCTAAGTCGCTTGGATGCTATCCAGCAAATCATCGATACGTCAATCTCGAAATCAGTTGATGGAGAAGTCGTCGTTATCACACTTCCTGCCGATGCGACTTCCGCCGTCGCATATGTGGAAACGGTGAAAACGCAGGCGGCTCTTGATTCCGCGAAAGCAATGGTCAATAGCCTTGCCTGATGGTCAAACGAAGACGGAATTGCTTAATCGCTTGGATGCCGTTCAGCAAGCAATCAACGCACAAGTCGCTTTGGATCGTGCGACTGCCGCTATTGATTTTGCAGAAACAGCGAAAACGCAATCCATAATCAATGCCGCGAGAGCGAAGGTTAATGCATTACCCGATGGTCAAGCTAAGAACGATTTGCAAGCTCGCTTGGATGCTATTGAACAAGCGATCAAAGATGCAAAGGCAAACTCGCTCTTAACCGATGTGACAAATGCAGTCGTTCGAGCTGAAAAGTATCCAAGTCGCTCGAACATCCTGACTGCACTGAACAAGCTCGCGGCTCTTCCAACGGATATCAAAGCGAATCAGGTGAACAGAGGCAATGTAGCCGATTTGCAGGAACGAGCTGATAAACTGAAAAACAATTTCAACCAAAACGTAGCCGATCAAAGTGCACAGCTCGCATTGAACAAGGCAACCAATGCGGTGAAGTTGTTTGAGCGATTCCCGAAAGCAATCTACAAGCAAAGAGCCATTGATGCGGTCAATGCCTTGCCGGATACTCCTGAAAAAACGGCTCTTCAGGCTCGCATTGATGCTGTCACGTTAAAATAAAGTCCCACTAAACCTCCTGGATGGATATTTCAGGGGGTTAATTTTTCCTCTTTTTAATGCCGTTACATTCTAAACCCCATTCCTCAAACTCCCACTCCCTGATTTCCTCCGTTATTACGATGGCGATTCAAATCTATAATATTTCAGAACGAATACACAGGCGAATCCAAGTATTCATTTTGAGAACAAGGAAGAATATTTGCAGGGACATTAATGAAAAAGGAGACTGATTTGAAATGATCGGAAAATTAATGAGTAAGTTTGTCGGGCTCTTGCTCATATCGTTGCTTGCAGGGGTTATCGTTTCCTTTGTATTACATTATGTGCCGAAATTAATGCTGGTTGTGATTCTGATTATGCCGATTTTTGGTGCGGTTAGACAGCAAAAAAACTGGAAAATAGGCATGGCATCTTTATTGAAAATGCCTCGCATCAAAAAAGTGTCGGGGACTTCTGTTTTGGTCACTGGTGTTGTCATCGTGATGATGCATAAGACGATATTCTGGACATTGGTAAATACGTTGCTGTACGCTATTGGGGGAGCGGTGGCAACATATGTATTATGGGAAATCGTCAGGTTTGTCCTGAAAAAGTGGAAATCAATTTATATTGTACCTTTTACCAAGCAATCCGGAATGCTTGGTGAACAAAAAAGACAGATCCGAAACATTTTGCGGAATCTGTCTTCTTTTTTTGAATATCCGATTAATCCATTTGCTGTTACATTCGATATTGTGTAACTATTGTGCATGTTGTACACAACAGTTATGCAACAGTTGCATAACTTTTACATAAGAGTTGTGATTAATGTATGAACTCATACACAAAAAGTTTGTGAAACAGTTATGATTTGGTACACAACTGTTGCCACGAATCATTTCATACAAACAAAAAGACTGTTTTCTTAATGATTGTTGCTATTTCGGGTAAACTCAAATAATAGTAGTAAAATGCTTGCAGGAGCTGACCCACAAGAAATGGATAGTTGTTGTCAAACGCCCGCTGAAAAGCAAGTACCGATTCCCCAATGCCCTACTTATCATCAAAAGGGCAAAAGCGTTCAACTAATTACGCTCAAAGCATTACTTCAACCAACAGCATTAGAATCCCTTCATCCTGAATCGTCTTACGCATTTTGCTCTAACCCATCTTGTGAAGTGGTCTATTTTAGCGATATGCAGACCTATGGTAAAGATACGCTGAAAGTTTCGGTATTTCAGAAAGACGATTCATTGGATGTGCCTGTTGGCTACTGTTTTGGATGAACGAGAAAACGCTTAATACAAGCGGTTCAAGAAAATCAACGTCCTATTGAAGATATACGTGAACAAGTTCAAGCGAATCGCTGTGGTTGTGATGTAAATAACCCACAAGGAGCCTGTTGTTTGGGGAATGTGGTCAAGTTCATTCGAAATCTCGACAAGAATTAGCCTCTGGTCAGCTTATTTAGCAACAAAATTTACGAAAAGAGCAAACAAAAAACAGAGCCGCGAATCAGCTCTGTTTTTCATTTCTACGGCAAAACCGCGTCAATGATCTCCATTGGAATAGACCATTTCTCCATCATGATCTGGACGATTTTTTCTGTTGAAATGCCGAGTTGATCGGCATTTTCGACCGGACAATTGAATTCTAATGTAAATTTCATCATTGCCTCAAGTTTATGAGCTTCGATCTGGAGCCAATCCATAAACTCGTCCTTTTCCGCCTCAGACGAAAAAAGCTTTGTTCCATTCTTGATTCCCCAAACCGTGCTTCCGATGTTTGTGCCACCCAAGTCATAAATCTCGAATTCCGTGTCGTACATGTCGAGATTCACTGGACGAAGGAAGAAAAAGTAATTTTTATACATAATCAGTTTCTCCACAGCTTAACGCCTCCTACTAAAGATAGAAATCCGATTGATGGACATCCAGTTTTGATTTTGACCGAATAGGCATTCTCCTTTGTTTAGAGATTTTAACATCGCCCTTTGCTCGCTCAACCTGTTTTATTATATGGTCTGCTGTATCATAGGCATTTGCTCATGACAAAATAACAGACCCTCTCTTTTTCCAAACGTTCGTTCTTATTTTACGCTAAGAACAAACGATTTTCAATCAAAAACAGCCATAAAAGAAAATAAAACCCAATAGTGTTATCAAGAAAACTATATTGACGAGACTGCTTATCCCCTAACCCCTTAGTTCCATGGTATTTTGCTCTCAATTAATGAAGCCCTGCATTCCGCATATCATAAAGGGATTAAAAACCATGGAGGTGCAATGTGTACCATCAGCTTAAAAAGCTCGCGGCGGATGAACGAGCAAAGGTTTTGAACACTGAATTGCGGAAGGACGAGTTTCAAATCCTTGAGTATCTGGCAGATCATTTACAAACCGATGAATCGGAAATCAGAGAGGACATGGCGAAGCACGGTTGGTACTACATTATTGAACTGAATCGCTTCGTAAAAGTCGAAGCAGAACAAGCTTCCTTGTAAGCTAAAATTGAAAAAGGCAGATCCCAACAATTCGGGTCTGTCTTTTTCTTTTTTGATTAAGCAAGTCTAAAAGGCTTGTCGGGTTATCAAATCGATTTATCTTAACTAAGATATGAAAACAAAAAAAGAGAGCTTACCACACCCAACCGACCAAAGTTAGTGTACATGCAAGCTCTCTTTCTCCACAGAAAAATCTTATGTTTCATATTATACTGTATGAGCAGAAAATATAATCGCCAAATCGGTTTAATGATGCTTGAGACATAAAAAAGTGGATGAAAGAGAATAAGCATTGCGAGTGGTAAGCCTCCAAGAAAGGGGGGCTTATTTTTATTTTCGAAAAACTCAATAGTCTGTTTAAGAGCTTTCAGACGCAAAACTAAAAAACCTCTGTGTTGAGGAGGATCACATTAAAACAACTGCTCGACTGACCATCGAGTGTTACTGGCCGTAAGAGGGTGGCGTTCCCGCTATCTGGGGTAACAACCACATAGCGGGAAATTCCAGAAACATCGGTGATTGACCTGTCCTGTTTGGGGGGCATCGTAAGTGACGTTGGTTGTCAGCACGGTAATAGCAGACCTGGACGTGTTAGCGATAAAAAGCTACGAGCGATGTAAGACATAAATAAGTCTTAGGGGTTAAATTCGACACGGATACCTGATGGCTCCATACTGCCATGCGTTGTGATTTAATCCCCCTCCTGTTATCGAAGAGTTTTTTTTCATCTCTTCGGTAACAGGGGGGGGAGCGAGCCGTTTGCCTAATTCACCACCTACCATGTCGGCTTCGCTTTTGCAAAATCAACCAGTGAATTCGCAATTGCCAAACAACAAAAGACAAACGGCGAACGAAGGGGCAAGGCAAACAACCTAAAGGAAATGACAGTCATAGATACTCAAACAGTATTCGACCAATTATGTGCAGACGAACACTTGTTTTTGCTTTAGATTGCATATATAGACCGAATCCGCATATCACAAAGAAAAAGCACAAAAAAGGAGGTACTTAGCATGTATCAATTTCTGACAAGCGAACATGAATCAAGATTTGAAGAGCTTTGCAAAAGAGATAACACGCACAGCAAGGACATTGAAAGACGATCACTTTTTTATGTGATTTCAGGAAACGAATCGCTATATAGGAATGTAGATTCGATCTACGATTTCGAAGAAAATGCAATCCGATTGGAAGCATTCAACGAGCCTTTCCTCACTGGCGGCACTCGCAGTCTCATTGACTTGGCATTCAATCTGTATAACGCGGCAAGTACGGAATGTTCAGTTCATCACTTGTTCAGTGCACTTGATAAAAGAAATAGCATGCTGGCGATTGAAGCAATCAAGCTGAGATTTCAGATCGCATCATGCAAGGAAGCAAAGCCAATATAATATAAAGGGGGGAACAGGCATGGACCAGCATGAAAAATTTGTATCATTGGTGCTCGATTTTTTGGGCGACGAAGTTGTGGAAGCTGAGGAATATTACTATAACTCCGTCACGGTCAACCTAAAAGACGTTAATTTTAAAATCAATGGAGTGGAATGGGAACAAGCCATTCAGGAGCGTTTGAAGCAAAACGGATATGATAATATCGGGTTCGAATATGGAGATGGAAATTGGGTTACGATCTCCAAGAAATAAACAGTCGCGGGTTAGGATTCCTAACCCATTTTTGTCCATTCCCAATTAATATATTGTTTGGGAAGTAGCATTTTTTGTTGACGAACATGTGTGCTGGGCAGTATGATAATTGTACGATACCAATCAGGAGTCGAATAATATGTTACCAATTATAAATCAATCCTATAACTGTATAACTGGATTTTGCGAACGCTCGGTCTAAATGACTGAGTGTTTTTCATTTTTTGAATCGTGTTCACAAGAGAACATTATAGGGGATTGGGGGATTTGGTACAGAAAGGGAGGCGAATGGCAATGACTGCGAAAAGATGCGAAGTAAGTTTAACAGAAGAGATGGCTGGAAATGTCGGAGTTGAAGAGGGGGAGCGGAGGAAAGCGATGGCATTTGGCATGTGTCTGGGGCTTGCCAAATATTTTGATACTCGGCTTAGGCAGATCGAATTGGAATATATCGATCTGCTTTACGCGATCAAAGATGCCGATCTGGTTGAACAGTTGCATGAGGAAGCCTATTCAAACGAGCCATGTCGCCAAGGTTTTGAACGGATCCTTAATTGCATCGAGCGTTATCATCAAGAACAAACGAAACGAAATTCACTTTTCCCGATCAACCAAACCCCAATTAAGGGCAGGTAAAGCAGGAGATTGGGATTAGGCAAACATTAACTCAAACCTACCAAGTATTCGCAGTATAGCCAAGTCAGTTTGCGAAAAATCGATTGTGGGAATAAGGGAGAACGCATGTTTACGTTCAAAATACGTAAGCGGGGATTTCTCCCCGCCTTTGTTATTGAACTCGTTTGACTCGGCTTATCACTTCCTTTTCAAAGTTATTACAAATATCATTGTAAATCCTTTCAGCCGGAGCTTCTTTCAATACTGCATGACGTGCAAGAAATTCAGTCCAAAGGTCATCAAATGGAACATGTATATTGCCATACATTGAACGAATCGAGAGAAATATATCCCATAACCTTAACCGGAAATGTTCCAGTTCAGAATATCGCTCCATGACAACCGTTCCGTTTCAGGCAACGTTGTTGTTGTCGGAGACGTGAGCTTTTTCGCCAGTAAGCTTTTGAAAATGTTTTGCTTGTTCAAGGTGATACGCTCTTTGTTGCTCCCGATAATGGTGCATCTTCATGTGCCAATCGTACATTTGCTTGCAATACGTTTCATGGTCACGGGTATACGTTGGCATTGCATAGTAAGTGAAGTTGCTCATATCATTCCTCCTGAACTTTGTTTATGCGTGATATTTGAATCACAGCAACAGTCTATGTGCATTGGCACAAGGGAAGCACGGCGTAAACCCATTTTTTCAGCGTTTGGGCTTAAGGATTTCTTAATACACTCGGGCTTGGAACAAAACTGTTTCATCCCATCCCAACAGCCCCATATGCAATTTTTGCACAGCTCCGGCTGTCTTGGCTTGTACTCATAATTTGGAATCATTTGCTTTGACAATTGAATGTTCCTCCCATACTGGAAAAATTAACAGGTTACAATTTCCCCATTTTTGCCATTACCTATACGTAACAAAAAAAAGCCCCATGCGAAGGGGCAGGGGAAAGAAGGGATGACTGTATACCCATTGTATTCAGAATGGATTGTTTAATGTGAGGATTGACTTAGTCCGATAATATCAAGAAAATGCCGCAAACCCATATTATAGAGCAGGAAGATAGCAAGCCTGTCTGGAACTTTTAGTACAAACCGTGATTTGGGAGAAAGCTAATCCCTTCAATGCTATAATAAATACAGAATGGGGACTTCCTGAATATTCCAACGAGATTGGCTGTTTTAATGTTTTTGTGGTGAAACTTTTGAAGTATTTTATAACCGATATCCATGGGGAATACAGAGGATTCAAATTATTGCTGAAGCATGCAGAAGTGGATTTTACAAAAGATTAGCTTGTCATTGGCGGAGATATGATTAATCGGGGAAAGGATAGCGGCGAAGTCATTAAGTCAATCAAGTTGCTTTGTGAACAGTATCCGAACAACGTTCATGCCGTCATTGGCAATCACGAAGAGATGATGGGCTGGCATTATCAGCGAGGAGATAAGCTGTAGCTCAGCCACGGTGGGCATGATACCATTCAAAGTTTTAATAAGACCTTTTCAATTGAAGCTGATCGGCAAACTCATATAGATTGGGCAACTTCCTTGCCGCTGATCTTCAAGGATGACGAATATGTTTATACGCATGCGGGCTTAAATCCTTTTGAGCCGCTCGATTCGCAGAGTAGGGATATCCTTTGGATGACCGAGTGCGAATTCTATTCGATTCCGAAACAAATCCTCCGCACCTTTACCCAAAACAAACCTGTAATCCACGGCCATACACCAGTTGAACGGAGCTACTTTGATGGTGTTCGGCTTAATGCCGACATGGGAGCGAATACATATTGGGTGGAGGAAGAGCGAGGGTTAGGGCTGGTGAATCTGTCAGAGATGGTTTATTTCGTCTATAAGCAGCCCTCTAAGAAGGTCGAACGGAGGAAGATATCGCGTTATTAAGCGAATAGTTTTGTCATATTTTGGCTCCTATTCGGTTAAACATGGTACAATATTACTATTACCAATCTATTCATAGGAGTTTATAGGTATGTTTGCATGGATTCTAAAGATAACGAGATATTTCCAAAAACAAAAGGCACTGAAGCTCATTCATAAAATCGAAATATATTTGTTGCAGTTACAAGAAAAATACAAAAAAATTGCTCTTGAATTAAATCAAGTTACAGCGGATCGCTATGTTCCCAATTCGTACTTTCAAGGGCTGCTTCAAAAATGCGATATTGATCGGGCTTATTTAGTGGGAGATTTTCCGTTTCGGATAACCCCTGACTTTGAGCTGCGGTATAAAAAACTCGTTCCTGTAATTGCTACATTGCCGCAATATGATGAGCTTTGCCAACTATACGCATCGATTCAAAGCCAATTCCAAGTTCAATGCGGAAGCATTCAAACTCGTGCCGCTGAAATGGCGAAGCTGGTACAGCAAATCAATGTTAAAGTGCAGCACTTCTTCGAAGAACTCGCTACATTAAGGCAAGATTACATAGCTGAATCCACCAAGAACAATTTTGTCGAGCGACATAAGGAACCGTTATTGTTTTATAAAGATGCAGCTTTAAACGAGATAGACGATCCGTCAGTCCAATCTTATTTAACATTGATGAACGATTTTGATAAGCATGTGGTTTTATGGAATCAGGAATATGTAAAGCGTGAGCTAATCAACAACAAAGAGTTCTTTGACAATATTGATGGAAAATCACTGGATGAACAACAACGGATTGCTGTTCTAACCGATGAGGACAATAACTTGGTGTTAGCAGGTGCGGGAAGCGGCAAGACGTTAACGATATCGGGCAAGGTGAAATTTCTAACCGAAAAAAGGGGGATTTTCCCCGATGAAATATTGCTCATCTCATTCACGAACAAAGCGGCGGAAGAGATGCATGAGCGTATTGCAAAAAGGCTTGGTGTAAAGGTCGATGTCAAGACGTTTCATAAGCTTGGCATGGGGATCATTACAAGGCATTCGGATGTAAAACCGGATGTTTTAGACGATAGCAAACCAATTATTCAGGAGTATTTCCGCTCCGTCATTAACTCGAATCCGAAGGAACTTGAAAAAATCGTCACGTTCTTCGGTGTATATTTAAACATCCCGAAGGATCTCGAACAGTTTGATAGCTTGGGGGAATATCACGAGAATCAAAAAAGCCTTGATTTTGAAACGTTGAAAGGAAAACTGCAAAGAGTAACTAAAAACTTGCAATCGCTGAAAGGGGAGACGATGAAAAGCCTGGAAGAAACGCTTATTGCAAACTTTCTCTTCCTGAACGGTATTGAATACATATACGAAAACGATTATGAGTACCCTACTGCTTCGAAATATTATCGGCAGTACAAGCCTGACTTTTATCTGCCAGACTACGGTATATATATTGAGCACTTCGGAATCACAGAAGATTTTCGAACCCCGTGGCTTAGCAGTATTGAGGAAGAAAAGTATTTGCAAGGGATCCGATGGAAAAGGGCCTTGCACAAAGAAAAGAACACCGTTTTGATTGAATCTTATTCGTACTATAACAAGAACGGGGTATTATTTGAGAAGTTGGAAGAAAACTTGCGGAAGCACGGGGTTCAGTTCAAGAAAATCGATGTGAAGGCAGTTTATGAAGCGATCTGCATCAAAGAAAGCGATCATTATTTTGAGGAGTTCATTAAGCTTGTCAGCAGCTTTATCAACCTTTTTAAGTCGAACGGCTACAAACAGGAGCAGTTCTCTCAATTTGCAGAAGAAAACCAACGTTTATATAGCCAAAATACATTTCTGAAAACGCGAAATGAAATTTTCCTATCCTTGGTTCAACCGGTATATGAGTATTATCAGGATACTTTGCGGAAACAAAATAAAATTGATTTCAATGATATGATTAATATAGCAACCGATATTGCGAAAGGCAAATCGGCCACTTTCAACTACAAATACATCATCATTGACGAATATCAGGATATTTCGCAGAGCCGCTACAAGCTTATTAAAGCAATAAAGGATAAGACCAATGCAAAGGTAATCTGTGTTGGCGATGATTGGCAGTCGATTTATCGTTTTGCAGGCAGTGACGTACAGCTCTTTACCAAATTCGGCGATTATTTCGGGAAGTACGAGTTGCTTCGAATTGAGCGGACTTATCGAAATTCGCAGCAATTGATTAATATCGCCGGAAATTTTGTCATGAAAAACAAGAGTCAATTTAGAAAGAATTTGGTTTCAGGCAAAGACAATCCGCAGCCGATCCGGGTTATTGGTTACGCCCAAAATATGGTAGAGGTTACAAAAGCGATCCTTGATGAAATAATTGAAAAGGGTGGTCAGGATCAGGACATTATGCTTTTAGGGAGAAATAATTTCGACATCAATTTCCTAAAAGATCAGGCAGATTTTAGAGTCATTGAGGGCAAGAAATTGGTAAAGGTGGAGTATAAGAAATATAAGTCGGCAAACATCAGTTTCATGTCCACCCATAAATCGAAAGGCTTAGAAGCGGATCAAGTCATTTTGATTAATGCAAAAAATAGCTTGTTGGGATTTCCAAACCGTATCTCGGATGATCCGGTATTATCTTGGGTTCTCACGGATCAGGATGCTTTTGAATTTGCGGAGGAACGAAGGTTATTTTATGTGGCACTAACACGGACTAAAAACAACCTGTATATTCTTGCTCCTGAAAAGGATGCATCGATTTTTGTAAAAGAGTTGATGAAAGACCATGGAATACGATTTGAAACAACCTTTATAGAAAATTCGATTTCCAATAACCCAAGGTGTTTAAAATGTAAAACTGGACTATTAGTTGAGCGTAAGAATCAACTTCAGAAAAGTTTCTTGGGTTGTAGTAATTACCCGCAATGCAACCAAACTTATAGCGATGTTCGCCTGCTTAACAATCAGGTAATTTGTAATCGATGCAACGGGTATATGGTAAGGCGAACGAGCAACGGCGAAGAATTTTATGGTTGTTCAAATTTCCCTCATTGCAGGAATACAATAAATATCGGAAACGCTTATAAAAGAGTAAAACAGATAAGATAGGAGCTGTAAGAACAAAACTTATCCCTATACTCTTGTATTTCCTTGCACTCTGTTGTAAACTCCTTCCATCTGTGTTATACTGTCCTTGTATCGGGAAGCACCCGTGCAGAAGAAGTCCATGAGGAAGCACCTCTGGACTTTTATTTATTTTCGGGGGGAAAGTAAATGGAATCTCTCCTAAATGGTATAAATCAGGATACTTTGTATGTTTCACTTGAAAATTTGTTTGGAGTAAAGAAAGAGATCATTGAATACTATGTCGTTAGACACCTGTTCCTTCTAAAAGACCAGCATCCTTCTAATATAGACCTTCCCCACTTTCTCAACTTCCTTTCCGATAAAACTAAGCAGGTTGTAATGATACCAGATTTCGAGTCGGTTGCGATCTCGCATTTGACAACAAGAGTAACGGGAGAAAACTTGGAGAAGGAGCCAGTTTACAATTTGTTTGATGCTCTGACTGAAAATACAGAAATGAAGTATCATTTGGAGCGGGTCGGCTTAACCTTTTTCAAGGCAGGGGGTAAACTGAGAACGTTGTTTCGGGGAAACCTTGTGGATTGGAAATCCTTCTTAAATGGTAGTGAATATCCAACAGCCCAAATGATCATAAACCGATTCGAAGGCAATCGTTTTTCATCTGCCGATAAGTGTGTGAATGGATTTCTATTCGGCGGAAAGATCTATGAGAATGGAAATGTACGACATATTCTTTATCTTCCAGAGATTGTTGAAAATATGCTTCGTGTCTTGGGTGAGCAAAAGGCAATTAACGAATTGACCAAGGTTTTTAAGCCGTACATGATTTCATTTGCGGCTCCTATAGGAAAAATCATTTTTGACGGATCTAAAAAACTGACAGTCAAGCAGACTCGATTTCGAATTATTCGCTATTGCTTGCATTACCTGAGCAAGCAGTATTGCCGTTCTTGGAGTGAACATGATAATCCAATCATACGGTTAATTGATGATTACAGTGTTCAAGCTGATCAAATAATATCAGTCCAGAAAATAGATCCATGATTTCGGGTATAAACAAAGGGGAGTGGATAGCTATCCACTCCCCTTTTTCTTAGAATCCGAAATCCTGATCGAGTAATTGCTCCTCAAGTCCTTCAATTCTTGTTTTTTCTGACTTTGGAAATCCTAAACGTTGCGTTTTCTTACTACACCACCAGCAGGAACAGTGGATTTTCCCTTTCGCTAATCTTCCATATTCATTCTTTTTTACATTCCAGCAGAAATGCTTGATGATCTTGCGTTTGCGATTGATTACACGTTTGCGATGATGCCGATAGTAATCGCGGCTTCGGTTAGTTCTTTTTGGCTTCAACTCCATCACGCTCCCTTGGAAAGAGGCTTAGCCTGCAAAAGCTCCAAGGGATGGTTCTAACTTTTACAGGCTAAGCGTGATGGAAGAGAGATTAAAATGTAGCACCTTGGTTCTCTCCTTCAATGTATTGCGTCCCTTCCTGTAGTTTACTGCCTTCATATTGGGAAAGCAACGCTATGAAGCTGAGTTCAAGCAAGTGGGGGATAATGTTGTTATCCACAAAGTTCACAAAAGAACGTGTGGATAACCTCTGAATAACTGCATCAGTACAAATAGCAATAGCAAGGGCATCGCCTCCGTTATAATGGACGATGCCCTTTTTACATTTTGATTTTGCCGTATTGAAAGGGCAGGAACATCGGGGAAAGGTATAAGTTGATAAATATTGTGCTCGCTCCAGTCAATTATGCTTGAGTGCTGATGTGCTTATAATACAAAAAAATACAACCAGGATTCTCGTATTTTGAGAAATATCGGCGAGGAGGGGCAGAATGAATAAGAGAGCTGTTGCGGATAGTCGGAGCAGGGAAGGTAAAGAGCGAAATAGTTCAGGAGATTTTGGTTTGTTGCTCAAGTATTACAGGAAGCTGAGGAATATGTCGCTTAAAGATTTGGAGGATGCAAGCGGGGGCGAGGTCAGTTCGGCGTATATTCATCGACTGGAGAGCGGCGAACGAACAAGTCCGACGATCAGGAAACTCCTGCAACTGTCAAAAGCATTGCGAATACCCGATTCGGTATTGATCTCGACGATTATCAAAAACTCTGTCGAAGATGCCAACGAAGAGGAGAAAACATTGTCGCTCTCGGAGGTATTGATCCAAAACCAATATTTTGTTGGCAGAAAAGCAATCAGCATGGAGGTCAAAGAGAGGCTTGTCCAAATTGTCGAATATATTGCAGAAGCGGAATGGTCGCCGAGGAGTAAAATGCGGGAGATGTATGAGCTGTCGGAATTGATCGATCAGCTAAAAGAGGCCATGCAATAAAATAGGGGATGGAGAAGGAGCGAGTTGTTATTGCTCCTTCGTTCATTTTTGTTTACAAGCAAACCGCATTGAAAGTCACTCGATACATAACTTGTTTATTGTGACCTGAAAAACGATTATCATTGTAGTAACAGCAACTATAATCGCAGGAGTTCCGCAAGATGAACATATACAGCATCTTCAGCGGCGGCAACGTAAAGCCGCAAACCCATGAGAAGAGAATAATAAGACAATATCTGATTCAGACTGGCCGGATACATCGCTTCCAACTCAAGAAGAACATAAACAAAGAGAGCTTCCAGAACATCAAGACGATCCAAGAGTTTGATCGGTATGTCCAGACACGAAAGCTGTTCGGTGAAATATTCATCAATCTGGATATGGAAGAACAAGTTTGGTATCATTGCGAGTTAATATTCGGCAACGATGCCTGGATTTCGAAGGATGAAAGTGGGATCTACCGCTACTTTTCGAAAATACATTTTGGCGGCACAATTGGGCTAAACATTTTTGATGTCATTGAAATTCTTTATTGCGACGAAAAAGAGAATGGGGATGCATTTCAAAATGCACGAAACAGACTTGCAAAAATAGCAGGGCTTGAGGATTTGAGGGATGAATGGAGAGTTCAACAATTTGAAAAGTACCAAAACAATTTGATGTATATTCGCGGCGGAAGAGCTGAACTGGAACAAGAGTATCCCGAAGTTTTTCAATTTATTCAAAGATATCGACCAATTTTGGAATACATGAACAGCCACAAGGAAGAAGGGTTGTTTCGAGTTTTCAGCTACCAGGGCGAACACATTTTCTTTGCTTCCACATATCGCCTAAAAGAAAAACTTGGGATCAGTCAATCAACAGCTTCAAGGTCGGTCAATATGCTAACGTTAATCGGCATGATTGAAAAGATTCCGCATGACAAGCTTCCTGTTCAATTGCTCGGAATTTCAAGTCGAATTTTGGAGCATCGGGCAAGCAAAGGGTACAAGGGCGGCAAAAGAATCACTCTTTATGGGGTGCCGGAGTACAACAAAGAAACGTTGGAATCGGCTGAAGAGGTTGTGAAAAAGCTTCAAGACGCTGGAAGTTGGGGTAGTCTCATCACAAAGGAAAAAGTTATCAAATTCTTTGGTGAAGCAAAAGCGAAAGAAGTGTTTCTTGCTGATTACGTAATAAAAGAAGTCGATATTGCCGCTTCAGAAGATGAGTCAGACATGCAGATCGATAAAGAGTGGGCAAACGGTTACGATTACATACCCTTTTAAAGCGAAGCCGCGAAACTTCGCTTTTTTAATGCCGACTGTCTTTCTTGGTTTAACGCACTAAAATCGAATTCTGATTGCCAAGCGAATTTGTGAAATCACCTGATTTTTGCCTAAAAGCTGAGTGATATTGCAAATGCCTGTCGCGATGAGTATTCGCATTAAAGCCAAAGCGAAGGCGAAACATTGAATTCCATGATTATTGTCAGGCGTGCGACGGCACGCACCGAGCAAATTGGCAAAATCGCATGTCGCTCTGATGATTTTGAGCAATAATTTAAGACACTTAATAAATGCAACCATAAATTTACAAATAGCAGGATTCTTCTTATGTTTTCCGAAAGTTGTTGTTGCATGAAATCGACAGAAGAACAAAACTTTTCACTCGTTGCCGAAAGTAGTGGCATCACATTTTCTTTTAGCGAGGGCGTTTAATGAAACTTTATCTTGGTCACTGTCAGTCAGCCGAATGATGCGGAAACAAAGAGATTCGCCAATCTACAAGCGATGTGGCAAGTCCACATTGCTTTTCGAAAACTTTTTGTCGCTAATAATATAGGTATATGTATTCCGAAAGTTGAAAGTGAAATAATTCACATTTCATAACGCGGCAGAAGCAAGACTGTTCGGTTTGCACAGATGTGGAATAAACACATGGACTTAGCTCAAACGTGGTTCGACCGAAAATTGCAACATAGCTATTGCAATGCAGGGTAACATTGAGACAGGGGTTAGGTTGAAAGGGGAAGATGTTAGTGGAAACAATGCGGGAGCCGCAAGTTCGGGATTTTCGAAGGCTGATGGTATATCAAAAAGCAATGGAATGGATCGGGAAAATCAGGGAGATCGTTAAGGCATGGAAATGGGAGGATAGGCAGGTAATCGGCAATCAGATTTTGAGGGCTTCAACATCTGTGGCCGCTAATATTTCAGAATCGAACTCGCAGTTATATCTTCAAAAAGAAATCTCATTTCTCAACAATGCACTCGGATCGGCTGGAGAGAGTCAAATGTGGTTAGAGGAAGCCCGTAACGCAAAACTGATTGACCAGCAGATGTTCGAGCACTTGGATAACGAAGCGGTTGAAATCAGGAAAATGCTTGTTGCCATGATACGAAAAATCAAATTGGAAATAGGTGAAAACAAGAGGGCAGGTTAGGGAAGCGTCATGAAAATCGGCTTAAAAAGTTACGTCACCAGTTTTTTCAAAGCTAAATCGACGAAAAGATGGGTTTTTGGAATCGAAGCGAAGGAAACTGATAGCATAACTAACAGTTTTGAATACAGGTTATATACCGAGCAAAAAAATGCCTTGTCATGCGGTGGGCTAATCACTATAATAGATTATTGAACCAAGTCTACATGAACATAAGGTGCTTTTTGCTCGTAGAAACGTTTTTGCTTTCAAAAAAAGCAATCACGTTCACTATTGGCAAAAGGCACTTTTTTTATTGACTGAAAGGCAATGAGTAATGATTGGTGTTAGGAAGAAAAACTTTTGGAAAGCGAGGGAATGGAATGATCGACAAATTTGAGAAAGCCCTGTTAGCAGAAGGAAAAAGCGTGCTGACGATTCAGGCTTATATCAACGATATTCGGCAATTCTTTAATTGGTTAAAGGATTCCCTGGGTTTTGAATCTGACTCGATTACCGAAACCGATGTACGGGAATTTCGACAATATTTGAATTTGCAAAAGAAACTTAAACCGACCAGTATTAATCGAAAGCTGAAGAGCGTAGTGGCTTACCAAAGATTTTTGGTAAGGGAAGGAATTTGCAAAGAAGAAATCAAGTTGCAGAAGGTGTTGCTGAAACATACCATCGATTTGAATCACGAAATCAAAGTCGTAGATAAACAAAATATGTATCGCTTAAAACGAACCATCGAAGCGGAGAACAATAAGCGGGATATTTGCATTTATTACCTGCTATTTGGAACAGGGATTCGATGCTCAGAATTGATATCCATCGAACTTGATGATATCCACTTGACCGATAGGAATGGCAAGAACAATTACAGTTACGTACTCATACGGAATGGAAAAGGCAATAAATCACGTAAGGTTAATCTCAACGCCGCCGCTGTTACTGCAATCAAAGAATATTTAGATGTTCGCCCCAATACAGGTTCAAATAAACTTCTCATCGGTCAACGTGGTCCTTTAACGAGATTGGCTATCAACAAGATTTTAGACAAGTACAGCAGAAAAGCTCAATTGGAACAGAGGGTTTCACCACACCTTTGCCGACACACTTTCTGTACAGACCTCATTAAGAATGGAAGTGACCCGAAGACTGTCGCATTGTTGACAGGGCATAGTTCCGTCAACACCATCTATCAGTATTATGTGTCTTCAAGTGCCGAAGATAAGCAACGGGCGGTCGATGGATTGCAAATTTGATCAGATGATATGGCTGGGTTAATGGGGGCGATGATTTTGGCAGGGAGAAGCCAGCAGTGGAAGGACTCCACATTAAAGAGATTTTTGGATGAAGGAAGAGGACAGGGTGAAGAAGATTATAAGCCTTGGCTCAAAGTCTCGGACATTTCCTCAAAAGGAAGGGTGACGCGGCTTTATTCCAGGAAGCTTAACCGAACCATTCACCTGCTCACTGACTCGCAAACAAGGTACTTTTACCTTCTGGAATTTGATGATCGTGTGGTTTCCGTTAAGGAGCAATATCCGCTGTTAAATATTGCAGATATCATGGATCAACTTGACGAATCATTGGTGAAAAGATTGAAAAATCGGGATGGCACCCCGCATGTTCTTGTTACGACATTTCTGATAACTGCCAAGGACGAAAAAGGGCAACTTCGCACATATGCACGGTCTATAAAAGATCGGACTGAGTTGGAGAAAAAAGATACGTTGGAACGCCTGGAGATACAGCGGCGGTACTACGAAAGCCTGAAAATGGAATATGCAATCGTGACTTCCGAAGAGATTCCGTATCAGCGATCACGAAATATTGAGTGGGTTCTTCCTGCCTTATATATCGAAGATGCTGGTTTGACAGAACAAGAAGTTAAGTATTACAGCACATATATAATGGAAGCTTTACGTTCAAAAAGGGAGCCTGTAAGGGGAATATTGGATGCATTTGAACGCGAAACGAAACGGGAAAAGGGTTTGGGGTTATTCTTGTTTCGCTATCTCATTGCGAGTAAGCAAATCGAAATCAATTTGGATCAAGAAATCAATATAATCCATACACCTGAGCAAATGGAAGTCGTTGTCAGGGAAAGCACGGGAGTTGGTCGAGATGTACGTAGCGGTTAACACCTTGTTTCGACATCGAGAAGATCCAACAAAAATTGAACGAATTGTTTGGCTTGATGAAAGCAATCAAGCAAGCTTTATTGCCGATATAAATCGAAACTGCTATCCAACCTATATGTCACTCCTGGAGATATTCGAAGGTCTGAATTGTGGCACATATATAATAGAAGAAACTGATCCGTGGGTGCGGATTATTGATGAAGAATCAATATCAAGATCGGAAAAAGATGCCTGGGATCGGGCTTGGAAAGTGATGCAATGGATGATTCAGAATCGGTTCGAACCGAGCATCTTTATTCCAGAACAGCGGTCACAAATAATTAAGCAGGCATCGCAGGTTTTTGGTTTATCGGAGATAGTGATCAGTAAATACGTAAAGAGATACTATGCCAGGGGTTTATCGAGATATGCTTTGCTCCCCGATCTGTCAAACTGTGGAGGCAGAGGGAAACGACGCGGGGATGGACAGGGGAGCAAGAGGGGGCGTAAACGGAAAACCCCCTCCATTTACTGCGAAATGAATATCAATGAAGAGGTCAAACATATTTTTAGGCGGTCATTGGACAAGCATTATTATCAAAAGAATCGTCCTTCTCTTCGCTATACTTACGAACAGATGATACGGGAGAATTTTGCTACTGCATATCGAATGGAAGACGGTGTAAAGATTCCTGTTATTGAAAACGGTACTGAAATTCCGAGTTTTGGGCAGTTTCGCTATTGGTTCGAGAGCTGGCGGGATGCAAAGAAAGAAGTCATTCTGCGAGACGGAAAGAAAAAATATGAACAACAATATCGTCCCGTCTTGGGTTCGACAAAGCAAGACGTTATGGGACCTGGCTCGCTGTACCAAATAGACAGCACGGTAGGCGACATCTATCTGGTGAGTTCCTACGACCGCACAAAAATAATCGGTCGTCCGACGATCTACTTCATATGCGATGCGTACTCCAGGCTTGTGGTCGGTGTGTATATCGGGCTGGAAAATGCCTCGTGGAGTGGGGCGATGATGGCAATGGAAAATGCTTTTTCCAAATCGAAAGTTGACTTTTGTCGCAATTATGGAATTGATATTCAGGAAGAAGACTGGCCTGGTGGAATCCCGACCGCCATTCTTGCCGACAGAGCTGAATTACTCTCTAATAATAAAGCATTATCGGTCATCGAAAATCTCAATATTGCTGTGAAAAATACCCCCAGTTACCGTCCTGAGTTTAAATCCGTCGTCGAGAAGCAATTCGACCTGATCCAATCGCACATCGCCCCTTTCTTAAAGGGCGGCATTCAGAGCGACTTCCGAGAACGCGGGGCAACCGATTACAGACTGCACAGTACATTGACATTATTTGAGTATTCTCGAATCGTCATTAAGACGGTTCTGTATTTTAACACGCAACATCATATGGCTGGTTATGAACGAGATGCCATGCAAATTGCACAAAATGTTCCGCCCATCCCCATTCGACTTTGGGAATTCGGCATGAAAAATCATTCTGGAAAACTTCGTCATGTACCGCAAGATGTGCTTCGTTTCAACTTAATGCCCCAAGGTCTTGCAGTAGTGACTCAAAGGGGAATCCGCTTCAACGGTATGTATTATGGATCGGAAAACGCCCTCAAGCAGAGGTGGTTTACAAAGGCTCGGTCAAGTGGGCTATGGGAAGTTCCTGTTAATTACGATCCTCGGAACGTTTCGAATATATATTTGCGTCTGAGCCGAACGGAATTCGAAGTTTGCTACTTGTTGGAATCACAATCTCGTTATAAAGATCAGACCTTGGATGATGTGAGTTACTTATTGGAATGGGAACAGAAAGAACACGCGGCATATGAAGAAAAAGAATTAGGGGATCGGATCTCGCTTGCCGCCGAGATTGAATCCATTGTTCAGGACGCCACAAGAAAAACACGTGGTGAACAGACTACTCAATCCAAGACTGCCAGATTAAAAGGAATTCGAACGAATCGGGATGCTGAAAAGCAGAGGAACAGAGAATCAGAAATGTTCGTATTGGGGCGTGAAGAGCCTCAGAATTCAAGGAAGCCAAATGATTCCGAAGAGGACGATTTCATGCTTGATGAAATTCAGTTGTTGAGGAAGAAGCAAAAGGAGGGCTTGCATGGAAACCATGATTAAGCTTTCAAACGGAACATTGGCGGTTGCCGCTCAGTACAAAGAACAGCCAATTTTGGAGTATCAAAATAATCCGCTCATTGAGGCACTCCCGCTTATTTACAACAAAGTTGAAGTTGCCGAGAAGATCGGTAATTATCCCTATATTGGTGAAGAAGAGCGAAATCTTGATGCTTTGTATCGGATGCATCTGGTTCAGCGTATCTTTCAATACTTTCAACCTCTTCCTATACATTTGGAGCTGGAGCAACGGATATCACGAATCTTACGGCAGTCTTATGTGGGGCGGAATCCATTCTCTCCAGAGTATGCTCAATCCTTTCAACAAGGTTGGAGAGATATTGAGCGAGGGGTGTTCCAAAACTATGTACGAAACGCAACGGCATTTGCCATGTCAATCGTAGGAATTTCAGGCATGGGAAAGACGACCTCTGTCAATCGGATCATACGATTAATTCCACAAGTGATTGTCCACTCCAGCTATCAAGGAAAAGAACTGAGCATGATACAAATTCCGTGGATCAAACTGGAAACGCCATTTGACGGGTCATTGAAATCGCTGTCCCTCGATTTTATGGCAAAAGTAGATCAGCTTATAGGCTCCAATTACTTCGGGAAGTACGGGAAAAAATCCCGACTTAGCACAAATGTATTATTGCCACTCATGGGACAAATTGCACGTTCAATCAATTTGGGCGTTCTTATCATAGATGAGATCCAACATCTTACGACATCAAGCAGTGGTGCAGAAAAAGTGCTCAATTACTTTGTGACGCTCGTAAATGAGGTCGGTATCCCAATTATCCTAATATCAACACCGAAAGGGATGGGAATTCTCCAATCGGAATTTCGGCAAGCTCGAAGATCTTCGGGGCAAGGTGATGTAATGATGGATCGCTTGCCAAAAGACGATGCATGGTCTTTGCTTGTGCACGGATTGGGGAGATATCAATGGACAAAACATGTGGTCGAAATTGATGAAGAACTTAGTGCCGCTCTATATGAGACTTCAATGGGGATTGTTGATCTCGCTTGCAAAATTTTCGCGGCAAGCCAGATGAGAAGCATTTCGACAGGCAAAGAAAAATTAACACCGTCACTGATTCGTAAAGTAGCCGACGAACAGTTCAAATTACTCAAGCCGATGATGGAGGCATTGAAATCGGGAAAACTCTCGAAATTAGCGGCATATGAAGATATTGTGATCCCCGACATTTCCGACTTTGTTGCCAAGGAACAAATCAAGGTGGACATTGGCATGCTCATGAGAAAAGAAACTACCTCCCGTATTCAGCAATTATCGAAGTTGAAAGAGGATACGGTTCTTCGGTTAAAGTTTTTAGGGGTTCCTGAAAAGGATGCGGAAAATCTGGTTGAACAGGTCTTGTTGGAAAATCCTGAACAAACCGATGTAAGTTATATTGTGCAAGAAGCATACAAATTACATATTTCCGAAAAACCAAAATGCGAAAAAATGCAACTGGTTAACAGAGGGAATGATTTGAGGGAAATTGTAAAAGCGGGGAAAGAAAAGGGGCTAAGTGCGTATGACGCATTAAGACAAGCTGGATATATCAAAGCAGATTATGACACAGGAAGAAGCGTGGCTGGATGATTCCCAACCTGCCCACGCCCTATGAAGACGAATTGCTTTATTCCGTTTTGGCACGTAGTCGTATTCGAAACGGAACGTTAAGTCACAAAGCATTTCTTTTGGATGCATTTGGTCATAGCGGGATTTCCGCAAGTGTGTTCCTGCCATCAGGCATCGATAATCTGGTGTCTAATTTGCCGCCAAGCTCAACGATCACATCCGATCAACTGATTTTTCAACACACCATGTTTCCCCTCCTAACAGCCTTCTTGTCACCCAAACAAAGGGAAAAGGTTTATGAAGGAATGAAGGGTTTGGATGGAAAGGGGATTCATACGACTGCTGGAATTATGGCAAGCTCCATTAAGATAAACAGTCGTTTAAGGTTTTGTCGCCAATGCAATCTTATCGACAAGTCGGTGTACGGGGAGTATTACTGGCATCGTATGCATCAGATTCCTGGGCTGGATATCTGCATGAGGCATGAAGAATGGCTCCAGGACAGCAAAGTACCAACCAATCAATTGAACAAGCATGTCTATATCCCGCCCAATGAAGAAAATTGCAAAGTCGATAGCGTTATAACCAAAACACCATTGGCACTGTTGGAGAAATATCGTTTTCTTGGCAAGAACATTGAAAGCCTACTTAACTATACATTTCCCAACCGACCGTTTGAATGGTTTGGGAAGTTTTATGTGAGTAGGCTTCAAAACCGGGGCTATGCCAGTCAAAAAGGCAGGGTGGATCAGCTAAGGCTTGAGCAGGATTTTGTATTGTTTTACGGCAATGAATTTCTTAGTCTTTTACAGTCAGACTTGGCGGGTAATCATCATTGGTTATCGGATATAACCAGATTTCATAGGAAAAGTTTTTCCTTTTTGCGGCATCTGTTGTTAATGAATTTCCTTGATGTCACATTGGAGGAGATCTTCTATCGGAGAGAATCATTCAAACCATTTGGTGATCCCCCTTGGTTATGTCTCAACCCAGCGGCGGAGCATTATCTACAGAAGGCGATCACTGACATAACCTTGACGACCTGTGAAAAAACCAAAAAGATAATCGGTACATTTGCTTGTTCTTGCGGTTTCATTTATACGCGAAAGCTTGGCGACGACCCACTTAATAAATCCAGAGTCAAGGAATTTGGAAAGCTGTGGGAGAGTGAGTGCAAACGATTAGCCGCCGAAGGCTTTGGTTTGCGGGAAATCGGCAGAAGGCTACAGGCTGACCCGATGACGGTGAAGAAATGCCTGGAGAATGGGATGGAAGGGAGTGGAAAGGGACGGGAAAACAAGCAGAGTGAGCAAAGAGCGACTGACTGCATGAACTGGCTTCAGCTTCAAGAAGAGCATCCAGAGTTGTCCAAAACGGAATTGCGGAAGTTGAATCCTGGCTTATATGCACGACTGTATAGAAATGACCGAAGCTGGTTAGAGCAAAATTCTCCTGCTTCAAAGATAGTGACCCCAAATCAACGAGTGGATTGGAGCCAAAGAGACAAGGACATTTTGCAGAGGGTTCAAACTGCTGTTGATAAAATCATGAATGCCGCAGGGAAGCCGCGACGATTGACTATGAGCAAAATTGGAGCTTTAAGCGGAGCAAAGGCTCTACTGGAGAAACATTTGGATCGATTACCCGAAACCAAGGCGTATCTTAACCTTGTGACAGAAACGGAAGAGCAGTTTCGTATTCGAAAAATAAATTGGGCAATAAAGGAACTGGGAAGAGATGGTGTAGAACTTTCGGTTTGGAGGGTACTGCGGAAAGCATCTATTCGAACCGAGCATTGCCCGCCTGACATCGAAGAGTTGATAAGAATACAAGACTATACCTCAACCACTTTATCGTGCTAAAGCTCAACCTACCTTCGACTTCAAAAGGGTAGGCACTCAAACGCCCTCTATGTAAAATGATAGCAACTACGAAATGAACATAGGGGGGGGCGTAAATAGATGTATGGTCATCAGTTTTATCAGCATCCGATCAAAAAACGAATTGAGTTTTTGAATGCTAAATTGCGTACAGGTCGATATAATTCTCTAAATGAGTTAGCGGCGGATATCTTTATTGATATCGAAGATCTGAAAGAAGAGCTGAGGAAGGATGGATATTTCTTTGTACCAGACTTGAATCAGTTTGTAAGGATTGAAATGGGGCAGGCGGGGTAACGAGCCGCCACTTTCTTGACGGTTTTATAATTATCAGAATGTGAAGAACGGGGGGAGGGTGAAGGTTCTTATGCCCTTCCCATATCTTTTATTTTCCCCTGTACTGACGCATATAACATAAAAATTCTTTAGAAAACAGGAGGCAGGCTTCTATGCTATGTAGAGCAGGATGAGGCGAATGCCAAGGATAATTGAGCGGCAGGTTTGTTCAATGTCATGGCTGGTTGTAGAGAGGTTGGGGATACCTTAATATTAAGTTGATGTTTGAAAACGCCGACAAAATAATTGCAAAGACTTCTGGAGGTCGAAGAAAAATGGACAACATAAAGAGTAACATTGAGGCGGAGAACACGAGTAACCACGGGTCACAAGAAATAATTGATTACAGTGGCTACGAGAACGTACTGTACATGTATGATACTCCTGAAACGGGGTTATTTGAATCAACTACAATTATTCCAGGTCTTGAATTTGCAAGTATTGAAACACTTAAAAAAGAGTTGAATGAACAATATGGGTTCGTAATATTTGAAGAGGACGAACATGATGAGTTCTTGGAAGGACCAAGACTAAAGGACTCGATTGGGAAAAGTAATCATGATTTGCTTATCTGCAAAGAAGGAGCGTTCGGATGGGATATCTGGAAACACGAATATGATTATTGTGGCGAATTTGATGTACAGAAAACGGTTCGAGTGAAACGTGTTGAAATCTTCGAAGATAGGGTTGCATTCAAAGGAGAGATATTGGGAGTCATTGAAAAGGGACATTATGATGTGGTGAATGAAGAGATAGTAATGATTAATGCAAACGCGAAGATTGAGATGTTAACGATTAGGCAACAATATACTGGTAAACTCATAACTATTCCAAATAGTCCAGGCGTATTCAGGGTCTATGAAAAAGATTTGGCATTGATTGATTGTGTTGATGAGATGAAGCACAAGTAAGGAGCAAGTGTAAAACCGACAAAGGAACTGGCGAAAAACCAGTTCTTTTTTTGTTGGAGCGAGGTAGTGTAATCGCCCCCTGCATCTTTGGTATGCAGACTAAATAAAATTCAATGTCAAACACTAAGTATACTTTCAAGGAAATCTGACTAAACTTTTAATGGGGGGTTTCAGTTTAGTTGCAGTTTCATGTCATGTCTGATATAATGGAGGTGAAGAGAGGGTGAAATATATGGCAATTTCCCAAGAAGATCGAAAATCATTTGAACAAGTGCTGGAGACTTTGAAAGGAAAGCCTGAAGAAACTGGTGTCGTTTTAAAGGTGTTGTTTACTTTCTTGCAAAAAACAACGCCTTTTAAGGTTGAGCTTCAAAGTGATGTTCGGAACATTCTTGAACAACACGTATACAACCAGAATCATACTGATGTTTTCAAGGAACTGAAAAAATGTTGGAGCATTGTTGCTTCTGTTGCTCAAGAAGAAGAAGTAGGTAGATCGTATTCTACAGGTCAATTAGCACGATTCTTTGGGGTAAGTATTACAACGGTTAATAAATGGATTGCAACGGGAAGATTAGTTGGGATTGAACGTTCCGCTCGTAACAAGCAAGCACGTATATCGGAGAATACAATATGGATATCTCCAACTGGAGAGCAAATTCCCGTCCGAGAAGTTGTCGAGCGATATATTCAAAATCAAGATGTGAAGACATCTCAAATGGACGAACAGGAATATAAGATTGAACGAGTCAAAGAAATTGTCAAGACAATTAACTTCTTTGAAGAACGTTATGGCGGTACGTATCAAAAGGTTGTGGAGCAAAAAGGCGATCCTTATTTGACGGATGATTGGCAGTGGGGACGAGAAGGTAAAGAGTGGTATTATCTCCTGAAAGAAATCGGAGATTTATGATTGGCAATCCAAAAACAAACCTCATTGAGCTTCAAAGGATATTTGGGGAAGCCATACAAACCATTAGGGAAACCGACAGCACGGGTCTAACCAGCTCATTTCTCGTCCAACGAGCGACCATCGTGTTTTTAGACGGTTCCCTGTTGTACATAACAGAATATTTGTCGAAACAACAGTTAATTGAACGATTCAATTATGATTGGATATCACCAGATAAAACAACGGTGCTCGCCAAGTTCCATTCAGAGCCTCATACTGATAAGGATTACCAAACGGATACTGAGCCTTATCACACTCATCCGCCTGAACATGCCAAACTTAATAACGCCAAGAGATATCCTAACTATTTCTACAATGATTTATTTTCAATTGTAGAGGGGATTCATTTCTTTCATTTATTGCCGAAGCAAGGAAAATGAGGAGGGGTTCTATGAAAGTTGTCGGAAAATTCCTGTTTAACTCATTAATGTGGTTATGTGAACAAATTCTTGTAAGCATTTTTGTCGTACCGATGTTCGCTATGATGTACGCTGTTTCTCGTACCCAGTCTGATGTATTTGCTTGGTTGTTGAAAAAAATGTTTTTAAGCTTTCTTACAAGCGGGATCTTTTTGATGATTGTTGATAGCTGTGTGAACGAAAACAAGGAGTTAAACGAGCAGTGGGATGAGTATAAGCTGAGGCATTCGTCAATCTCCTCGATGTCACTTGATGAGATTAAAGAGAATCTGACCGACTTCAGCTTTGCATAAGTATTAAATAGAAAAATAAGCACTATTCTCCGTTCAAAGTTGGAGATGACGGCTTATTTTTTGTTTTTAATCGCATATTTCTGCGGCAATTCGTTCGGGGATTAAATAATTTGGAGACGATTTTATGCAGGGAAAGTGGACTCATTTGTATGGGGTCGAGTTACTTGAGCCTATCGAGATGGATGTGCAATCAGGGATAGAGCTAACCTCACTTTTTAAAGCAGTGCCGACAAAATATCTGCGACGACTATCGGAAGGCTTTTCTAAAACGGAGAAGGATTCTTTGTTATTGGATATGGTTACATACATAAATGGATTGATATCAGAGAGAACAAATTTAAGCGAAGTTTTCAGAGAAGTTGAAACGATGTCTCCTGAATTCATTGAACACGTTATTAACGTTCTCCGACAGATGATACAGTATGAAAAAAGGAGTTGCAACAATGGCTAACAGAAAAAATCGGAAACAACGCTACAATGAAGCTGTCTCTGGGAAAATAGGCGGAATTGATTTGGTCCACGCTTCAAATGACAACGATCACATCATTAATGCTCGCGGCGGGAAAGTGTATCATGACATTACCAAGCATTCATTTCTTGAAATTCCTGATTCTATGGAGGGTAAAGTTTATGAGGTTCTTTCTGTCGGTCTTCAGAAGGAAGGGCATCCGATTGTAACAGTGCAAGTAGGGGATTTGGTTCAAGTTTACAGATTGCCTCAAGATTATGTTAATTGGATTAATCATTTGCGTGAGGCAAGTGTGATGGGGATAAAGATGCTCCCAGCAAAAGTGGAATTTGGGAAGCGGAGCGATGGTTCATATTATGCCGAGATTCTTTGATATTTAATTGGGGTGTAAGCAATCTGTTGGGAGTTGAAATACATGCCTGTGTTACACAAGAATATAAGAGAACCCGATCCGTTTTGGTTAGATGAAGATAAGGTAAATGATTGTGTTGCAACATTTCTTCATCAAAAGAGGTTCTTAGTCCAGAACATTTAAAAAATCTGCTGAGGTCGCTCGATCTGATTAACGGTTGAGTATCAATGGTTTAACTACCCAAACCCCATTCGCCAACGCCCTGCTCTTCTGTGTAGCCAGCAAATAAAGTCCTTTGCCAGCAAATTAAACTCGTATTGAGCAATTAAAAGCCGTATGGAAGCCGAGCAGATCCAGGATTATTTCCTGACA
>NZ_JXAK01000055.1 GCF_000829455.1 Gordoniibacillus kamchatkensis
GCGGGAGGCGCCGCGGCCGGAAGTGCTGGCGCAGCGGCCGCGGCGCTGCTCGCCGAGCAGCTCGGCGTGCCGGTACGCGCTGCCGCGGGCCCGATGGGGCACGGCCCGGGCGGGCTGCGGCGCTCGTACCGCGAAGCCGCCGCGCGGCTCGGCGTGAGCCTCGGCGCCGCAGGCAGCGCTGAGCCCCCGCCGGAGCGGCCGGCGGGAGACGCGCGCGGCGAAGGCGGCGGCGGCGAACAGGCGCCGCAGGCGCTCGGCGCGATCGAGCGCGCGCGGTTGTGGATCGCGGCGCGGTATCGCGAGGAGCTGTCGATGGAGCAGGCGGCGGAGCACGTGAACCTCAGTCCGTTTTACTTCAGCAAGCTGTTCAAGCAGCACGTCGGGGAGACGTTCATCGACTATGTGACGCGGCTGCGCATCGACAGGGCGAAGGAGCTCATCGCGCGGGCAGGTGTTGAGCTGAGCTTGAAGGAAGTGTGCTTCGAGGTCGGCTACCATGACCCGAACTATTTCAGTCGGGTGTTCAAAAAAGTGACGGGCATGTCGCCGACGGAATACCGGGCGTTTGTACAGCGATAGCGCGAAAAAAGCCTTCGCGGCGTGTGTGGCCGCGAAGGCTTTTTGCTGCATCGGAAAGTATAAGCTGCGCATATACTAGGCCGATTCCGTGCAAGAAACGGGGGCCGTCGGGAAGCGGACGTCCTTGGCCGGTTCTTCTTACTGCCGGTTATTCCGCCGACACCGAAATCGTCTGCTTCCAGACGATGCGCTCGCCGACGCGCAGCACGAGGTCCACTTGATGCGTGCCGCGAGAAAGCTCGCGCGAGGCGGTCAACCGGAACAGCGAGGGCATGGCGTCAGGGCCCCGGTCGGTACCGGAGAATACCGGCTCTTCTTTGGCAACGAGGCTATCGCCGCCGTGATCGCCGTTCTCCTCAAGAGATAACAAGACCGGCATTCGTCCGCCGCTGCGTTCGGCGGGGCTGATTTGGTCGTACAAGAACGCCTGGACTTCCAGCCGCCCGTTCTTGACGGCGGCCGGCAGCTTGCCCGGCTCGACTTTGTAATCTTTCGCATACAGGCCGTAGAGGCTGCTGCTCGATACCGTTTGCGTAAGCCCGAACAACGCGCGCGCGTCGCTCAAATTCAAATACCAGCCGGCTTCGGTCCGGCGCGGATGTTCCGTTAGCGTGACCGATTTTTGCACCGTCCCGTGCCAATAAATGATAGCGTTTTTGAACCCGTTCTCGAGCATGAACGCATAGTCGCCTTGACGGAACATGACCGCATCGGCATACGATACGGTTTCTGTCTTGAACTGCAGCTGCTTGGCCAGCTTCAAAGCTTCCAAATAGTCCGTGCCGTTCTCCGTATAGCCGATTTTCTCCTCGTTGTACAGCCGGAGCTCGTCTCCGCCGGATCGCACGATCCCTGCCCCGTTCGGGGCGTTCATGGAAATTTGCAGCGCCGTGCCAGCGGCCACGTCTTCGTCCCACAACCGATCCTGAGACGGGCTCCATAGCTGAATCCATCCCGAACGGCCGTCTGCGGAGACTTTTAGCCATTTGGAGCCGTACGGATCGTCCCAAACTGCCGTCGCCTCCACCGCTTGCTGCCTCAGCAGGAGCGTCGACGTATCGAACGGCACCCCCGGATAACGCATCAGCTCGTGCTGTTCTTTCAGCTCCGCTCGCCAATGAACCGCTTCCGCGGAGGCCGGTTCGCCGTACAACGGATTTACCCAGCCTGTACCTTTCGATGTCCGTACATGGTACCAAGCTGACCCGTTCCAAAGCGGATTAACCCATCTGCCTCCCCAAACCGTCACGGTCACTTTCTCGAATGCCGTCACCTTTTCCCCGTGCAGCAGGGCAAGCTCCGTGAACGGGCGTTGCCAAATATCGTCGATAAGCGGCGTCTCCGCCGATAACGTCAGCGTCTCATTCGTATCGAGCACGGGAATGCCTACGCTCTCTGCCCACGCGGGCCCGCTATCCGTCTGCACTTGTACGCCGGCGTAGACGGTCGTAAACTCGGCCACTATCGTATAATCGCCTTTGAGGAGCTTCCTGGCGGCAGGATCGTTATCCGGCGGCATCGCCTTCCCTAACGCGCTGCCGAGATCGGTGAAGGCTTCATACCCCTCAAAGTGGGCTTTGCGCGGCGCCATTTTCTGAACCGTGCCGATCCGATCTACCGGAATATGCGCCCACAAATCGCCGAGCCACGTCGTATGCACTTGAATCCACGCTTTGCTGCCGGGATCGTTCGTGTAAAACCATTGCTTCTCCGCAGCTGTGACCTGCACCTCCTGCGGGGACAGCGAAGCAACCGGACCGCCGCGCTCGCTTCGGCTTTTGTACAGCGGCGTCTCCTCCAAAAGCGTAATCCGCTCCGGCGGGTCGATATCGATCTCCCACGGCTTCGGGCGAATCCACCGCGGGCCGAACTGCGTCTCGATCTGCCAGGTGGCGAAGCCGCGCGACCAGGAACCTTGCGTGCTTAGCACCTTCACGGTCTGCGGAGCAAAAACGCCCTCCGGTTTGTTGTCGGGATCGTCTGCATTTGCGTAATAGGGGGTATCGGCCAGCAGCTCGATCGTGCCCGGGATGCGCAGCCCATCCGGCGCGTCAGTTGCATAAATAGAAGTGCTCGCTTGCGTCTTCGCCGCATAAGCGCCGAAGCTAAGCGCCGATAGGACCAGCGCGGCGGCGAGCAGCATCGTTTTCCTTGCCATGAGCAATCACTTCCCCGTCGCACAATTTTTACCACCTATTAGACGTAGCCGCCGGGCAAAAGTTGCTGCGGAAAAGAGGCATAGGGAGAAGGTCATAGGGGCGTCGCTTGATCATCGAATCGTGAGTTTTTTGTCGAAAATCCGGCGAAATTCCAAAAAATAGGTTGAAACGTGTATAAATATGGATTAGGATTAAACAAGTGGATAGGAAGTCCTATCCATCCATAACGAAAGTCGCCAAGATCGCGAACAATCGAACAAAGGCAAACCCGTTCGAAAGACGGGGACGCAAAGCCACGGGTCTAAGACGCAAGCACTACGTTTGCGGGATGATAGCCGGGTTGCCTATTGAACGGGGTCTTTTTGTGTTGCCTGCACACCGGTTAACGCGGCCTGCCGCGGATGCCAGCTGCCGGAGTTGCCTGCTATGGTCGCCGGTAATGTTGCCGGTTCCCTGGTTATGTATGGTGCCAAGCCCCCCATTGATGCCGAATCGGAGGTAAAGCAAACATGAGTAAGCGGTTCTTGATCTGGTTGCCGTTCAATCTGCTGTACCCGCATCTATTCGAACTTTTGCTGCTAATGCGCGGGTGGAGAAGCTTTCGGGAGCATCGCAGGCTGTTTTACAGAGTTACCTTTTATTATGTGCTGTTGAATGCGTCTTTGTTTTTTGTCCATGTGGCGGTTGTGACGAAATACGTTCCGAATCCCGCTCTGGCTTACCCCGTTCATGTAGCAGTGAGTATGGTGTCCAGCCTGATTTTCTGGCGTGCCGCGCTCCCGCTGTTTGTAAGGGAGAGAGGGAGAGTATTCCTTGAACGCAAACGAACAGGCACAATCGAAACGGTCGTTACCGTCACGCTGGTGCTGCTAGGGACTGTGGCGCTTGCCGGTTACGCCGCATTGCAAATCAAAATCAGCGGCGACATCAATCAGGCCATCGCCGCGCATGACGGCGCGGTTATCCAGTCCGAAGCCGTTACGCCCGGCGAAAGCCCGTTTGGCCAGAGCGGCGGCAACGTTGTTTTCAGGGTTACTTACGCGAAAGCCGGACGGGAGTACGTCGCCTGGTACCGGCCGGAGGAATCCACGAACGAAACGTACGATAATGCGACCGGGGATGGTAGAGAGAAGTGGGTTTTTGAGGAGCGATAGCTGAAAGAAAAAGTGCTTTGAAGGAGGCAGGGTACAACTGAAAGGAACAATATTGTTACTAGGTGCCCCATTGATGGTAATACTTGCAATAATTGCGTTTATTGCTGGACCTTGGATTTTCTTATATATAGGCATTCAATTAGAACCGAATCCCCCACGTCCCGAAATCACACATGGAGAATTTCCATTTCGTCTGGAGTATGACATTAACGGGGAGCGAAAGGTCATTCAAGATACTCTGATATGCGAATTTGACGGTTTTGGTGCGGATGAAGGCCGGGGAAAATATCGCAGATGGAAGGAAAGATTAGCCAGCGGCAATGAAAGAGTAGCATTGGCAAAAGTCACTGACAAAATGGAAATATACTATAGTCCGGGAAGCGCAAAATACTATATGGATGATTTGAGCGACTCTGGAGAATACGAGCATTACTTCCCTGATGCTCTGTTTATTGAAAAAAGGGGTGGAATCACTACAACCGGCATAGTCCATGCAGATGAATTATATGATAAATACCATATTAAATTGATAAGTTGGAACTATACCCCGCCAATCAAAAATAGTTTTCCGGCAACAAAAAAGTAAGCGAAGATGAAGCTCAACCACAAACGAGACTAACCTCTCGACTTGTGGTTTTTTTATGCACGGCCTGCCGCGATATTACTGTATCTGCGATTATTCAATTTACTTTTTTATTCAAGGTTCGTTAAAGGTAGCGTGTTTATGATGGTAAATGTAAGGCAGCTGCTTACAATATAAAATTTTGGAGGTATCACGTACATGAAACGCCAGTTGTTATCGATGATGGAGGCAACAAAAAAGAAAGCGGGCGTTGCCCTTCTTTGCGGGGCGCTCCTCGCCACGCTAGGGACCGGAACGGCGCTCGCGGCAAACTCTATTGCTTCAGCGAAAACAGGCCTGCAGGTGAAAGTGGAAAACGGCGTCAGGCTCTATTCCACGGATGGCGGCAAAACCTGGAGCAAAAATCCGCCCGACGGCGTAACGGTCAGCGAACAAGACGGCAAAATCACCTTCTCGAACGGAACTCCGCCTAAAGATGGCGAAGGGAAGGGTACGCTGTTCAAAATGGAAAACGGAGTCGGAAGCTATTCCACGGACGGCGGCAAGACTTGGGGCGACAAGGCTCCCGACGGCGCACAAGACAAAGTAACAATAGGCGAAGATGGAAAAGTGACCCATAAGCAAGGTAATCCGTCCGAAGCTCCTAATGGAACAGGCTTGCATGCGAGAACAGAATTGGCGGTAAAAATCGAAAACGGCGTCAGGCTCTATTCCACGGATGGCGGCAAAACCTGGAGTCAAACTCCGCCCGATGGCTTAACGGTCGATGAACAAGACGGCAAAATCACCTTCTCGAACGGAACTCCGCCTAAAGGTGGCGAAGGGAAGGGGGTACTGTACAAAGTGGAAAACGGAGTGGAAAGCTACTCCACGGACGGCGGCAAGACCTGGAGCGCCAAGGCTCCCGACGGTGCGGAGGACAGCACAACGATCGGGAACTAGCCGGCATAGAACTTCAAATCTGCTTAGTCGAAAGAGTCAGGAAGCTTTCACGGCAAAGAGGCTGGCAACAGCTTCTTTGCCTTGGGAACAATGATTCTAATTTTAAATTAAGATACAACCGCTATAATAAAAAAGCTTCCACAATAGAGGGGCTGGCGTCAGCTCCCTTGTTGCGGATGCGGGAAGGAAGCATGAAATGAGGGTTTTAATGGTGGAAGATGAAAAGTACATGGCGGAGGCCGTCGCTCAAGTCCTCAAAAAGAATAACTATAGCGCCGATCTGGAGCATAATGGCGAAGATGGGCTAAACTGCGGACTTTCCGGCATTTACGATGTCATCATTCTCGATATCATGCTTCCCAAAATGGACGGTATCAGCGTGCTGAAAGAATTGCGCCGAAACGGCATCGAGGCACCTGTCATTCTGTTAACGGCAAGAGGCGAAACGGAGGACAAGGTACGCGGTCTGGACAGCGGTGCCGACGACTATTTAGCCAAACCGTTCCATACGGACGAGCTGCTAGCTCGTTTGCGCGCATTGGGGCGCAGAAAAACGGAATTGATCGCCGACGGCATCCTGAAATATGGAAATATTGAGTTGAATCCGCATACGCTTATGCTTTGCTGCGGAAGCAAGGAAATCAAACTAACTTTGAAGGAATCCCAGTTGTTGGAACTCCTGATCAAAAGAAACAGCATGATTATTTCGAAAGAAGCTATTATCGAAAAACTATGGGGTTACGATGCGGATGCCGAAGACAACCATGTAGAAATACATGTTTCCTTTTTACGAAAAAAATTAAGTCAACTGGAATCGGGCGTTTCCATTCGGACGATACGGGGCGCGGGCTATATTTTGAATACGGCCAATGAAAGGGAGTAGCATGTTTACAAAGCTGCGCAACAAGTTCCTCATTCTCAATATGTCCATTACTTCGATGGTGATGATTGCTGCGTTTGCTATCATCTACTTCATTTCCTATAGCAACATCCATTCGGATATCCGGAATAAATTGAGTTCAGGCCCCGTGACACAAGTCGCAATCGAAGGAAACGACTTGTCCGACGATGCGAAAAAGGGAGGGACCATGGCTGCGGTCCAACATGTGGAAATTGGCGGCCCTCCTTTATTTCATATCGAGGTAGACGCAAATGGCAAAATGGTAAACGTCGACTCTTTTATCGATATGCCGCAAGAAACGTACACTAAAGCTGCAGAGATTGCCTGGAGCAATAAAAAGAACAATTCATCGATAACCATTGAGGGCAAGCAATGGCAATATGCTATAGAGCGGGTGAGCAAATCTGTTGTTTTAGGTAACGGAAAACAACTGAATACCGTCGAAAGCAATTATCTGATTACATTTCTGGATGTTACAGAAGCCAACAAAACGCTGCTTCAACTGCTAACGACGTTGATTTTCGTGGGAGTCGGCATGCTTGCCGTCATATTTATCATTAGCCTGATCTTCGCCAACCGGGCGATTCGCCCCATAGCCGAAACGTGGGAAAAGCAGAAACAGTTTGTTGCCGATGCTTCCCACGAATTGAAAACGCCGCTATCCATCATAAACGCCAATTTTGACGTGCTTATGGCCAATCAGGAAGAAACCGTGCAAAGTCAATTGAAATGGCTTGGCTATATCAGAATCGGAACGGATCGAATGGCGAAGCTGATCAACGACCTGTTAGCTTTGGCCAGGCTGGAGACTATACATGTTGAAGCGCCAAAAACGCCGTTCAATATGAGCGACGTCATTCGCGACGTGATGTTGTCGATGGAAGCCGCAGCGATGGAAAAAGGGATCAAGCTCACCTATTCGATTGAGCCCGATCTTTTGATAAAAAGCGATCCGGAAAAAGTCCAACAGGTGACCGCCATTTTGCTCGATAACGCCATCAAATATGCAAACGAACGCGGGCAAATTCATATTTCGCTGCTCAAATCAAAGCGCCATGCCGTATGTTCGATAAAAAATAGCGGCAAAGGTATACCGAAGCAAGATTTGCCGAAAGTGTTTGACCGATTTTATAGAGCGGACCCGTCCAGAACGCATGAAAACGGTAGCTATGGTTTAGGGCTGGCCATTGCAAAAACCATCATGGACGGGCTGGGCGGCGAGATTCAGGCAACAAGCGCGGAGAATGAATGGACGACGTTTACTTTTACACTAGGTCTGTAATCCGGCAAATTTTGCTGGAGATGTTATCCTGCTATCGAATATAATTAAAATTGCATATTTCGACACAATGTCCAACCGCAAAGAACAAAGGCAAATCCGTACGAAAGTCGGAGACGCAAAGCCACGGGTCTAAGTCCCACGGGGATACGATCGCCGGGTTGCTCATGAACGGTTGGTTTTTTGCGTCTATTGGGCAATGTTCAATTTCCGGTAAAGAGAGGTAGGATGGTCATGCCATTAAAAACACGAAAGGCCGTATGGAGATTGGTTTTGTCAGCGGCTCTCTGCGTCGGATGGCTCGGCTTCGTACATGGAGGTTATGCGGCGAATGCGTTCTCCTATACGGACAAGCAGACCGAAATTACAGCTCCCGAGAGGGGCGTTATGGTCGCAGGCGGCAGCCTGGTTTGGATGGGACAGGACGATGCAGGTTGGGATCAAATTTTCAGCCGCAACCTGGAGACGGGCGAGCTTAAACAGTTAACATCTTCGCAAACCTACAAAGAACGTCTTTCCGCCAACGGCGATTATGCCGTTTATTTGGAAAAGCGGCAACAAATCGTTCTGCTCAACCTTCAATCCGGCAACGCGGCCCAAATCGATGTCAAACCTGATTTTTATGACGAGCCGCGTACCGACGGACATTATGTGACGTATCATCAGCCTACGGAAAACATGATTTATTTGTATGATACAGAGACCAAGGAAGTCAAGCAAATCGGAAAAGGGAGATCCGCCACGATCGTAGACGGCGTTGTCGCATATTCGGGCTTTCCGGAAGGCGACATCATGTTGTACGATGTTCGAACTTCCGAGACCCGCCTGTTGTGGAAAGGCAAATCGGAGGGCTCCGTTGTCAGTACCTCCCAGACCATCTTCAACGGCAAGAGTGTTGTCTGGACGCAGTCGTTCAAGGGGGCTTACCAGACTCGGGTCTTGGACGTGACGGAGAAAGATGCTTTGCCGAAAGTGCTGAACGAGTTTCAGAAACTGCCGCCAACATTCCCTTTTTTGCCGAATGCGATCGGCTCTTCCATCGCGGCATGGACAACAGACGATCACGGCAAGGAGCAAATCGTCGCGGCCGAAATGTCATCCCGCCAGACGGACATCGCCGCGGATAAAGGCGAGCAGCTCCTCGGCATATACCGGGATCAGCTTGTGCTGAAGAACAAGGATAACAAAATCGTACTGCGCTCGCTTCAGCTCACCGGCCAGGGGAAGGCCGTCCCGGACGCCGTCCTGGTGTCGGCCGTACCCGATATCGACGGGGACAGGGTTCCCGACGCGACGTTCGGATTTATGGGCGGGAAGACTTCGAGCAAGCTCGCTTCGTCCGACAACAGCGTGACTGTCTCGACCGATACTCCGCGCCCTTATTCGTACGGCGGCAACGACATATCGATTTATTACCAGAAAGACGACAATTTTATGCTGACCAAGGCGCTCAAGCCCGGACAGAAGTTCGTCAGCCATCCTTGGCAGCTCGATTTCCATTCGCCTGACGTGCCTTTCCATTTATCAATGACTTACATGACGAAGAGGGTGCCGCAGGGGGAGGAAGGCAAGCTTGGCATTTATCGCCTGAAATCCGGCGTATGGGTCTACATGGGAGGACTGCCCGATCCGGGCATTCAGCGTCTGCAAATGGACATTACCGATCCCGGAATCTATGCCGTCCTTTATTATGACGTGCCGAATGCATCGATCCGCGATTATTGGCAGAGAAAGGCGATTGATGACTACAACGCGGCCAAGCCGATTCGCGTCTTTTTGGACGGAGAAGAGATGGCTTTCCATGAGCAGCCGGTTCTTAAAGACGGTTCGACAACGGTGGAGTTCCGGCCGATTTTCGAGAAGCTTGGCTTGCAGATCGATTGGAATGGCGACACCCAGACCGTTACCGGCAAAAAGGAAGGGCAGTCGCTTCAGCTCGCCTTGGGGCAAACGAGCGCAGTCGTGAACGGCTCCGCTTCCGAGCTGCCGACAGCACCGTTTCTGAATAATGGCTATACGTTCGTGCCGCTGCGTTTTGTCGGCGAAGCGACGGGGCGCAAGGTGGTGTGGGATCCGAATCTGAAGGCGGTCTATATATACGACCCGGCGACTGAAGGGAAATTGTATTACAAGAGCGGCGCCTTGATGTATGAAGGGCAGCTGAAGGACGGGAAGATGAACGGCAAGGGCAAGCTCTACCGAGAAGACGGCGCACTCTGGTACGATGCGGAATTCCGCGACAATGAGGTTGCGGGCTGGGGAACGATTTATTTCTCCGGATTCATAGGGGATGTCGATCGTACCGGCGATATCGGCATCGGCCAGTTTAAGAACGGACTGCCGGACGGCTTCCTTCTCGATATTAGCAGCAACGGGCTTCTCCAATTTGAAGGACATGAGATTCAAGGGGTACCGAACGGGCAAGCAAAGCTATACGTAAAAGGCGAGCTTCTGTATGACGGCGAGTATAAGAACGGCAAGGCTAACGGATACGGCAAGCTATACAAGAACGGGAAGCTTGATTACGAAGGATACTTCGTCGATGGCGTTCGTAACGGACATGGCAAAGAGTACAACGATGACGGGACGGTTTATAGAGAGGGCGAGTACGTGAACGGGGTACTGCAAAAATAAGGATATATGAAAGACCGCCACAAACGAGACCAACCTCTCGCTTGTGGTTTTCTTTTTGCGCCGCAGCCGTAAATGGCTGTGAGTCCGCTGATGCTGGCGCGGAAAAATGATGTGGCGTATACTGGAATAAACTTGAAATTGGGGCGAAGGTGCAACGCGGTTACGGAAGGAGCGCAATCCGATGCATGCCAAAGCGCGGCAAGCGACGAGCATTATGATCGTGGACGACGAATACTTGGTCAGGCTGGGGCTCAGGACGACGATCGACTGGCCCAGGTACGGATTCGAACTGGTAGGCGAGGCCGATGATGGCGAAACGGGGCTGGAGATGGCCGTCAAGCTGCGGCCGGACATTATCGTCACGGACATGAGCATGCCGTTTTTGGACGGACTCGGCTTCATGGAACAGCTTCGCAGCCGCCGTATCGACTCGAAAATCATCGTGCTGAGCGGATACGACGACTTTCAGTATGCAAAAGGGGCGATTAAGTACGGGGTGTCCGACTATATCGTCAAGCCGGTCGAAAACGTCAAGCTAGTCGCCGCCGCCGTCAAGCTCGCCGAAGAGATCCGCCAGGAACGGTTGTCCGAGTCGCTCGGCAAGACGAAGCTAATCGAGGATCTGGTCGCCGTTCTGAAAAAGATCCGGAACCGGAAAAGCGCCGGCGTCACGAAAACGGTCGCGGCAGCGATTCGCTACATCGAATCGCACTACGGCGAAGAGTTGTCGGTGAGCCGGATTGCCGACAGCTTGTTCATCAGCCCGTCTTATTTGATGCATATCTTCAAAGAAAATACGGGCCAAACTGTAAACGATTACATCACGGCGTACCGGATGGAGAAGGCGAAGCAGCTGCTGTCTACGCAAAACTACAAAATCTACGAAGTGTGCGAGCGGGTCGGCATCAGCGATCCGCGCTACTTCAGCCAGCTGTTTAAACGGCATACGAAGCTGACCCCGAAGGAATACATGATCAGCCGCTATTACGAATGAGGGGGGATCGTATTGCTCGGCTTGGGGAAAATGAAAATCAACGCCCGCATTTTTTGGCTGCTTCTCTTCTGTCTCCTGTTTTCCTCCATCTCGATGTTTCAAGCTTCGCGGATCGCTACGCAGCGCATCGTCGAAGATTTCACTTATAACTATGTGAAGATGAATCAGGAAAATATCGAGTCGAGCCTCGATGTTTTGATCAACCAGGCCAACATGCTCTCGGTCCGCCTGCTCAGCCAGAACGGCATTTATAACGTGGTGGATGACGGCACGCTCGGGAAGGACGAGAAAGCGGACAAGCTGCGAAGCCTCATGTCCGATATGGGGATAGACGATAAGCTCGTCGGTGACATTGTGATCGTAGATGACAATGAAAACGCATACAATTACGAAAGCCGAACCGTCGTCGACCGTCCCGACCGGTCGTACATCGCTGAAATCGAGCGCTCCAAAACGCCGGTATGGGGCAAAACGAAGCGAGATGCGAACGGCAACGCTACATTTTGCTCGGAAGAAGGTACCAGAACTTTTTTACCGGCCAAAAATTAGGGTATTTAGTGATCTATATAAGAGAGCGGGCCGTCTACGACGTATTGAAAAATATGATCGGCCAAGATCGCGGGTTCTCCTTTCTGGTGGCGGACGATTCTTACATTTTGTCCTATCCGGATCCGGGGAAAGCGGGCACGACCATTTTCGATACAAATGTGTTCCAGGCGGACAAGGGGAACGCGTTCAAGGAGACCGTCTACGACGGCAGGCGTTCGATCATCGCCAGCTACCCGCTGCAGGGCGGCTTGCGCAAATTGGGCCTGAATTGGAAAGTGATCAGCGTCATTTCCGACGAGAAGCTGCTGGAGAACGTCAATAAAATCAAGTCGTATTCGCTGCTGCTGCAAATCGCCGCGATCGGCCTGACTGCCCTCATCTCTCTTTACGTGTCCGGAGGCATCATCAAGCCAATCCGCCGGTTGAACCAAAAAATCAACCGGTATTCCGGCGCGTCCGACACCGTCCGTCCTTTCCGGAACCGGAAGGACGAATTGTGGGTTCTGGAAAGCAGCTTTAACGAAATGGTGGTCCGGATCGGCGAATTGATCGAACGCAACAACGAGGAGAAAGACCGGCAGCGGGAAATGGAGCTGATCGCGCTGCAGGCGCAAATCAACCCGCATTTTCTGTACAACACGCTGGACGCGATCGGCTGGCTCGCCAAAATTCATAAACAGGAGGAGATCGAGCGAATGGTCATCGCCCTCTCCCATTTTTACCGGCTCAGCCTGCACAAGGGGGACAAATTCATTTCGGTCGAAGAAGAAATCGGCATCGTCAAAAGCTATGTCGCGATCGAAGCGATGCGGTTTCCGCAAAAGTTCGAGGTGGAGTACGACATCGCGGAGGACATCCTTGATTTCAAAGTGCTAAAAATAATCGTGCAGCCGCTCGTCGAAAACGCCATCAAGCACGGCGTCAGCCAAAAGAGGGGGAAAGGCCGCATTACCGTCAAGGGGTACCGCTCAGGCCGCGACCTCAAAATCGAAGTGGCCGACGACGGCGCCGGCTTCGACGTCGGCACCCTGAACGGGACCATCGAACCGCCGGCTTACAAAGGCGGCGGCTACGGCATCCGCAACGTGAGCGAGCGGATTCGGCTGGAGTATGGAGACGGTTACGGCGTCGAGATTCGCAGCGTCATCGGTGAAGGCACCGTTTCGGTCGTTACGGTGAAAATCAAGTTCGAGCAGCCGTTGTAATACTACTTAAGCGCCTTCATTTTGATGTACAGATGGTTTAGCGGCCGGATAATGCTCGTTTTTAACAGGACGGCGAGCAGCACGGCGAACATGCCGGAAAACATCGTCAGAAGGATGATCGACCAGCGCAAGGCGGAGAGCCGGGCGATCGATTGCTTCAGCGGCGCCGCCATCACGATTTGCGTATTAGAGCTCATAACCGTGCGGTGCAGGATCAGCTCGCTGCCGTCGGCGGACAGAAACCACCCTTGTTCCGAACCGTTGATCGTCGGGAGGTCGCGGGGGCTGAGCTTGTCGTCGTTCCCGTTAATCGGCGAACTAACGATATCGGTTCCGTCACGGATCAAAAAGAGACGGTTTTCATGAAAGGCGGCGTTCGAGGTTTGGAAAAAAGCGAACAGCTTCTCCGCATCCAGGTCGACGGCCATCGTGCCGGACAAGCCGCCGTGATCCCCGTCCCCGGACCATTTCAACAAATACGTTAACGTTCCATTCGGCCCGTATTGATAATTGTAATACGACGTCAAGCCCCGATACCGGGAAATCCATAAAAACTTCGCTTCGGGATCGTCCAGAAAGCGCCTAATCCGGTCGTCTTCCCGCAGCTTGTCAAGCGAAGGCACATTCGATAACCGGCTCATCGAATAGCTCGTTCCGTCCGGTATGTACAGGGTAATTCCTTTGATGTCCAGATTCATGGCGGCAAAGCTGTCCAGCATCAAAGAGATTTCCGGGGATACCGCCGGATTGCGGATCGCCACGGCCACGTTCGGATTGTTCATGATCATTTTGGCCGTTTCGCCGATGTAGTTTAAATTTTGGGCGAGCAAATTGCAGGAACTGTCGAAGTAATGGGTCGACATGCCAATAAATTCGGAAACGACCGTTTTTTTCGCCCATTGGTACGAAAACAGACCGATCAGCACGGTGAACGCCGAGACGGACAACAGCGTGATCGACACGATTCGCCGCGACAGCCGATGGAACATAGCGCGCCCCTGCCTTCCTGTGAAAACGGTTGCAGAACTTGGTTATCATTATAACAGTTTTTTGAACATTTTTGCAGGATTGCCGTATTTTATCGGCTCATTGAAAACGCTATCGTATTGGTAGGCAACGTTGCTTAATGCGCTATTCCAGGGAGGGGAAACTTCGCATGAAGAAAAGATTGGGAATGACGCTCGGCGCCGCCATGCTGCTGTTTGCAGCGACGGCGTGTTCCGGCGGCGGCGATACGGGCAAGGACGGAAGCGCGGGCGGTGGCGACGGCAAAAGCCAGCCCGCAACTACAGCAGCGGGTGCGGGCGGCGGCAAGCAAGAAATCGTGTTTGCCAACGGCGACTGGCCGAAGGCGCAGGATAAAAAATTGCCCCAGTACGAGGACTGGAAAAAGAAGTTCGAGGCAGACAACCCGAACATCAAGATGAAGGAAGAAAATTTCCAGTACGATACCAACACGTTTTTGCCGAAGGCGGAAAGCGGCCAGCTGCCGAACCTGTTCGGGACGTGGTTTACGGAGCCGAAGAAAATCATCAATGCCGGTTACGCAGCGGACATTACCGACATGATGAAGCGTTACGGCTATGACAAAGCGCTGAATCCGGCGATGCTGGAGCTGGTCAGGAAAGACGGCAAAATTTACGGCATTCCGACAAGCGGCTATTACATGGGGCTGTGGTACAACGTCAATCTGTTCAAGCAGGCGGGCTTGCTGGACGACAAAGGGATCCCCAAGTTTCCGCGGACGTACGACGAGCTGGCGCAAACCGCCAAAACGATCAAAGACAAGACCGGCAAGGCCGGCTTCTTCTTCCCGACGAAAAACAATCAGGGCGGCTGGCAGTTCATGACGATCGCCTGGTCGTACGGCGCGGAGTTCGAGAAGCAGGCCGGCGGCAAATGGCAGGCCGCGTTCAACAGCCCGGAGGCGGTGCAGGCGCTTCAGTATATGAAAGATTTGAAATGGAAGTACAACGTGCTGACCGACAACATTTTGGTCGAAGTGAACGACATGTTCCGCCTGTTCGGCACGGATCAGGTGGGGATGGCGTTCGGCTCGACCGACTGGATGAACACGCCGATCAACGACTACAAGATGAGCAAGGACAATCTGGCGATGTCGGCGGTGCCGGCCGGTCCGAAAGCGAGAATCGCCTTGACGGGCGGCAACCTGATGATGTTTTCCAACAACAGCACGCCGGAGCAGATCGATGCCGGCTTCAAATGGCTGAAGATCAAAGGCTTCTCGCCGGAAGTCGATGCGAACGCGCTGAAGGGAATGGAAGAGACGCTCGCCTCCGATAAAGGTTTGAACCGGATCGTCGGACCGCACGGCATGCTGGCCTGGGTGAACCCGGAGCGGGTCGACGCGGAAAACGCGATCCGCGACAAGTATAAGACGGTCAACCTCGACCTGTGGAACGACTACATGAAGAACGACGGGGTCACTCTCAAGCCCGAGGAGCCGATAAACGCCCAGGAACTGTATAAAACGCTGGATGCCGTCGTGCAAGCGGTCTTGACCGACAAGAACGCCGATCCGAAGGCGCTGCTCGACAAAGCCGCCGCCGACTTCCAACGGGATTATTTGGACAAAGCGAAGTAAAGGGTTGATAGAAATATGGATACCCCTGTGAGCCGAACGCCGGTCCGTTTCGAGGCAAAGCCCGCGAAATGGAAACGATGGTTGTTGCGGGACTTCCCGTCGTGGCTGCTGATCGTCCCGAGTCTGTTGTTATTTATCGTCTTTCATTGGCAGCCGCTCATTTCCGGGTTCGTGCTATCGTTTTTCCAAACGAAAGGGTACAACGCCGTCAAATTTATCGGGCTGCAAAACTATATCGACGTCGTCAGCAACTCCGTCTTTCAGCAAACGGTCGTCAACACGTTTCTGTATGTGGCTTGGTCGCTCGTCATCGGGTTCACCGTGCCGATCGCCGTCGCGGTCATGATCAACGAAATGCGCCGGATGCAATCGTTTTTCAAATTCGCCGTCTATTTCCCTGGCATGGTCCCGGGCATCGCCGGAGCGCTGCTGTGGACATTCATGTTCGATCCCGGGCCGGGCGGCCTGCTCAACATGCTGCTTGCCAAGCTCGGACTGCCGATGTCCGAGTGGCTGCAAAACTCGAGCCTGACGATTCCGCTCATCATCTTGACGATGACCTGGCGAGGGTTCGGAGGGACGGCCATTTTGTACATGGCAAGCCTGCAGGGCGTCAATCACGAATTGTACGAAGCCGCCGCCATCGACGGAGCGGGAATCCGGCAAAGAATCCGCCACATAACGATACCGCAAATTTCTTCGATCATCGGCATTCTGCTCATTCTGCAAATCATCGGCGTGTTCCAGGTGCTGTACGAGCCGCTGACGATGACGGAGGGCGGGCCGAACAACGCCTCGATGTCGCTTATGCTGATGAGCTATCATTACGCGTTCCGCTATTTCGAAGCCGGCCGCTCGCTGGCCGTCGGCGTCATCACCTTCGTCCTATTGGCCGTGATGACGGCGCTCTATTTCAGACTGAACCGAAAGTCGAATACGGATTAGGGGGGGATGGACGTGCGCGCGAAGGAATCAGCCGGTATTATTGGCAAGCTGGATTTTCGGAGCCGAAGTATCCGGGTGCTGTACGGATTCATCTTCATTGTGCTGATCGTCGTTTCGCTGGCTTGTCTGCTTCCTCCGCTATGGGTGTTATCATCGAGCCTGAAGGATATCAAGGAGTTTTTCGCCATACCTCCGACGCTGATTCCCCATACGCTCCAGTTCGACAAGCTGTGGGAAACCTGGAGCCAGCTGAACTTTACGCGGCTGTACGCGAACACGCTGCTGATGACCGTGGGGATGGTCGCGTTCTCCATCCTGTTCAACGGGCTGATGGGCTACTTCTTTGCCGTGCTGAAGCCGGCGGGCCACCGATTCGTGTTCGTGCTCGTCCTGTGGACGATGCTGCTGCCCAATACGCTCGGCATGGTGCCGATCTTTAAAAACATCATCGATTTCCCCGTGCTCGGCGTCAACTTGACGAATACGTTTTGGCCGATGTGGATGATGGCCGGGGCGCACGCCTTTTACGTCATCGTCTTCAAAGGATTTTTCGAAGGGATTCCGCAGGCGCTGATCGACGCGGCCAAGATCGACGGGGGCACCCGGCTGGCGATTTTCTTCCGCATCGTCGTGCCGCTCAGCATGCCCGTCATGATGGCGATTACAATCTTCACCGTAAATGCGACGTGGGCCGATTTTTTCTGGCCGTACATGGTGCTCAAGGACAAAAGCATGTGGACGGTCATCGTCGCCATTTTCAACCTGAGAACCGTCGTGCCGCTCGACATCCAGTTTATCGCCTTGACGTTCGCCATCATTCCGCCCGCGCTGCTGTTTCTCTTTTTCCAAAAATACATTATGCAGGGCTTTACGTTCAGCGGCATAAGGGGCTGAATGTCGGATTTCGCATGTCCGAAGGGAGTCGTGTCCATGAGCGAATCGAATTCGGGAAGAACGGCACTGGTCACCGGCGGCGCCGTCGGCATCGGCAAAGGGATCGCGCTGGCGCTTGCCGCGCGCGGATTCGACCTGGCGATCAGCCATTGCGGGGAAGAGGAGCAGGCGCTGACAACGGCCGAAGCGATCGAACGAAACCACGGCCGCTACCGCCGATATCGGCGAGGCGCTGGCGGCGAAATTTCCGTGCACGAATACGCTTCCCGCGTGGACGCTTGCCCGCCTGCCGGACGGCACCTCGGACCGGCCATAGGTGCGCCGGCTGCGGCGCAATCTGTCTTGCAAAAACAAAACGAAACTGACCATTTATAGATGGTCAGTTTCGTTTTATATTCGGAGTATCTCATGAAAAGGATGCGTGACAAAATGGAACAGCTGTTGAACTTGAAACACAAAATCGGGCAAGGGATATCGCCCCTGCAGTTCATGGATGGCATGCAGGTTCGCACGATGAAGTACTTTCAGATTCCGAATACGAAAGAGCGGTTCATTGCCAATTACGACAATTTTGCTTGGACGCACGAAGAGGACAAACGGTTTTTCGCTACCCTGGGCGAACGTTCCGACCTGCACTGCTTGATCCTATGCACGGATTGGTGCCCGGACGTCATCTGGAACGTCCCCGTGTTGTTTCGCGTGATGGAACAAAGCCGCATTCCGACCGAAGTGTTGATCATGGAAGAGCATTTGGAGACGATGGATCTGTTTCTGACGGGCGGCGGCCGGGCGCAGCCGATTGCGGTTTTCTTGAAGACGAACGGGGATGTGCTGGGCAAATGGGGCGCGCGTCCCGCTTATATTCAGGCCGTGATGGATCGGTTCAAGAAGGAGAATCCGGATAAACAGCACGCCAGTTACCAAGAGAACCTTAACCGCGTATATACGGAGCTCGGCGAGCTGTATCATGCCGGAAACGAATATCAGGACGTGATGATTCAAGAGTTAAGAAAGCTGTTTGCCGCTTTCGAATTGTGATGTGAATCTCACCGGAAGGAGGGATGGCCATGTCTCGCTTGATTTTCGCCGCGTTGCTGCTGCTCAGCCTCATCTGGGGAGGCTCCTATTATTTCATCAAGGTTCTCGTTCAGGATTTCGGACCGTGGACTGTCGTATTTTTGCGATCCGCTCTCGGGCTAGCCGTCATCACGGTGTTCATGCTGATGATGCGAAAACCGTTCGGGTTCAGGAATATGCCATGGGTTTCGGTGGCCGTCATGGCGCTAGTGAACACATGCTTCCCGTGGGCGATTATCGGCTTCAGCGAAACGCGATTGACGAGCAACATGGCGTCCGTACTCAATGCGACGACTCCGCTGTGGTCGCTCGTTACGGGAATGGCGTTCTTTGGAGCGTCTGCCCATAGGCTGCAATGGGTGGGGATGGGCACGGCCATCGCAGGCCTCGTCGTTCTGCTTGGTCTGAACCCCGCTTCGATCGTTTCCGTGGACGGTTTAGGGTTTGTCGGCATGATTGCCGCTTCGCTCTTTTACGGGCTTGGCTCCCAGCTATCCAAGCGCCTCCTGAACACGCTCTCTCCTTACCAAGCCACTTTCTGCACATTGCTCTTTTCGATGCTGGGCAGCGGCTGCATGGCGTTCTCGGTCGAAACCGTACCGGTTGCGCAGCTTGTCGCGCCGCTGAATTTGTCCGTGCTGGTCGGGTTAGGCATATTCGGCTCCGGATTTGCCTACATCCTCTTCTATTGGATCGTGCAAAAAGGCGGCCCCGATATCGCTACGATGGTCACCTATCTTTTGCCGGTATTTTCGCTCATATGGGGCTTCGCCTTGCTGCATGAAAACATCCGCTGGAGCATGATTGCCGGACTCGCTCTCATTCTGGCGGGCGTATTCCTTACAAGCCGGAAAAAGACGGCAGGAAGCCTGCCGAGGAAGCTTCTGCCGCTTGATCAAATGGTGGAACGCTAATCCGCTAACCATGCTTTGCGCAGCAAGCGGATTCCGGTTTCCATGTCCGCCGGGCTTATCCCCGCGAACCCCAGGTACAATTTGGGGTAGTCCGCGGAATGCAGCTCCTGCTGCATCCACATTTTCCGAAAGTCGTACACTTTCACTCCCGCTTCGGCCGCCGAACGTACCAATTGCTCTGACGATTGGCGTTTTTTGACGGTTAGCTGAATGTGAAGCCCGGCGTTTTGCCCCGTGATCTCGACGCGCCTGCCCAGATGAGTCCGGATCAATGCGATCAAATGGCGGTGCTTATTGCGGTATAGGTTGCGCGTTTTGCGAATATGCCGGTACCAGTGGCCTTGCTCGATAAAAGCGTGCATGGCCCATTGTTCCACGCGCGAAGGGGCGTAGACGATCTCGTGCGGCATCGCGGACAATCGCTCGGCCAGCAGCGGAGGCAGCACCATATAGTTTATGCGCAGCGCCGGCGTCAGCGCTTTCGAGAACGTGCCGATGTAGATCACCCGGCCGCGTGTATCCAAACTGTGCAAGGAAGGGATCGGTTTGCCGAGATAGCGGAATTCCCCGTCGTAGTCGTCTTCGATAATGTACGCATCGCGCGTGTTCGCCCATTCCAGCAAGCGTTCCCGCTCGGGATACGGCATCACGCTCCCGGTCGGAAATTGGTGGGATGGGGTGACGTAGACGATTTGTGCCGGTCTTGCTTCTAAATCTTGCAAGGAAAGCCCCTTGTCGCCGACCGGAATCGGCAAAATCTCGCAGCCGTTCAGCACGAACTGATCCCGGACGAGACTGTAGCCCGGCTCCTCGAAAGCGACGCGGCGAATATCCGGCAGCAGCTTGGCCACGATGCCTATGCTGTACGCCATTCCCGAGCCGATGACGATTTGCTCCGGCAAGCAATCAACTCCTCTTGAATTTCGCACATACTCGGCCACTGCGAGACGCAGCCCATACTCCCCTTGCGGATCCCCGTATTGCCCCATCATGCCCGAATGGTTCTCGAGCGCTTCTCTCAGCATTTTATGCCATGTTCGAATGGGAAAGCCTTCAGGGTCCAACGCTGTCGGATCGAAATCGATGCAGCCAGCGCGTTGATCGGATGCCGGTATGCGCGGAGGCGGGGCAATTGTTCCCGGCGGCGAGACTTGCGCTTGTGCAGCGGGAGCAGCGGGTGACGCGTGCTTGTACGGATTCGCCACGTACAGGCCGGAGCGGGGTTTGCTGACCGCATAACCTTCCGCCGTCAGCATTTGATAGGCTGTCTCTATCGGCGTTTTGCTCATATTGAGCTGCAGCTGCAGGGCGCGAACGGACGGCAGCCGCGAACCGTCGGCGATCGCACCGTTTCTGATTTGATCGCGGATCTGCGCATAAAGCTGCTGATATAAAGGCCGTTCGTCTTGATCCGGAAGAAGGATATCGAACATGGTTGGTTTCCGCTCCCCGATTGTCTTTTGAAATCGCGAGATTTTGCCTTCTGTCTGCAAGTCAATTTGATTGTAAGTCACGGATGGCGGGTGCGCAAATTCGACGCATTTTGTCAAAAAAAAGATTGAAACTTGTATAAATTTGGATTAGAAGTACTATATGCTCAGCCATTCAATAGATCGCTTACAATCGAACAAAGGCAAACCCGTCGAAAGGCGGGGACGCAAAGCCACGGGTCTAAGACGTAAGCATTCGCTTATGGGATGATCGCCGGGTTGCTCTATTGCAGGGGTCTATTTTTGTTTTGTCCATTTTTTTTCGTAAAGGGGACTTTTATTCATGCGAAACTGTTTGAAACTGCTCGCCGCTTTCCTGTCTTTATTGCTCATGCTTCTTGGGGCCGCACCGGCTTATGCGGACGACCCGCAGCCGACCGCGCCCGGAAAGCTGCACGTCTATCTGGAAGACAAAGAGATCCAATTCGACGTGGATCCCATTATTGAAAATGGGACGACGCTCGTGCAGCTCCGTCCCATTTTTGAGGCTATGGGCCTGGAACTTCAATGGATTCCTCTATATCAGACGGTTGTCGGAAAGAAGGGCCGGTTTACCGTTACGTTCAGCATCGGCAAATCCCTCGGATTCGTTGCGAACTATCCGGGTACTCCGATTGACGCCGCGCCTCAAATCATCGACGGCAACACGATGGTGCCGCTTCGTTTTGTAGCTGAAGCAACGGGCCATGCGGTGCAGTGGATACCGGACTATGCACAGAAAAAAGTCGTCATTACCCGTACCGTTGCGGCCGATATCATCGATGTTGCCTACTCCGATCAGGTGAAGTATGAAGGCGAGCAAAAAGACGGCTTGGCGGACGGCAAAGGAAAGTACATCTATAAGGACAAGCTGTGGTATGAAGGAGATTTTGCGAAGGGAAATATGGAAGGGCAGGGCAAGCTGTACAGAGACGGGACGCTGATTTATGAAGGGCAGTTCAGCCGCAGCCTTCCGAACGGCAAAGGGCGCTTGCTCGATCATCAAATTTACGAGGGAAACATGAAAAACGGGCTTCGCGACGGCTACGGAAAGCTGTCGGATACTAACGGGAAGCTGGAATACGAAGGAGACTTTCAGAACAATACCATCACGGGCAAAGGAACGATATACCAGTCCGGCAACACCAAGTATGTGGGCGACGTGATCATGGGGGTACGCGAAGGCTACGGCAAACTGTACGATGCTGACGGGGATATGTACTATGATGGGCGTTTCGCCGGCAATCAGCCTGCGATGGACCCGGCTTCGCAAAGTGCGTTCGCGGTGTACTTGTACGCTAAACAAGGCAAGGATCAGAAGGCGGACAAATCGGCCGACGAAATGCTGGGCAGAGTCGGAGACAAAGCAGCCGGCTACAAGCTGCTCGGGAATATTTATATCAAAGTGAATAAACCGTCCAAGGCCGTCGCTATGCTGCAAAAAGGAGTCGAAGTTGATGCCAAGGACGCAGAGATGTATGCGTTGTTGGCGATAGCCTATGCGCAGCTTGGCGACGACGCTAAGACTGAAGAGAGTCTGAACAAGGCCAAGGAATCAGGTTTTCCGGATATGAACGCGCTTCAGGATCAGGTGCAGCGCTACAAACTCAATCTGAAGTAGTTATTGTGGCTTCGGAGGAAGTCCAGTATAATGGGCTTGGACATATTTGCTAAGACAATTTCATAGTATGAAGTCAGAGGTGTGCATTCCAGCAAGAATGCGCTTAATAGGGAAGCACGGTGCAATTCCGTCACGGTCCCGCCACTGTAAATGCCGAGATCCGAATCGCAGCCACTGGAACCCTGGTTCTGGGAAGGAGATTCCGATTGTTGACGCATAAGTCAGGAGACCTGCCTCTGATGCTAGCATCGCTGTACCTACGCGGATAGGGAAGATGTTTACTGGGGATATTGCGGCATATTTTACTGGCGCGGCTCGTTTATGGCAGCATGAGTCCGGCTAGTGAATCATGTAAAATATCGCATTGGTAGGCAATCTTTCACATCCGAAAGATTGTCTTTTTATTTTGCAGCGGAACGGTGAGGTGGGATTTTGTGAAAGGGAAATTGTTGCTGATCGGCTTCGGGCCCGGCAGTTTCGAGCATATTACGCACCGGGCGCGCCAGGCCATTGAGGAAAGCGACGTGATCATCGGATACAACACGTACGTCGATTTGATTCGGCCGCTGCTGACCGGCCAGGAAATCGTCAGAACGGGGATGACCGAGGAAGTGAGCCGGGCCGTCGAAGCGGTAAAGCAGGCGGAGCTAGGGAAAAAGGTGGCCGTCATCTCCAGCGGCGACGCAGGCGTGTACGGGATGGCCGGCCTCGTGTACGAGGTGCTGATCGAGAAAGGGTGGACAGCGGCGGAGGGCGTAGAAGTGGAGACGATCCCCGGCATTTCGGCGATCAATTCGTGCGCGTCTCTGCTTGGGGCTCCCGTCATGCACGATGCTTGCACGATTTCGCTGAGCGATCATTTGACGCCGTGGAGCACGATTATAGGGCGGGTGGAAGCCGCTGCCCGGGCGGATTTCGTGATTGCCTTGTACAACCCGAGAAGCGGCAGGCGCACGCGGCAAATCGTCGAGACGCAGCGGATGCTGCTGCGCTACAGGTCGCCGCAGACACCGGTAGGGCTGGTGAAGAGCGCGTATCGTGAGCGGCAAGAAGTGGTGTTGACGACGCTGGCCGAGATGCTGGAGCACGAGATCGGGATGCTGACGACCGTCATTATCGGCAACTCGGCCACCTTTGTCTACGACGGCCTGATGATTACGCCGCGCGGATACCAGCGCAAATATACGCTCCATTCGGCGGAGCAGTCGCTGAAACCACACGAACGGCTGCGGAAAGAGGCGGAGCCGTGGGCGCTCGAGCAAGATGAGGGGCAGCCGGCGGGGTGGGGCGAAGCCTGGCCGACGGGACGAGGTGAGATGCAGCCGGCTGGGAAGGGTGCTGCGCATCTGATGGGATGCGGCGACGCATATCGAATCAGGCAAGGCGAGGCGCAGCTGTTGGAGGGGGACGATACACATTCGGCGGAGCGGAGCGCGACGCGACCGGCGTCCACCTCTCCGCTCGAGCTTGCCGAGGAAGCTTTGTTCAAGCTCGTGTACAGCCGGGGGCAACCGGCACCGAATTTGCTTGCGGCAGAGGCGTTGGCGCCGGCGGGCCGTCCGGTTGCCGATGCGTCGGGGCGGCCCGCTTGGACGCCGCCCATGCAGGCCGGGGCGCAGGAGCTGATCTTCGAAGTCGCAGTCAGCCCCGGGGTTGCGAACAAGAAAATGTCTCCCGCACAGCTGCTCACGCTCGCCCAAATTGCCGGGGAGCAGGGGGAGCTGGAGTATACGCCGCATCATTATATGATTTTGCGGGTGCCGACCGGCGATCCGAGCGGCGTTACGGAGCGGCTCGTGGCCGAAGGCTTCCGGGTGCAGGCGGTCGGCGACGTCGTGACGGTGAAAGCTTGCGACTTTTGCAATGGCGAGAAAACGGAGGCGATTCCGTACGCCGAGGAACTGCACCGCAAGCTGGCGGGCGCGAAAATGCCGAAGGAGCTGCACATTGCCGTGAACGGCTGCGGCATGGCGTGCTACCGCGCTTCGCATGAAGACATCGGGATCATTTACCGCAAAGGCAAGTTCGACCTGTTCCTCGGCGCCAAGACGACCGGAAGCAACGCCCATACGGCGCAGCGGGTGGCGGAAGGCATCGAGCCGGAGCGCATCGTGGAGACGATCGAGAGCATCGTCCGGCAGTATCGGGAGCGGGGGCATCCGAACGAGCGGTTTTTTAAATTTTTCAAGCGGGTTAAGAACGTCGAAGGCTTTGAACATAAGGAAGTGCCGGTGGCCGTAGCGGATGCGGCGGTTTGCGGCGACTGAATCATAGCGTAGAGGAGATGCATGGGTGGACGCGATTTTATTTATCGGGCACGGCAGCAGAGAGCAGGAGGGGAACCGGGAGTTTCTCCAATTCGTGGAGCTGGTGGCTCCATCTTTACAGGACTATATTGTGGAATCGTGCTTTTTGGAGCTGACGCCTCCTTATATCCCGCAAGGGATTGAGGCGTGCGTGCGGCGCGGAGCGAAGCGGGTTGTGCTTATTCCGATGATGCTGTTCTCGGCGGGGCACGCCAAAATCCATATTCCGCACGAAATCGATGAGGCCAAGCAGCGCTATCCGCACGTGCAGTTTATGTACGGACGGCCTATCGGCGTGCACCGGAAGGTACTGGACATTCTCGGCCGCAAGCTGGCGGAATGCGGTTTGCCGCTGCAGCAAGAAGAGGAGCTGCGGGATACGGCGGTGCTCGTTGTGGGACGCGGGAGCAGCGACCCCGACGCTAACAGCGATCTGTTCAAAATCTCCCGGCTGCTCTGGGAGCAGCATCGGATCCCGCTCGTGGAGACGGCTTTTATCGGGGTGACGAATCCTTTGCTGGAGGACGGGCTGCAGCGGTGCATGCGGCTGGGGGCGAAGCATGTCGTGCTGCTGCCGTATTTTTTGTTCACCGGCGTGCTCATCAAGCGGATGGAGGCGCTGCTGAATACGTATCGCGGGCTGTACCCGGAATGCCGGTTTACGATGGCGTCGTATTTCGGCTTCGATGCCGGACTGCAGGAGCTGGTCAAGGAGCGGGTGGCGGAAGCGCTGCAAGACGAGGTCAAGCTGAACTGCGACATGTGCCAGTACCGGATTGCGGCGATGGCGACGATCGAGCATCACCACCATCACGATCACGATCACGATCACGGGCATGAGCATCATCACGAGCATAGTCACGATCACGCGCATGACCATGATCACGAGCAAAGTCACGTCCATGCGCACGGGCACGACCACAGCCATGACCACGACCATGCTCACGATCACGACCACGACGATGACCACGATCACGACCACCACCACGGCGAACGCATCGAGAAAATCGCTCAAAGGAGCTAGCGTATGATTTTGTTTCTGGCAGGTACTAGCGATGCAAGAGAGCTGGCGCTGCGCATACAAGGGGCCGGTTACCCGGTTCTGGCCACGGTCGTCACGGACAACGCGGCGAAGCAGCTGGAGAAGGCGGGGCTGACCGCTCATGTCGGCCGGCTGACGGCGGCGGACATGGTCCGGCTCATTCGCGAACGGCAGCTGAGAGCGATCGTCGACGGCAGCCATCCGTATGCGGTCGAAGCTTCGCGCACGGCGAAAGCGGCGGCGGAGGAAGCGGGCGTTCCCTATCTCCGGTATGAACGCGCCGGCAGCGAGATGGAGGAGCATGAGCTCATTACGGTCGTGGACGATTACGAGCAGGCGGCGGAGCTGGCCGCCGAGAAGCGCGGCGTCGTAATGCTGACGACGGGCAGCAAGACGCTTCACATTTTTGCGGAGAAGCTGCTCGGGCTGCCCGATACGACGCTCGTGGCGCGAATGCTGCCGAGAAAAGACAACATGGTGAAGTGCGAAGAGCTTGGCGTCGAGCAGAGGAACATCGTGGCGATGCAGGGGCCTTTTTCAAAAGAGCTGAACCAGGCGCTGTACCGGCATTACGGGGTGACGCTCATGATTACGAAGGAGAGCGGCAAGGAAGGAGCGGTCGACGAGAAGGTGGCCGCAGCGCTCGACATGGGCATCGAAGTGATCATGATCGGCAGGCCGGACATCGATTACGGGACGGTCACGTCGGACCCCGGGGACGTGCTGCGGCAGCTGGACGAATGGCTCAAATAACGATCACCCGCAGGAGGAATAACGATGGATTTCCATACGGAGTTTAAACCGCTCACCGTACAGCCCCAGGAGATCGAGGAGCGCAGCTTCGAGATTATCGCGGAGGAGCTTGGGCCGCACCGTTTTACGGACGAGCAGTTCAAAGTCGTGCAGCGCATCATCCACGCCTCCGCCGACTTCGAGCTGGGGCGCAATGTGCTGTTTCACCCGCGCGCCGTGCAGGCAGGCATCGAGGCAATCCGCAGCGGCAAAATCGTCGTCGCCGACGTGCAGATGGTGCAGGTCGGCATCAGCAAGGGGCGGATCGAGAAATTCGGCGGCGAGGTCAAGGTGTACATATCGGACAAGGACGTCATGGAGGAGGCGAAGCGGCTCAATACGACGCGGGCGATCGTCTCCATCCGCAAGGCGGTGCGGGAGGCCGAGGGCGGCATTTTCGCCATCGGGAACGCACCGACGGCCTTGCTCGAGCTCATTCGGCTCATCAAGGAAGGGGAAGCGAAGCCGGGCCTAGTAATCGGCATGCCGGTCGGGTTCGTATCTGCCGCCGAATCGAAGGAAGAGCTGGCCAAGCTGGACGTTCCGTTCATTACGAACGTCGGGCGCAAAGGCGGCAGTCCGGTGACGGTTGCGGCCGTGAACGCCATCTCCATTCTGGCGGAAAAAATGGGGTAACGAGGCATGGCGGACGAGCAGGAAACAAAACCGATGCGGCACGGCTACACGACCGGCTCCTGCGCGACGGCGGCTTCGAAAGCGGCGCTGTGGGCGCTGATTCATCAGCGTCCGCTGGAAGAAGTGACGATCCGCATTCCGGCCGGCGAGGACGTTACGTTCCGGCTGGTGCAATGCGAGGTGGAGCGCGGCCGGGCGACGTGCGGCGTCATCAAGGACGGCGGGGACGATCCCGACGCGACGCACGGCGCGCTCATTCTGAGCGAAGTGAGCTGGACGGAGGAGCCGGGGATCGTGCTGGACGGCGGCGTCGGCGTAGGCAGGGTGACGAAGCCCGGTCTGCCTGTACCTGTCGGGGAAGCGGCGATCAATCCGGTCCCCCGCAAGATGATTACCGGCGCCATTCGCGAGCTGCTCGCGGAACACGAACCGGAGAGCGGGGTGAAAGTCGTCGTATCCGTTCCGGACGGCGAGGAAATCGCCAAGAAAACGCTCAACGGCAGACTTGGCATTATCGGCGGCATCTCGATTCTCGGCACGCGCGGCACGGTCGTCCCGTTCTCGACGGCGGCGTTCCGGGCGAGCATCGCGCAGGCGATCCGGGTCGCCAGGGCGAACGGCTGCGGCCATCTCGTCGCGTCTACCGGCGGCAAGTCGGAGAAATTCGGCATGCAGATCTACCCGCAGCTGCAAGAGGAAGCGTTTATCGAGATGGGCGATTTCGTCGGCTTTACGATTAAGCAGTGCAAGCATGCCGGGGTAAGCAAGGTAACGCTGATCGGCATGATGGGCAAGTTTTCGAAAGTGGCGCAAGGGGTCATGATGGTCCATTCCAAAGGCTCCAGCGTCGATTTCCCGTTTCTGGCGAAAGTGGCCGCCGAAGCGGGGGCGTCGGACGAAACGGTACGCGAGATTGTGAACGCGAATACGGCGGCGCAGGTCGGCACGATTATGGGCGACAGCGCAGGCTTTTTCCGCAAGCTTTGCGAATATTGCTGCCGGGAAGCGCTGCGCGAAGCGGGCGGCGGCTTGGAGATGGAGACGATGATCATCAACATGAATGGAGAATTACTGGGAAGGGCGGCTTTGCATGGATAAACGAATCGCGATCATCGGCATCGGGGACGACGGTGCGGACAGCCTGCTTCCGCGGTATGTGGAGCGGATCGAGCGATCGCAACGGCTGGTCGGCGGGGAGCGGCAGCTGGCGTTCTTTCCCCGTTACGAAGGGGAGAAGGTCGTCATCAAGAGCGGCCTCGCGGAGCTGGCCGATATGCTCGCAGGCAGCGACAAGGACACGGTTGTGCTGGCGTCCGGCGACCCGCTGTTTTACGGGATCGGCGGCTACTTGGCGAAAAAATGCGGCGCCGAAGTGTACCCGTACGTCAGCTCCGTGCAGCTGGCCTTCGCCCACATGGGCGAAAGCTGGCAGGACGCCGCCGTGTACAGCCTGCACGGGCGGAGCATCGCCGGGCTCGCGCAAAAAATCGACGGCCAAGGCAAAATCGCCCTGCTCACCGACGAGCGCAACTCGCCGCAGCGCATCGCCGAATATTTGCTGCATTTCGGGATGAGCGAGTACCGGGCGTTCGTTGCCGAACATCTCGGCGGCGACAAGGAGCGATGCCGCTGGTTCGAGCTTGAGGAGCTTGCCGCCGGCGGCGTGGAGTGTTCCCCGCTCAACGTCGTCGTTTTGCGCAGGACGGGGCCTTCCCCACAGTGGACGCTCGGCATCGAAGACGAGGCGTTCGCGCAGCGCAAGCCGGACAAGGGGCTCATTACGAAGCGCGAGGTGCGCATCCTGAGCATAGCGGCGCTCGGCCTGAAGCCGGACTCCGTCGTATGGGACATCGGCACGTGCACCGGTTCCGTCGCCATCGAAGCAGCCCGCCTGTGCCGGGACGGGGCGGTGTACGCCATCGAGAAGAACGAGGACGATCTGGCAAATTGCCTGGAAAACATGAGGAAGTTCCGGACGGATTTTACCGCTGTACACGGCAAGGCCCCGAACGGGCTGGAGCAGTTCCCCGACCCGGACGCAGTGTTTATCGGCGGCAGCGGCGGCGAGATGCAGGAGCTGCTGCGCGTTTGCTGCACGCGGCTGAAGCCCGGCGGGCGGATCGTGCTGAACGCCGTAACGATCGAGAACTTGTTCGAGGCGCAGCAGGCTTTTCTGGCGCAAGGCTATCGCGTCGACATCTCGATGATCCAGGCGGCGCGCAGCAAGCCGATTTTGAACATGACGCGGCTGGAAGCGATGAATCCGGTCTATATCGTGACGGCAAGGCACGGGGGAGATAAGGAGCGGGAGGAACAGCCATGACAGGAACGTTGTACGGGGTCGGGCTCGGCCCGGGCGATCCGGAGCTCATTACGGTTAAGGCGTACCGGGTGTTGAAGGAAGCGGACGTGATCGCATTTCCGAAAAAGATGAAAGGCGCCAAAAGCTACGCCCTCGCCATCGCCGAGCATTATGTCGATCAGCGGCAGAAGGAGATGCTGGGGCTCGTTTTTCCGATGACGAAGGATCGGGAGCAGCTCGACAGGCAGTGGAACAAAACGGTGGCCGACGTATGGGAGCGGCTCGAACAAGGAAGGTCGGTCGCCTTCGTCACCGAAGGGGACCCGCTGCTGTACAGCACGTTTATTCATCTGATGAGACTGATGCAGGAGCTGCATCCCGAAGTCCCGGTCCAGGTCGTGCCGGGAATCTCGTCGGCGAACGGGACGGCGGCCCGGCTTGGCACCCCGCTGGCCGACGGCGACGAGCGGTTCGCGATCGTGCCGGCCACCTCGAACGAGGCGGATATGCGGCAGGCGTTGGAACAGCACGATTGCGTCGTTTTTATCAAGGTGGCCAAGGTGCTCGATATGATGATCGGCCTGCTGCGGGAGCTGAGGCTTACGGACAAAGCGGTCGTCGTGACGAAAGCGACTTCGGACGAGGAGCGCGTCTACGACCGGGTGGAAGAGCTGCTCGGCGCAGAGCTCGAATATTTGACGTTAATGGTGGTGCGAAAATCATGAAAGTATACATCATCGGAGCCGGGCCGGGCGATCCTGATCTGATCACGGTCAAAGGGCTGAAGCTGCTGCAGGAAGCGGACGTTGTCCTGTACACGGACTCGCTCGTGAACGATGAGCTGATCGCCAAGGCCAAACCGGACGCGGAAATTTTGCAAAGCTCCGGCATGGCGCTCGAGGAAATGGTCGGCATCATGATCGATCGGGTGCGCAGCGGCCGGACGGTCGCTCGCGTGCATACCGGCGATCCGTCCGTATTCGGCGCCGTTCTCGAGCAGATCGTGCTGCTGAAAAAAGAGGGCATCCCGTTCGAGATCGTGCCCGGCGTCAGCTCCGTATTTGCCGCCGCCGCCCGCATCGGGGCGGAGCTGACGGTGCCGGATTTGACGCAGACGCTTATTTTGACGCGGGTCGAAGGGCGCACGCCGGTGCCGGAGCGGGAGCAGCTGAAAGATCTGGCAGCCCATCACTGCACGCTGGCCCTTTATTTAAGCGCCACGCTCACGAAGAAAATCGTCGCCGAGCTGCTGGACGCCGGTTGGGAGCCGCAAACTCCGGTTGCCGTCGTGCAGCGCGCCACCTGGCCCGATGAGATCGTCGTCCGCACGACGCTGGAGCGGCTGCATGACGATATGCGCGAGGCGGGCATCCGCTCGCATGCGATGATTTTGGCCGGCTGGGCGCTCGATCCGGGGCTGCACGACACGGACCAGTACCGCTCGAAGCTGTACGATAAGACGTTTACGCACGGCTTCCGCAAAGGTGTGAAAGCATGAGCGTCATTGAGCTGAATGAGACGGACGTTCCCGCCATTGCGGTGCGCGGCGATTACGCCATTGTGGCGATAACGAAGCACGGGACGGCGCTGGCGCGAGGGCTGCATAAGCAGTTCTCCAACATGGATCTGTATTATATGGGCAAATTCGCCCAAGGCGACGAAGCCGCAAGCGGGATACAGCTGTTCAACGGCAGCGTCAGGCTGCTGCTTCCCGCCTTGTTTCAGTCGTACAAAGGACTGATCATCCTCATCTCGCTCGGTGCCGTCGTCCGCATGATCGCGCCGATTCTGCAGGATAAAAAAACGGACCCCGCCGTCGTCGTCATCGACGACAAGGGCGAACACGTCATCAGCGTGCTGTCGGGCCATCTCGGCGGCGCCAACGAGCTGACCCGCGAGGTCGCCGCCGCCATCGGGGCGAGGCCGGTCATTACGACCGCCTCCGACGTGCAGCGGACGATTCCGGTCGATTTGTTCGGCCGCCGCTTCGGCTGGGAATGGGAGTCCGCCTCCGCCGACAAGCTCACTCCTGTGAGCGCTTCGGTAGTCAATGAGGAGCGGGTGGCCATTGTACAGGAGTCGGGAGAGCGCGACTGGTGGATGTACGACTCGCCGCTGCCGCCCAATCTGCAACTGTGCGGCAGCATTGCGGAGGCGCTGGATGCGAAGCCGCAGGCGGCCCTCGTCGTGACCCACAGGCTGCTCGCACCGGAGGAAGAAGCGATTCTCGCGAACGGCGTGCTGTACCGGCCGAAGGTGATCGTGCTCGGAATGGGCTGCAACCGCGGCACCTCCGCCGAAGAGATTGAAGCCGTCATCCGCGAGACGCTGGCGGAGCTGGGCTTCTCCATGCGCAGCGTGAGGGCGCTTTGCACGATCGAGCTGAAGAAGGACGAGCAGGGGCTCGTCGCCGTGGCGAACAAGTTCGGCTGGGAGTTCGTCTGGTACGCGCCGGACCGGCTCAACGCCGTAGCTGTCGAAGAGCCGTCCGATACCGTATACCGCTACACCGGCGCCTATGCGGTCAGCGAGCCCGCCGCCAAGCTGTATACGGGCACCGGCAAGCTGGCGCTGACCAAGAAAAAATCGGGCAATTGCACGATTTCCGTCGGCATCATGCCGTTTGAATAAACCTAGGGGGAGGACTCACCGTGCAAAACCGCATTCTTATTGCAGGGACCGGCAGCGGGGTCGGGAAAACGACGCTGACCATCGGCCTTATGGCGGCTTTGCGGCAGAAGGGCTACAACGTACAAGGCTTCAAATGCGGTCCGGACTACATCGATCCTACGTATCATACCGCCGTAACGGGGCGCCAGTCCCGCAATCTGGACAGCTGGATGCTGTCGCGCGACACGGTTAAAGATATTTTCCGCCGGGCGAGCAGCGAAGCCGACATTTCCGTCATCGAAGGGGTCATGGGCCTGTTCGACGGCAAAAACCACCTGAGCAACGAAGGCAGCGCCGCCGATATCGCCGGGCTGCTGCAGTGCCCTATCGTGCTCGTCGTCAATTGCCACAGCATGGGGCGCAGTGCCGCTGCGGTGGTGAAAGGGTTTCAGCATTTTGCCGCGGACGTGAACATTGCCGGCATTATCGCCAACAAGGTCGGCAGCGAAGGCCATTACCGGATGGTGAAGGAAGCCGTTATGCAGGAATGCGGCTTGCCCGTTTTCGGCTATTTGCTGCGGGACGACGCGCTCGAAATCCCCGAGCGGCACTTGGGACTCGTTCCTTCCGTGGAAAGAGGCGAGCTGGAGCCTTTCTTCGCGAAGCTGGCGCAGCAAGTTGCCGCCACGGTCGACGTGGAAGCGATCGTCAAAGCCGCAGTTTGCCCGGATTTGCCGGCGCCTGAAAGCGAAGGGCGGCTGTCCGTATTCGAGCCTCGGCCGCAAGCGCATGGTTCCGGCGTGCGCCTTGCCGTCGCGCGCGACGCCGCCTTTAACTTCTACTATCCGGAAAATTTGGAGCTGCTGCAGGCTTGCGGGGCTGAGCTTCGGTTCTTCTCCCCCCTCGCCGGCGAGACGGTGCCGCCCGATGCGGACGGCCTCTATATCGGGGGCGGCTTCCCCGAGGAATTCGCCGCGACGCTCGCCGCAGGCAGCGAAGTGAAAGCTTCGATTCGCGCGTTCATCGAGCGCGGCAAGCCGGTGCTGGCGGAATGCGGCGGCTTCATGTATTTGACGGAGGCCATCGTGGACACGGAAGGGCGCCGGTACGACATGGTGAGTGCGATTCCCGGCCAGGTGGCGATGCAGAAGAAGCTCGCTTCGTTCGGCTACCGGGAGATTCAAGGGACCGACGCCAACTACTTGCTGCAAGGCGGCATTAAGGCGCGGGGCCACGAGTTCCACTATTCCACGTATCAATGCGAATCGGCCAATCCGGCCGCTTACATCACCAAAGGGCGCAAAGGCGAACAAGAGGAAGGCGTGCTGCACCGCAGGCTGGTCGCCGGCTACACGCACATCCATTTCGCCTCGGCTCCCGAGATGGCGCAGCGGTTCGTGGACGAATGCGCTCAAGTAAAGAGTACGGAGGGTTAAACCGTGTCGATTTTCGAACTGTTGAAGCAGCGGCGGGCGGTGAGGAACTATATGCCCAAAGAAGTCGAGGACGACAAAATCGTCCGGCTGCTGGAAGCCGCCGTCTGGGCGCCGAACGACAGGCTGCGGGAGCCGTGGCATTTTTACGTGCTGCGTGGTGACGCCAAGCGGCGGTATCAGGAAGTCGCCGAGCAGTTTTTGCAGGAGCGTTTTCCGACGAAGCCCCATCTTGTAAGAGAGTCGCTGCAGGTGCTGGAGAACACGCCGCTCATTATCGTCGTGACCGCGGACATCGTCGAAGGGGACGAGGCGTCGTCGGAAGACAACGAATATGCGGTCGCGTGCGCGATTCACAGCATGTGGCTCGCCGCCGCGGAGCTCGGCCTCGGCATGGTGTGGCGCACCCGCGGGGTAGGGCTCGTCCGCGACAAGCGCATCTATGACGTGATCGGGGCGACGGCGGACCGGAAAGTCATCGGCTCGCTTTTTATCGGCTATCCGGCAGATCAAGTTACGGCGACGGCCAGAAAGCCGGTCGATGAGAAAGTAACCTGGCTGTAATCAGCTGTATGGAGGGACAAAGTGGATATCCCGGCACTTATCGCGTTTGTGTTTATTTTGGGCTTGCGCCACGGTTTGGATGCCGATCATTTGGCCTGCATCGACGGCTTGACGCGCTATAACCACCGGATGAACAGCCGGATTACGCGCTGGATCGGCACGCTGTTCTCGCTTGGACACGGCTTGATCGTCACTGCCGTCGCGGTCATTATCGGCAATATTTCCGAGCGGTTCGTCATTCCCGACGCCGTGGACACGTTTGTTACCTGGTTTTCGATCTGCTCGCTGTTTCTGATCGGCACGCTCAACAGCTACAACTTGCTCAGGGTCAGGTCAGGACCCAGTCAGCTGGAAGCGGTCAAGGGGCGCCTCATTCCCCGCGTCCTGCGGGAGACGACGAATCCGCTGCTCATTATGGCGATCGGCGCTCTGTTCGCGCTCGCTGCGGACACCGTCAGCCAAACGTCGGTGTGGGCGCTGGCCGCCGGCCACGCGTACATGCCGTTCGTGCTCGGGGCTACGTTTACGCTGGGGATGGTGCTGACCGATTCGATCGATGCGTGGATCGCTTACCGGCTCATCGGCCAAACCGGCCGTTCGGGACGGTCCGCGTCGCGCTGGATGGGCTGGCTCGTCGTGACGCTCGCGTACGGTGTTTCGTTCTATGAGGCGGTGTCGTTTTTCCGCCCGTCCGCGGACGATCTTCCCGAGCTGGTCGGGCTCGTCGCCTTCCTGTTCTTGCTCACGGCTTTCGCCATCGTGCTCGTGCGCGATAAGCGGCGCAAGGCGCTCGACGAAGGAGGCGGGATATGACTGTGACCGGGGGCGCGGTAACGAAAAGGGCGGTGCTGGCGCAAGTGTTGATCTGCTCCGGATGCTGCTGCGGGAAGACGGAGAAAGGGAAGCCGCCCGTGCCTGTCGACTGGCTGAAGGCCCGGTGGAAAGAGCTCGGGCTCAAAAAGCGGGTGCAGCTTACAATCAGCGGCTGCCTCGGGCCGTGCGATCTCGTCAACGTTGTCTGCGTCATGACGCAGCAGGGACCGGTGTGGCTGGGCGGCTTGACCGACTTCGATCATTATGCCGCGATCGCGGATTGGGCGAGTGCGGTTATGGAGCGCGGAGCTTTGCTGCCGCTGCCGGAGGAGCTGATGCGGTTTGCTTTTGAGCGGTTTGATGTGGGGGCGGGGGCTGGCTTGTATACCGCGCTTCCTATCAACTGAGTTTCACATATACAAGAGTGTAAAAGGAGATTCCCCCTTGTTGAGAAGGGAAGTCTCCTTTCTATCTGCCTCTATCCGCGGCATGCGGCCGTTACAATCCCGAAATTTCCCCGCCATTGACATGGAATGTCTGTCCGATCACGAAGGTGGAATCGTTCGAAGCCAAGTATAAGTAAATAGGCGCGATTTCAAACGGCTGGGCCGTCCTTCTCATGGGACCGGGAGCATCGAAAGTCCCGTAAAACATGTACAACTCAGGCGGAAGGGAAGAGGCGATGAGGGGAGTCCACGTTCGGCCCGGAGCGACGGCATTCACCCGGATGCCACGCTCGATGAGGGAAGCCGCCAACGAGCGGGTAAAAGCGCTGACCGCTCCCTTGCTCGCCGAATAAACAGCAAATTCCGCGAAGCCTTTAACGGCAGCGATCGAGCTTGTATTAATGATGGTGCTGCCAGGCTTCAAGTGCGGAACCGCTGCCTTGGTAAAGTAAAAACAGGAGAAAACATTCGTTCGAAACGTCCGCTCCAGCTGTTCGGCGGATATTTGTCCGATATCCGGTTGATATTGCATTTCTCCCGCATTGTTGATCAAAGTATCGAGCCGCCCGAATTCGGACAACGTTAGCTGGACGGCGCGGCGGCAAAATTCCTCGTTTCCAATGTCCCCGGCAATCGTCAAGCATCGGCGGCCGAGCTGCCGGATTGTTTCTTTCGTCTCCGCGGCGTCTTCATGCTCGTTCAAATAAACTACCGCAATGTCTGCGCCTTCCCGGGCAAATAAATACGCAATCGCACGCCCGATTCCGCTGTCCCCGCCCGTTATAATCGCCACTTTATTGTGCAGCTTGCCCGGTCCGGCTTGCCCGGGCTGCTCCGAAACCGGTCTCGGCCGCATGAGAGCTTCCGATCCCGGCGGGGCAGGCTGCACCTGCGGCGGAAACTCGACGGGGATATTTTCGCACTTGGTCACATAATGGCCGTACGCATTCACGACGTCCCTCCATTTCGGCTTTCCCTGCTTTCAAGTTATTCCCCGGACCGAAATGGGTGCCCGGCAAGACTCTTTTCAATAAACCGGTAAGCGCAGATCAAGATCAAGGCCGCGATCGGGTAAGTGGGAATGGAATAATACAACCTCCAGGTCCTGTAGGTCAGGAAGCCGAATTTCAGACTGATCCATTCGAAGCAAAGCGCATAGCATGTCCAAGCCGCCAAGTACCAAATGAGCTTTTTGCCGCGTATTCCCCATTTGTCGTAGTAATACAAAAAAATTATCGAATACGGCGTATAAACGAAAGCGTGGGCATAGGCCGCCATAGGCTCGTAGGTCTCATTGTCGAGACAGTCGTATACATGAAAAGGCGTGGCTGCGATAGCGTAATCGATCGTCGCGATGAAAGCGATGTTGTACACCCATAGAATGATGAGCGTCGCGGGACGGAAATGCTTTCGAATCATCACGATATAGGACATAAGGACGATGGAGGCAACGACCACGAACCATTCGTTCTTGTCAAAGATAAAATTCATAGGCTAATTGGTTCCTCCGGCATAAAGCTTGCGACGAAACATCTTCATAATGCCGACCAAAAGCAAATTGTGAATAAGCCAAAAGGCGGCCGACCACCAGAGCTTCAACCAGACGTGGACGAAAACGCCCAACACGCTGGACAGCCATTCTATGCCTGTGGTCAGCGCCGCAAAGCTCAAAATGCAGACAAGCTTCATTCTGCCGCTTTTTAACGCACAATAACTGTTTAGAAACAGCATGCCAAGGACAGGGTAAAGGACGGTTCGGTTGAGAAGATGGGCGAATTCGGGACCAGGCTCGTTCGGATTGATGGAGCTTTTGAAATTCATCGTCTGGATCGCGGAATAATTTTGCACAAAGATGGCGCTGAGGCACCAGTAAAGGAAAATTTCGATCGGGAGGAGACGCTTCTTTCGGATGCTGAAGAAGGCGAATGCAAAACCGGCATTGACGAGAAGGAAAAAAATAAAAACCATCGGCCCTCATCTCCTGATTTTTCGACATGGAACCAATCCAGCCCATCGCCCTATAATATTTGCTTGTCGCTGGCAGCTTATCCCGTTACTCCTGCACGATCGTCGCCAACCCCCCCACCTTCACTTTATTGCCCTCCCCGCACCGCAAAATCGTGCTACTTCATGAAAACTGGAGCAAACGCTTTCAGAAAACGCAATCATGTCTAGGCGAACGACAAAACAGTGCAGACGATCGACCGACACAACCCGACAGCGCGGTGCTACTATAAGTTTTGCAAACGATTTCTGTGAATCCATAGGAGGGTTTATATCCATGCAGAAAAAACAAGTCATCGCATTGCTCGCCCTGACGGCTATGCTCGGTTTGACGGCGTGCGGCAGCAACGGCTCCGGCAGCGCGGGTGCCGGCGGCGCGGCAAGCAAAGACAATAACGCAGCGGCGGCTCCCGCAAAGACAGATAACGGCGGAGCGAAAGGCCAGCCAAACATCGGCGTCGCCATTTACAAGTTCGACGACACGTTCATGACGGGCGTGCGCAACGCGATCTCCGATGCGGCGAGCGGCAAGGCGAAAGTCGATATCGTCGACAGCCAAAACTCCCAGCCGACCCAGAACGACAAAGTCGACCTGTTCATCACGAAAAAGGTGAACGCGCTTGCCATCAACCCGGTCGACAACACGGCGGCCGGCGTACTGATCGACAAGGCGAAAGCGGCGAACTTGCCGATCGTATTTTTCAACCGCGAGCCTAGCGCGGACGATCTGAAGAAATACGACAAGGCTTACTATGTCGGCGCGAAAGGGTCCGAGTCCGGTACGATGCAAGGACAAATCCTCGCCGACTACTGGAAAGCCCATCCGGAAGCCGACAAAAACCACGACGGCGTGATGCAGTACGTCATGCTGACCGGCGAGCCGGGACATCCGGACGCGGTAGCCCGCACGAAGTACTCCATCGACGCGATTACCGGCGCCGGCATCAAAGTGCAGAAGCTGGCCGAAGATACCGCCATGTGGGACCGCGTCAAAGGTCAGGAGAAAATGGCGGCGTTCCTCGCGGCGAACGGCGACAAAATCGAAGCCGTACTTGCCAACAACGACGACATGGCGCTCGGCGCTATCGAAGCTCTGAAAGCGGTCGGCTATTTCAAAGACGGCAAATATATACCGGTCGTATCCGTTGACGCTACCGCTCCGGGCCAACAGGCGCTGCAGGACGGCACGCTGCTCGGCACGGTGCTGAACGACGCGAAGAATCAAGGCAAAGCGACGCTCAACCTGGCCGCTGCCCTTGCTCAAGGCGTAACGCCCGACAAGGCATCCATCGGCTACGACATCACGGACGGCAAGTACATCTGGGTGCCCTACAAAAAAATTACGAAAGACAACATCGCCGACGCGAAGTAATCGGCCGATATGCGGAAAAGGCAAGGAAGCGGACGCGTGCGCCTACGCCCTTGCCTTTTTCTTTTGCTGCTTACGTCAGACTTCACAGAAACGACCGCAGGAGGCGAAACCATGGCTGAAGACCGCTTTTTGCTGGAGCTCAATAACATTTCGAAGCAGTTTCCGGGCGTCAAGGCGCTTGACGACGTTACGCTCAAGATCCGCCCCGGTACGGTTCACGCTCTGATGGGAGAGAACGGAGCGGGCAAATCGACGCTCATGAAATGCTTATTCGGGATCTACACGCCGGACAGCGGCGAAATTTACATGAACGGCGAGAAGAAAAACATTACGAACTCCAAAGACGCTTTGGAGAACGGGATTTCGATGATTCACCAGGAGCTTCATCCGGTTCCGTACCGCAACGTGATGGAAAATATATGGCTGGGCCGCTTCCCGACCAAAGGGTTCGGGCCGATCCGGTTCGTTGATCATAAAAAAATGCAGCGCGACACCGTGCGCCTGTTTCAAGACCTTGATATGGACATCGATCCGAAGACAATCGTCGGCACGCTGTCCGTATCCAAAATCCAGTCTATCGAAATCGCCAAAGCGGTTTCCTTCCAGTCGAAAGTCATTGTAATGGATGAACCGACTTCGTCCTTGACCGGGAACGAAGTGGAGCAGCTGTTCAAAATCATAAATGAACTCCGCAGCCGCGGCGTCTCCATCATCTACATTTCCCACAAGATGGAGGAAATTTTGCGCATTTCGGACGACGTGACGATCATGCGGGACGGCAAAAAGATCGGCACCTGGCCGGCCGCCGAGCTGACGACGGACCTGATCATTTCGCGGATGGTCGGGCGCGACTTGACCGAACGTTTTCCGGAGCGCAGCAACGTGCCCGGCGATGTGGTCATGAAGGTGGAGGGGCTGACTTCTCCGATTGACCGTTCGTTCAAGGACGTCTCCTTCGAGCTGCGTAAAGGGGAAATTCTCGGCATCGGCGGCCTCGTCGGGGCGCAGCGGACCGAGCTGATCGAAGCGCTGTTCGGGCTCAGGGCCATATCCGCCGGACGCATCGCCATGAACGGCCACGAGGTTTCCATCAAATCGCCGATCGACGCCAAGAAGCACCGAATCGCGCTGCTCACCGAGGAGCGCCGAGTCACGGGTATTTTTCCGGTACTGAACATTATGGAAAATACGGTCATTGCCAATCTGGACCGGTACCGTTCCGCGCGGTTTCTGCTGAGCGACAGCAAAATGAAGCGCGAAGTCGACGACAGCATCGAGAAGCTGCGCGTCAAGACGCCGTCGATGAAGCAGCTTATCCGCAACTTGTCCGGCGGCAACCAGCAGAAGGTGCTGCTCGCCCGCTGGCTGCTCACCGATCCCGACATTTTGCTGCTCGACGAACCGACGCGCGGCATCGACGTCGGCGCGAAGTTCGAGATTTACACCATCATTGCAGAACTGGCCAGGCAGGGCAAAAGCATTGTCATGATCTCGTCGGAAATGCCGGAGCTGCTCGGGATGTCGGACCGGATCATGGTCATGCGCGAAGGCCGGCTGTCCGGCATCGTTGACGGCAAACACGCCACGGAAGAAGAGATTATGCGCCTGGCCGCGCAAACTTCGGCATCTTAAGAGGGGGTACACCATCAACATGAATTCAAATACGAATCGTATCGGCAATTTCATGACGCAGAACGCGATTTATATCGTTCTCATCGTTCTGGTCGTCGGTATCGCGATCAAGGACCCGAGCTTTCTGAACATCGGCATTTTGCGCGATATTTTGCTGCAATCTTCTACGCGGGCGATTATCGCGCTCGGTGCCGGCTTTATTCTCATCACGGCGGGGACGGACTTGTCCGCAGGCCGCGTCGTTGGCTTCACTGCGGTGCTGTCCGCTTCGCTGCTGCAGCGTCCCGATTACGCGCGTCTTTTCTTCCCGGATTTGCCGCACCTGCCGCTGTGGCTGCCAATCGCTTTGGCGATCGCCGCCGGTCTCGTCGTCGGTTTGATTAACGGTTTTATTGTAGCCAAGCTGAGCGTCCCGCCATTCATTGCCACGCTCGGCACGATGGTCGCCGTCTACGGCGTCAACTCCATCTATTTCGATATGAAGCCGAACCAGTCGCAGCCGATCGGCGGCCTTCGCCCTGATTTTACGACGCTCGGGACCGGATTCATCGGCAAAAGCGGGCCTTACTCCATTCCGTACATCGTCATTATCGCCATCGTCATAGCCGCCATCGTCTGGGTCATTTTCAATAAGACGCGGCTCGGCAAAAACATGTACGCCATCGGCGGCAACATCCAGGCGGCCAAAGTGTCGGGCATTAACGTCGGCCGCAACCTGATGGCGATCTATGCGATCGCCGGCGCCCTGTACGGCCTCGCCGGGGTATTGGAAGCAGCCCGCACGGGCGGCGCGACGAACAACTACGGCAATATGTACGAGCTGGACGCCATCGCAGCCTGCGTCGTCGGCGGCGTATCGACCTCCGGCGGCATCGGCACGGTGCCTGGCATTCTTGCCGGGGTGCTCATTTTTGGCGTCATCAACTACGGCTTGACGTTCATCGGCGTAAGCCCGTACTGGCAGCTGATCATCAAAGGCGCGATCATCGTCGCCGCCGTCGCCTTCGACATCCGCAAATATTTGACGAAGAAATAATCCCATCTCCACGCAAAACGATGCTGCCGCGCTTACAGCCGGGCAGCATCGTTTTTTCGACCTGGTTCGGGTGGCTGGCAGTTTGTGTATGGCTGGAGCCGCATGGAGCCAAGGAGGAGCGGGTACGTTATAGCGGGAGGTGTAACGCATGCCGACAATGACAGACGTTCCAACCGCTCCAACCGCTTCGAAACCGGATCTCTCCCCGGTACAAATTTGGCGATGCCGGAGCAGCTCCTGCAAGGCGTGGGTTCGCGCCGAACTGGCTGCCGGGGCCAAACCGAGCTGCCCTCTGTGCCAAGGGGAGATGATCCGCGGCATCAAGCATTTGCCGAAGCTGGTTACCAAAGTGAAGGCGCAGAAGAAAAAAGCCGATGTCGTCCCTTGGTGATGGCTCTGGCCGAGTTGAGTTGCTATGAAGAGGCCCGCGGCTTATAGCCGCGGGCTTTGCCATGACGGAGCCCATGCCGTCTGCCGGACGGCACGGGCACACATTTTAGCTGAGTCTGAAAGCGGCGACAGCCCTGTTCAGCTCCAGCGCCAATTGAGCGAGTGATTGAGACGTGGAGGCGCATTCCTGGCTGCTGGCCGCAGCCTCTTCGGTGCCGGCGGAAATTTTCTCGATCGACCCCATCACTTCGGCCGATTGCGCGGCTTGCTCTTCGCAAGCTGCGGCGATTTCCGTCACTTTATGGGCCGTGTCGTTCACGACTGCCAGAATCGTTTCGAACGAATCTCCGGTTTGCTGCGATGCCGCGGCGCCTTCGCTGACCGCATTCACGCTATGCTTCGTATTTTCCTGCATTCCTTTAATAATAGCCGTAATTTGCTTCGTCGCCTCGCTGCTCCGCTCCGCCAGCTTGCGCACTTCATCGGCGACCACGGCGAAGCCGCGCCCTTGTTCGCCGGCTCGCGCCGCCCTGATGGCGGCATTCAACGCGAGAAGATTCGTTTGGTCGGCAATGTCGTCGATCACGCTAATAATTTCTCCGATTTTGTTGGAGTCTTCCTCGAGGAGCGACATTTGCCGTTTAATCGTGTTCATGCCCTCGATCGAATGGCGGACGACGTTCCCGCCCTCCTGCGCGACGGAACGCGTTCGGCCCGACAGCTCGGACGCTTGCTCGGCGCTTTCCGCTACGGAGTTAATGGCGATGGACAGCTCCTTGAACAGCTCGTTGATCGTTTGCGCTTCGCTGGCCTGGACGCTGCTGCTGCTGGCGATCTCTTGCGAGCTGGCGGAAATTTGTTCGGCTGCGGCCGAGACGTTTTCCGCCGAAGTCAAAATGCCGCCGATCGTTTTCTTCAAGCTCCCCACGGTATGATCGAGAGCTTTCGCCAGGAGGCCGATCTCGTCGCGGGAGTCGATGTCCGCCGTTTCCCGCAGATCGCCTTCCGCCACTTTGCCGAGCACCTCCAGCACGCGGTGAAGCGGGCGGACGATCGATCGCGCGATTGCGACGCCGGCCAGCAAGGCGATCACAAGCGCGGCTACAATCACGATGATGCTCAGATTGCGGGTGCTGACGTACGATTGCAAGTTCGTTTGATCGATCTGGTCCGCCGTTTGAATATTATCATTCATCAAATCCGTCAAAATTTTGTTTTTCTGTTCTTTCAAAGGATCGACCTTTTGCAGAAAGACGGCATACGCTTCGGCATTTTTATTCTGAAGCGCCAAATCGAGAACTTCTTGCCGGGCAGCCCTGTATTTGGGCATCAGGTCATTGTATTGCTGCAACAGTTGTTTGGCTTTGCCATCCAGGTGCGTTTGCTGAAAGTCGCTGAGCAGCTTTTCGTTTTGGCTGGTTACGTCTTGAATATCTCGAGAAAGCGCCTTGTTTCTGGCCTCGTCCGTCGTCACCATAAGTTCGAACAAATCGCCTTCGGCCCGCAATGAGTTCAATTGAATCGCGCCAAGCCACTGCATGGGCAATAACCGGTCCAGGTACATGGATTTGGAGTTGTCGTTCATTTGAAATATGCCTTTATAGCCGATGATTCCGACTGCAAGCAAAGAAACGATGCAGATTGCGATTAACAAGTTGATTTTCGTGCTGACTTTCAGATCCCTGATACGTTTCATTTTCGAAACCTCCGCCATAAATGAATTGTCGATACCATCCGCCATGTCCATGCATTGCTGAAGCTCGCGTGCTTGAGTGTAATCCACCTCGGTGCATAATGTTAAATTCCTATCAATTTAATCGACAACAATCGACTAAAAATGAAGATTTAAATAGAATTATGTCGAAAATAATCGTCAAATTTTGCCCCAGCCTTGCCATTGAGTTGAACGCAACATCGCATTGCCGCCTGGATACTCCAGTTGCATAAGACCGGTGCGGACGGTACACTTGAGACGTGCCGTTGCAAGCAGTAAGGATAAGCGGCTTATGGAGTAAGAAAGGATACGTTGCAAATGAGTAAATTACGCAGAGAAGATATAGAGCTGCTCGCCCCGGCGGGCGACTGGGACTGCCTGCGGGCGGCGGTGGCGAACGGGGCGGACGCGGTATTTTTCGGCGTGGAGAAGTTCAACGCAAGGGCCCGCGCCCACAATTTCAAAATGGATGAGCTGCCGGACATTATGGCGTTTCTGCACTTGTACGGCGTAAAAGGCTTCCTCACGTTCAACATTCTCGTGTTCGAGGAGGAGCTGCCGGACGCGCGCGAGCTGATCGAGGCGTGCATCGACGCCGGCGTGGACGCGGTTATCGTGCAAGATCTCGGCCTGGTCAAAATGATCCGGGACATCTCCCCCGATTTCCCGATCCATGGCTCGACACAGATGACGATCACCTCGCCGGAAGCTGTCGAGTTCACGAAGCCGTTCGACATTGAGCGGGTCGTGCTCGGGCGGGAAAATAACCTCAAGCAAATCAAGCAGATCGGGGAGCAGGCGCGGCTTCCGATGGAAGTGTTCGTGCACGGGGCGCTGTGCGTCTCGTATTCGGGCCAATGCCTGACGAGCGAAATGTGGGGCGGCCGCTCGGCGAACCGCGGCGAATGCGCGCAGGCGTGCCGGCTGCCGTACGACCTGATGGTCGACGGCACGCAGAAGCCGATGGGCGACGTGGCGTACCTGTTGTCGCCGAAAGATTTGGCGGCGATCGACCTGGTGCCGGAGCTCATCGAAGCGGGCGTGACGTCGTTCAAGATCGAAGGCCGGCTGAAAAGCCCGGAATACGTAGCGAACGTCGTCGGCAAATATCGGGCGGCGATCGACCGTTATTTTGCCGGCTCGAAAGAGGGGCCGAGCGAGGCGGAGCTGCGCGAGCTGCAGCAAAGCTTTTCGCGCGGCTTCACGCATGGCTTCCTGAAAGGGACGAACAACAAACAGCTCGTGGAAGGGACGTTCCCGAAGAGCCGCGGCGTCTTTCTCGGCCGCGTCAAGCAGGTGCTGCGGGACGGCGTTGTCGTCGAGCTGGAGGCTCCGCTCAAGCGCGGGGACGGCATCGTTTTCGACGCGGGCGATCCGACGAAGAAAGAAGAGGGCGGCCGCGTGTACGATTTGCGCAGGCGCGGGCAGAAGCTGGAAGGCGAAGCCGAAGGCGGCATGATCGAGCTCGTGCCGGGCCGGAATGACGTCGATTTGAGCCGCGTCCACGTCGGTGACCGGGTGTGGAAGACGAACGACCCGCATCTCGACAAGCGGCTGCGCCAAACGTTCGAGACGGATAAGCCGTACCGCATATTCCCGGTGCGGGTGAAAGTGTTTGGCGCGGAGGGCGGACCGCTGCGTACCGTATGGACCGATACGGCAGCCGGGCATACCGTCACGGCGGAATCCGAGCTGCCGCTCGTACGCGCGGAGAAGCGCCCGATGGACCGGGCGCTGTTCGAGGAGCAGCTCGGCCGCCTCGGCGGCACGATTTTCGCGCTGCAGGACGTGGAGGTCCATCTGCAAGGGGAGCTCATCCTGCCTATGCGCGAGCTCAATGCGCTCCGCCGCCGGGCGGTGGAGCTGCTCGAGCAGGAGCGCCAGCGGCCGCGGCGCTACGCGAAGCGCAGCGGCATGGACATTTACGCCGATGTGGCTGCAGTGGCGGGCGGTGCGATGGCACGTGAAGCCGGTGCGAGCCGTGACGCGGGGGTTGTCGACAGTGATGCAGCGGATGGGGCAGGCCATACCGCAGGGGCCGAACTTGGGGGCCGCCGCCGGGCGCGGCTCACCGCATTGTGCCGCAATCTGGATCAAGTGCACGCCGTGCTGGAGCATGCTCCCGACGTCGAGCTCATTTACGCCGACTTCGAGTTCATCAAGCAATTTCCGGCCGCGGTCGAGGCTGTGCATGCGGCCGGTCGCCGCATTGCGCTGGCGACGCCGCGCATCCATATGCCCGGGGAGACGGGGTATTTTCGCAACATCCTGAATCTTCGTCCGGACGCCGTGCTTGTGCGGAATACGGGGGCGCTGTACTTCTTTATGAAGCATTTCGCCGAGCATCCGGGCGAGCCGCAGCCGGAGCTGATCGGAGATTTCTCTCTGAATATCGCCAACCACAAGACGGCGGCGCTATTCCTCGATGCCGGCTGCTCGCGGGTGACCCCGTCGTACGACCTGAACATCCAGCAAATGGTCGATCTGCTGCGCCGTTCGGACACGTCCCGCCTCGAGATCGTGCTTCACCAGCATTTGCCGATGTTCCACACCGAGCACTGCGTGTACTGCACGTTCCTGAGCGAAGGCACCGATTACACGAACTGCGGCCGTCCGTGCGAGGAGCACCGCGTGTCGCTCCAGGACCGGATCGGCATGTCGCACCCGGTGCGCGTAGACGAAGGCTGCCGCAACACGGTGTACAACGCGATCGAGCAATCGGGCGCGGAATATTTGCAGCATTTTCTCGAGCTGGGCGTCTCGACGTACCGCATCGAGTTTCTGGAGGAAGATGCCGGCAAAGTGCGCGAAGTGCTCGACCTGTACGCACGGGCGCTGCGCGGCGAAGTGAGCGGCTCGCACGTATGGAAGGCGCTGAAAGCGACCAACCAGCTCGGCGTGACGCGCGGGCAGCTGGTGAAATAAGAGGATACCGGAAAAAGGCCCTAGCAGCGCGGCAAGCGTGTTGCCCGCCTGCAAGGGCCTTCCTTTGCGTCGCCCTCCATTAGGGCGGCGCTTTTTTTAGTGCGCCACGCATGGCGATTAACTAGGCGGTGAAAGTCCGCTGTGGGGGCTTGTAGTGGCCAACCACTAGCCAAGAGCAAGGGTGTCCATCG
>NZ_JXAK01000056.1 GCF_000829455.1 Gordoniibacillus kamchatkensis
CAGTGCTTCCCGAAGGAAGCACGAGGATCCGCTCGACTTGCATGTATTAGGCACGCCGCCAGCGTTCGTCCTGAGCCAGGATCAAACTCTCCAATAAAGTTTGAATCTACAGCTCTTACTTAACACTTGCGTGTTTGTTTTCTTGCGAAAACCTCTCACTCGTCATTCAGTTTTCAAGGAGCAATCGTCTTGCTTTTCATCGCCAGCCGTTTCAGCGGCGACTTTTATAATATATCACATTCGCCGTGTCCAATGCAACTGGAAGTTTCTAGATTCATTAACCTCGTCTATTGCTTTCGAAGCGGCGAATAATAAAATATCACATTTCAAAACTAGAAGTCAACCATGGACAGCAAACAATTTTCGCCATCTTCGCCATCATAAAACCACCAGCTTCAACGCCGCGAGCAAGAACAAGCCGGGAACGCCAAGAATGCCGACCGTGCACAAAGTCGCTACATTAATAGGCAGCGTGAAATGGGTATAGGAGCTTAACAAATTCACAAAATAAAGCAAGAAAGCAGCGACGACCACATTTAGCGCAAGGTAAGTGAGCCATCGCCCGGCAACCCGGTTGCGCAGCACGACGACAAGCAAAAGCAATGCACATACGGCCAGCACAACCCACATCGCGACCCTCACATGCCCACCTCCGTAACGCGGTCGCTGTCGACCAAGCTCAGCTTGGCCCTTTTGGCGGCTTTCAACAGCATTTCGTACCGTTTCTCGGCCGCCTCCAGCGCATAGATGGCATAATCGATCTGGTCATTTTCCACGACATAGTCCAGCCTGTCCTGCGCAAGCCTCCATTCCGCATGCGCTTTGCGTATTTCCTGCCAAAGTTCATACTTTCTGAGGCGCTCCTCATCGATATGCTTGCCTCTGCGCGGCTGCAACCACTGGAATAGAAAGGCTGCCTGCATGTCCCCTACCTCCTCCACATTCGTCGTCAAAAACACCTAGACTATGAATATGAGAAGTGGAGCCCTGCTAGAACAAAAAAGCAAAAACTCGGGCACCGGAGTGCAGCGAGTTTTTGCTTTTGATCCAGTCTTTTATAATTCTCTGCGCCCTTCCAGCGCTTTGGTCAGCGTCACTTCATCGGCGTACTCGAGGTCGCCTCCGACAGGCAGACCGTGCGCGATGCGCGTCACTTTCAAGCCGAATCCTTTGACGAGCCTGGACAAGTACATAGCCGTCGCCTCGCCCTCAACGTTCGGGTTCGTAGCCAGAATGAGCTCCTGCACACTTTCGTCGCTGAGCCGCTTGAGCAGCTCGGGAATATGAATTTGATCGGGACCGATCCCTTCCATCGGCGAAATAGCGCCGTGCAGCACATGATAATAGCCTTGAAACTCTTTGGTCCGCTCCATCGCCACAAGATCTTTCGGTTCCTGCACGACGCAAATCACGGAACGGTCGCGGCTTTTGTCCTGGCAGATGCGGCAAGGGTCGATGTCGGTGATGTTGCAGCACACGGAACAATAATGAAGGCCCCGCTTCACGTTGACGAGCGCTTTGGCGAAATCGAGGACGTCGTCCTCTTTCATCCGCAGCACATGAAACGCAAGACGCCCTGCCGTCTTGGGCCCGACACCGGGCAGACGGGAGAAGGCGTCGATCAGTCGCGATATCGGTTCGGGATAAAACAAACGAAGGTCTCCTTCTGATTCGAGCTTAGAACAAGCCCGGAATGTTCATGCCGCCGGTCAGCTTGCCCATGTCATTGTTGGCCAATTCGTCGGCTTTGGCCAGCGCGTCGTTAACGGCGGTGAGAACTAAGTCCTGCAGCATCTCGACGTCTTCCGGGTCTACGGCCTCCGGTTTGATCGCGATGCTGAGAATTTTCTTCTGGCCGTTGGCCGTTACGGTCACTACGCCGCCCGCAGAGCCTTCCACGGTTTTGGCGGCGAGAGCTTCCTGGGTTTTGAGCATTTGCTCCTGCATTTTCTTCACTTGCTTCATCATTTGTTGCATTTGGTTCATGGGATCAAGTCTCCTTATCGATGATATATCCCTCGTCAATCGTCCTGGATCGAAACGAGGTTGTCGCCGAACAGCTGAATCGCCTCGGAAATCCACTCTTCCTTCGGACGTGCCGCGATCTCGTCTTCATGCTCGAGCCGCATCGTCTCCTGCGGGGCCTGCGCGTCGGCTGCGGAGGACTGCGCGTCCTTCCACTCTTTCATCATCACCGTCGCAAATTGCGTCGGCTTGCCGAGCATCTCGCTCATTACCTGCTCGATCAGCTGGCGGTTGGCCGGCTTCTCGGTCGTATCGCGGTGCATGGCGCTTTTGAAAGCAAGCAGCACCGTGTCGTCCTGCACGCCCACAGGCTCACCGTCGACAAGCCAGGCGTGAACGGTGATTTTGCGCTCCTTCACCGCAGTGAGGATGTTATTCCACGCAGAGAGCACGGCGCGCAGCTCCGGAGTACCTACGGACGGCAAAAATCCTTGCAGCTTCACGCTCGACTTGCGTATCGGCGCTGCAGCCGAAGCCCCCGCCCGCCCTGAGGCCGACGCCCGGCCGGCGGGTGCGCCGGCTTCGGCAACGCCTGCGGCGACGCCGGATTGCAGCAGCTTCTGCAGTTGCTCCTCCAGCCGCTGCACTTTGCGCGTCAGCTCCATCACTGCGGCGGAATCCGCCCCCGCGCCTGCCGCCGCTAATGCAGCCGCCGTCTCCGCTCCGGCGGCAGCGGACAAATCCGCGGTGCACGCTTTCATGATCGCGACCTCGAACAACGTTTGCGGCTGCACCGAATATTTCATCTCGCTCAAATAATGATTGAGCGTTTCGATAATTCGCATCAGCTCTTGCGGCGAGAACGGGGCGGCGACCTCGGCCAGCTGTTTCGCGTTCCAAATCCGTTCGGTCAGCTGTTTCGACTGGGGCAGCATTCGCACCACGAGAAGATCGCGGAAATATTGAATCAGGCTTTCCATGCACTTATCCGCGCTCTTGCCTTCCTGCATGAAGGCGTCGACAAGTTCCATCGATGTCCCGATATCCCGCTCCCGCATAGCGGTTACAAGCCGTTCGAACTGCTCCCCGGCGAGCCCGCCCGTAATCGAAAGGACGTCGGAAAGCTCCACCTGCTCGCCGGAAAAGGCGATAATCTGGTCAAGCAAGCTCAAAGCGTCGCGCATCCCGCCGTCCGACAGACGTGCAATCTGGTGCAGCGCCTCGTCGCTGATCCGGATGCCTTCCTTTTCGGCGATAAACCGAATGTGGCCGACCTGCTCCTCAAGCGGCACCCGGCGAAAATCGTAGCGCTGGCAGCGCGAAATGATCGTCGCCGGCAGCCGGTGCGACTCGGTAGTGGCGAGGATGAACATGACGTGCGCCGGAGGCTCTTCGAGCGTCTTCAGCAAGGCGTTGAACGCCTCCGTCGTCAGCATGTGAACTTCGTCGATGATGTATACCTTCTGCCGTACTTCCGTCGGCGCGTATTTGACTTTGTCGCGAATGTCGCGAATCTCTTCGACGCCGCGGTTCGACGCCGCGTCGATCTCGACGACGTCCATGACCGCTCCTTCGGTAATGCGCCGGCATGCGGCGCACTCGTTGCACGGCTCCTCCGCCGGACCGCGCTCGCAGTTGACGGCTTTGGCCAAAATTCTCGCCACACTCGTCTTCCCGGTGCCGCGGGGCCCGCTGAACAAGTACGCATGGTTGAGGCGCTTCTCCCGCAGCGAGTTTTGCAGCGTCTGTACGATATGCTTCTGTCCGACGACTTCCGCGAAGCTTTGCGACCGGTACGTCCGGTATAAAGCGATGTGAGCCATGATTTTCTCTCCAATAATTCACCTTGAATTATTGTAACATTATACACCAAATCAGGAGAAAGGGATACCTATGGTGAACGTCGTGCCATAGCCTTTGGAAGAGACGCGGATCGTGCCGCCGATGTCGTGGATGATGCGTTGGCACACCGAGAGGCCGAGCCCTGTGCCGTGCTCTTTCGTCGTAAAGAACGGGTCGAAAATTTTATCGACCAGAAATAAGGGGATGCCCGGGCCCGTATCACGGATATCGATGAGCAGCTTGCGGTCGCCTTGGTCAAGTTTCTCGGCAATGGTCAAAATGCCGCCGTCGGGCATGGCTTCGATGCCGTTTTTGCATATGTTCAGGAAGACTTGCTTCAGCATCTCTTGGTCGGCGGTAACCGGGGGAACGGACGGCAGCGGCTCATACTGTACTTCGCAGTTATGCAGAAGCGCCTCGCTCTCAATGATCGGCAAAATGCCGCGCAACACGTGCTGAATGTCCACTTCAGCCAGCAGAGCTTCTTTTTGCTTGCTCAGCAGCAGAAATTCGCTGACCAGCTCGTTGATGCGGTCGATTTCGCTTAGCATCACGTCGGTGAAGCTGCGTTCCTTGGCCATCTCGCGCTGCTCGAACGTCGCTCTGAGCAGTTGCAGGAAGCCTTTGATCGAGGTAAGCGGGTTGCGGATTTCGTGGGCGGTCCCGGCGGCAATCTGGCCGATCATCGCCAGCCGGTCGCTGCGCTGCACCTGTGCCTCGAGAGAGCGCAAATTGGTGACGTCCTTAAACATGACGTAAGCCCCGACGATGCGGCCCCCCGGGTCGCGAAGCACGTTGGAATCCAGCAGCAGGTCGTAGCGCCGGTCGTGGTTCGTCCACGAGACGGCGTGATTGCGGACGATGACTCCGTCCAGCATCGTGCGCTGCACAAGGCGATGCTGCTCCGGCACCGCGGCGAAAATGTCGTCCACCGGCCGACGTATCATTTGCTCGCGGCCGCAGCCGAGAATGGCGCAAGCTTTTTCGTTGACGCTGATGACGGTGTAATCGAGGCCGATCAGCATGACGCCTAAATTGACGTCCTTCATAAACGTATCGGTAAATCGCTGCAGCAATCCGGACTCCCCGCCCGAACAGCCTTCGCTCCCGCTGCCCGAAAGCAGCATCAAGTATGCTTCAATGTCTTGGCCCGCCAGCGGAAAAAGTGCGCATGGCGCCTGGTACGTAAGGTTGTTTTTTGTCCGGATGGTCACGAGGCAGTCGCCATTCCTATCGTCTTGAGCCGGATCGTGGCCTGGGTCGGAGAGCGCTTGCCGTAAAGGAAGATCGGTCTGCACGTATCGGTCAATGGGGACGCCGCGCATTTCCTCCATCGTATAACCGAGGCGAGCCGCGAACTTGCGGCTAGCGGCAATAACCTGGCCGGAAGGGGCGAGCAGGACAGCTTCGTGGTGGCGGAACGAAGCTACGCGGCGGATCATACTATCCAAGTCGGAGCAAATTCCGACAAGCGAATCAGCCGGTTTCATGAACTCACCTCCGAAAGGATAAGAAAGGATATGTTCTGAAGCTTGTACAAGCTCGATTCTCTAAAAATTCTGCATTCTCCCTTATTTTCCCTGCCGGCAAAAGCGTCAAAACGCAAATAAGGTCTTCCGCCTCAGCTGCCGCTGAGCGAAAGACCTGTTCAGTGCAAAAGTTATCGATTTTAAAAAAATAAAAGCCAGGCACTCTCCGGCACATGAAACATCCCGCTTATGGCTGCTTCCTTCCGGACCTGACCAATTTCACGGGCATCCATTGCGGAGGACCCGGCCGAACTTAAGTATAGCCGATCGGCATGAAAACTGCAACTGGAGGTTGCTGCCGGGAAGCCGCAGAGCCGATCGGCATCCGCTCCCATGGCGCGGTTGGCCGCCTGCTTCGCGCCTTTGCGCCAAGCCAATGTCGTTGTGAGATTCCCCAAAGCCATCAATGGATGCTTGTCGTTACTTCGATGATATAGCGCGGCATGCTCTGGCTCAAAGCATGGTAAGCTTGATCGCGGATGCGGGTCGCCTCGGCTTGCGAGGTCCCCTTTTTCAGCTCAAGGTCGATGCGGGCGTGCGGCCCGTTCACGTTGATCGCCGAATCCTGGACTCCCGGAATGCGCGCGATCACTTGGTGCATCATCCGAAAATCGTCCCGATAATGATGGTGCGTCGGGTTCATCGGATCGTTCGGATTGGCGCTGGTCAGGCCCATATACCCGTCCGTCGGATAATTTTGCGCTTTGACGGAGCCGTCGGCATTATGATAGCGGCTCGTGCTGCAGCCCCCGGCGGCGATCAGGGAGCATATCGTCAGCAGGAGAAGCGGTTTGGAACGAAACACAAAAACACCTCCCTCGGTAGTTACCCGTTCGCGAAAGCGCGAGCTTCCGTCTACCGGATAGAGTACCCGAGGGAGGTGCCGTTATGCCGACTTCCCGCGAGGGAAAGAGCGGCATTTTACATTCCGTATTTTTTCTTGAATTTATCTACGCGGCCGCCGGCATCGATGAACTTCTGCTTGCCCGTAAAGAACGGATGGCAGTTCGAGCAAATCTCGACGCGCAGGTTCGGCTTCACGGAACCCGTCTCGAACGTGTTGCCGCAAGCGCAAGTTACGGTAGTGACGTGATATTTCGGTTGAATCGCTTCTTTCATTTCGTTCACCTCTTTCCGCCCTGGACTCTTTGCGAATCCAGAGTTCAATGGACACGAGTTCGATTATAACACGAACGCGTCGCCTGGCGCAATAGCATAGCCTGCACCTTAGCGAGTTGGAACCGTCCCTCCGTGCCGCCGCTCGTAGAACGAGGGCACATGCGTGTAGGAGCCGATCACGACGTCCGGCAGCTCCTCCCGGAAAATGTCCAGCATCTGCTTCATCCCGAGCACCTCGCCGCGCGGCTTCGGAATAATGCCGAAGTAGCTCTCGGGGTCGAGGTTCAGGTTGCGCATCTGGATCAGCTTGAGTCCGGTGCGGCGGGCAAAATCGAGCATAGCCTCGATCTCTTCCTCGCGGTCGGTCACGCCCGGGAACACGAGGTAGTTAATCGATGTGATGACACCTTTATCGGCGGCGTAACGAAGCGACTTCTCCACGTTTTTGAGCGTGTAGCCGCGCGGCTTGTAGTAGGCGTTATAATGGTCGTCCAAAGCGCTTATGGTGCTTACCCGCATTAAATCGAGCCCGGCATCGACGATGCCGCGGATATGGTCGGTCAGCCCCGCGTTCGTGTTGATGTTGATGTAACCGAGCTTCGTCTTCTCGCGCACCTCGCGAATAGCCGGAATGATGAGCGCCGCCATCGTTGCCGGTTCGCCTTCGCACCCTTGGCCGAACGAGATGATGCTGTCCGGCTCGCGCAGATGCTCCAGCATCACTTGAACGATCTCTTCCGCCGTCGGCTTGAAGTTCATCCTCGTCTGCGGCGCCGGAAAGCCGCTGTCGTCGGGCTGCTCGGAAATGCAGCCGTGGCAGCCGGCGTTGCACGTATAAGAAACCGGTACGGCGCCTTCAAGACGGTGCAGGAACGTATTGGATGCCGTAAGGCATTCGTAGCCGAGGGCGCAATGCGACAAATGCTGGTACAGCCGGTTGTCAGGATACTGCTTCAGCAAGCGGTCGACCTGCACCTCCAGCTCGTCCGGATCGCAATTGCGCGGATTCCACGGCTCCGGTTCGTCCGTCGGGTCGGCGGCGACATAAAATTGCCCGTCTTTCCAGACGACGGCCGTATAGCCGAACAGCGGCAGCAGCGCCGTTTTGTCCGTTTTCACGTAGCTCGGCAGCAGCAGCCGGGTGAACCCTTGCGGCAGCAGCGCTCCGACCGCCGTAACGTCCCCCGGCACCGGCACCATGTCGCCGGATTCGGCGTCGATGGCGACAGGCCGCGTATTCGGCAAACTGACGAGAGTCGCCCCTTCCGGAAGCGGAATGAGCTCCTCCTCCATAATTTCCGTGATCATATCGCCGTTTCGCCCAAGAGCGGTGTAGCCGGGATGGTCGAATACGTTGCCTTGTGCGTCTGCGTACACTAAATTCATAGTCTTGCACCTTGCTTTCTGCTTTAGGAAAGCTCCATTCAGAGCCCTGTCCACGATGTAAGAGGCGGCTTTTCATGCCGAATCAGGGAGCTGCGCGAGGTTACGAAGCCGGGCTTTTCACCCGCTTGCCGCCGCCCGACGCCGATGTCTGCGGCTTCTCGATCGAATCGAGAAACTCCTGGTTCGTTTTCGTCTCGGCCAGCTTCTTGAGGAACGCTTCCGTATATTCGTGAGAGTCGTTCATGCTTTTGCGGATCGCCCAAATTTTCTCCAGCTCTTCTTTGGACAGCAGCATCTCTTCGCGGCGCGTACCCGAGCGGCGAATGTCGATGGCCGGGAACACGCGGCGCTCGGCCAGCTTCCGGTCGAGGTGCAGCTCCAGGTTGCCCGTGCCTTTAAATTCTTCATAAATGACGTCGTCCATACGCGATCCGGTCTCGACAAGCGCCGTCGCCAGAATAGTGAGCGAGCCGCCCTCCTCGATGTTGCGCGCCGCTCCGAAAAACCGCTTCGGCCTGTGGAACGCGCCCGGATCGATGCCCCCCGACAGCGTCCGGCCGGTAGGCGGAACGACGAGGTTGTAGGCGCGGGCAAGCCTGGTAATGCTGTCCAGCAAAATGACGACGTCCTTCTTATGCTCGACGAGACGCTGCGCCCTCTCCATGACGAGCTCAGCCACCTTGATATGGTTCTCCGGCAGCTCGTCGAACGTGGAAGCGACAACCTCCCCTTTCACCGAGCGCTGCATATCCGTCACTTCCTCCGGCCGCTCATCGATCAGCAGCACGAACAGCTCGATATCCGGATAGTTGGTGGAAATGCTGTTCGCGATTTCCTTCAGCAGAAGCGTCTTGCCGGCTTTAGGCGGGGCGACGATCAGGCCGCGTTGTCCGAGTCCTACGGGAGCGAGCAGGTCCATAATGCGAGTCGACAGCTTCTCGGGGGTAGTCTCCATCGTGATTTTCTGCTGAGGATAAAGAGGGGTGAGGGCGGGAAAATGAAGCCGTTCTGCCGCCGAGGATGGGCTCTCGCCGTTCACGGCCTCGACCTGCAGCAACCCGAAATACCGCTCGTTCTCTTTCGGCGGCCGGCATTTGCCGGATACGAGATCGCCGGAGCGCAAATCGAATTTGCGGATTTGCGAAGCGGAAATATAGATGTCTTCGGAACTCGGCAAATAGTTGATCGGCCTTAGAAACCCGAAGCCTTCCTGCAGCACTTCGAGCACGCCTTCCATGAACATGAGGCCGCCTTGCTCCGCTTGCGCCCGAAGGATGGCAAAAATCAGTTCCTTCTTCTTCATTTGCCCGTAAGCCGGGATTTGATAGTTTTTGGCGAGCTTGTATAACTCAGTCAGTTTCAACGCTTCCAGTTGCGCCAAATGCATATCCATTACGTAATCAACCACCAAACTATTAAAATGTCATCAGTTTCTACCAAATGCTTTTAGCATTGCCGAAAGCGAGAGAAATTATTCCTCTCGCTTTACGGTTCGTCCGTCCTCCATATTTCAGCGCCGAGCGCGGCCAAATTGTACACCAAATTTTCGTAGCCGCGATCAATGTATTCCACGCCGGTAATTTCGGATACCCCTCCGCCCGGCACGCTGAGCGCCGCAATGACAAGCGCCGCGCCGGCGCGCAAATCGGTCGCTTTCACTTTGGCCGCGCTCAGCATCGATTTCTCGATGACGGCGGAGCGGCCTTCGACTTTTATTTTCGCCCCCATGCGCACGAGCTCGGGCACGTGCTTGAAGCGGTTGCTGTATACGTGATCGGTCAATATGCTGACCCCGTTTGCATGGCAGAGCAGGCTGGTCATCGGCGATTGCAAATCGGTCGCGAAGCCCGGATAGACGAGCGCTTTCACGTCGACGCTATGATATTCCGGCTGGCCGACGACGCGAATCGATTCGTCCATCTCGTAAATATGTACGCCCATCTCTTGCAGCTTGGCCGTCAAAGCCTCCATATGCTTCGGAATGACGCCGTCGACGGTAACGTCGCCGCGGGTTGCTGCGGCTGCGATCATATAAGTGCCGGCTTGAATGCGGTCGGGAATAATGGAATGCCGGCAGCCGTGCAGCGAATCGACGCCTTCGATGCGAATCGTCTCGGTTCCGGCGCCCTTGATCTTGGCGCCCATCGAATTGAGAAGCGTAGCAACATCTATAATTTCAGGCTCTTTGGCCGCATTTTCGATCGTTGTGGAACCTTTGGCGCGCGAAGCCGCGAGCATAATGTTAATCGTCGCTCCGACGCTTGCCATATCAAGGTAAATTTTGGCGCCGCGCAGCTCTTTCGCTTTGATGTGCAGTGCGCCGTTCTCATTGCTGACTTCGGCGCCGAGCGCCTCGAAGCCTTTAATGTGCAAATCGATCGGTCTCGGCTCGAAATTGCAGCCGCCGGGAAGGCCGATAGTCGCTTCGCCGAACCGTCCAAGCAGAGCGCCCATCAAGTAATACGAAGCGCGCAGCTTTTTGACTTTGCCGTTCGGCATCGGCAGTGATTTCATCCGGCTCGGATCGATCACCATCGAATCGCCGTTCCAATCCACGTTGCCGCCAAGCTCGCTAAGCAGTTCCACATACGTGCTCACATCGCTCAGATGCGGCAAATTGTCGAGCGTTACGGCAGTCTCCGCCAAAATCGCCGCGGGAACCAGCGCAACGGCGCTGTTCTTCGCTCCGCTGATCTGCACCGTACCGCGCAGCGGCCGGCCTCCGGCAATCATCAGTTTTTCCATAGAACGTTTCTTCCCCCTACAAGCTGCTTACAAGCCGTGGTGTGTGTCGTGATGACGAGGAACATTGGAGTTGGCGAAAAAAAGGTGAGCGGAAAACGCTGCGCCCGGGCGGGGCGCGGCGTTTTCCGGTATGGCGTGCGGGGTGGAAATTACGCTTGGTTGTTGCTGCCGAACAGCAAAATTTTGGATTTGACGACTTCGATCATCGCTTTGCGAGCCGGGGTCAAATATTTGCGCGGGTCGTACACTTTCGCGTCCTTCGCCAGCACCTCGCGGATCGTTTCCGTCATTGCCACTTGGTTTTCGGTGTTGACGTTGATTTTGCCTACGCCGGCCTGGATCGATTTCTTGATCATTTCGTCCGGTACGCCGGAACCGCCGTGCAGTACGATCGGAGCCGGAATCGCGGCAGCTACCTTCTCGATGATGTCATAATGGATGTTCGGCTCGCCGGCATACATGCCGTGCGCCGTGCCTACGGCAATCGCCAGCGCGTCGACGCCGGTCTCTTCGTAGAAACGGATCGCCTCTTCCGGCTTCGCCAGGTTGGCGTTCTCTTCTTCAACGGAAATATCGTCTTCCACGCCGCCGATCGTGCCGAGTTCGCCCTCGACGGATACGCCCATCGCATGCGCCGCTTTCACGATCTCTTTGGTCAGGCGGATGTTCTCTTCGTACGGATGGTGCGAGCCGTCAAACATGACGGAGCTGAAGCCGGCGCGGATACATTTCATCGCGACGTCGAAGCTCGAGCCGTGGTCGAGGTGCAGAGCGATCGGCAAACCGGACTTCTTCGCCGCCGCTTCGGCCATCGCTACCGTAAATTCGATGCCCATATACTTCAGAGCGCCTTCGCTGACGCCGTAGATGAACGGCGATTTCAGCTCCATAGCCGCTTCCATGATGCTTGCGCGAATTCCAGGTTGTTCATGTTGAATTGTCCTACCGCAAACTTGCCCGCCTTGGCTTTAGGCAAAAACTCGTTCATTGAAACTAATGGCATGACTCTTCCTCCTACGCCTAGTTTGTAATTGTCTGCGTCTCTATTAGGGACCGCTCGTTGTCATACTGCCCTATTATATCACAATCCGGTGCAATTGTAACCGAGGCGGACCCGGAACGGCGCAAAAGAAAAAAGGATCCTGAAATCAGGATCCGACGGCAAAACCGCTGTTCGGTTGATTGCGAAGCTGGTTGTTGACGGCCATCCGCAGCTCGTCGATGTCGAACGGCTTCGTGAAATGCATGATCGCGCCGAGGTCGGTCGCCTCCTTGATCATGTCCAGCTCGCCGTAAGCGGTCATCATAATGACTTTGATGGCGGGGTTCATGCTTTTAATATGCTTCAGGATGTCAAGTCCGTCCATCCCGGGAATTTTCATATCTAGCAGCACAAGGTCCGGTGTGACGTTGCGGACGATTTCCAGCGCCAGCTTTCCATTCGAGGCTTGATACGTGTCATACCCTTCGTTGCTAAACACTTCCATCAGCAGCACGCGAATACCGTTCTGGTCGTCGACGATCAACACTTTTCTTTTCAACCCGATACCCTCCTTTGGAGCCGTTAGTAAACATAGTTCGCTATCCAAAGAGAGATTCCTGCTCGGATCAAACAAAAGTTGAAGACTTTCCCTTTTGCCCCAGTTCGCTCCACCGCTCGTTCAAGCCGGCGTTAGTGCGCGAGCTGGAAGGCGGCCTTGACGAACTCGCGGAACAGCGGCTGCGGCCGGTTCGGGCGCGAGGTGAACTCCGGATGGAATTGCACCGCCAGGAACCACGGATGATCCGGGAGCTCGATCATCTCCACAAGCCTTCCGTCCGGCGAAGTTCCGGATACTTTGAGGCCGGCGGTTTCGATCAAATCGCGGAATTCGTTGTTGAATTCGTACCGGTGGCGATGGCGCTCGTAGACGAGCTCGTCCTGATAGCAGTCCATCGCCAGCGAGCCGGGAACGATTTTGCACGGATATAAGCCGAGCCGCATCGTGCCGCCGAGATTCTCGATATCTTTCTGCTCCGGCAGCAGATCGATGACCGGGTACGGGGTCGCCGGGTTGATTTCGGACGAGTTGGCGCCTTCGAGCCTGACTACGCTGCGCGCGTATTCGACGACAGCCACCTGCATGCCGAGGCAGATGCCGAAGAACGGAATCTTGTTCTCGCGCGCATAGCGGATCGCCGTCACTTTGCCCTCGATGCCGCGGTCGCCGAAGCCGCCCGGGACGAGAATGCCATGCACGCCGGAAAGCAGGCTGTCGACGTTATCGTCGTACACTTCCTCGGCGTTTACCCAGCGGATATTGACTTCGGTATTGCTCTCGATGCCGGCGTGGTCAAGCGCTTCGACGATACTGAGGTAAGCGTCGTGCAGCGCCACGTATTTGCCGACGATGGCGATCTCCGTCGTATGCTTCAAGTTTTTCATGCGGCCGACGAGGCTTTCCCATTCCGTCATGTCCGGCGCGCCGGCCTTCAGGCCGAGGTGCTTCACGACGATGTCGTCCAACCCCTCCTCGCGCAGCAGCATCGGCACCTCGTACAGCGTTTCGGCGTCGATGCATTCGATGACGGCTTCCGGCTCGACGTCGCAGAACTGGGCGATTTTCCGCTTCAGATCGTCGGCCAGCGGATATTCGGTGCGGCACACGATGACGTGCGGCTGAATGCCGAGCCCGCGCAGCTCTTTGACGCTGTGCTGCGTCGGCTTCGTCTTCACTTCCCCGGCCGCTTTAATATAAGGGATAAGCGTGACGTGAATGTACATCACGTTGTTCCGCCCGATATCGTTTTTCATTTGGCGGATCGCTTCGAGGAACGGCAAGCTCTCGATATCGCCGACCGTACCGCCGATTTCGGTAATGACGACGTCCGACTGCGCTTCGCGGCCGGCGCGGAGAATGCGGTCCTTGATCTCGTTCGTAATGTGCGGGATAACCTGCACCGTGCCGCCGAGATATTCGCCGCGGCGCTCCTTCGAAATGACGGACGAATATACTTTGCCTGTCGTCACGTTGCTGTTTTTCGTCAAGTTGATGTCGATGAACCGCTCATAGTGGCCGAGGTCGAGGTCGGTTTCGGCGCCGTCGTCGGTAACGAACACTTCGCCGTGCTGATAGGGGCTCATCGTACCCGGATCGACATTGATGTAAGGATCGAACTTCTGGATCGTGACCTTCAGCCCGCGGTTCTTGAGCAGCCGTCCGAGCGAAGCCGCCGTAATCCCTTTGCCTAAGGAGGATACGACACCACCCGTCACAAAAATATACTTCGTCATTATGTAACCTCCTCAATGTTGGCTTGTTTGGGGGTCGGTCGTAACCGCGGAAAAAACAAAAAAAGTGACACCCGCTCCTCACGGGGCACTTTTATTATTTACAAAATTGTTAAGTTTCTTTTAAAGCCCATGCAATAGTTTACATGGTGCGGACGACCGTGTCAAGGATAAACAGCCTATGCCCGTCGAACCGGTCTGCGCCGTCTGCGGACGTGCGCTTTTGCAAGCTGCGGCTCTTTATTTGTCTTCTTCCTCGTCGTCCGCATCATACTCCTCTTCGTCGAACGCGTCGTCCCCGTCCTCGGTCTCTTCGTCGCCCTCGACTTCTTCCTCGGCGACTTCTTCCTCTTCGAAAAATTCGCTATCCTCTTCGGCTTCTTCCGCCGTGTCGAATTCGTCGCGGTCGGCGTTGAAGGCGTCGAACTCGTCTTCCTCGGCGACATATGCTTCTTCTTCCTCTTCCGCGTACAGCTCCTCGTCGTCGAGATCGTCGTCGTCGTCGTTGATGATGCGCGGACGTTTGCCGCTGCCCACCGTATCCTCGGACTTCTCCACCGGGTACCAGCGCTTCAGTCCCCACAGGTTGGTGCCGACGCAGGCGAACCGGCCGTCAATGTTGATTTCCGTATATAGTTGGGCGATAACCTGCATCACTTGGTCGTCCGACAAGCCTTTGATCTTGGCGATTTCGGCCATCAGATCGCGGTAATAGAACGGGGTATTGGCCGCCTTCAACACTTCGAACGCCAAATCCACCATCGGCATTTCTTTCGCCTGTTCTTCGCTGAATTTGAGTGCATATTGACTCATATGAAGCACATCCATCCCTTCGAGCTTCGATAAATTGTCCAGCCGCTAAGTAGAGCCTCGCCATTATCTTCATTAAGTAAACCTTATTTCGTTCAAAAATGCAACTGCGTACACCCCGGCCGCACGGCAAAATAAGCGGAGAGGCCCTCTCCGCACCCGAACGGGGACGCGAGAAACCCCTCCGCTTATGACTGTATCCTTGGAACGGGTGGCCTTGCCTTTTCCGGCAGCGAGGTCCGTGAACCGCGTCCCTATTTCCATCGTATGTGGGAATCCGCGGGGTGACACGGAATACGGCCTATTTTCGGCAAAAAGGGAACCTGCGGAGACGGGCTCCCACGTTCGGACATACGATGCCAATAGCATCATACTCTCTCGCGAGTGGAGGCATCGCTAGTGGATTCCGTTCGATTCCTGGAGCGTCTGGATGACGAAATCGGCAAAACGGCAGCATCGTCCCGCAGGCTTATCATCCGCTTCAAGAGCCGGGCGGCGTACCGCGCCTGCATCACTCAGTGGAAGCGCCGGGCCGGCTCGTTTCCGAACTTGCGCGGCATCAAGCCGCTGCCTATCATCAATGCCATCTCTTGCCCCGTTCGACCTACAGCCAGTCTGCTCGCCTTCCCCTTCATCACTTGCGCCGAAGCGGATCGGGTCACTACCGTTCACGCCCCCCGGCCGCCGCGGGCCAAAGCGGCGGGGGTCGCCGCAGCGCGCAGGCTGGCGTCGCTTCCATATATTCCTTGGGGCGTCAATCAGGTGCGAGCGCCGCAAGCCTGGCACAAAGCGACAGGCGGGGGCGTCCGGATTGGCGTCATCGACACCGGCATCGATCCGACGCACCCGGATCTGAGGCATTGCATCGGACGCGGCATCAATCTTGTCAACCGCTCGCTGCTGCCGATCGACGACAACGGACACGGGACGCATATCGCCGGCACGATCGCCGGCTCGGGTATAACGCCGAACGGCGTCGTCGGCGTCGCGCCGAGAGCGACGATTCACGCCGTCAAGGCGTTCGATCACGCCGGGAGCGCTTACGTCTCGGACATTATCGCCGGCATCGATTGGTGCGTGCAAAACGATCTCGACATTATCAACATGAGCTTCGGCATGAAGACATACAACAAGTCGCTGGAGCTTGCGGTGGAGAACGCCTACCGCGCCGGCAAAGTGATCGTAGCCTCGTCCGGCAATGACGGCAAGCGGGCTTTCGTCGACTATCCGGCCCGTTTCCCGCAAGTCATCTCCGTCGGAGCAACGACGATGGCCGGCAAAATTGCCCCGTTCACGAACCGCGGGCGGCGCATCGACGTGTTCGCTCCCGGCGAAGCCATTTATTCCGCATGGCTGAACGGCAAATATCACCAGCTGAGCGGCACGTCGATGGCAACCTCGCACGTTAGCGGCATTATCGCGCTGCTGTTGTCCGCGCAGCCGAATTTGAAGCCGCTGCAGATCAAAGAATTGCTGAAGCGGGCGGCGACGCCATTCCCAACCAAAAAGACCGGCATTACTGCCGGCCGGGCCCATGCAAGACGGGCATTAACGCTTTTATTGAAAAAGAAAGGGTAATTACATCCGTTCCGGCGCCGAAACTCCGACGACGCGGAGCACGCCCGCGATGACGATGCGCAGCGCGGTCAGAAGGGCAAGCCGCGCTTGCGTCAGCGTCTCGTCCTCGTGGATGATGACCCGCTCCGCCTTGTAGTAGCTGTGGAATTGGCTGGCCAGCTCGTAGACGTAACGGATGAGGCGGTGCGGCGCATATTGCGCAGCGGCGACTTCCACCTCTTCAGGAAGCTCGCCCATTTTCCGCAAAAGATCGAACTCTTCTTCCGTCGTCAAACGGGACAAGTCGACCTGCTCTACGGGCAGCACGGCAATTCCCTGCTCTTCCGCTTGCCGGAAAATGCTGCATATGCGCGCATGCGCATATTGTACATAGAACACCGGGTTGTCGTTCGATTTGGAGACCGCCAGGTCCATGTCGAAATCGAGGTGCGAATCCATGCTGCGCATCGTGAAAAAGTAGCGCATCGGATCGACGCCGACTTCGTCCATCAAATCTTCCATCGTGACCGCCTTGCCGGTTCTTTTGGACATTTTCACCTTCTCGCCGTTCTGGAACAGCGACACCATCTGCGCGATCAGCACCGTCAGCTTCTCGGCATCGTAGCCGAGAGCCGACATCGCCGCTTTCATGCGCGGAATGTAGCCGTGATGGTCGGCGCCCCATATGTTGATCATCCGGTCGTAGCCCCGGCGGTACTTGTTGCGGTGGTAAGCGATATCCGGGGTCAAATAGGTATACGTGCCGTCATTCTTGATGAGCACCCGGTCTTTGTCGTCGCCGTACGTCGTCGTACGCAGCCACGTCGCTCCGTCCTGCTCGAAAATGTGGCCCTGAGCGCGGATTTCGGCCAGCACCTCGCCAATCGCGCCGCTCTCGTAGATCGACGTCTCGGAAAACCATTCGTCGAAATGAACGCGAAAGCGGGCCAGGTCGCGTTTGATTTTGTCCAGTTCCTTGGACAAGCCGTACGAGCGGAAAAAGCTCAAACGCTCTTCTTCCGGCAGGCTGAGCAGCTTATCCCCCTGCTCCTGCGCCAGTTCGGCGGCAAATTGCTTAATGTCCTCGCCGTAATAACCGTCCTCCGGCATCTCAGCCTCGAGGCCTAACGCTTGCCGGTAGCGGGCTTCGAGCGATTTGGCCAGGTTCAGCACCTGTTGCCGGCATCGTTGATATAGTATTCGCGCGTACGTCGTATCCCGCCAGCTGCAGCAAGTTGCACAGCGCATCTCCGACAGCCGCTCCGCGGGCGTGGCCGAGATGGAGGGAGCCGGTCGGATTGGCACTGACGAATTCGACCTGAATTTTTGGCCGCCGCCGACATTGACCGAGCCGTACTTGTCGCCGGCCTCCACCACTTGCCGCACGATCGGATGCAGATAGCTTTTGTTCATACGGAAGTTGATGAAGCCCGGTCCGGCGATTTCGATCTGCGCGACATGGGCCTTGTCCCGCTGCAGGTTGTCGGCGATCGCCTGCGCGATTTCGCGCGGACTCTTCTTCGCGATGCGGGTGAGCTGCATGGCTACGTTGGTGGCGAAGTCGCCGTGCGCCTTCTCCTTCGGCACCTCCAGCACGAACTCGGGCAGCTCGCCCTCGCTCACGATGCCGGCGGCAATGATGCTTCTCGCGATTTCTTCTTTTAACGTTTGTTTGACACTATCGAGCACGTTCATGCTCATATCGATCGTTCCTCCTGAATCGTCAGCTTGACGGTGTACGTGCCGGCCGGCTCCCCGGCTATTTCCAGGTCGTAGCGCAGCAGGGCGGTGCCGTTCGGTCCGCGCATGGAGCTGCGCACGCTGCGGGTGTTCACCGCGAGCTCCAGCTTGCCTTGCGCTGTTTCGTAGTAGCCGATTGTGCGCTTCCCGGGGATGAACGTTTGTTCGGAGCGCACTTCCCCTTGGCGTATAATTTTGACCGCGTTCGTCTCCAGCTTGATGACGGTCGTCGTACGGCCCAGCTCGGCCGCAGGCTCGGGGTAGCGTACGTAGGCGTGTCCGCCCTTCGCGTACCAGTCGCCGACCGCCTCTTGCCCGATCCGCTGCCCGCCGCTGCGGCTTTCGACGGCGATGCGGACGCGTACCGGTCCGGGCCGCGCTTGTTCCGTCATCATGATGGCGACACTCCCAGCGCGAAATAAGTTAGCTATAGTGTATAGCATAAACGCGTCAAATTCAATGTCCGCAAGGCGGCGTTGACGGTTCGGGAGGCGGGGGGCGGTTCGGGGCGGGACAAGCAGCGAATGCTCGGCAGAGGCGGCGTTGGCTTAGGAGGGGGAGCAAGGCGATAGCGTGGGCAAGGAGCGGTCGCCTGCCAGAGGCGGCGATGGTTTGGGAGGGGGAGTGGAGTGATAGCGCGGGGCAAGGAGCAGATGCTCGGCAGAGGCGGCGTTAGTTGTTCGGAAGGCGAATGCGGTTTGGCGATGGCGGGTGCCATTGTAAGCTTAATTTGCGAGGCATAGACATTGTGAACTCCTTCTCGTCGGGTTCATCGTCTCTAGTGAACGTTTCGGACGATATCGTGCACCCCAGAGAAACTGGGGACGAGCTATTTCGGTTTAGCTGGAAAACCTCCCGTTCTTTTCTTCGCGCCACCTGATTATGGTCCCTTTGCAGGAAAACCTCCCGCTAATTTTACCATTTTTCCGAATTTTCGTGCGCAGTCACAATCATAGATGGAGCTTTTCCAGCTAATCTCTCCATGTCGCTTTTCTCCTCTCATTCAGCGGTACTTTTTCCTGTTAATGCTATAGCCCCGGGTAGAAAAACGGTGCCGATTGCTAGTTCCACGAATGAAGAGGACTGTCGAAATGTTGCTGTCGTATCCCGAAAAGCTTGGAACGGCAAGGCGTCGGGGGTATACTGTGCAATGTAAGGAATCGCCTTGCTGCGAGGAGGGCTAAGTGTGGATACGGAGCTGTTCGAGAAAGTATACGACTCGATCGTGAAGAAAGAGTCGACTTACGACGGAATTTATTACACGGGCGTTAAAACGACGCGGATCGTCTGCCGGCCTTCCTGTCGCGCAAAAACCCCGAAGCCGGAAAATATAACGCTTTACTCCAGCGTACGGGCAGCCATCCGGGACGGCTTCCGCCCTTGCAAGCGATGCAAGCCGGAAACGCCGGGCGCACTCGGTCCCGACGCGATGCTGGCGGCGCAGACCGATGCCGTCATCGCCGCCGGCTACGGCGAGCGGGTCACGCTGCAGACGATTGCGCAGCAACTGGCGATCAGCCGTATCATTTGCAGCGGACGTATAAGCGCGTAACCGGGATGACGCCGATGGAGCGGCTGCATGAGACGCGGCTGGCGGCAGCAAGACGGCTGCTGGCGGAAGGAGCGATGCCGGTGCTAGAAGTTGCGGGTGCGGTCGGGTTTCGGAGCGCATCGCATTTTGCCGTGTGGTTTCGGGAGCAGACGGGCATGTCGCCGACAGCCTATCGCGAAGCAAGCGGCGAAATCGCCGAAAGCAAGGAACACTAAGGCCGGATATTGATATTAAGGAAAGGGAGATATTGGATGAGGCAGCAATTCATGTGGACGAGGTTGGAGCTTGGCGGCCAGAGCTGGCTTCTCATGGCGACGGAACGAGGCGTATGCCGGGTTGTGTTCCCGCATGAGGGACTTGAGGATTGGCGCGGCTGGATCGAACGGGTTGCACCGGGAATCGAACCGCAGGAAGATGCGGCGGGGCTGCGGAGAACTGGCGTGACCGAGCGGCTGCAGGCGTATTTTGCCGGGGAGAAAGTGTCGTTTTCGGAAGTGCCCCTCGATCTGATCGGAACGCCGTTTCAGCAAGAAGTATGGACTGCACTCGGACGCGTGCCGTACGGTGAAACCCGCACGTACCGCGACATCGCCGTTGCCGTCGGGCGGCCGCAGGCGGTGCGTGCCGTCGGCGCGGCGAACGGCGCCAATCCGGTGCCTGTGCTGCTGCCTTGCCACCGGATCGTCGGGGCCGACCGCAAGCTGACGGGCTTTCGCGGCGGCCTCGCCATGAAGCGCAAACTGCTCGAGCTCGAGCGCATCGAAGGCGTGGAGGACGGCGGCCATGCGCGATTCCGGTTTTGAGCTGGAAGTGCGCCAGCCTTTCCGCTTCGAGCAATGCCTTGAGTATATGACGAGGTCGCCGCTCGAATGCTTGTACGAGGTGCGCGAGGGGCGGGTTATAAGGCTGGTGAAGATTCCAACGACGGCGGCTGACGAGGCTGCGCCGAGCGGCATCGCTACGGAGGGCGGCGGTCCGTTGGGCGGGGCTGGGATTGGCGGTGCTGTAGTTAGCGGCGGTGCTTTGGGTAGAGCCGCGACGGATGGAGTGCGGGCGAGCGGAGCTGCGTCAGGCGGCGGTCCATCAGGCGAGGCTGCGTCGGTCGGTGCGCAAGCCGGCGGGATTGCAGCGGGTTGGACACAGTCAGACGGCGGTACGTTGAATGAAGCTGCGGCAGGCTGCGGCACTTTGGGTAAAACCGCGCGGGACGGAGTACAGTCGAGCGGCGATGCGTTAGGCGGCGGTCCGTCGGGTAAAGCCGCCAAGGATGAAACGTCGCCCATAATAGGCGCCGATGGAAGCGCTGCAGGCCGCAGCATTTTGCTGGAGCTATCCTGCCCGGACGACCGGGTGCTGCGCGTTCGTTTCCTGCAGGGTGAGCCGCAAAACGAGCATGAGCTGGCAGCCATACAACGCTATATCCGCGAGTGGTTTGATCTGGACCGCGATCTGGAGCCTTGGCATCGGCTAGCTTCGGGCGATCCTGTACTCGGCGAGCTCGCCGAGCGGTTTACGGGCTGCGGATCGTCGGCATCCCGGACCTGTTCGAGGCGCTCTGCTGGGCGATCGTCGGCCAGCAGGTGAACCTGGCCTTCGCCTACAAGCTTAAGGCCAGGCTGACCGAGGCTTACGGCGAAAGCGTGCTCTGGGAAGGCCGGACGTACCGGCGCTTCCCGGAGCCTGCCGCACTCGCCGGCGCGGACGCCGCCGAGCTGCAGTCGCTGCAGCTCACGCGCGCCAAGGCGGCGGCCGTGCTCGAGACGGCCGCCCTCATGAGCCGCGGCGAGCTGTCGCGCGCCGGGCTGCTGGCGCTCGGCGACTTCGACGCCGCCGAGCGGGAGCTGGTGCGCGTCCGCGGCATCGGGCCGTGGACTGCGCACTATGTGCGGATGCGCTGTCTGCGCGATCCGCGCGCTTTTCCCATCGGCGATGTAGGACTGCAGAACGCCGTCCGGGAGCAGCTCGGCATGGACCGCAAGCCGACCGCGCAAGAGCTGCAAGAGCTGTTTGCGAATTGGGCGGGCTGGGAGGCTTACGCTACATTTTATTTGTGGCATAGTTTGTATTGAAGGGTAATACGGCTTAACGCAATGACAAGGGCGGCTCGCTATTGAGCCGCCCAACTGTCGAATGTTTTTTTCGATTTTCCTCGCTCGTTCTTCCAGTTCCGCATGTTGCCGATCATGCGTCCGCAAGACGCAATCGAATCCCTCGGCGAGCTGATCCCCGTACCTAAACTGCATTCCACTCTGTCGATTTTGGCATCCAGCTCCTGCTCAACGCCGACGATTTTGGCGTCTAATGCATCCACCCTCTGCTCGACTCCATCGATCCTGCTACTCAACCATTGCTCCGCGCCATCGATCTTAGCATCCAGTCGTTGTTCCACGCCATCAAACTTAGCATCCACCCTCTGCTCGACTCCGTCGATCTTCGCATCCTGCCCCGACATATCGCCGCGTATCGCTTTGATTTCTGCGTTCATTTCCCGAAGCAAATGAAGCATTTCCGCCGCTTGCCGGCCGTTCACGCGATCACTCTCCCATTACTGTCAATTCTCTTATTTCTTGCCAGCTTGAATACCTAGAATCTTGCGCTATCCATCGCTTTGCCGATTGCCTTTTACGAATTGACGACATATGACTTGCCCATCATCAATATTAGCTCGGTTACAACAGTCGGAGAATCGAGTGCCATGTCGATGCGTAGCAGAACTCCCTCCGCCGATCTCATTCTTACCATTTTTGCGATGAAAAAAGACGGTCAATTATGACCGCCCGCGTAGTTTTACTCATTTTTATCCTGCTAACTGCATCGTTTCGGTTCATGGTCCGCATACCATAGTCCCTCCGCCACGGTTAGCGGAAATCTGTTCCGTTATCAGCTTATTTCCCGGGTATTTCCCGAAAATAGCGGAACGGGAGTACGTTATTTCCACACTTTGGGTGGAATTCGCTCTAATACCGCACCGATAACGGAACTATGTTCCGTTAAAATTGCGCCGCTGCCCTCGATCCGTGAATTAACGGAACTATGTTCCTTTAAGGCCGCAACGGTTTAACCATCAGCGGTGCTTCCTGTTGAAGCCCCCGACCCGTCCCCCCCACATGTGACAGACACTCCACACCAAAGTCCGACCGTTGTCGGCCTAACGCATAGCAACGCAATCACCGGATCGTTCCAGAGGTGCCTCAAATCACCGTTCCTGCAACGGCCCGCATGAACTACTACAATATAACCACCGTCTTGACATCCGTCATCTCTTCCATCGCGTAGCGCGGGCCTTCCCTGCCGATGCCGCTTTGCTTGACGCCGCCGTAAGGCATGCAGCCGATGCGGAATGCGCAGGTGCCGCCGACAATGACGCCTCCCGTGCGAATCCGCCGGGTGGCTTCCATCGCAACTTGCAGGTCGCGGGTCAGGACGCCCGCCTGCAGACCGTAATCGGAATCGTTGACAAGCTCGATCGCTTCGTCTAGCGTCCGGTAAGGCACTACACTGACAACAGGGCCGAAAACCTCGCTTCTCATCACCTTCATATCCGGCTTCACGCCGGTCAATACCGTCGGCCACACGAGTGCGCCCTCGCGCTTATTTCCGGTATGGGCCACGGCTCCCTGGGCGACGGCCTCCTCGATCCAGCTCTGCACCCGCTCCGCTTCCTTGGCCGATATCATCGGACCGACCCCGGTGGCGTCTTCGCGCGGATCGCCTACTATCAGCAGCGATGCCTGCTTTGCCAATTCGGCGACGAAGGCGTCGTAAATCGATTCGTGCACATAGGCTCTTTGCAGCGAAATGCATACTTGGCCCGCATTGGAAAATGCCGCTTGTGCGCACGTATTGGCCGCTTCCACCGGATCGATGTCGGAGTGGACGATGGTAGCCGAGTTCGATCCGAGCTCCAGCGCGACACGGCGCAAGCCCGTTCGCTCTTTGATCCTTTTGCCGACGGCTACGCTGCCGGTAAAGCTGTAGAAGTCGATCCGGCTGTCGTCCACCAGCCATTCCCCTACGGTCGGCCCTTCCCCGGCCAAGCAATGCAAATACCCGTCCGGAACGCCCGCTTCCAGCAAAATTTCGCACAGCTTAAAAGCGATAACCGGCGTCTGCGCGGCCGGCTTCAACACGACGGCGTTCCCTGCAGCCAGCGCCGGAGCCACTTTGTGAGCGACCAGATTGAGCGGAAAATTGTACGGGGTAATCGCCCCGACAACGCCGACCGGCACGCGCATCGTATAGCACGTTTTTTGATCAAGCCCCGGAATCGGCAGCACGAACGTTTCCCCATGCAGCCGCTTCGCTTCCTCGGCGGATTCGACGAAAAGGTCGATCGACCACCATACTTCGTTCAGCGCATCGCGCCTCAATTTGCCTGCTTCGGCCACCATGACGTCGGCCAGCTCTTCCGCCCTGCTCCTCAACGCCGCCGCTGCCTTCATCAGCACATCGTAACGCTGCGCAACCGGGAATGGCACGGCAGCCTGGGCCTGCTTCGCTTCGGCGACGGCACGCTCCACATCCTCCTTGCGCGGCTGATGGATGTGCGCATAAGGCTGCCCCGTAAATTTATCCGATACGAGCAGCAATTGGTTCGTTTCCACCCGTTTCCCCGATATGAGCGCGGGGTAGCTCGGAATCGCGCTGTTCATAGTCTCACTCCTCGCGTCAAATTTGCTTGAATTCGCCCCTGGGCTTGGGCTCCTGCACAAGAATAACGCCGCAAAACACAATCAGCATGCCGGCGATCGACCCGAAATTCACGTATTCCCCGAACCAAAACCCTCCGATCAGCGTGTTGAGCACGATGCTCAGCGAGATGACCGGAATGATTTTGGAAATTTCCACGAATCTGAGCGCTTGCGAAATGCACCAGACGGCCAGTCCGTTGAAGCACCCCGCCGCCAATACTTTTAGCGCGCCATCCGCACCGACAGTCGCCCACACCGAAGGCCCGTAACAGAACAAAATGAACACATGCAGACACATGACTCCGGCTGCCGAACCCGCCGCCAAAATGTAAGAGAGCGGCACCTTTTGCCGCAATTGCGAGCTTTGCACGGCGGATGCGCCGGCCCATGCCAGGCCTCCCAAAATGCCGGTGATGAGCCCCCACAAATGGGTGCCGGACACGGACGCACCGCTCGATTTGAACCAGGACAAGAGAATGAGCCCGGCGACGAACAAGGTGATTCCGCCGATCATCATGCGGCTTATCCTTTCGCGCAGGAACAGGCCTCCGAGCACAACCGCCCAGATGGCCTGGCTCTGCACCGCAGGCGAGGCAATGCTCAATCCGCCTTGCTGTACGGCAGCGTAAAACAGCAAATTCCCGATGCAAAATTGCAGCAAGCCATAGGCGGCATTGATCGACCAAGCGCGCCCGGGCAGCCCGGCTCGAAACTTGATCCGATGCCTGACTGCCGCCGCCAGAGCAACGAGCATAAGCGGAGTCGCCTGCAGCACGGTGCCGACGGCGAATTGCGTTTGCACCGAGGCCAGCCGCAGCGACACGTCGGACGATTGAAACAAGATCAGCGCAGCGATGGCCCAATACCAGCCTTTATGCTTCATCGTACGGTCCATTGTTCGGCATCGTAAGGAACCCGGTACGTTTCCAAAAAGCCTTCCCGCAGCGTAAAGCCCAGGCCCGGCCGCTCCGGAACGACAATGGCCCCCTCCTCGAGCGTCAAGCCTTCGGCAAAGATGACGTTATAAATGTCCAAATTCCAAGCCGGAGGTTCATAGGGCAGCTCGAACCACGGACAGTTAGGCAAAGATGCGGCTAGCTGCAAGTTCGTCATGAGCCCGATCGGATTCGACCACGTATGCGGAATAAACTGCTTGTGGTGCGCTTCCGCCAAAGCGGCGGCTTTGCGCAGCTGGAACATTCCTTCGCTGAAGACGCAGTCGCCCTGCAAAATGTGGTAGCCTTCCCGCTCGGCCAATATCCGGAATTCTTCCAGCCCCGTATTTTTCTCTCCGCCGGCGATCGGAATGTCGACTTTGCGCGCGAGCGCAGTCAAACCGTCGTAGTTGTGGCGGGCCAGCGGCTCTTCCAGCCACGCCACATCAAGCGCCTCCAAAGCCCGCGCGACACGCAACGCGACCGGCAAATCCCATGAGGCGGCCATATCGCTCGCGCCCGGCAAATGATCGGCCTGGTTGGCGTCGACCATCAGCGTGATGCCCGATCCGAACGCTTTGCGGATTTCGCGTATTACCTCCAGGTCGTTCTCTGGGTGCGGGTCGTGCATCCGCAGCTTGACGGCCTTAATTCCGCGATCGAGGCAATGCTGGACGTATTGCAATCGTTTCTCCAGGCTGCAAAGCTCGCCTGTGCTGGCATAGACCGGAATTTTTTCGGCGAAGCCGCCCCACAGGCGGTACACCGGCTGGCCGCAAGCTTTCCCGGCCAAATCCCACAGCGCCGCTTCCACCATCCACGGCCAGCCCATCCGCAGCTTGGCGTTGCTGATCGCCGGTCGGATGCGCTCGATCATGAACGGATCGCGGCCGATCAATTGTTTTCGCAGGAACGTATGAATGCCGACTACGTTTTCCCAGCCGGTAGCAGGGCCCGCGCCGATTCCGACGATGCCTTCGTCGCTAACGATTTGCACGATCGTCATTTTGACGGCATCCACTTGCAGGCCGCTGCCCCAGGTCGGGTAAAATGGGGCGGGCAGCGGGCATTTGACCAAATCGACTTTAACGTCTGTAATGCGCATGGTTTACCTCCCGTGCCCGTTCTTATGAATATGCAGCACGATGTCCGCATCCGCTAGGGCGTTGGCCGCACCTGCGCCCGCGCTCGTCTCCGGGAGCCGAAGCTCGATCCACAGCCCGGATTCCCACGCGGAATGATTCCATTCCCATGATAACCCCGCGGTCCCAGCCTCAGGCCAGCCCGAGACGGCGGCAACGGTGCAGCTCGCTTCGTCTTCCTCCGGCAGCCGGATTTTCAGCGCGATGTTCCCGGGCACGACTCCCCGCTCGCGGCTGAAGCTAACGCGTACCGTATAGGCTCCGTCCCCGCCTTGTCCGCCGTCCGACTGCGTAATGTCGACGCCGCCTTGATTGCAGGCTCCCTCGCCCGGCGCCAGCATAAACTCCCAGCGCTCCGTGCCCAATGCTTCCAGCCAGCGGCTCGGGTCGTCGTAACGGCCGATCGTTTGCGCGCCTTCCGGCAGCAGCGGAATGACCGCGCCCGACCGCAGCCATACCGGTGTCTGCAAGAGCGGCGCCCTGACTCTGCCGTTCCAAGGGCCTTCCGTCCGCTGCCCGGTCCACAGGTGAACCCATCCGCCGGCAGGCAAATACACTTCGCGATCGGAGCCTTCGTAAAAGATCGGCGCCACCAGCATATCCCTTCCGAACATATATTGGACGGAAACGCAAGGCAGATTGTGAACGTTCGGATCGTCGTTATAATGAAGCATCATCGCGCGCATCATCGGCAATCCCCGTTCCGCCGCCTCGATTGCAAGCGGATACATATAAGGGAGCAGCGTGTGTGCAGCGACGTGTACATCACGTAATTGCCGAAAGCTTCGCTGTCCATATCCCACGGATCGCGCTCGCCCAGTCCGTGCAGCTCCATACACGGAGTGAAAGCCGCATATTGCGTCCAGCGAATGAAGCATTCGCGGTCCGGCTTGCCGAAATAGCCGCCGATATCGCTTCCCCAGAAAGGAAATCCGCAAACGCCGATGTTCTGCCCCGCATAAATCGTCGCGAGCATCCCGCTTCTCGGCGCAAAGTCGGCCGTCTGGTCGCCCGCCCAAATGCCGGTGAAAGCTTGCGATCCGGCCCAGGCAGAGCGTCCGAGCAAAATGCCGTTGTACTTGTTCACAACCTCGTGCGTTACGCGATTGTATAGAACCGGGTAATAGTTGTGCATCGTGCGTCCGGTGCTGCCGTCGGCAAATACCGCGTCAGCCGGCACCTGCTCGCCGAAATCGGTTTTGATGCCGCGCACGCCGAGCTGCATCAGCCTCTCCACCTGCTCCTGCCACCAGCGGACGGCGCCGGGATGGGTAAAATCGATCATCGAGCCGAGCAAATTCGGGCTGTTGCCGAGCCGGTGAACGTACGTTTGGCCATCCGGCGTTTTCGGGAAATAGCCTTTGGCGTCGAGCTCCTTGTAAATGTTGGTCCAATGGGCGACCCACGGGGAGATCCAGATTACGACCTGGTATTCGAGCCGCTGCGCCTCTTCCATCACCGAGGCAAAGTCCGGAAACTTCTCCGCATGAAACCGGAAGTCGTTCAACTCCTGCTCCCATGCGGCGTCGATCAGCTTGACGGTGCACGGGATGGCGAGTTCCCGTTGCCGCTGTAAATCGAGCATAACCGTCTGCTGGTTTTCCGTCCGCCAGTCGCGCGATTTCCACGCCCCGAAAAACCACGGCGGAGGCAGCGTCGGCTTGCCGACTACGGCCGTATAGCGGTCGATAATTCCCGCGATATCCGCCGACTCGAACCGGTACAGGTTCAGTTCTCCGCTGCTTACTTTCAGCTGCACGCGATTGCCGATATCCGGCGTCGCCATTCTGGCGTAAATCAGCTCGCAATGCTCCAAATAAACACCGTAACCCGCAGATGAGATGTAAAAGGGAATCGGCTTATAGCTCAAGTCGCGGACGCAGCCGTTCTCAACCCATAGGCGAAGCTCCTTGCCGCGCTGATCCAATTCCCCGTACGTTTCGCCGAACCCGTAGAAATGTTCGCCTGCGCCGACAGGATAGTCGCACATTACCCACTCCACCGTGTCCGCAGTTGCAATGCGCCATTGCAGATTCGTCGTACCGGGCGCCAGTTCGCTGACGGTGAGGACAATGCGGTCCTCCGCAGCGGAGGAAGCATAAGTAATCTGCTCCGTGCGCCCATCTTTGCGAATCTTGCTCTCCGCTTCCAGCGCTTGATGCCAAACAAGCTCGCCCTGAACCGATTTGGCGTAACGAAAAGCCGCCACAGACGCAAAAGTCAATTTCGTCCCCTCCCCTCGGCCCATGCTACAACCGGACGCACTCGATTTTCAAAATTTTGCAAAGCTGCTCGAGCTCTGCCGCCACATCGCCGTAAATCATCGCCAAATGGTGCTCCCAGCCGTCGTAAATGAGCTTGTCCATTAACGTTTTCGCGCTTGCGTCGCATTTCACCTGAGCTACGGTGCCGCGCACGATCGGACCGATCTTCAGCGCTTCGCCGGTCGTCACCAGCATGCGGTATTCCCCGTCGATATAGCCGAGCCGAGCCATCGTCACTACGCCGGATTTTAACGGAAACTCGACGTTCAATCCGCCGATGCCGAATTCTTCGCCGAGAATTACTTTTTCCCCGGGGGCAGCCAGGGAGAACGGCGCCGCTCCGCAGTGCCACAGCGTCACTTCGTTGCTTCCGTAATCCGCATGCACAATGTCGGCCAGGAACGGCGGGGAACCGGCGAATTCGCGCATGATCGACGACGTGATCGTGCCCAGAACATCGCCTTCGCAGCCGGTCACGATACCGTCGTCCGTCAGCTTCGACACCGAGCAGCAGGCGGCCTGGCCGTAGCTTTCGATGAACTCCGGCCAGCATCTTACGGATAAAGAAGAAACTTTTTTCTCTTCGGCTTCTTTCGCTAAGGAGCGTACGTTTTGGCAAACTTGTCGATCTTCTCTGTCGGAAGCTCGCCTGCGTTGTGAAACTGCCGGCCGATTTGCTGCATCAGCGTTTCGCGGTGCGATTTGGATACCGTTTCGGCGCCTTGGAACACTTCGTTTAACCCGATATAAACGACCTCGGGGCCGATTTTTTCTTTCAGCGACAAGGCGTCGACAGCCATCGCGTCGAATCCGGGAGTATGCGAGCCGACGAGGCCTACGCGCATTTTTTTCAAATCCCGCGCCACCTCGAACGCCTTCAGATAACGGGATAATTCGGTTGTATCCCCTTCCGGGCTCAGATGCACATAATCGAACGGACGATGGCTGCGCTTCAGCAAGCTGGCCATCAAATGTACGCCGCACAAGGAGTTGAACTGCAGAGCTCCCCCGTCAAACGGCGGCTCGGGCAACGCCCACAGGAGGACGGGCACAGGCAAATCTTTAACAAGCAGCGGCAGCAACTCGCCCGAAGGGAACGTGCCGATTTGCATGATCAAGAGGTCGATACGGCTCGATTTCATCCGTTCGTTGGCGGCAATCGCATCTTGCTTCAGCATGATCATCGGATCGAAGGGGACAACGTTCCCTATGTCAGCAAGCACTTTCTTGCTTACTTCAAACAACCGGCCGGCTTCGTCCGGGTTGAACCCGAATTGCGCGCGCAAGGAAACAAAACCTAGTTGCAGCACGGACATCTCTCTCCCTTTATAAAATTGTATATATGGCAGGTCTGTTCCACGTTTTTCCGTCAATGTCGAAAGCGAGCTGCGGCCAGCGCGCATCTTCGCCGAGCACGACGGGGCCATTATCGCCAACCAAGACCGTATCTTCGGATTTCGTTCCGGCAACGGTCGGATTCCAGCCCCAGGCCGTGCCGATGTTTACTTGCCCAACCGTGTCCGGTCCGACCGAGAACTCCCGCGTGCGGTATCCGGTTTTGCCGCCTATCGTATGTTTCCGCCATTCCTCCGGCCAACCCAGTTGCCGGTATGCCGTTAGCCCGAGCTCGAACAGCTGCTTCAGTTCGGCGCCCGGAACCGTATGCGCGATCAATTGAGCGGCAATGAAGGAGGCGTCATGGTGCCTCTGAACGAGCTCCGGATCGGGCCGGCCCAGATGAACGGACCTGGTTTGCGACACGACGAGGCCGCCCCGGGCTGCGCAGACGGAAATGACGGCGTACCGGTCCAGCTTTTTTCCCGTCGCCAACGGGTGCATATAAAGCGCCGCCCGCTCGTCCGCCGCTACCATCAGCACGTTGGGATTGATGCCGCGGGCGCGGAACAAGCCGGATAGCACGCCGTCGATCTCCAGCTCCGTCATGCCTTGGCGAATATGAGCCAGCAGCTCGTAAAACGCATCCGAAACGTCGCTTGCCAGCTTGGCGTACCGGTCCGTTTCCGGCGGCGTAAGCGGATAAAACAAGCTGCGCAATGGCTCCGCTATCGGAATCACGTTCGGAAACGCCATATCCCCGGCGACAATGTTGTCCGCGTACAGATCTTTCGCTTCGTTGTCGGCCCAGCCCCACCAAGGGTACGAACGGATCTCGCAATCGAGCCTGGCTCTGAGCTCCTCCGTCCACACGCGGTCCTTCTCATTGTCCGCCATGACGCAAACGACTTTGTCCCGGGTTACAAATAAAGCGGCGCCTGTCCAATCCGAAGTAATGTCAATATGGTTGCGGCCGCCGCCGGTTAGCCAGGCGAACAAGTTCGGCGTCTGGATGCGGATCACGTCATACTGCTCGGCTGCCATGAAGGATCGCAGCCTCTTTAGCTTCTCTTCTACTTCTTGCGACTGTCGTATCGTCATGCCGGCTACATCCTCTCTTGTACGTTCAATGCCAGTTCGCCTTTAAAGAACAGCTGAATAATGAGCGATGCCGCCCCCAATACAACGCTGCGCTCGCCGATCTGCGAAGTCAGCATCTGGACGCCTTCGCTCATGCCTTCCAAGCTCCGGTTTAAAGCGACCCGCCGCGTTTCCTCCATGATGTGCGCGCTTAGCGCGCTAGGCCAGCCGCCAAGAACGACAACATCGGGGTTGAACAAATTGATCATATTGGCAATGCCGACTCCCAAATAGGTGGCCATTTCCGTTAAAACCGGCCGCAGATCTACCTTCTGCTCCTTGATCAGCAATGCGACTTCTTCGATGGTTTGCACTTTAGGCAAATCCTGGTCGGCCAGCGCCCGGTTGACCTTATCGATTAAAACCTTCTCGGAGGCCATTGCTTCCAGACAGCCGGAGTTCCCGCACCTGCATTTGGGCCCGTGCAGATCGATCGTCATATGGCCGAATTCCATTCCGGTGTAGCGGGACCCGCGGAACAGCGTGCCGTTGTTGATGATGCCCGCTCCGATTCCGGGTCCGAAGTACAAATACACCAAATTGTTGGTACCCTGGGAAACGTCGCTGCCCATATACTTCTCGGCAAGCGTCATCACTTCCACCGTATTGTCCACCACGACCGGTACGCCAAAATACTCGCTGATCGGCTGTTGAATGGACAAATTGCGCCAGCCCATCGGAGGCGAGAAACGAACCTTCTGCGTTTGATGGTCGATAAGTCCCGGGACGGACAGACCGATGCCGGCAAGCCGGCGCCTGGACGTTTTGCTTTTGCGCAGCATCGATTCCGCAAGATCGATGATGCTCTCGATCACTTCATCCGCCGTCATCCGCATGTTCAGCGGCAAATCGCCTTCATACGCGATGTCGCCGTCCAAATTGCAAATGATGCCGTAAATGCTTTGCGGACGAATGTCCAGTCCCATCACCATGCGCCCCTCCGGACGAAAGGTGAGCAAAATCGGCTTTCGGCCGCCGATCGATTCGCCGACGCCGCTCTCGCTGACGAGCCCTTCGTTGATCAGGCTTTGCACAATCCGAGACACGGAAGGGCCGGTCAGCTTCGTTTTCTTCACCAGATCGGCTCTGGACATTTGTTTATGCGTCTTGATAAAGTTTAAAATCGTGGCGCGATTCACTTTGCTCAGGTCGCTGTGCTGTAACGTTATTTTTTTCATATCCCATTATCCTTTTTGTCAAAATAGAAGAGTTTGGCCGTAATGGTCCCGCAAAAACAGCTTGACCTCCTCTATGTTCGGAATGCCTGCCCTTCCGCCGACGCTGCGGCACTTCATCGCGCTGACCGCGCTGGCAAACACGCAGCTGTCGTGAGCGCTCCAGCCTTTCAGGAAACCGACCGCGAAAGCTCCGTGAAACACGTCTCCCGCTCCCGTTGTATCGACTACATCGACCGCAAAAGCCGGCACATGCTGCAGTCCGTTATCGTCAAGCAGCATGCAGCCTTTTTCTCCCTGCGTAACGACGACGACCGGCGATCCCGCTTGACGAATCCGGTCCATCTTTTGCATCAAATCGTGCCCCGGCATCCAAGCGTCGAAATAATGCTCCGAGCCGATAAACAAAGTGACGTCCTGGGCCATCCGTGCAAATGCCGGGTCATAGTAATCCGCGTCCAGCATAATCGGGATTCGCTTCGCCTTGGCCCAGCCGATGGCCGCCCGCTCAGCATTGCCCGATGCACTGATTTGCAGCAGCCTGGCATCCAGCATTCGATCCGATTCGAATATCGACGCGACCGGCGCTTCGCTCTCGCTGTACAAAATCGTTCTGCTTCTTGTCGCATCGTCGACAAGCACGACGGACACCGCCGAATGCTCCGCCTCCGTCAAATACTGCAGCGAAACGCCTTCCCGCTCCAATTCGCGGCGAATCGTCTCTCCGAACATGTCGTTCGCCACGCCGGCAACGAGCGTCGTGGACAGCCCGAGCCGCGAAGCCGCCACGAGTGCGGTCGGAACTTTGCCGCCCCCGGACAGTTTGTAGCCGGCGATCGGGGCGGACTGATTCCGCTCGGGAATCTCGGCAACTTGCACGACAATATCGAGATAAGGGACGCCAACCCCGACAATATCATAGGAATGTTTCACGCCCGTCACCTACCCTTTGATAGACCCCGAGGTCATGCCGCGGATAAAATATTTTTGCAAAAAGATAAACATCAGCACGACGGGAAGGGTCGTCATCACCGATGCCGCCATGAGCACGTTCCACTCCGTCGAATATTGCCCCATAAACGTCCGCAACCCGATCGGCAAGGTGCGCAGATTGGGCGTATCGATAAACGTGTTGGCGAATACAAACTCGTTCCACGCCAGCACGAAAGCGAAAATAGCCGTCGCTGCGATCCCGGGCGCCGCCATCGGCACCGTTATGCGAATGTACGCCCCGAGCTTGGTGCTCCCGTCGATCATCGCCGACTCCTCCATATCGACCGGCACGGTGGCAAAATACGTAGTCAGCATCCATACGCAGAACGGCAGCGTAAAGGCGCAATACGTCAACATTAAAGAAGCGTGGGAATTGAGCAAACCCAATTTGCTCATCAGCAAATAATAAGGCGACACGAGCAAAATGAGCGGAAACAGCTGCGTCACCAAAATGCCTATTTTAAACCCTTTGCTGCCGCGAAACTTGTACCTGGAAAACCCGATTCCCGCCATGATGCCGAAAAGCAGCGAAGCGCCGGTAGTGATTACCGCAATGTAGAAACTATTCGCGAAATATTTCAGGAAGTTCAAATCCATCACTTTGCGAAACCCGTCCCAAGATACTTTGGCAGGCAAGAAAGTGGGAGGAATCGTCATCGTCTCGCCCGTTCCCTTCAAGGAAGTAAACAGCATCCACAAGAACGGAAAGTCGATAACAAAAACGATGGCAAGCATGACCAAGTTCATGACAAGCGACTTTCGCACCCGGCGTCTTTGCATGTTACCGTTCCTCCTGCTTCGATACGTAACGCGCGTAGCAAATAATGACAACGAGCAGCATGGCGAACATGACCATGGCGCTGCTCGACCCCATGCCGAGATCGAAGCTTTGGAACGCATTGTGATACACGAAGGTCGTCATTGTTTCGCTCGAGTTCAGCGGTCCGCCTTCCGTCATCAGCCATATGTTCTCGAAGCTGTTGAACGTCCAGATAGTAATAAAAACGGTGCATAGCGCCAATGCAGGCAATATTTGCGGGATTGTGATCCGCATGATTCGTTGCATTTTGTTCGCGCCGTCGACTTCGGCGGCCTCGTACATATCTTTGGGGACCGCTTGCAAAGCGGCGAGCAGCATCACCATCGGGAAGGGGAACCCTTTCCAAACCTGCTCGACCAGCACGGCATATAGCGACGTGTTGGGATTGCCCAGCCAAACGACCGGATCGCGGATGAGATGAAGTTTCGTTAAAATGTAATTCAAAATGCCGAAGCTGCCGTCATACATCCATACCCAGGTAAAAGCGGCTACGACCGAAGGCATCACCCAGGGAATGAGCAGAGCGCCCCGGTAAAAGCCTCTCCCCGCAAATTCCGCATTGAGGAGAAACGCAATTGGCAGCGCGACCGCCAGCTGCAATACAACGCCGAGCAGCGTCCAGATCAGCGTGTTGGCAATCGCCGTCCGGAAGACGGGATCGGCAAACAAGTGGCTATAGTTGGCCAAGCCGACCCAGCCGCGCATATCGGGCTGGGTCAGCTTCACATTTTGGAAGCTCATTGTGATATTCATGACAAGCGGATAAACGATGACAAAAGACAAGCCAAGTATGGATGGCGCTACCAAGATCTTGCCTAAATGGCGATCAATTCTTGGATAATATCTCATTCGCTTGTGTCACTGCCTCGTCCATAGTTTGTTTAACGTCGGCATCTTTCAGCACGATTTTGAGGAAAGCGGGCTGCAGCACTTTGTAGTCGATGTCGCTCCATGCGGTAAGAGCCGGACGGGCTTTGGCAAAAGCGATGGACTCCACGAACACTTTCATTTGCGGATCTTTGAAAATCGCCTGCTCCTTATTGTCCTTGCGCGCGGAGATGCGGCTGAAATCGGAAAGAACGCTCATATTTTCCTTGTTCGTAATAAATTCGATCCACTTGTAAGCGGCGTCCGGGTATTTGGTATTTTTGCCGATGACCCAGTCCATGCCGCCCAGCACAGTCGCTTGCTGTTTGCCTGCGGGAGAAGGGAATACGCCCCAGTCGAAATTGAGATTCGCTTTCTTCAAGCTGTCCAGGCTCCAGGCTCCGGATTGGTACATGCCGACGAGCCCGGCGCCGAACGCCGCGTTCAGCTCGTCCCAGCTTTTCCATGTTAATGCTGCCGGCGGAATCAGCTTCTCCTTGACTATGCCGAACAAATAATTGATGCTGGAGATCGCCTCCGGGCTGTTGAACAAAGCTTTCTTGCCGTCTTTGTCGATCAGCTCGCCGCCGGACTGCCACAGGAACGGAAGCCAGTCGAACGAACCTCCCCAGCCGCCCATATACGCGAAGCCGAATTTTCCGCCGGTTGTAAGCTTCTTCGCCGCATCGTGCAGCTCGTCCCACGTCTTCGGCGGCTTGTCCGGGTCGAGGCCCGCCGCTTTAAACGCATTCTTGTTGTAATAAATGGCCATCGGGCTCGCTTCCCACGGCAAACCGTACAGCTTGCCGTTATAAGTAACCGTCTGCAGAGGCCCTTCGTAAAATTGATCCACTACCGCCTTCGCCTGATCGCCGAGCGGAAGAATCGAGCCCATCGCGGCAAGCTGCGGAACCCACACCACGTCGGAAATCATTACATCGGGGCCTTGTCCCCCGGCGGTTTGAGCGACGAATTTGTCGCGGTAACTCGTCGTTCCGTATACTGTGGGCTGGAACGTCACTTTAATGTTCGGATTGGCTTGCTCGAACTTCTCCTTCGCTTTCACTAACGAAGAGTTGTTGTCCTTGGCCAAATAGTCGTAAACCCAAATCGTCAGCTCCTGTTTGGCGTTTCCGCCCGTAGAGGCGGCGGGCTTGTTGGCCGGTGCCGCCGTATCCTTGCCGGTGCCTTTGCTGTCGGTACTTTTGCTGTCGGTTCCGCATGCGGCAATACTCATCGTCATTGTCGTAATTGCAAGTAAAGCAACGATTTTTCTCATTCTAACACCTCGATTTTGTGTTTTGATGGAATCTTCGTTATGCCTTCCCTGAAGAGCCGAACAGCCTCATCTTTTGCCCGACCTTATCGGCCATGAGAGCGTAGGCGCCGTAAGTCAAATCGCTCGCATATTTCGCTTGCAGCCCTTGGGTGATATCTTTGGTCGTTTGCGCGATGACGGCGTCGTTCATTTCCGTCGCCACATTGATTTTGGCAATGCCGTAGCGGATCACCTCGCGGATCATCTCATCCGGCGTGTACGACGAACCGTGGAGCACGAGCGGAATCGGGATGCGGGCGGCAATGTCCCGGAGCAGGCCGATATTCAGCTTGGGCTCCTGCTTGTATTTGCCGTGCGAGGTCCCGATGGAAACCGCGAGCGTATCCACTCCCGAACGCTCGTAAAAGGCTACGGCTTCCTCGACGCTCGTCTCCACCATATCGTCCGCTTCCTGGTGGTCGCCGCCCTCTTCCCCGCCGACATGGCCGATTTCTCCTTCGACCGGGATGCCCACGGCATGCGCGATGCGCGCCACCTCTTTCGTTACCGAAATGTTTTCCTCGAGCGGCAGCGAGGAGCCGTCGATCATGATCGAGGTAAACCCGTTTTTGATGCCTTTGGCGGCGTGCTCCGCGTTCATGCCGTGATCGAGATGAAGCACGACCGGAACCGACGCTTTCTCTGCCTCACATCGTACTATCGCCGCCAGCACGTCCAATCCTACGAACGAATCGAGACCGCTCCACACCTGGATCAAAACCGGGGAGCGCTCTCTTTCGGCCGCGGCGATGACCGCCTTTACGCTTTCCATGTTGAACACGTTGAAAGCGCCTACTGCATAGCCTTCCGCTCTGGCTTGCTGCAACACATCTTTGCTGGAAACGAGTGGCAAGTACAGGACCTTCTTTCTTTGCGTTACTTACTTTCTTACAATGTGTAATTAAGTTAGCAAAAAATTTTTCCGCACTTCTCTAGGTTATATAGCGTTTCCCCCTTTATAAATCGATACTTAATTACAAATTGTATGTATGTTCATAGTTGGTAGCGCTACCATTGTAACATGGAATATACTGCCAAGTAAAGAGCCCTTCGCGGCTGTAAACCGTGAAGGGCTTTAAAGCTTTTTACTTCACCAAATCTTCCACGAAGCGCGGCAGCACGAACGCGGCCTTATGCAGGCGCGGCGTGTAATACTTCGTGCTGATTTCCGGCAGCGCCGCCTCGTCCACTTGCAGCGGATCGTATTTTTTCGAGCCCAGCGTGAACGTCCACAGACCGCTCGGATACGTCGGGATGTTGGCGCAGTACACGCGCACGATCGGGAAAATCTCCTTCACGTCGCGGTTTACCGTCTTGATGAGATCGGCCTTGAACCATGGGTTGTCGGTTTGCGCGACAAACATGCCGTCATCCTTCAAAGCGTCGTAAATGCCTTGATAGAAGCCCTTGGTGAACAGCTCGACGGCCGGACCGACCGGCTCGGTGGAGTCGACCATGATGACATCATACGTCGCTTTATGGTCGTGGATGTGCATGTACCCGTCATTCACGATCACTTCCACGCGCGGATTGTCGAGCTCGCCGGCGATTTCCGGCAAATACTTTTTCGAATACTCGATGACTTTGCCGTCGATCTCCACGAGCACGGCTTTTTTCACCTTCGGGTGCTTGAGCACCTCGCGGATGACGCCGCCGTCGCCGCCGCCGACAACGAGCACCTTCTCCGGGTTCGGGTGCGTGAACAAGGCCGGGTGAGCCACCATTTCATGGTATACGAATTCGTCCTTGATCGTCGTCATGACCATGCCGTCCAGCACGAGCATGCGCCCGAATTCGATCGTGTCGATCATCGCCAGGTCTTGGAAGTCGGTCTTCTCCGAGACGAAAGTTCGGGTAATTTTCGCCGTAATGCCGAAGTTCTCGGTCTGTTTTTCCGTATACCACAGTTCCATCTGTCGCAGCCTCATTTCCTGTCCATAATGTATCTTAACAAGTTTGTTTGCTTTAGGGAGGTTCTGGATTCCTTTCCATTGTACCCTTTTGCATAAATTGTATTATAGAGGATTGACCCCGAATTGCAATAAGCGGAAGGCGCCCGCAGCCAATGTTACGAAAAATTTTACATTTGCCCGTCCCCCTGCTGAATACCGCTCCGCCGTCAACCCCATACTGGATAAGAGAACCAATCCCCCCAGCAAAGGAGCGGAAGATCCATGGCTCGCCAAATACCGCCGCCTGAAGCCCGTTCGCGGCGAGGGCAGAGCGACGACGATATTCCGGCACTGCGCTGGCTGCGGCGCATCAAGCGGCTGTTTTCCTTGTCGGTGGCCGGTATGCTGCTGCTCGCCGCGGGCCTTTTTGTCGCGGCTCTGTATTTGCGCTCGCAAGAGCTGCCGGCGACGAAGGTGATGCAAACGTCGCAAATGTTCGACGCCCGCGGCGACCTGATCGATTCGTTCTACAGCGGGCAAAACCGCCAGCTCGTGGCGCTGAAAGACATTTCGCCGTACGTCGTCAAGGCGACGCTGGCGATAGAGGATCAGCACTTCTACGATCATATCGGCATCGATTTCAAGGCAGTAGCACGGGCCGCGCTCGTCAATCTGGAGCATATGTCCAAGGTGCAGGGCGCCGGAACGATTACGCAGCAGCTCGCGCGCAACTTGTATTTGAGCCACGAACGGACGTGGGCCCGGAAGCTGAAGGAGACGATGTACGCCGTCCAGATGGAAATGCAGCTGAGCAAGGACGACATCCTCGACCAATATCTCAACCAAATTTATTACGGCCATTCCACTTACGGCATTCAGGCTGCGGCGCAGCTGTTTTTCGGCAAAGACGCCAAAGATTTGACGCTGGCGGAAAGCGCGCTGCTGGCCGGCGTACCGAAGGGCCCCCGTTATTATTCGCCCTATTATAATATGGACAACGCTCTCGAGCGGCAAAAGCTCGTCCTGCAGACGATGGTGAACTGCGGCTTCATCACGCAGGCGGAAGCCGACCAGGCTGCCGCCGATAAGCTGACGTTCCGCCCTCTGACCGGGAAGAAGCAGGCGGTTGCGCCGTATTTTCGGGATTACGTCCGCTCGGTCGCCGTGGAAAAGCTGGGCATTCCGGAGGAACTGCTCGACGAAGGCGGCATTCGCATCTATACGACCCTCGATCTGAAAGCGCAGAAGCTCGCCGAGGAGGCCGTGCAGAAACAGCTGTCCAAGTCGGAAGAGCTGCAGGCGGCGCTTGTGGCCATCGATCCGCGCACCGGCTACATAAAAGCGATGGTCGGCGGGCGCAATTACGACGACAACCAGTTCAACCGGGCCACCACCGGCAAGCGCCAGCCCGGTTCCTCGTTCAAGCCGATCATGTACCTCGCCGCGTTGCAGAAGGGGCTCACCCCCGCAACCCGCTATCAGGACGTGCCGACCGTCTTTACTTACAATGACGGCAAAGATACGTATGCGCCGAACAATTTCGGCGACAAGTACAGCGGCGAGTGGCTCGATATGCGGCGGGCGATCGCCGAGTCCAACAACATTTACGCCGTGCATACGATCCTCGATATCGGTCCGCAGACGGTCGTCGATATGGCGAAAAAGATGGGCTTCACTAGCCCGCTGAACCCGGTGCCGTCGCTGGCGCTCGGCGCATCCCCGGTTACGCCGCTGGAGATGGCGTCGGCGTTCGCTATTATTGCCAATCAGGGCGTGCGGGCCGAGCCGACGGCTATCGTCCGCATCGAAGACGCCGCAGGCAAAGTGCTGTACCAGGCTTCCCCATCGGCCGCGAAAATCATCGAGCCGTCCTACGCGTACGTACTCACGAATATGATGGAGAGCGTATTTGAGGAAGGCGGGACGGGCAGCCGCGTCTCCTCGCTGATGAAACGCCCGGTCGCCGGCAAGACGGGTACGACCGACACGGACGCATGGATGGTCGGCTACACGCCCGAGCTGGCGACGGCCGTCTGGGTCGGCTATGACAAAGGCAAAACGGTGGACGCGATTGAATCGCATATGGCGGCCCCGATATTCGCCGAATTTACGGAAGGCGTGCTGGATGCCGTTCCGCCGAAGCTGTTCACGATTCCGGACGGCGTCGCCACCGTCTATATCGATCCGGAGAGCGGCAAGCTGGCTAACGCGGACTGCATGAAAAACGCCCGGCTGGAGGCGTTCGTCAAAGGCACGGAGCCGACCGTCGCCTGCACGAATCGAAGCGGCGACAGCAAGGCGAACGACAAGCTGAAGCGCGGCGAAAACAGCTCGTGGTGGAACGATCTGAAGCGCTGGTGGAACAGCTAGAGCGTTAGCATTGTGGCGCAAAGGCCAAGTTGCCTTTGCGCCATTTTAAATGGTAATATTTGTTATAGGGCGTTTGCCAAGCTGCTGTGGCCGGGGTTATGCTGAAGTAAGCAGCAATCTAAGTGAAGTCAAGGAGAGTGGAACTGTTGGCACTGCAAGCTTCTTGGATCTCATACGGGCCGGGCGGCCGGTATACGGGTTATTTGGCGAAGCCGTCCGCAAGTGCCGGGCCTCTGCCTGCCGTCATCGTCATTCAGGAAATATGGGGCGTCGATCCCCATATTCAGGACGTGACGAACCGGTTCGCCATGGCCGGTTACGCCGCCTTCGCCCCTGATTTGTACGCGCTGGACGGGAAACATCCGGCCCCTCTCGAGCCCGAACGGGTAGCGTCGTTGAAAGGGTTCATGGACACGCTGCCTGTCGGCGGCTGGGGCAATCAGGAAGCGCGGGAAGAGGCGCTGGCGGCGAAGCCCGGGCACGAACGCAAAGAGCTGGAAGAGACGCACGCGGCCATATTCGGCATGGATATCCCCGGCTATTTGCAGCGGGTTAAGGCTGCCGCCGCTTATCTCCGCGACGAGGAGCCCGCGTCGAAGGGCCGGAAGGTCGGTTCCGTCGGCTACTGTCTGGGCGGCGCGTTGTCCGCTCAGCTCGCTTGCCTCGATCCGCAGCTGAGCGCAGCCGTCATTTATTACGGCAACGCACCCCAAGCGGACCAGCTCGGCGGCATTCAGTGTCCGGTGGCCGGCTTCTACGGCGGCAAGGACGCGCGCATCACCGATGCCATGCCGGCCTTTGCCGAAGCGATGAAAGCCGCCGGCAAGACGTTCGCCGCCCGCGTGTACCCGGAAGCGCCTCACGCCTTCTTCAACGACACCCGGCCCAGCTATCGCGCGGACGCCGCGCGCGATGCGTTTTCGCGCACGCTCGCGTTCCTGAATGAGCAATTATCTTAACCTTCAAAGGAGAGATGAGAACGATGTACACAAGCTTGAACGAAGCAGTGCAGGATTTGCAATTTGAAAGTGCTACGACGCAAAAGGTGCTGGATGCGCTGACGGACGCATCGCTTGCGCAGCCGATCGTGGAAGGACACCGCACGCTCGGCGAGCTGGCTTGGCATTTGGCGACGGCGTATCACAGCTTCCTCGCTGCTGCCGGTCTGCAGCTCGACGCGCCGAAGCACAATGATCCGGTTCCTGCGACCGCCAAAGGTGTCGCGGATGGGTACCGCACGGCGAGCGAAGCGGCCGCAGCGGCCATTCAGGCCCAATGGACGGACGCATCGCTGCCGGAACGGCGCCTGCTGTGGGGCATGATGGATTGGTCCGTATCGGATACCATCAACATCTTTATTCGCCACCAAGCCCATCACCGCGGCCAGCTGACAGTACTGATGCGCCAGGCGGGCCTCGTCGTTCCGGGCGTGTACGGTCCAAGCAAAGAGGAAATGGAAGCCATGAGCGCCTCCCACTGATCGGAATGGCGCTAAATCCGGCAACACAAAGAGGCAGACGCGAGCGTCTGCCTCTTTGCTGTCCTAGTATATGAGTGTAACATACACTGAAGCTTAGTATACCCCGTTCGTTCGAACGGGACAATCCTTGACACAGATTGTACACAAATGGCAGTTCCCTGGCAAACGGGCATACCTCCGCTAGGCGAGCAGCTCCTTCAACCGCTCCGGCGAACGTTCCCACATCTCCGGATTATGCTCGATCAGCTGCCGCTTCAGCGCCGCCTTCTCCGTGTCGTTCAAGCCTTCGAGCACAAATTTCCGCTTCATGGCGGCGTCCATTTTGTTGACGTGATCGGCAAGGATTTTCCAGCCGCGTCTCGCTTCCGTATCGATGAGCATTTCGCAAGCCGACATTCCGGCGTAATAAGCGCCTTCAGGCGCGCGGTCGACGGCGACCCAGACGACCCAGCAGCGGCGTCCGTTCGGCACGTCGTCCCTGTTGGTCGAAAATTTGATGCCCTTCTCCACCTTGCTCTTAGCGTGCAGCGTACCGGCGTCAACATACGCCTCGTCGCCATCGATAACGATGCCGGACACGTTGCTGAGATCGATCGCGCCGGCGCCGAACCCTTTATGGTTCACTTTCGAGCTTACAATGTTGAGGGAAAGCTTCTTGGATTTGTCCGCTTCCATACGTGCATACCTACCTTCTGCTTCAGGATGATCCGGTATCCGAACTATCCCCATTGTACCCGATTCAGCGGCCTTCTTCCAACCGCTCCAGCACGGTTTGTCCCCACGGAGCGACGGCGACGACGGCGATCATAGCGCCGGCCTTTTTCTCCAGCTCCTTGCCTTGATGCTCTGCAACGTAGTATTTTTCCAGGCCGTATCGTACGCGGATGCGGTTGTCGAAGCTGTAATCGACGCGCCCCTTCAGCACCGCCTCGCCGCTGCCGGCGGCAGGCTTCGAGCGGAATGCGCCCGCCGCTTCGTATATGCCGCCGTTTGCCGCCGATTGCTTCAGCAGCACATAGACAGTCTCGCCCCGCTTCGGAATATCGCCGCCCTCTCTCCAGAGCGACTTGTCGAGCCGGCTGATGTCGTAACTCAGCACGATGTAATCGCCATACATCACATCCCGCGGATCTACCGGCGCCGTGCGGATGCGTATCTCTTGACCGAGCCGTCCCGCCGCATAGGAAGAGCTCGCGATGCCGACGAGAAACAGAGCCTGTGCCGCAATCAGAGCGATCAGCAGCTTCAAGCGATACTTACCGGGCATGATCCGTCCCCTCCTTCCCATTCCGGAAAAACTCCCGCTTCCGCCGGTTCAGCAACCAGCCGACCGCCAGGAGCAGCGCACCGCCGACAACGAAAAACAGCGACTTGTCCATAAAATCCCACGTCAGCTTGCCGTAGGCGGTCATCGTGCCGATGAGAAACAGTACGGTGCCGAGATTGATTTTGAGCCGCCATTCCTCCGCGTATCCGCGCCACAGCACGTACAGCGAGAAGACGAACAGTACGATCACATAGATGGCGTCTACCGCGTGGCCTACGTACAGAAGAACGGGAACGAGCAGCCACTCGATAGCGGTAATGCCCCGGCCCGAACGAAGCTTCAGGACGACGGATGCAAGCAGGAGCAAGGCCATGACGGCGAGGAACGGCGCCGCTGCAGGCAGCCAATCGTGGCGCACGGCCAAAAAATCTCCCTTGCCCATGAACAGAACGACGAACCAGTCGAATAGGAAGACCGCGGCAAGAACGGCCGTTTGCAGCGGGTGGAACGCTTTTCGATTGGGCAGCGCGTCCCCAAGCGTATACAAGGCCATTACGGGCACTGCCGTCCATAGGAACTTCCAGTCGTGAACGGCAACGAGCATGACCGATTGGGCGATGAAGCTGAGGCTGAACTGCCAGACCTGATAGCTGTCTTGGCGCCTCCAGACGTATCCGCCGAGCCCGACCAAGCCGATGGCGAACGCGGCGTAGCTGAATTGATGGAACTCCGTGACGCTGTACAGCTGCGCCGCCGTAAACAGCGCAGCGCTGATCGTAAACAAAAAGCGGCTGCGGTACAAAAAGGTCGACAGCAGTCCAGCGCAGCCCCACACGATCCAGGACGTAGCGTCGTACGCCTCCAGATGGAACATCTGAGCCGTCAGCACGATTCCGGCGCCGAAGCTGAGAAGTCCGAGCCCGATAAAAGCGATGCCTGTCTTGCTATGCCCTTTCTTGCTTAACGCTTCGCCAGCTCCGTAACATCCTGCCATTACGGCAATAAGGAGCAGGAGCCGCATCAGCTGCGGCATGCCTTGCCAGTTCGCAGCCGTGAAGCTCAATATGCCGAGCCCGACCAGCAGGCCGCCAAGCAGCGGCAACAAGCCTGCGGCGCGCTTTTTTTCTCCATATAGCTCCATTATTTGCTGATGCTGCTCAGGGGTAATGATCCCTTGCTCGACCCAGCGGCGTCCTTCCGTCTGTACGAAATGCCGGCTCACTGCGCTCACCTCTTTATGTTGGTAAGTTCAGTGTAGGATATGGCGGTGCCGACGCATAGTGCTATCTTTTTTTAGTACCGGGGTGAAGGCCCCGATAACCCTGACATAATATTGTCGAGGTACACGGGTTACTTCGGACGTGTACAGAAGAACAGAATCTCGACCTAGTTAAAGGAGGCACTTCCCATAATCACTTCCGCCCCTTCTTCCCCGGCGCAGCCGTTTTCGCTTACGATTTCCAGTCCATAAAGCGCTTCGCGCAGCGTACTATTCTTCCGTGGAACGAGCCGTTCAAAACATATTGGGCTACAGGATCAACGTCACGGTTGCAGATCCGCCTGAGCTCATCGCGGAACTGCGGAGTCACGTTACAGGCAAAGCCAAAGCTTACAACGTTTGACGTGACGAGGAACCTGACCTGCGTTAGACGGACGATGGCAGGTCACGCGCGTATAGCTGCACCCAAGCAGGCCAGTAGCCTAAGCTGATAGCCAGCCGGCTCGACTGGAGATTTCCGAGCGCAGTCGAATAATACGGGGTAATCCCCTCATCGAGTATCGCCTTGGTTAACGAGCCGACTATCGCTTTCCCGATGCCAAGCCCCTGATATTCCGGCAAAACGTCAACACCGGTCTGCCACATCAGTTCGCAATCTTCGGAGGCACCGGCAATCCCGACAATTTGCCCGTTGCACTCCGCAATTGACGCCAGCATATCGCGGCGCGGGGAATCCGGCCGGTACGACAAAGCGTGCTTGAAATACGTATGCTCGTACAAATCGGGAATGTTGCGGCGTTCGACAGTCGACACGCGTATACCTTGCGGGATATGGAAGGGTTTCAGATCGTCCGTTGTGCAAACGTATTTTTGATCGGGCCCGGCGAGAAACTGGTTGTCCTTGCGCAAGTAATCGTCGACTTTGGCAATAGTTTGTGCGGAAAACATTTGCCCCCGCGAAAGTAGCCCCAGATTTTGTCTCGCCCACTCCAATCGCTCGAAGCTGCACGTGACAACTGCGCCTCTGCCCATCGTTACGATACTTAGCGATTGTTCGCGAATGGGAAAACGAAACCGACCCTCTCGTATTTCGGCGGCATGCACGGAAACCCCGTCTGCGAGCAGATCGGCCTCCTTGCAAGCAAGATCGGCTGACAACACGGTCATAACGGTTTGGATGGCGGATCTTTTGCGGGCGGCGGTCATACGGTTCCTCCCTTATATTTTCGAGCGTGTGGCTTTCGTTAAACCGCCGCTCCTAAAGCAACTGGAAAAAGTAGCCGTCAAATAAGTGGAGTACAACGGGAGGGCGAAATTAGCGGGAAAAGCGGCTAGGCCCCCTTAATCCGGAGTCCGGCCCGTAAAAATATTGGTTTCCGCAGCTCACCTTTAATTTACGACTCTCTCCTCAAGAATTGCAGGGGCTG
>NZ_JXAK01000057.1 GCF_000829455.1 Gordoniibacillus kamchatkensis
GCGCCAGGCGGCGCCGCTTGTGCCGCGGCCGGGGCGCCGGCGCGTCAGCGGCCTCGTCCGGCCGCTTCAGCTGCTCCGCGGCGACGCTCGGCTTGCGCTTCTCGAACGCCTCGTATACTTCGCCGGCCTGAGCGAAGCAGTACTCCGCTTTGCCGTGCTTGCCTTGCGCCGCGTACTCGCGCCCGAGCAAGTACCACGCCATTTTCTGGTCCGGATGCTCGCGTATAAATTTTTTCAAATAAAGGGGATCGTCGATCGGACTTCGGCTGAAAAACTCCTTCACCTGCCGTTCCGTCTGCTTCGGCTCCACACGGTCCACCCTTTCCCGCTTCCGCGTCGTTCCAAAGGTGTTATCGGCAGATCGGGGTTCTTTGTTTACGTCGCGTCTTTATACTCCAACACGGACCGACTCCGCAAGTAGTTCCGCTCTGCCATAACCGCCGCAAACGCCTGCACCGCCTGCCGGTCAAAATGGGTGTCCTGGCAGCGGAGCAGCTCCTGCACGCCGTCGTAATAGCTCCGCCCTTTTGCATACGGGCGGTCGGTCGTCATCGCGTCGAAAGCGTCGGCGACCGCCGTAATTCGGGCGAAGAAAGGTATCGCCTCGCCCTTTAGGCCGTCCGGATAGCCGGAGCCGTCCATTTTCTCATGATGGTGCTTGGCGACGAGCGAAGCCGACACGTGCTCGCCCTCCGCTTCCATTTTGGATAAAATGCGCGCGCCGATCGTCGTATGCGATATCATGACGGAGAATTCCTCGTCATCGAGACTGTCGGCTTTCAGCAGCACCCGGTCGGGAACGCCGATTTTGCCGATATCGTGCATGAGCGCAGCGTGATGAAACTGCCTGCACTGCACTTCCGGCACGCCCAGCTGGCGGGCGATCCAAAGCGAGTAAAGAGCAACCCGGGAAGAATGTCCGGCGGTGTACGGATCGCGCGAGTCGAGCGCGACGATCAGCGTCTGGATGGCGGTCATCGTAAACGGCAGCTTGCCGGAGCCGGTGTCGGACTGCAGCTCCAGCGCCGATTCGAGCAGCAGCGTCAGCTCGATGTTGCGCTGCTCCAAATGGCGGATCTGTTCCTTAAGTCGGTTCACTTCAGACATGATGACTCCCCCGTATGTATGAAACCTTGAAGCCGTCCCCAAGGTTTGAATCGGATGTGCTGACCGGCAGCAACCGCTGCTTCGCCCGCAAGACGACAGTCCGGGCATCGCTTGCCCATTGCACGTCAAGCCCGATTTCCTCGGCAAACAAGCACACCGAAACATGCGCCAAGCCGCCCGGTCCGTATGAAAAGCTTCTTTCGAAGCCTTTTCGATGACGAGCGGCCGCGTTTAGCGGAAGCTTTTCATGCCGTAAAAAATGTTTTTCTGTTCGCTTCTTTAACGGTTCAAAAGAGCGTGGCGCAAATCGCCGTCCTTCTAAATGCCCGCCGGACGGACGAGGCCCGGAAACACTTCGGCCGTCGTTTGCCATTCCCTGCCTGAAGAACTAGCTTCATTGTAAAATGGCACGGCGAGTATGGCAATTGTTGATTGCTCCAAAATTCTACAATTTACACCACACATAGACGAAAAAGGCCTGACTCCGAGCGCCCCGAGGGCGGCCGAATCAGGCCTTTTGCCTTACCATCATTATTTATTGAACGGAGCGTCCGCCACTTTGATCGAATCGGTCGGGCAGCCATCCTGCGCATCTTGCAGATCGTCATACAAGTCTTCCGGAATTTCAGTTACGCCGTGGTTGCCGTCGCCGTCGTAAATGACTTCGGCAATGCCTTCGTCGTCGTAGTCGTAAATGTCGGGAGCCGTAGCGCCGCAAGCGCCGCATGCGATGCAGGTTTCTTTATCCACCCAGGTATACTTGGCCATCTTGAATACTCCTCCTCTGATTATCCTCATTCGTAACTATAATATAAATCAATTGAAACTTCAATGAATACGGCGATCGAGAATTGTTCTCAAATGCGCGCTGCCATTGGTCTGGCGGCGATTTCATCTAACTCTCGCCTTCTTCCAATCCCCGCTCCTTGAGGTGATCCATCTGCAGCGACGTCCCCCGCTCTTTATGATTGCGGATGAGCGCCGACGGATCGTCCGTCAGCATGCCCGCCGTCACAATCGAGCTTTCCCCGAACTTGTCGCGGATACGGTCCATCGCTTCGTTCAGCCGTTCCTTCTTCGGCTCGCGCTCAAATGTAAACAGATCGAGCTGCAGCGCCGACTCGGCCTTCGGCTGCAAATTTTGCAGCGTAATGCCGAGCAGCCGCACCGGCTTCGCTTCGGGCCAATGCGCGTCAAACAGGCGGCATGCCTCGCGGTACACGTCGTCGTGGCTTTCGGTAGGCTGCGGCAGCGTCGCCGACCGCGTGTACGTCTTCATCGACGGCTCGCGAACGGTGATTTGCACGACGCGCGCGACGAGACCTTGCCGGCGCAGCCGCCGGCACGTCTGGTCGGCGAGATTCAAAAAGACGCGGCGGATATCGTCCCGGTCCGTAAAATCGCGAGGCAGCGTCGTCGTATGCCCGATCGATTTGCTGCGCTCCTGTTCCGGGTTGACCGGACTGTCGTCGATACCGTTCGCCGCCCGTTTCAGCCACGCTCCGTACACGCCGAACCGCTCCGTAAGCAGACGCTCGTCGGCTGCGGCCAGCTGGCCAAGCGTAAAAATTTGCAGCCGCTGCAGCTTTTCCGCCGTCTTCCTGCCGATGCCGAACATCGTGTTGCACGGCTGATGCCACAGCACGCCAGGCACGTCGCGCAGCCGCAGCACGTTGATCGCATCCGGCTTGCGCATATCGGAAGCGACCTTGGCCAGCAGCTTGTTCGGAGCGACGCCGATCGAGCACGGCAGCCCCAGCTCGACGCGGATCCGTTCCTGAATGAGGCCGGCGATCTCCAGCGGCGTTCCGAACTGCTTCGAACCGGTAATGTCGACGTAGCATTCGTCGATCGAAACCGCCTCGACGAGAGGCGAGTACTGGTACGCAATCTGCATGAAGCGCCGCGAGAACGTCCGATACAAGTCAAAATCCGGCCGGATGAGCTGCAGCTCGGGACACAGCTTCAGCGCCTCGCGTACCTGCATCCCGGTCTTTACCCCGCGCGCCCTTGCGGCATACGAGGAAGTGACGACGATGCCGCGCCGCAGCTCCACGCTGCCGGCGACGGCGATCGGCTTGCCCTTGTACTTTTCCGGCTCGACAGCCTCGTGCACGGAGCAATAAAATGCGTTCATGTCAATGTGCAGAATGACCCTGCCGTTTTTCGGATATTGGTCACTTACCTGCTTCATACTCGGCGCGAACCGTGGTATAAATGCCGCCGCGCACGTTGAATTTGCCGACTACCTGAAGCTTGCGGGGCTGAATGTAAGCCACGAAATCTTTCAGAATGCGGTTGGTCACGTCTTCGTGGAAATGGCCTTCGTCGCGGAAGCTCCACAAATACAGCTTGAGCGATTTAAGCTCACAAATATAAGGTCCCGGAACGTACTTGAACGTAATCGTGGCAAAATCCGGCTGGCCGGTCACCGGGCACAGCGCGGTAAATTCCGGGCATTCGATTTCAACTTCGTAATCGCGGTCCGGATGCGGGTTCGGCACCGGATCGAGCGTTTTTGACGGTTTGGTACTCATCAAGCAGACACCTCCAAATAAGATCAAGGAAAAGACCACTATCAGCATAATAGACGCCGCATATCCGGTCAAGCGCAGCAAGCTGCATTTTTTGCAAACAAACCGTTCCAGCCGCCAAATTTGTGCTATAATCAGAAAATATACTTACTCCGAAAGGATCGAAGAAAGATGGCAAACTCGGTTAAAATATTCGACACCACGCTTCGAGACGGTACGCAGGGCGAAGGCGTCAGCCTGTCCGTAGAGGACAAGCTGAAAATCGCGCAGAAGCTCGACGCCCTCGGCGTTCATTATATTGAAGGCGGCTGGCCGGGCAGCAACGGCAAGGACATCGAATTTTTTCACCGGGTGAAGGAGCTCAAGCTGGCCCATGCCAAAGTGACGGCTTTCGGCTCTACGCGGCGGAAGGACACGAAGGCCGAGGACGACCCGAACTTAAACAAAATATTGGAATCCGGAGTCAAAGTGGCCACCATCTTCGGCAAGTCGTGGGACTTCCACGTCCATAAGGCGATCCAGACGACGCTGGAAGAAAATTTGGCTATGATCTACGACTCCGTCCGTTTTTTGAAAAACAGCGGCCTTGAGGTCATTTACGACGCCGAGCATTTTTTCGACGGCTACAAAAACAATCCCGACTATGCACTGCAAACGATCCGCCAGGCGGAAGCGGCCGGCGCCGACTGGATCGTGCTGTGCGATACGAACGGCGGCTCGCTGCCGGGCGAGATCGGCGACATCGTCGCCGAGGTGGTGCGGGAGGTATCGCGCCCGATCGGCATTCACGCGCATAACGACTGCGAGCTTGGCGTCGCCAACTCGCTCGCGGCGGTCGCCGCGGGAGCGCGGCAAGTCCAGGGCACGATCAACGGCTACGGCGAGCGCTGCGGCAATGCCAACCTGTGCTCCGTCATCCCGAACCTGCAGCTGAAGATGGGATTCTCATGCATCGCCGACGAGCAGCTTGCCGCTCTGACGCCTGTTGCCCGCTATGTGAGCGAGATCGCCAACATGCATATGCCTGTCGGCCAGCCTTTTGTCGGCAACGCGGCTTTCGCCCACAAAGGCGGCATTCACGTGTCCGCGATTTTGCGTCATCCGAAAACGTACGAGCACATCGCGCCGGAGCTCGTCGGCAACAAGCAGCGCGTGCTCGTCTCCGAGCTGGCCGGGCAAAGCAACCTGATCGTCAAGGCGGAAGAGCTCAAGCTCGACTTCGACAAAAACAATCCGAAAGTGAAGTCGGTCATCGAGCGCGTCAAGGAGCTGGAGCATCAAGGCTACCAGTTCGAAGGCGCCGACGCCTCGCTCGAACTGCTGCTGCGCGAAGCGCTCGAAGGCCTGGAGGAAGTGTTTACGCTCGAATCGTTCAAAATCATCGTCGAGAAATCGGCCGGACGCGCCGTCGTCACCGAGGCGATCGTTAAAGTCAAGGTGCACGGCGAGACGATGTTTACCGCAGCCGAAGGCAACGGTCCCGTCAACGCCCTCGACGTCGCCCTGCGCAAAGCGCTCATGCCTTATTATCCGGACATTCAGCAAGTGCATCTGACCGATTACAAAGTGCGCGTCTTCGACGAGAAAGACACAACGGCGGCGAAAGTGCGCGTCCTGATCGAAACGGCAGACCTGGAAACTTCGTGGAACACCGTCGGCGTCTCGGAAAACATTATCGAAGCGAGCTGGAACGCGCTCGCCGATTCGATCCGATATGCGCTCATCGGCCGTACTCGTGTCGAACACAAGGAGCAGCAGCCGGAACGGCTCGGACTGGTGAACCATTAAACAAGAGGCAAAAAAGCTTCCGGCCTGACGAAATCGTCGGCCGGAAGCTTTTTTCACTCCTCAGAATGTATAAGCTGCGCCTATCCCGTCTGACTCCGCTACTAGGCATAACGGCGAGCAATGTACCGTGCGTCCCACAGCCAGCTTAACGCCGGAAAACGCGCTCGTCCACAAGGCGGCTTAAACCGATTATCCTTGCTTCAGCAAAGCGTTCAGCTTCTTCTCCCACTCGGCCGTCGTAAGCACGTTGACGACTTCGCGCACGGTTCCGGTCCGGTCGATCAAATAGCTCGTCGGGATGAAGACGAATTTGTACTTGTCCGCCACTGCGCCGTCTTTATCGAGCAAAATCGGGAACGTCAAGCGATAGTCGCTTACGAATTGGCGCACGTCGGCGAGCTTGTCGCTTTGCGTCAAATTGATCCCGTAAAAATCGACCCTGTCTTTGTACCGGTCGTACAGGTCGGCCAAATCCGGCGCTTCCTGTTTGCAAGGCGGACACCACGTCGCCCAGAAATTCAGCACGAGCGGCTTGTCGCGGGCGCCGCCGACCTGATACGTGTTGCCGTCTAGGGCGGAGAGCGCGAAAGCCGGAGCGGAATAGTTGGCTTTGGAAGCTTGTTCCCCTGCGGTCACCGGCTCTTTCCGGGCGCCGGCTATATTTTGGTAAATGGCGAATCCGATCAAAATCGCCAGCACGGCGAGTACAGCGGCATTTCTCTTCACTCTCGATTCACTCCTTCTCTCCATATTATCTCCAATCCGCGCAAAATTCCAACATCTCTCGGCAAGAGCAGGGAATGCCGCCATCCCCGTTCGGACAAAGTAACAAAAGACTCGCTGAGAGAAGGAGAGCGTTATGGAGAAAACGAAATCGAGAAAGCTGCAGATTTGGTTCGACAGCGACATCGTGAGTGACCATGAGAAAAGCGCATCGCCTTCCCGCAAACGACAAGGCGGCGGCAAAAGCAAAGACAACAGCAAGGGCAAGACCGGGTTCTGGATGTATGTCGCCATCGCCTCCGTCCCGATGGTGCTCGTGCTCGGCAATTCCATGCTGGTCCCGATCTTGCCGCAAATGAAAACCGAGCTGGGCATCACCCGCTTCCAAAGCTCGCTCGTCATTACCCTCTTTTCGCTGACGGCTGGAATTCTCATTCCTCTCGCCGGCTTTTTATCGGACCGTTACTCGCGGAAAGCCGTCATGATTCCGGCGCTTATCATTTACGGCGCCGCGGGCGTGCTGGCGGGCTTCGGCGCGATTTGGCATTCGTACACAATCATCATTATCAGCAGAGCCCTGCAAGGCGTCGGCGCTGCCGGTACGTCGTCGATCGCGATGGCGCTCGTCGGCGATTTATATAACGGCGGAACGGAAAGCAAAGTGCTCGGCATTACCGAGGCCTCGAACGGCTTCGGCAAAGTGATCAGCCCGATCATCGGCTCCTTGTTCGCTCTTATCGTCTGGTTTGCGCCTTTTTTGCGTTTCCGGTATTTTGCTTGCTTTCGCTGCTATGCGTCATGTTTATTATCAAGGAGCCGAAGAAGACGAAGGAGCCGCCGCAAATCGGCAAATATATGGCGGACATCGGGACCATCCTCAAAAAGAAAGGGCGCTGGCTCATTCCGGCGTTTTTTTCCGGCTCGCTGGCGCTGTTCAACTTGTTTGGCGTCTTGTTTTACTTGTCGGATACGCTGGAGGAAGCGCCTTACAGCATTGACGGCGTCGTCAAAGGTCTCGTGCTGGCGATTCCGCTTCTGGCCATGGTCGTCACTTCTTATACGACGGGGGCGCTCATCAAGAAAAACGGCACGCTGATCCGCTGGCTCATCAATATCGGCTTTGTGCTGCTGTCCGTGACGCTCGCATTGTGCATTTTTTTCTACGCCAGCTTGTATTTGTTTATCGGCTTGCTGACGATCGGCGCAATCGGGACGGGCCTCATTTTGCCGTGCCTCAACACGATGATCACCGGTTCCGTGCAAAAAGAGCAGCGGGGCATGATTACGTCGATTTACAACAGCTTGCGGTACATCGGCGTAGCGCTCGGACCGCCGCTGTTCGGCTATTTGATGAAAATATCGAACGAGATCGTCTTCATCGTCGTCACCGCGCTGGCTGTCATCGCGCTCGCGCTTGTGTTTTTCCTGATCAAGCCGAAAGGCAAGCTGGAATCCGCCTGACGCCTCCTTTATAATGAAAGCCGAAAGGGGGCGGCCAGGCCATGCCGGTCACTATGTGCAGAGAATTGAGGCAGCGCCTTTCCGATTATTGCCTGTCCGTATATCCGCTGGAAGCGTGCGGGTTCGTGACAGGTGATTATATTCGGGAGACGGACGAGCTGATCGCGGACGACTTCATCCCCATACGCAACGATTCCGGGTCGCCGGAACGGCATTTCGAGATGAACCGCAGCGAGCTGGCGAAGCTCCTTGCTTCGCAGCCGTACCAACGGCTGCTCGGCATTTTTCATAGCCACCCGCGCACTGCGCCTATCCCGTCCGCGGCAGATTTGCAAACTTCCTGGTACTCGCTTCCAAGCTATTGGATCGTATCGCTGCAAGATGCGGATCATCCGACTCTCGCCGTTTACCGTCTGGCTCGCCAAAGCGACGGAACTTTAGCGCCCAAGCTGCTGCCGGTCAGGCCCCCGGATGGCGGGGCAGGATTGGGAGCATGATGCTGTCGTGAGAAATAACGTTGGTGGAACCGCAAAACGCACCGATCCCGCGCATCGCTCGGATTGGTGCGTTTTTGTTGGCAGGGGCAACGATAACAGCGAGACCGTCTAGTTAGCGGCATGATACGGTGTTGGTGATGGGATTGCCTTGAGGCATTCAATGGCGTGTCAGCGTTCCCTTGCTGCAAAATCGCTTCTGCAATTGCTTTACAATCAACTGCAGTGGCCTCATTCCGCAAGTCCGTTTCCGCAGTTGCTCTAAAGGCAATTGGACTAGCCCCCTCCTCGCTCCCCCACCGGATAATCGCTTGTGCAATTACCTTACGAGCAACTACAGAGGCATCCTCCCGCAAATCCGCTTCCCCAGTTGCTTTGAAGGCAATTGCACTAGCCCCCCCCTCGCTCCCCCACCGCATAATCGCTTGTGCAATTGCTGTCGGATAACACCGAAGCAGCGGATCCCCCTCCCGTGGCAGCGCAAAGAAGACCTTGCGTGACGCAAGGTCTTCCCTAGTCCCTAGTGATGACGGCTCAGTTGCTCATACAAATCGCCTAGCGTGTCAATGTGCCGTGCCTTGATTTCGGCCATGAGCTCCGTCCACAGACGGGCGGTCATAAGCGCGTCCTCAAGCGCATGATGGCGCTGCGTAACCGGTATCCCGAATTCGTGCAGCAGCGTATCGAGGTCGTAATGGCGCCGCCGCGGCAGCAGCCACTTGGCGATCATCATCGTATCCAGGACGCGGTGGTTCAAGCTGACGCGGGACGTTTTCCACAGAGCCGCATTGAGGAAGCCTTTGTCGTGCGCAGCGCCGTGCGCAATCAGCGCCTTTTGCTGCACGAACGACAAAAAACGCTGCAGCACGTCCATCAGCTCCGGCGCCCCGCCAGCCTGCCCGTTCGTAATGCCCGTCAGCTCCGAAATATGCGGCGGAATGTCGCGCTTCGGATTGACCAGGCTGTAAAACGTACTCTCCGGTGCCATCTCGCCGCCGACCGTCGCAACGCCTCCGAACGAAATGATTTCGTCCCCGTTGTACGGGGCAAAGCCGGTCGTTTCCAAATCGAATACGACGGCTTCCATGTCCTGCAGCGGAATGTCGTGCAGCGCCTCTTTGCGCTGCTCCTTCATCATTTGCCGGATAAAAGCCATTTGCTGGGCGCTTTGCGGATCGAACATCGAAGTGAGCGCCGGGGTGATGCCTCCCATTTTGTATAGCCGCCACATGCGGCCTGCAGGATGCATAGGTTTCATTGTCGTTCACCCTTCACAGCATGCGTTACATAGCGCTGCAATTTGCGCCCCAGGCGCAAGCAAAATTTCAGCTCCTGCCTCACCTGCCTGGTCAGCGCTTCGGGCTGCAGCTTGCCCCTGGTCGTATACAGCTCCCCCTCCATTTGATACGGCGTCATGGCGCGCAGCTTCAAAACCGTCTTCATCGCCTGCCGCAATTCGCCGGCAAACGGCGCCGCGATCGCCCCTGCGCGCTCGAGTCCATCCAGTCTTTCGAGCGTCGACGCGGCGCCGATTCCGGCCAATTCGGCAAGCAGCCGGATGCCGTTAACGAGCGGAATGTAGACGCCATATTTAATATCGATACCGCCGGCATCTTCGCCGTACCGTTCGGTGATCAGCCCTCCGAACACGTTCAACTGCACTTTATGATGGAGCGTGTTGCGAAGCATCGCCTGCAGCACGTCCGGATGGCTTTTGACGAAATTGAGTTGTGTCTGCCGGAGCCGCTCGACAAGCGATTCATCGCCATAGACGCAGCGAATGTCCGAAAAAATGAGCAAGTAGCGGATGTTCTCCCACACCGGCTCCTCCATCCAGCTCTCCACCATGCGTGCGTACTCGGCCAAAGGTTTCCTCCACAGCGCATTTCCGGCCAGCACCTGCCCCGTGCACGGAGCGTACCCGAGGTGCTCCAGACCAGCGTGAATGTCGCCGGCAAGCTGCTCGAAATAACGAGCGGCGTGCTCGGCTTCCTCCTCGCAGCTCGGATTGTCATAGACGAGCCCGTTATCCTGGTCGCTCCACAGCGTTTGCTCGCTGCGTCCACCGCTGCCGTACAGCACGAACGCATAGCCTGGCTGCGGCGCCGCAAGCCCGCGCTGCGCCGCAGCTGCCTCCGCGAGCTGCACGGTGCGGCGAATGAGCGCGTCGTGCAGCCGGTTCAATCCGACGTGATAATCCATAAAATCGGCGAAAAGGAGCGGATCACGGTACGTCTCGTGAGCCTGCTCCCGGATCGCCCGCAGCGACGGCAAATCGTTCGCCTGCGAGATTTGCTCCTGAACCTGGTCCCATGAGAGGTGTACCATGATGCATCTCCTTCGCACGTCTGTTTTTGCTTTTACCCCATTGTAGCCGCTCGACCGTTATGCCGTCACGTTGCTTTGCCCTTGCAGCTTCTTCATTTGTTCCGGATAGCCGTAGGAGCCGTGCTCGGACAAGTCGAGACCGACGATTTCCTCTTCTTCCGTAACCCGCAGGCCGATCGTCGCCTTCAAAATGCCAAGAATGATAAAGGACAAGACGAAGACGAACACGAAAGCGCCTGCGACGCCGAGCGCTTGCACGCCAAGCTGATGAAAGCCGCCGCCGTAAAACAGGCCCGCACCGCCGACCGGCGTACCGCCGCCGGCTCTTGTGGCCAATTCCGAAGTAGCGAAAAATCCTGTGGACAGCGTTCCCCAAATGCCGGCGATGCCGTGTACCGAGAAAGCATAAACCGGATCGTCGAGCCCCCATTTCTCAAACCATTGCGCCGTAAAGAAGGTGATGATGCCGGCCAGCGCGCCGATAACGATGGCGGCCCAAGGCTCGACGAACGCGCAAGCTGCCGTAATGGCGACGAGCGCCGCCAATACGCCGTTCAGCATGCTCGGAATATCCGCCTTGCCGAAGTACATCCACGATACGATCATGGCTGCCACGCCGCCTGCCGCTGCAGCCATATTCGTCGTGAGCGCGATGTAGCCGAAGAAGCCGTCGTTCATTGCGCTAAGCGTAGAACCGGGGTTGAACCCGAACCAGCCGATCCACAAAATGATGACGCCGAGTACGGACAGCACCTGGTTGTGGCCGGGTATGAGGTTCGGCGTGCCGTCTTTGTTGAACTTGCCGATACGCGGCTTCAGCAGCAGCGTGGCGACGAGAGCCGCGGTAGCGCCCTGCAGGTGAACGACCGTCGAACCGGCGAAATCCTGCATCCCGATCTGTGCCAGCCAGCCGCCGCCCCATACCCAGTGAGCTACGATCGGATAAATGAGCACCGTGAACAGAACGCCGAAAATGAAGTACACCGGCAGCTTGCCGCGTTCCGCGAAGCCGCCCCACGCAATCGCAAGCGAGACGCCGGCGAACGCGAGCTGGAACAAAAACTTGATGCTGATCGGAACGTCGGAGCCGGCAAGCGAGCTGAACGCCGCCTTTGCCTGGTCTTCAAGCCCGGTGAGCACGAACCCGGTCGTACCGAAAAACGGATTGCCGTTGCCGAAGGCAAGGCCGAAGCCGAGCGCCCAGAACGCCAGCGCGCAAATGCCGAACGTCAAAATCGTTTTGCCGGCGACGTGGCCCGCATTTTTCATCCGCGTCGAACCTGCTTCCAGCAAGGCGAAACCGGCTTGCATGAAAATGACCAGTATTGCCGCTAACATGACCCATACGGCATCGACCGCCGCCTGAAGCTGTCCCGGTTCCGGCGGCTTCGGATCGTCAGCGAACGCCAAAGCCGCCGGCATGAGCAGCAGTAGAGCACCAACCGCAAGCAGAACTTTCTTAACCATAGTACCACTTCCCTTGTCTAATGTAATATTTTATAACACATTGTGAAATTCTTAGTGTCATTATATAGGGGATATTCCGTTTTGACAATACACTTTCCTCCACTTTTTCATGAAAATACGAAATATAACCTAACATGAATCTCGCGAAATTCGGATTCCCCTGTCCATGCAAAGCAATCCTTCGCTGTTTCATAATGAAAACCTGACATAAGGGTCTTCCCCTCCTTTTTCAACCGCAATTAGGCGGCAATGGCAAAGCGCAACGTTTGACTGTACGCTTTGCAATCAAGTATCATGAAAATAACGAATTCTGGCGAAGTGAGGGATGGCAATGGGAGACAAGAAGCTTTATAAAATCGGAGAGCTTGCCCATCTGGCCGGCGTCAGCTCGCGCACGATCGACTACTATACGAAGCTTGGACTCATCGGGCCCGAGAAGCGCTCCGACACGAATTACCGTCTATATTCGGATGAAACTTTGCTGCGGCTCAAACGTATTGAAAGCATGAAACGGGAAAAATACTCCCTGGAAGAAATCAAGAGCTCTCTGCGGGAGTGGGGCCGCGTCAGCCACAGCGAGCGCGTGACAGATAAACTGACATCGCTTCATCTGCATCTGGAGCAGCTGCAGAAAGAAGCGAAGGAACTCGGTCCGATGCTCGAACGGATGAGACCGAACCAGCACAAAAAGCTGCTGAAAATGTTGACGCCCGCCACCGCCGCCTGCATTGAGGCGCTCCTGCTGCTTCTGGGAAACAGCCAAAGCTAAGGAGGAACCGAACCGCATGTTTTTTCACCCGATGGATTTTTTGATCCTGATCGCTTTCGCAGTGTCGATGTGGGCGTCTTTCCGCGTGCGCGGCACGTTCGGCACATGGGCGCAAGTACAAGCTCGTTCCCATATGACCGGTGCCGAAGCGGCCCGCCGCATGCTGGATGCGAACGGACTGTACGACGTCGCAGTAGAACCGGTGGAGGGGACGCTGACGGACCATTACGATCCGACCAGCCGGACGGTGCGCCTGTCCGAGCCCGTATACTACGACAGCTCGATTTCGGCGATTTCCGTCGCTTGCCACGAAGTCGGCCACGCTATTCAACATAAAGCGCATTATCCGATGCTGGCCCTTCGCCACGCCATGTTCCCGGCGGTCAATTTCGCCTCCGGCGTAGCGCCGCTCTTGCTGCTGGCGGGCTTCATCTTCCAGCAGCTGCCGATCTTGCTGCTGCTCGGCATTTTGTTTTTCGCCGGGGCGGTCGCGTTCCAGATCGTCACGCTGCCGGTCGAATTCAACGCGAGCTCCCGGGCCCGCAAGCTGATGGCCCAATACGGGTTCATCGCCTCCGACGAGGAGCGCGGCGTCGCCAAAGTGCTTAACGCAGCGGCGCTCACCTACGTCGCCGCAGCGCTCATCTCCGTGCTGCAGCTGCTGAAGTACATCATGATCTTCAATCAACGCAACGACGATTAATCGTTAAAGCAAAAAGGTTCCCTCGCACGCTTGGGCGAGGGAACCTTTTTGCATACTATTCGGCTATGGTTTGAGCTCGCCTTGCACGAACTCGATAAGGAAGCGGCGGAACACCTCGGCGACGGGTGGAAGCCTCTCGCCGGCGCGCTGAATGAGCCCGACGGTGCGGGTGACGCGCGGCTCGGTGACGCGCACTTTCGTCGGCTGCATCAATCCGTTGTCGGCCAGCGCCATTTCCGGCAGCAGGCTGACGCCCATGCCCGCAGCGACAAGGCCGCGGATCGCGTCCGTCTCTTCGCCTTCAAAGCCGATGCGCGGCGTGAATCCGGCGCGTCGGCAAGCTTCCAGAACGATGGTGCGCAGCGAATACTCCTCGCTGAACATGACGAACAGCTCGTCCTTCAGCTGTTCAAGCCGGATTGATTGATATTCCGACAATATGTGATGCGGCGGCAAAATCGCGTACAGCTCTTCGGTAAGCAGCAGATCGCCGGCGACGTGCTCGTGCTTTTCCGGGAACGGCGAAATGAACGCAAGGTCGATTTCGCCCTTCGTCACGTCGCGGATCAGACTGTTGTAAGTCCCTTGCCGGAGCTTGAACTTGACGTTCGGATGGTCTTTGCGGAACGCCGCTACCGCCGTCGGCAGTAAATGCAGCACGACGCTGTGCGGGAAGCCGATGCGAATTTCCCCCGCCTCCGGATCGAGAAATTCGTGAATTTCGCTCACCGCCCGCTCGAGATCCGTCAATATGCGTTCCGTCCGGCTTAAAAACAAGTGGCCGACGCTCGTGAGGTGAAGATTTCGCCCCTTCTGGACGAACAGGTTGACGCCGAGCTCTTCCTCCAGAAGCTTTATTTGCCGCGAGACGGCCGACTGCGCCACCCGCAGCTCCTCGGCTGCTTGCGTCATATGCTGTTTGCGCGCCACTTTCACGAAATATTGCAGTTGTCGCAGTTCCACGGCGGCCTCCACGTGATACTTTTTTATTAGATTGCCCTTTCTGTCCGATTGGACAACGGAATAGGCGGGCGATTATAATGAGGGGAGGGTTTACCACGAATCCATAGTTATCTAAAGGAGGATTTTCCCATGGCACAAGAACGCACAGGCGTTGCCACACTGAAAGGCAATCCGATCACGCTCGTAGGCCCGGAACTGAAAGTTGGTGACGCAGCGCCGGACTTCAAAGTAAACAAAGACCTGATGACTGAAGTTTCGCTCGGCGATTACGCCGGCAAAGTGAAGCTCATCTCCGTCGTCCCGTCTCTCGACACGGGCGTTTGCGACGCACAAACCCGCCGCTTCAACGAAGAAGCAGCCAAGCTCGGCGATAACGTCGTCGTGCTGACGATCTCCGTCGATTTGCCGTTCGCGCAAGCCCGCTGGTGCGGCGCCGCAGGCATCGATAAAGTCATCACGCTGTCCGACTACAAAACGAAATCGTTCGGCCAAGCATACGGCGTGCTGATCAAAGAGCTTCAGCTCGATATGCGCTCCATCTTCGTAGTCGACGCCAATAACAAAATTACATATGTCGAGTATTTGAAGGAAATGACCGAGCACCCGAACTACGAAGCCGCAGTCGCCGCTGTAAAGGCGCTGCTGTAAACGGCATATCAAGGATAAACGGCTTACGCCGTCCTTCGGGACGCGCGCGTTTACCGGCGTTAAGCTGGGCTGTGAGACGCCCTGCACGCTGCTCACCGTTACAACTCCAGCTTAACGCCTAGTAGCGGAATCAGCCCAGGTGTAGGCACAACTTATACTTTCTGATGGAGCGATAGAAAAACAGCGAGATCAATCTCGCTGTTTTTTTTAATTGCTGATTTTATGAGCGGCCAGTTTTTTGTCCAGCGCCCCGTATATATCGAGAATGGTTCTATAATTGGAGCCCAAATCGCCGAGCGAACCGCGCGACGCGGAGTACACATCGATTGCGCTGTGCATCGGATTGATGCCGAACAACGTTAAGGTTACGTCTTGGGTACGGCCGAAAAGCGTCCGTTTCTCGACGACGATTTCCCCGACGTTCTTTACCTCGTGCAGAAGCTTGTAGCCGGGCAATTTTTTCAGCAGCGTGATCGTTTCGTCCCACAGCTTCTCTTTCGGCAAATTGTAGTGCCGCGTTTTGAGCGCCGGGTCTCGCGCTTTTTCACCGGTCGATTCGAGCTGCGCACAATGCCGATAAGCGTTCGTTTGAGCAAAAGCTTTTCCCCCTTAGCGAACTTGCAGCACGCTCTATCTAACGCACTATTCTTAATATTACCATTGTTTGTGCCCAAGCAAAAGGGGGAACATGCGCTCCGTTTCGTTACAGCAGATCGCTGACGGTGGAGTAGAGCAAGTAGGCGTTCAAGACCGCGATCAGCACGGCGACGATCCAGGCGAGAATTGCCATCCAGCGCGGCGCCACGAGCTCTCCCATTTTACGGCGGTCGGAGCTGAATTTCACGAGCGGGATGACGGCGAACGACAGCTGCAGCGACAAAATGACTTGGCTGAGAATAAGCAGATTCGTCGTGCCCTTCTCCCCGTAAACGATCGAGACGACGACGGCCGGCACGATGGCGATGAGACGCGTAATCATGCGCCGCAGCCACGGCTTCATGCGGATGTTGAGGAAGCCTTCCATCACGATTTGCCCGGCCAGTGTCCCTGTCAGCGTAGAGTTTTGGCCGGAGGCGAGCAGCGCGACGCCGAACAAAATGCCGGCGCCGGCAGTGCCCAGCGTCGTCCCGAGCAGGCGGTAAGCTTCCTGGATTTCGCCGACCTCCTGGCCGAGCGTATGGAACGCCGAAGCGGCCAAAATAAGGATGGCGGCGTTAATGAACAAGGCCATCATGAGCGCTACCGTAGAGTCGATAGTCGCAAACCGGATCGCCGCGCGCTTTCCTTCCAATGTGCGCTCATAGTTCCGCGTCTGCACGATCGAAGAATGCAGGTATAGGTTGTGCGGCATGACCGTCGCGCCGAGAATGCCTAGCGCGATGTACAGCATCGACGGATTCGTGACGATTTGCGCCGACGGCACGAAGCCTTTCATGACCGCCCCGATTTCCGGCTTCGACATCATCAGCTCGATGGCGAAGCAGACGCCGATGACGGTAATGAGACTGATCACGAACGCTTCCATGTAGCGGAAGCCTTTTTTCTGCAGCATCAAAATAAGCAGGACGTCGAACGCCGTGAGCAGTATGCCCCACGTAATGGGCAAGCCGAACAGCAAATTGAGCGCGATCGCCGAGCCGATCACCTCGGCCAAATCGCAGGCGGCGATGGCCAGCTCGCAAATGATCCATAACCCGAATGCCACCGGCTTGCTGTAATGATCGCGGCACGCCTGCGCCAAATCACGGCCCGTTGCGATGCCGAGCCGGCTGGACAAAGCCTGCAGCAAAATCGCCATCAAGTTGGAAATGAGAATGACGGATAAGAGCGTATAACCGAATTGAGAGCCGCCGGCCAAATCCGTCGCCCAGTTGCCGGGATCCATATAACCGACGGCGACGAGATAGCCGGGACCGAAGAAGGCGAGCAGCTTCCGCAGGAAGCTGCCTTTCTTCGGCACCGCGAGCGAGCCGTTCACTTCCGGCAAGCTCAGCGTTCCCGCATTTTGCCTCCATGCCGGGCCATGCCCCGCGGCGGCTTTTTGTTCTTGAACAGCTGCTTCCATCGCACACCCTTCTTTCTTAAGCGGAATTAAAACGTATCAAGCTTTTCTTTTGTCCAATAGTGTTGCTCTAGGGCAACTTTTTGACGTAACTAAACGGCCGTGAACCATTTTCTATCCCTATTATAACACTACGATATGCACTTCATCAACAATTGTGTGCATGAGGAACAAAATTATTTTTGCACAATACTTTTTCCCTGGGGAAACTTTCATTATGCAAGGCTGTTGCTTCGCAGCGCGGCGACCGGCCGGGCAATAGCAAACCTGTCTTCGTTGCCATTGCCGCCGGCACTTTCAAGCTCTAGCTTCGCCTGCAGTGATGACGATTTATACGCCGGTCGCCGCGGCCGATGCCGATGCACCCGGCTTCTCCAACAGCTCGCGCAGCACGTAGGCGATCGCCCCTTGCGCTGTCGCCGTCTCGCCGAGCTCGGAAAAGCGGATCGGCACCTCGAACGCCGGAATGTACGGGAACCGCGCCCGGATCGTTGCTTCCATTTTCGGCAGCAGCCAGTCGCGGTAACGGGAAATGGCGCCTCCGACGACGATCATTTGCGGGTTGAGAGTATGAATCATGTTGCCGATGCCGATGCCGAGATAAACGCCCGTTCGCTCCAAAGCCGCAAGCGCCGACGCTTCTCCGCTCGCAGCGCGCTCTGCTATGGCGCTCCCGAGCGGAGGGTCGTAAGCCAGGCCCAGCGCTTCGGCAAGAGCTTGCTCCGAGGCGTAAGTTTCCCAGCAGCCGCGGTTGCCGCACGAACAGGGGCGGCCGTTCAGCTCGATCGTCGTATGCCCCACCTCGCCGGCATAGCCCCCGGCGCCGCGATACAGCTCGCCTCCGACGATATAACCGGCACCGATTCCGGCGCTGACGCTGACATACAGCAGCTCGGTAGCGTGCTGCGCCGCGCCGACGTCATGCTCGGCCAACGCCGCCAGGTTCGCCTCGTTCTCGACGATGACAGGCACCCCCAGCGCCTCGGCAAGCCGCTCTCGCCAGTCGAGCAGACGCCAATCGTGCGCCGGAACGAACAAAATGCGGCCGCTCGGCTGTTCGACGAGGCCGGCGATACCGACGCCGACGCCGACGACGCCAAGCGGGCTGTCCGGCAGCTCGGAGCGCAGCTCGCGCATGAGCGCGATGAGCTGCGACAGCGTCCGCTCCGGGTCGGACGGGGCGTCCAGCTTGCGGCTCAGCTCGCGCAAGGCGTTGCCGCGCAAGTCGGCAACAATGGCCAGCAAGTCGTTGCGGCGCACATCGAGGCCGATCACGTAACCCGCTTCGGCATCGATTTGCAGCAGCACCGGCTTGCGTCCGCCGCTGGAAGCGCCGATGCCGGTTTCGGCCACGAGCCGCTGGCCGATAAGCTCCTCTACAAGCGCCGAGACGGTCGCCCGGGTCAAATGCGTCCTTTTTGCGAGATCGGCGCGCGAAATTGGCGCGTGTCGCCGGATGAGCCGCAGCAGCGTAGATTTGTTCAACGTTTTCAGCAGCGAGCTGTCGCCGGTCATCGGTTCTTTTTCATGTTCGAGCTCCGTTCGGGAAGGAATTTGCCGATGCTTATGGAATAAGTATATTATCATCTTTGTATATTTAATAAACAAAGTAAAGAGCGAATGGAGCGTGCCCAATCATGAAGCATTATGTAGGCATCGATATCGGCACATCTGCAGTCAAATGTATTGTAGTGGATGAGCAAGGCGCCGTCAAAGGTAGCCACAGCGCCGAATACCCGCTGCTGCAGCCGCACCCGGGCTGGGCCGAGCAGCATCCCGAACAGTGGTGGAATAGCTCGGCCGCCTGTATCGCGGCGCTGCTGGCCAAAACCGGGCTGAGCGGCGAACACATCGCCGCAGTCGGCCTGTCCGGCCAAATGCACGGCTCGGTGTTTCTCGACGAAGCGCTGCAGGTCATCAGGCCCGCGCTGCTTTGGTGCGATCAGCGCACCGGCACGCAGACGGCGGAAATCGAGCGCGTCATCGGCCCGGACCGGCTCGGCCGATTGACCGGCAACCGCGCACTGACGGGATTTACTGCGCCGAAGGTGCTGTGGCTGCGCGACGAAGAACCGCACCATTACGCTCGAGTCCGCCATCTGCTGCTGCCTAAAGACTACGTCAGACTGCAATTGACAGGCGAGCTCGGCATGGACGTAGCCGATGCCAGCGGCACGCTGCTGCTCGACGTCGAAAGCAGGCGCTGGTCGAAGGAGGTGACGGAGCTGCTCGGCATCCCGCTTTCGTGGCTGCCGCCGCTGCATGAAAGCAGCGACATAGCCGGCCGCATTACTGCCAAAGCGGCAGCGGCCACCGGCCTCGCCGCGGGCACGCCGGTTGTCGCCGGAGGCGGCGACCAAGCGTGCGGCGCCGTCGGCGTCGGCGTCGTGCGCCGCGGCATCGCCTCCGTCGCGCTCGGCACGTCGGGCGTCGTCTTCGTCCACGACGACGCCTATACGGCCGACGCCGCGTACCGTCTCCATTCGTTTTGCCACGGCGTGCCGGGCAAATGGCACCGGATGGGCGTCATGCTCGCCGCCGGCGGCTCCTTCCAATGGTGGCGCAACCATTTTGCCCACGAAGAGCTGGCCCGTGCCGCAGCGGAAGGACGGGACGTTTACGACTTGCTCACCTCGGCCGCCGCGGCCGCTCCGCTCGGCAGCGAAGGCTTGCTGTTTTTGCCTTATTTGACCGGAGAGCGGACGCCGCATCCCGACCCGGAGGCGCGAGGCGGCTTTATCGGCCTCAATCTGCGCCATACGAAAGCGCACTTGACCAGAGCCGTCATCGAAGGCATCACCTTCGGGCTCCGCGATTCGCTCGAGCTCATTCGCGCTTCCGGCGTCGCGGTCAGCGAGCTTCGCCTGAACGGCGGCGGCGCTCGCAGCCCGTTCTGGCGGCAGCTGATTGCCGACGTATTCGGCATTCCGGTCGTGACCGTCAACTCGACGGACGGCCCGGCTTACGGCGCCGCCGTGATGGCTGCCTCCGGCGCAAGCGGCCGTTCCATTCCCGAGCTGTGCGAGGCCTGGATTCGGGTCGTCACCCGCGAGGAACCGATCGCCGCGAACAGTGCCGCGTACGAGCCGTACTACGAGACGTACCGCAGCCTGTATCCGGCGCTGCAAACCGCGATGCATACGCTGAGCGGGCTGGCGCAGCAAGGGCAGTAAGCGGAGTTGCAGGGATAGGCGGCTTACGACGCCTGCATTCACTGCAGTTGGAAGCTTACGTCGTCCCTTCTGGCGTCCGCGTTCACTGCGGTGGACTCTTACGTCGTCCTTTCTGGCGTCCGCGTTCATTGCAGTGGAAGCTTACGTCGTCCTTTCTGGCGTCCGCGTTCACTGAAGTGGAAGCTTACGCTGTCCTTTCTGGCGTCCGCGTTCACTGCTGTGAAATCAGGTAAGTATAAAGCTATCAGACAGCTCCGAATGGCGGAATAAAGTCCATAGTCGCTAAAAAGAGACTCGACGGACGCTGAATTTGGGCCAAAATGGATTAACCGGCCGTCAGCGCCTCGAAGGGCTTTTCATGCGAATTTTCGTCTCTATATTGAGAACAATCGGTCCTTGTACGTTCATTCCGTCAAATCGGCGCCTAATAGCGTCCCCAAAGACGCTGCATAACGAACCGGTTCTTTAAACTGCTCGTCCCGCCTGTTCACCGGCAAACCCGCCCGCCGATCCACCAGCCACCCTTCCCGCCGCTCCACCGGCCAGCCTGCACGCCAATCCTACAAATTGGCAGATAATCTGCCATCTGGTCCATTTCAACATAGCATGGACCATTGCGTAAGCCGACGCTTTTCCAGCCGCAAAAAGAACCCGACATTCGGCGCGATGCCGTCTGTCGGGTTCTTTTTCAAGCTTGCCGTGCCGTTAAGGTTAAAACGTCTTCTGCCCGGCGCCCTCCCAATCGGCGAGAAAGCGCTGAATGCCGGCGTCGGTTAGCGGGTGCTTCATCATCGACTCGATCACCTTGTACGGCACCGTGGCGATATCCGCACCGAGCTTCGCCGCTTCGATGACGTGGGTTGAGTGGCGCACGCTCGCCGATATGATTTCGGACTTGATGTCGTGCATGCGGAAAATTTGCACGATCTCCTCGATCAGATTCATGCCGATCATATTGATGTCGTCGAGCCGCCCGATGAACGGCGACACGTACGTCGCTCCCGCCCGCGCCGCGAGCAGCGCCTGCGGCGAGCTGAAAATGAGCGTAACGTTCGTCTTGATGCCCATCTCGGTAAACCGCTTGGTCGCCTTCAGTCCATCGGCGGTCATCGGCACTTTAATGACGATGCCCGGGCCGAGCGAAGCCAGCTTTTTGCCTTGCTCCACCATTTCGTCGGCGTCCAGCGAAATCACTTCGGCGCTGATCGGCAAATCGCCGACGATCGCACTGATTTCCTTAACGGTTTCGAAAAAATCGCGCCCTTCTTTCGCAATAAGCGAAGGATTCGTCGTAACCCCGGCAATAACGCCGAGTTCATGCGCTTTGCGGATTTCTTCCACGTTTGCGGTATCGATAAACAGTTTCATGTGCGCCTCTCCCTGCTTCCATATTTTTTCTCCCGACCTCATCGTAAAAAAAGTACACGCCGAAGTCAACAGCGACGCCAAAACGCCCGCTGACTTTAGCATGTACGAAACAAAAATAAAAAAATCGGGGCTCTCCCCGATTGTAAGTAAAAAAATAAAACCCGCCTATGCCGTCCGGTCTTTATGTTTCGAAACCTGCATAGCAGGTGGGTGTCCGCAGCAGCGCTTTTGAAGTCCCTTTTCGAGGGCATGACAGCCGCGCTGCAATGTAGAACTCCCTGGAAACATAATCAAAGGTTTCAAACACGATAAAACCGAAACGAACATCGCAGGATTTGTAACCTTATTATATCCGGCAGCGGCGGGAAAGTAAACTCGGAGAAGCTTGGGCGCCGTGCCTTTCTTTCACCTATAGTGTCCATTTTCCGGAAGCTCTATTCCCTTTTTCCATCCTCCGGGGCGGCTGAGCTGTCTTCGGCGGCTTCCGCGTCTTCCTCCAGCTTGGCTTGCTCCTTCTCCGCCAGCTCTTGCTGCTTTTGCTGCAGCCGGGAGAACGAGCGATGAAAAATCCAGAACGAGAACGCCGCCATCAGACTGCCCATAAAGAACGGAATAAGGAACGTAAACTTGGCGGTGCTAACCCAAACGATAATGCCGTTGCAAACGACCAGCGATACGGAAGCGATCGGATTGCCGATCGTAATGAGCAGCGCGTTTTTGACAATTTGCAGCGTTTTCATGTGCAGGTGCACGATGATCGAGAAGAAGTTGAACAAAGACGCAATCAAGATCACGGCAAACGTAATGAACAGCACGGATAACAGCTTGAGCGAGCCGGCTTGCGTCAAATAGAAACGGTAATTCACGAACAAAATGACGCCGATCACGGCGTACAAAATGCCGCCGACCATGCTTTGCACATAATTTTCCTTGTATCCGCGGAAAAATGTTTTGAACATCGGCACGTCGCCTTCGCCGGTCACCCACTTGCGAGCAACCGTAAACAGCGCCGCGGTAGCCGGAAACAGCGTAAACGGTGCGACAATCGCCATCAGAATAAGCGATTGCTGAAACACTTCGACGCCGCTGATGACGCCGACAAGCAGCAAATAAAAAAACGGAATCGAGCATACAATCCAAAGCAAATTCGTTACGGACAGGCGCATGATCCATTCGGAGATGCGGTAAAACCCGCCCATCAACCCTTTCATTTCCAAAACAAGTGTCCTCCCTTGTCGCTGGCTTGGCTGTACCCATTATAGCCTATTTTCCGGATTGTAGGTAGTCGCCCTCGTACATCGTCCTTTCCCGACATAAAATGAAATTGCCTGAGGGCGGCTATACTATAAATTTATGGGAGGTTGACCGCTAATGTCCCATGTTGCCGGTTACGGCTTGACGTCAGCAAGCGCCATTCTCGTTTTGTTCATTCTGCTTGTGATCATCAGCCGCACAATTATGTTCTACTGAGATGTCCGACCCAGAGCTTCAAAAAAAGACGAGGCCCGCCAGTGTCGGGGCCTCGTCTTTTTTTGTTGCAATGCTTATACGAACGTTTCCTCGTTGCTCCGCGGCGCGCGGTCGCGATCGCGGTCGCGGTCACGGCCACCACCGTCGCGGCCCCCGTCCCGGCCGCGCGAGTAGCCGCCGCGATTGTCGCCGTCGCGGCGCGGATAACGGTCGCCGCCCCGGCCGCCGTAACCGCCGTCGCGGCGACGGTCGCCCCAACCGGAGCCGTAGCGCCCTTCGACTTTGCGGCCCGAGTTGCGAATATCGGGACGGCGCTTTTTGGCGCGGATCGGATCTTCCGGCGTCAGCTCGATCTCGACTTCCTTCTTCTCGCCGGTCAGCAGTTTGAGCGCCGCCGCCAGCAAATTGACGGAGTCGTATTGCTCGAGAAGCTGAATCGCCATCCCTTTGAATTCGTTTTGCATCTCTTTGTCCATGACGTCGATAATGCGCTCCGCCGTCACCTTCTGCTTGCCTTCCAGCGCTTCGGCCAAGCTCGGCAAAGGCTTTTTCGGAATTCTATGGCGCGTTACCTTCTCGATAAAATGCAGGTGGTCGATTTCGCGCGGCGTCACGAACGTCCACGCTGTGCCTTCTTTGCCGGCCCGGCCCGTACGGCCGATCCGGTGCACATAGCTTTCCGGATCTTGCGGCAAGTCGAAGTTGACGACGTGGGTCACGCCCGATACGTCCAATCCGCGGGCGGCAACGTCGGTAGCGACGAGAACGTCGATCGTGCCGTCGCGGAACTTGCGCATCACGTTGTCGCGCTGGTTTTGCGACAAGTCGCCGTGCAGCCCTTCGGCGGAATAGCCGCGCTTCTGCAGCGCTTCGGTCAGCTCGTCGACGCGGCGCTTCGTCCGGCCGAACACGATCGCCAGCTCCGGCGCTTCAATATCGATCAAGCGGGACAGCGCTTCGAACTTCTGCTTTTCGTGCACTTCGATGTAGGCTTGCTCGATGAGCGGTGCGCTCACTTGCTTCGGAATGACCGACACGTGCTCCGGGTTCGTCAGGAACTGGTTCGCCAGCTTCTGGATGTTCGGCGGCATCGTTGCCGAGAACAGCATCGTATGGCGGTTTTGCGGAACGAGTCCGAGAATCGACTGAATATCGTCCATGAAGCCCATGTCCAGCATTTCGTCCGCTTCGTCGAGCACGACCGTCTGCACGTCGTCGAGCTTGATCGTCTTGCGGTTAATGTGGTCCAGCAAGCGGCCCGGCGTGCCGATAATAATTTGCGGCTTCTTCTTCAGAGCGCGGATTTGCTTCACGATATCTTGTCCGCCATAAATCGGCAAGGAACGTATCCCTTTGAATCTGCCGAGCTTGCCGATCTCCTCTGCGACTTGAATCGCCAGCTCGCGCGTCGGACACATGACGAGCGCTACGATCCGGTCTTCATTCACATCGATCTTGTTGACGAGCGGCACGCCGAAGGCGGCCGTTTTCCCCGTCCCCGTCTGCGCTTGGCCGATCAGGTCGCGTCCCTCCAAGGCGAGCGGGATCGTTTTTTCCTGAATCGGGGTAGACTCTTCAAAGCCCATCTCCGTAATGGCCCGCAACACTTTCGGCTCCAGACCGAATTCCTGAAATGTTTTCAACTCCATCCAATCTCCTTTGTGAAAGGGGGCTGTATTTTGCCCCTCTGTCTGTATTTATCCTTAAGGTCGACACCTCATGGCTCCAGTATTCCATAGCTGCGCCATTAGAATTCCATAGCTGCGCCTCAGGAATTCCAAGCTGATCCGCATGACCATTCATTCGCATTAGCCGAACTTAAGAACATCTTGTTTATTATAGCACAGGCGTGTTATCCTTTGCCAACAGCGCGCTGAAGTTAAAAAAAGTCCGAAACCTTCGCTCCCTTCGTACGTATTACTTGATAATTGCAACGTACCGCTGAAGGATGAGGAGCGAAATTCCGTTATGTCGATATTCAAACGCATTGGCGATATTGTCCGCAGCAATCGTCCCGAGCCGCCGGCCGCGCCGCAGCTCGACCCGTTCGAGCATTCCCGGCCCGGCGACATCGTAGAGGTCGACCTCGAACAGTATGTCATTTCCGGCAAAGTGACTTATTTCGACCGCGGCTATGCGCCCCACCGCTTTGCTTACTATATCCGGAGCGGCAAAGAGATCCGCTGCCTCATCGTGGAGAAGGGGCGAGTGAACGAGTGCTTCCTGTGCTCGTTCCTGGAAGGGGCGCTCGACGACCCGAACAACGTGCCGACGCAGCTCGACGTCGACGGCGAAACGTCTTACAATCTCGAGCATCATCGCAGCGACGTGACCCGGACGGAAGGAAATACCGATTTCCGAACGGGGGACGATGTATTATTTTGGCGTTATCTCGGAGCGGAGAACCGCTACTTCTTCTTGCAGTGGCAAGACGGTAAATTCGTCGCGATGGAAGGCGAAAAAATTCCTCCCGCCGACATCAAATTTATGACGTCCAGCGGACGTTGACATCACAAGCAGAAAGCGGGTGAACGGACATGAAGCGGTGGACGGCATGGGTCGCCGTCGTGTTGGCCATAGCTCTCCTCGCCGCTGCGCAGATGCGGGCGCCTATGTGAAAGACCGTAATCCGCTCGTCAAAGCCGAAGGGCAAGGCAGCCAGATGGTCAAAGTGTATAGCGCCGAGGGCAAAGACGTTCCGACCGTAGCTAAAGAGCTTGCGGCCGAAGAACACCCGCGCGAGACGTCGAAGCAATCGACGGACCAGATGTTCCTCGTCTACGACGATAAAATTATCAATTTGCAAAAAGATCCGCAAAACGCGGCGAATACGCTCGTCGAGATCGACTCGATCGCCTACGCGCGCGAGCATTACGATTCGTCGTTCCTGCAAGGATATTTGACGGCAACCGTGCTGCAATCGCTGTTCGGCGGCGGCTGGTTCAATCGGGCTCCGGCGTATCCCGGATACCGCGGATATACGAGCGTCCCACCGGGCGGCGGAAGCTTCGGCACCGATCCGCGCTCGGCCGGCTCCGATACGAAGCAGCAAGCGCCGGCTACGACGCAGCGCTCCGGCAGCTTCAGCACCGGCAAAAACGGTACGGACAGCGTGCGCAAAAACGACGGCTCGGTGCCAAAAGTTTCGAACGGCGCCGGCTCCGGCTTCAGCACGAGCAAGCCGCAAACGAGCACGCGCTCGGGCTCGTTCAGCAAACGAAAATAATGTTCCGGCAAAAAGCCTTTTGCGTCCCGCCTCCGACGGGGCATGCAAGAGGCTTTTTGCCATTTTGCGCAGGCCTATTGACCAAAGGTTTATTTTTCTTTGCAGTTTCCGCCAGATGAATTATACTGGCAGTGAACCGCATACTACTGTTTAGAGGTGATAGGCTTGAAAAGAGCGTTCGACGTTGCGGTGATCGTAATCGGCGCCCTACTCGTCGCCGCCGGATTCAATCTTTTTCTTATTCCCCACCAGCTGCTGAGCGGCGGCATTTCCGGCGTCGCCATGATTGTCGGCTATTTTACCGGCTGGAACATTTCGCTCATGTATTTGCTCCTCAACATGCCGATCATGATCTGGGGCCTCGTCGCGATGGGCAAACGATTCATTCTTTATAGCGTCATATCGGTTCTTCTCACGTTTATATTTATGCAATGGGTGCCGACCGTCATGGCGGTCAAAGATGCGATTCTCGGCTCTGTGTTCGGGGGCGTGCTTGTCGGAATCGGCGCCGGCATCACGCTGCGCATCGGCGGCTCTACCGGCGGCTTCGATATCGTCGGTTCGGTTCTGACGCGGACGCGCGATTTTCCGCTCGGCAGCGTGCTGTTCGCCTTCAACGGCATCGTCATCGTCCTGCTCGGCTATTTCAAAAGCAACTGGGACCTTGCGCTCTATTCGATGCTGGCCATATTCATCAGCAGCAAAGTCGTCGACACGATCCATATCCGGCACATTAAAGTGACGGCGTTCATCGTCACCAAGAAGCGGGCGGAAATGGCCGAACGGCTGCTTCACATTCCGCGCGGCTGCACGGTCATCAAGACGGAAGGCGCCTTCACGCAAAGCCAGCACGACATGCTCATGACGGTGACGACCCGCTACGAACTCGCCGAGCTGAAAAAAATAATAAGAGCCGTGGACTCGAAAGCGTTCGTCAACATCGTGGAGACGGTGGCGGTGTGGGGCGAGTTCCGGCGGCCGAAACAGTAGCGGCTCGGGATGACTAGGAATGCAAGACAAAATCTGTACATACAACGGCTTTGAAAATATGATATACTGATTATGTAATTTCATAACGACTTGGCTATCGTCAAGCGCTTCACGTATCGATCTTTTTTCTCGTCTCGACAACGAATGGGAAAGGATGATGCTTGTGGAAACGGTGAAGTTGTCCAGGATCGTAATGAAATTGTCGCCCGAGCTGGTCCCTTTTCTGAAAAAGCAAGAGCTCGATTCCGACATCGTCCTCATGGACGGACTCGATGCGCTCGAGGCGGAAGATGTGATGGAAATTGTGCAATTCAGCATTTCGGAGCATAACCGCGACGCCTATCTCCAATGAGATAGGCGTCTTCTTTTATTTTGCCCGGGAAAATGTTATTCTTTTGTAATAATTGAGGGTTACGTTAAACGCAGCGCCAGTGGTACAATGGAAGCAACATAACTGGAGGTGTCTTATGGGCGGACTGTCCCCTTGGCATATTATTCTCGTCGCGGTCGTCGCGCTGCTGCTGTTCGGGCCGAACAAGCTGCCGGAGCTCGGCAGAGGCTTCGGTAAAATGTTCCGCGAGTTCAAAGAGGCTACGACCGGCAATCACGGCACGCAGGACGAGCTTCAAGCCGCTCCCGAGCCGCGCAAGGAAATTAACCCGGCGGAACCGGCGCAAGCGACCGCGGCACAAGCGGAACCGCGGCAAAACGCGCAGCAGCCTTCGGAACAGAAGCATTAGTTGCATAATGGCCATGGCCCAAAAATAAACGGCTTACTCCGTCCTTCAGGACGAGCGCGTTTACCGTAGCGGAACCGGCTAGTGAAGAAACCCACCTTACGGCATGAGGTGGGTTTCTTTGTGTCATGGCCGTTTTTCCGCGAAATATAATGTATGGAATGCAGTCTGCTTTGAACGCCGGCGGCACATTCGACATGGAGCGGCACCGTCCTACAAATTACCTATGTGCGTGTTGGACTGTTTTACATATAATAGAATGTAGACTGCTAGAATGGGAGAGTAAGAGAGTATGGATGTGCTGCTGGCTTCGCTTATGTTGGTATGGGGGAGTGTAACCTCCGCAAACTCGGATGTCACGTTCGAGAAAGTGGTGCAGGCGTCGATCGACGCGCAAAAGCCGCCGGTAGTGCAGCCGCAAACGGCCGTCGCTTCGAACGGCTCCGCGGACGGCTTCAAGATCGATTATTTAACGCCGACGAACAAGCAAGATCCGCAAAAGGACGCGCCGAAGGTGAAGGGCATTTATTCGACCGCTTACAGCGCCGGCGGCGGACGGTTCGACTCGCTCGTCAAGCTGATGGACGATACCGAGCTCAACGCGATGGTTATTGACGTCAAGGACGACAGCGGCTGGGTGACGTTCGAAACCGGCAATCCCGACATCGAGAAAATGGGCTCGCAGCAAAAATTTATGGACGTCAAAAAGGTCATCGACACGTTAAACGAACATAAAATTTACCCGATCGCGCGCATCGTCGTGTTCAAGGATACCGTGCTGGCGAAGAAGCGCCCGGACTTGTCCTTTGTCAATCCGGACGGCTCGCTGTGGAGCAACGGGAACAAGGACAGCTTCGTCAACCCGTACAGCAAGGAAGTGTGGGAATACAACGTCAACGTCGCGAAGGAAGCGGCCAAAGCCGGTTTTAAAGAGATCCAGTTCGACTACGTACGCTTCCCGGAAGGCTTCGAGAAGCGCGCCGACATTATGAAATATACGAAGGACGACCGGTCCCGCATCGACGCGGTGGCGGAGTTCGTCAAATACGCCCGCGAGCAGCTGTCGCCGCTTGGCGTGCGCGTCTCGGTGGACATTTTCGGCTATGCTGCCAGCGTGCCTGCCGCCGAAGGGATCGGGCAAGATTTTCAGAAAATATCCGAAAACGTCGACGTCATTTGCCCGATGGTGTATCCGAGCCATTATACGACCGGCTGGTTCGGCTCCAAGGTGCCCGACGCCGCTCCGTACGTGACGATCAACGGCGCGATGGTCGATACGAAGAAGAAGCTCGACCCGCTCGGCACGCAGCTGAAGCCGGTCGTGCGCCCGTGGATCCAGGATTTCACCGCAACGTGGGTGCCGGGACATATTAAATACGATGCTCACGCCGTCGAAGAACAAATTCGCGCGTTGAAAGACAACGGCATCGACGAATTCCTGCTTTGGAATGCAGGCAACTCGTACACGCCGGGCGTCAATTACAATTAAGGATATACACTTGCGGCGTCCATACGGACTGGCGCGTTTACCGTAGACGAATCAGCCGAGAATAGGCGCAGCATATACTTTTCGACGCAGCAAGCAAAAGCCGCCCCTCCCCGCTCGGATCCGAGCTTCGGGAGAGGCGGCTTTCTATTTGGGCTGTTATGGAGCCGCTTAGCGCTGGCCTGCCCACTGTCCTTTCGAGACGTCCCGGAACCGCGCGCGGATCGCGTCATATACGCTCTGCGGCAACGGTCCTGCCTTCAGCAGGTCGGCGTTTTGCTGCCAGCGGCCGGGATTTTTCGTGCCGACGATGGCGGTATGGACTCCGGGCGTGGACAGCGTAAAGCGCAGCGCCGTGCCGATCGTTTCGTCCAGGCTGCCTTTGAGCTCGGGGTAATCGAGCTGCTGCAGACGTTCCCAGTACGTATGATGGTAGCTGTCCACCGGCTTCTGTCCCGTCTTCCACGCCGCGTTCGCGATCGGCCGCTTGGCGATGACGCCCATCCCCCGCTTGCGCGCTTCCGGCACCGTCAGGTCGATTGCCTGCTGGTCGGCGATATTGAGCGACGTCTGGAGCGTATCGAACGCACCGCATTGCACCGCGTACAGCGCGTCTCCGGCGTCGCCGCTGTAGCCGATGTAGCGCGTTTTGCCGGCGTCCCGGGCTTTTTGCAGCACTTCGATCACTTCGCCGCGCCGCAGCAGCTCCTCCGAGCAGCTATGCAGCTGGACGAGATCCACGTAGTCCGTCTTCAGGCGTTTGAGACTGCGGTCGATTTGCTGCGCTAGCATGACCGGGTCCCAGTCGGGGGCGTCGAAGCCGCTGGCATGGCCGCATTTGGTAAACAGGTAAAACTCTTGGCGCCGGTGAGATACCGCTTGCCCGATCAGTTCTTCCGAGTTCCGGTAGCATTCCGCCGTATCGATCACGTTCAGCCCGGCGTCGAGCGCGCTGCCGAGCAGCCGCTCCACCGTTGCCGCATCGGCGCCCTCGTAGCCGATTTCCGCCCCGCCGAAGCCGAGAATGCTTACTTCCATGTCGGTGCTGCCGAATTTGCGTTTTTCCATAGTCCCGCTCTCCTTTTATCTTTGATAGAATATTAGTCAGCATAGCAGAAGTTGCAATAAGATTACAACCGCCCTATGGAAAAAGGAGGAACCGAAGATGCTGCCTATTGGAGCCAAAGCGCCTCTGTTCGAGGCCGAGAGCACGGCTGGAACGGTCCGTCTCGCCGATGCTGTCGGCAAACGGCCGGTCGTGCTCATTTTTTATCCGAAGGACGAGACGCCGATTTGCACGAAGCAGCTGTGCGCTGTCCGCGATTCCAAGCAGCAGTATGCGAAGTACGATGCGCTCGTAGTTGGCGTGAACCCCGGGACGCTGGAGGAGCACCGGCGGTTTGCGGGCAAGCATCTGTACGACTTCCCGCTCGTGTCCGACCGGGATGAAGCGATCCGGCAGCAATATGGCGTAGGCCTGCAGCTGCTCTCGTTCCTCGGCCAGCAGCGCATCGTGTTCGTCATCGGCAAAGACGGCAACATCGCCTACGCCCGCAAGGGCAACCGGCCGACGGCGGAAATATTGGCGGCTCTGGAAGCGGCTGAGACAGCTTGGCAGGCGAACGGATGAGTTTGCCGGTAGCTTAGCAGGGTTGGACAACGCCCGATAGTCGATTTCCGGCGTATCAATTAAGTAATTTTGCGGCGTGTGGGATGCTGAATGTGCCGCTTAGTGCTAGGCGAGCCGCAAGGTTAGACCGCCGATTTGCCGCGGCGATGCAGAACGATTGTTGTGGACATCTAGCCGCACGAAATGTTACCATGACGACAAGACGAAGAACGTCCTTTTGCCATGTGGCCGGAGGGCGTTCTTTATTTATTTTTTGGGGAGAGGTTGATGATGGGAGCGTTTGAAGCGGCGCACAATGCGTTTATCGACAGTCACCTGGCTAGCAGGTCCGGAGAAAGAAAGGGGCGGCTACTAAGGGGACACATTTACGCGGAGAAGCTATTTCTGGAACGTGTCTGGTGGCCCTTGTTCGGCTCTTTGGCCAATTTGCATCCGGAATATGAAGTGTATGACTGGAACCGCAAGTCGCAGTTTCTCGACTTTGCGTTTCTCCCTCCTTTCGGCCGATTCGGTCTGGAAATCGACGGTTTTCAAAGCCACGTGAAGGATATGGACAGAGAGAAATTCAGCTATGCCTTGAACCGCGATACGTTTCTAACTGGCATGGGTTGGAAAATGCTTCATTTCGCCTTCGACGATGTCCAGAATCGGCCGGAAGTGTGCCGCATGCTGCTGCAATTGGTTATGAGTCCTTATACGATGCGCACGCCTTCCGTACGCAATGCTGAGTTGGTGGAGAAAGAAGTGCTTCGATTCGCCTGGAGCTTGGGGAGATGGATTCGGCCTAAAGATATCATCGACTATATGCAAGTGGATTTCCGCACCGCTCGCAAGTGGCTTCGAAGCTTAACGGACAAAGGGTGGCTCCGACCGATTGATCGGGGCGGCGACATTCACTATTACGAGGTAATAGAAACGTCGTGGGAAACGTTGTTGTAACGGAATGGAAGGATGCGTTTCGTTAGCGATGCAACTTGTTGGCGGAGGCTGAAAGAGCGGTGTTTAGATTTGCTGGGGCTTTAGTGGGGATGGTGCTGCCGCTGCTGAGGGGCGGTAGCGCATCGACTGCTGCAGGATGGCATGTTGGGTGCTGTGAGTGCAGCGGCATTTCCGGTATAGAAGTAGTAGTTTTAATGTCGCTGTTTGCTGGGGGGAGCAGAGTGAATGTACTGTTTCTAGATTCACTGGATTTCATACAATGTTTTGGGTCATAAACTAAGCTTTATCAGCCTTCCATTGGATTTCGTCCAACAGATTCTCCCATGAAACGCCTCTCCGAGGGCAATCCAGGCGATTTGATTGGACGTTTTACAATGCGGGAACTTTGCAGCAAGCGACACGGACAAAACATTGTACGTTTTCCAATGGCCAAACATAGATATGCTCAGGAGCAGCCTGTCCAACTGCTGTCACACCTTAGGCTTGAGCAACCGGCGGCCACTGCAATCTCCTCCTACGCTAGAGTACCCGCCAGCCACTGTAATCTCCTGTTGCGCTCGAGTACCCACCAGCCAATGCTACCTCCTCCTACGCTCGATTACCCGCCAGCCTCTGCAAATCTCCTGCCGCACTCAAGTACCCCTCAATTTATTGTCCCCTCCCCCCATCAATCGAAAATGCCCCGGGCTTGCGTGCCGGATCCGCACATAAGCCCGGAGCATCATCCCGCCTCCTATGCCCGCAGCTCGCTCAAGCCGCGCATGTACGGGCGCAGAGCCGGCGGCACATGCACGCTTCCATCCTCGCGCTGATGCACCTCCAGCAGCGGGATGAGGATGCGCGGCGACGCTGCCGCCGTGTTGTTTAGCGTGTAGGCGTACTTCAGGCTGCCGTCCTCATCGCGGTAACGGATGTTCGAGCGGCGGGTCTGGAAGTCGAGCAGCAGCGACGACGAATGCGTCTCGCCGTAACCGCCGCGGCTTGGCATCCATGTCTCGATGTCGTATTGCTTGTAATTTTTGAAGCCGAGGTCGCCGGTACAGACGCGCACGACCCGGTACGGCAGCTCGAGCAGCGCGAGCAGTTCCTCCGCATAGCCGGTAATGCGCTCCAGCCAAGCTTCCGCTTCATCGAGATCAGCCCGGCACAGCACGACCTGCTCGACCTTGGCGAACTGATGCACCCGGTACAAGCCGCGCACATCGCGCCCCGCCGATCCCGCCTCGCGGCGGAAACAGCTTGACACGCCGGCGAGAAGAATCGGATCGCTTAGCTCCACAATTTCCCCGGCATAGTACGAAACAAGCGGCACCTCCGCCGTTCCGACGAGCCACTGCCCGTCGTCCGGAAGCCGATACGTCTGCTCCCGCCCGAGCGGGAAAAAGCCTGTGCCGACAAGCGCTTCCTCGCGCGCCAGGACCGGCACTTCCATCGGCGTGAAACCGCGCGCCGCAAGCAGGTCGAGCGCCAGCTGCTGCACCGCACGGTGCAAATAAACGCCGTTCCCGGTCAATACGTAGCTTCTCGAGCCCGCCACCTTAACGCCCCGGCCTACGTCGACGAGCCCCAGCTTCTCTGCCAGCTCCATATGGTCGAGCGCCGCAAATTCGAATGCCGGCGGTTCCCCGATCCGGCGCAGCTCCACGTTATGCGCGTCCGATGTGCCGATCGGCGTATCCGCAGCATACCGATTCGGCATCAGCAGCATGAGCTGCTCGTACTCTGCCTCGGCGCGGCGCAGCTCCGCCTCGGCCGCTTCCGCCGCCGCGGCAAGCGAGCGCCCCTCTTCCTGCAGCAGCTGTACCCGAGCCTGCAACCGTGCCGCCGCACTATGCTGTGTCTCCGGATCCCGGCACTGCGCAGCCGTGCCCGACTGCCGCTCTTCTTCCTGCCTCCGCTGCCCCTCCAGTATCGGCTGCGCTTCCTCCCGCTCCGGCCGTGGCACCGGCTGCGCCTCCGCCAAGCCGCCCCGCTTCAGCGCCGCAACCTGCTGCGCGAGCGCATTGCGCCGCGCCCGCGCGCCCTCCACCTGCAGCCGCAGCTCGCGGCGCGCTTTGTCTACGGCCAGCAGCCGCTCCACTTCGGAATTGATGCCTTTGAGCTCGGCCATGCGCCGCAGCTCGCCGGCATTTTCGCGAATCCACTTCATTTCCAGCATGAACCTTCACCGAACCTTTCCCTTAAAATACAAAGAACGCTCCTGTCCGATTGGGACGAGGAGCGTTCTGCCCGCGGTGCCACCCAACTTGAGGAACGCTGCGCTAATGCCTGCAAACCGGCGCAGGCGCTTCGTTCCTCCTCTTGGTCCGAGCGGTAACGGGTCGGGTCCGGCTTACTTAGAGAGTCCGTCAATCAGGTGGACTCCGGTCGAAAGCGCCTCAAAGTTGGATGCTTGTCATCGACATAATCAACTGTATAAAATTATCGCTTATTATACTACTGGGAGAGACGCAGCGCAAGATCGTACAAGTCCTTGTTGAACGTCTTTTTCGTCGCGACGACTTGATCGATCGGCGTCGCCACCAATTCGCCGTTAATGATGCCGCACGCTTTGCCGGAGTCGCCGGCCATGAGCTGGCGTACGGCGAAATCGCCGAGGCGCGAGGCGAGAATGCGGTCGTTGTGCGTCGGCGTGCCGCCGCGCTGAATGTGGCCGAGCACGGTAACGCGCGGCTCGATGCCGTTGCGCTCGGTGATCTGGCAGGCGATGTCCTCGCCGCGGCCGACTCCCTCCGCGACGATAATGATGCTGTGCCGTTTGCCGTGCTGGAAGTTCTCCTTCATCCGGTCCGCGATATCGTCGATGCTGAACGGCACTTCCGGCACGAGAATCGCTTCCGCGCCGCTCGCGAGGCCGGCGTACAGGGCGATATCGCCGCAGTGGCGGCCCATTACCTCGACGACCGACGACCGCTCATGCGACGTCATCGTATCGCGCAGCTTGTTAATGGCGTCGACGACGATGGAAACGGCCGTATCGAAGCCGATGGTGAAATCGGTGAACGGAATGTCGTTGTCGATCGTTCCCGGCAGCCCCATCGTTTTGATGCCGAGCTGGCTCAGCTTGTTGGCGCCTTGGTACGAACCGTCGCCGCCGATGACGACGAGCCCGTCGATGCCGCGCCGGCGCAAATTTTCAACCGCCACCTGGCGGCCTTCCTCCGTCAAAAACTCCTTGCAGCGGGCCGTCTGCAATATGGTGCCGCCGCGCTGAATAATGTCGCCCACGCTGCGCAAATCCATTTGCCGAATATCGTCATGGATGAGGCCGTAATAGCCCCGCTGCACCGCATAAACCTCGAGTCCGTGAAACAATGCGCTGCGCACGACCGCGCGCACCGCCGCATTCATACCTTGCGAGTCGCCGCCGCTCGTAAGCACGGCAATCGATTTTACTGCTGTCATGATGAATTTCCCTCCTGAACTGTGCTGGCTCTGTATATATTTAAGACGTCCGACGAATCCAGACGCTGTTCATCCAGAAAAACAACCGGGTCATCGGGCTGTTCTTCATCAGCTGCCGCGACACGTTGCGCACTTCGCGCTGCGAGCGCACCTTCGGGTCCGACAAATAGAGCGCGAGCAAACCTTCAATTATCATACGATGAAACGGCGCATGTTCCAAGAGCAAAATTTTGCGGCGCGCCTCCTGCACGATACCCGCTATGCGCTGAACCGTCTGCTCCAAATCGCAGTAATACGAGCAAAAGTTCAAATCGCCGCCGGCATGGTCCTCTTCCTGATCGATCAAATAATCGAGCAAAATGTGCAGCCCGCACACATACGGAAAGTATGCCGCCACGATGTTCGCCACCGTGCGGTCCGTCAAGTTCGGGTCCGTCGCCGCCAAAAACAGCATAAAGACGCCGAGCGTCGAGCCGGTAGCCGCAGCAAATTCGTTCCATTGCAGCTGCGGATAAGCGGCCGCATGGCGGTTCCACCAGGCCGCGAGCTCGCTCTCGCGCAGGTCGTGGCGAATATGCTTGTACACCTGGAGCTCGCAATACAGCGTGACGAGCCGCTCCACCGGGGCTTTGACCCGTTCGTACGACGGCAGGAGCAGAATGCACGACTGGCACGTTTTGACGAGCTCGGGCAAGTAATCGCCGTCCTCCCGCTCCGACCGGAACTCGTAGTAATCGTTCAGCGACGCCTCCGGATTGACAGCGTCGAGCATCGATTGATGGAGCCGGCGAAAATCTTCCGGATCGAGCGACGTGCTCCGATCGCATAAATTGTCGAGATAGTCGCTGATCGTCTGGAAAGCGACGATGAGCGGAATGAGAATGTGCCGCTGCGGCAAGTTGGCGGCGGCATACACCGCTCCGCCCTCGCAGTGAAACTGCTTGGAGGCAATGCTGGCCAGCGCTTGCCTCCTCAGCTCCGGGTCCGGGATCTGCCCGGCTTTCTCGCGCCAGCCTTGCAGCTGGCTGCGCACTTCCGGCAGCACATATTTGTACACTCGGCTCATGAGCCGAATCGGTCCGTGCGGAACATCCGCCGGGCTGCTAACTCGTGCCAAGGGTCAACCCTCCGCCTTGTTCATAGCTGTAATCCGCCAGCAGCCGCAGCTCCTCCGCCTGAATCTCCTCAAGCACCGGCCGTGCCGCCGATTGACCGCTCCGCACGCACAGCTCGACTGCGGCCGTGAACGTAGCCGGCGTCCATACGGGAGCGCAGCGGATCGCCTCCAGCTTGCTGCGCAGCCCGATCTGTTCCATATGCCGCCACTCGGACTCCCGCCGGGCAAGCGCCGCTGCGGCCGCCGCCTGAAGCGCCTCGTGAATCGGCTGCCTTCCGGCACGCGCAAACCAATAGTTCGCGTTGCTGTAGTCGCCTTCCATACGGTGCATAATGCCGTGCCAGTAGCTGCCGAGCGGCGTCTCCACGTCTTGCGACAAACGGTGCGACGCATCGAGGCTGCCGTTCCACAAATGCAGCCCGGCCTTCAGCGCCAATCCCGCCAGTTCGCCCTGTTTGCCGGAAGATGCGGCGGGAAGCACGGTGAGCCGGGCTATGTGCCGCTCCAGCTCCCGGTCCCAAATCTCCGTGGGAGCGAGCGAGGGTGTGTGCGCGAGCAGCTTATGCCGTATATCGTTCAAGAGCATCGGTTGATCCCTCCTCAGCGATGAAGCTTCTGCTCCATCTCCTGATTGACGCGGAACCATAAATGCAAGTCGTTGATCGTACTGGCCAGCTCCGCAATTTCGCTGTTCAGCCTGCATGACGCCGGAAAATCGTCCTCCCGGTCGAGCCGGCTTTGCTTGTCGATAATGACCCGTTCCAGTTCAAAAATGCGGTTCGGAATACGGCCTCGGATATGTTCCCACTGCAGCAAAATGTCCGCCTGCTCCGCAGCGCTGAGGTCCTCCCAGTCGACTTCAAGCACCGGCAGCGGAATCCCGAGCCGCACGTCAGGCACGAATGCGTACTTCATTCGCTTCTGCCCACCCTTCCGGATCTATTGCTTACCCAATACTGTACCACGTTAGCCTCCCCTGTTTCCAGTGTGTATGTTAGTCCGTGAGCTCAATCCTTCCTGCATTGAAGCCTCATTTTCGAAGTACCGGATCATTCGCCGCGACGCCCGTCTCTATCAGAACAAACTGCTAGTAGATTCAGTTTCATAGATTGAAGAAGGGTGGGGTTGTTCTATGATTCATACTCGTGTGAAAAGCTATAAATATCGTGTCGGCAAAAACCACTATCTCGTCTTGCAAATTTTTCAATCCGCCGTTGCCCATACTCGCCAAGGCAATGCGCTGGCCAGCAACGCCGTCAATGTGAAAATTGCGAAAAAAACGACGCGCCGGTAACCTGTTTGGATGGAAAGGAGGTGAGGAAGATGGCAGTGCAGAAACGGACAGGCATGAAAACAAAAAGAATCAGCGTCGAAGTCAGACAAACCGCTTCGGCCAGGACCGGGCAAGGAGGCAACCCGATTGCGATTAACGCTTCGGATATCGGCGTTGTCAGAACAACGGTCAGAAATCAGGTTAGAAGGTAAAAAACGATCTTCCCGCGCCGGCCGCAATGCGTTTACTGGCGGACGAAACTCCCTGCACGCTCTGACGGTAAATCTGCTATACTAGTATTTTATAAATCAACCTAGCAATTCACCGCGCGAAAAGAGTGATGCATCGTGCCGAGCGGCGCCCAGCAAACGCTGGCCAAAAGTTTTACGTTCTCCATGTATACGATGATGGCCATTGTCGCCTCTTGCTTTCCGCTCTACTTCGACGCGGTCGGCTATTCCAAAGTGCAAATCGGCATGCTGTACTCGATCGGACCGATGATCGGCCTCGTATCGAACTTGCTTTGGGGCTACCTGAGCGACAAATGGGGTACGACCCGCAAAGTGCTGCTCCTGCTGCTGCTCGGCCAGCTGGCTTTGGCTCCGGTCGCCTTCCATACGCATTCCTTTGCGCTGCTCTATTTGTGCATGGCCTTCTTCTTCTTTTTCCAGCAGCCGATGTCTTCCATCAACGACAGCCAGCTGCTGCTGCTCGCGGCGAAAACCGGCAAAAGCTACGCCTCGTTCCGCGTGTTCGGATCGATCGGCTTCGCCGCCGCCTCGCTAGGCTTCGGACTCATTCTGGCCCGCGCCGGCCACGGCTTCACCCCGTACCTCGTGTACGCTTCGGCCGCCTGCTCGCTGCTGATCGCGCTGGCGCTGCACGACGCCCGCCGCAGAGGAAGCTTCAAGCCGCTCGAACTCGGGCCGATGGTGCAAATCGTCCGCGCTCCGAAATTTGTGCGCTTTTTGTCGCTGCTGCTCGTCTTGTCGATCGCGCACCGGATGAACGACGGCTTCCTCGCGCTATATATGCGCCAGCTGCACGCCTCCGACGCCATCGTTGGCTATGCGTGGACGACTTCGGCGGTGAGCGAAATCCCCGTTTTTTTCCTGCTCAGCAAATTCGGGCACAAATTTAAGGAGCTGGCGCTGCTTACGATTGCCTCCGCCTTTTATGTGCTGCGCTTCGCGCTGCTGAGCTTTATTGCCGATCCGGCTTGGGTCGTGGCCGTTCAAGCGCTGCACAGCGTCAGCTTCGGCATTTTTCTGTTCACGGCCTTACGCTATTTTCAGCAGGCGGTGCCCGATGAATACCGTTCGTCGGGGCAAGCCATTTTCGCCGTCATGTGGTCGTCGCTGGCCGGTCTGCTCAGCGGCGTCATCGGCGGTTGGGTGTTTCAGCACCTCGGCGGCGAATGGCTGTACCGGATCGCGGCAGTGCTCGCGCTAATCGCCGCATTCGGCTTCTACCTGATGCATATGAAAGAGGAGCGAGGCGAACCGGTGCCGTCTCCTCGCAATTAAGAAAAACTTAAGAACCTGGCGTGCAACTAAACGAGCAGCTGCATCGTTAACAAATCAGGCAAGCTTTACCGCTTAGCCTGATTTGTTATGCGCTTGTATCGGGAGGGGTCGCGTGCTTACCATACATAATTTGCACCACAGCTTCAAAAATGGCGCCGAAACGACGCCAGTGCTTCAAAACATCGATTTCACCGTGCAAAGGGGCGAGATGGTGGCACTGCTCGGCAGCTCCGGTTCCGGCAAATCGACGCTGCTCAACCTGATGGCCGGCCTCATGAAGCCGACGTCCGGACAAATCCGGATCGATGGTCAGGCGATCGAGACGATGTCGGAAAACCGTCTGGCCGAATTTCGCCGCACGCATATCGGCTTTATTTTTCAATCGTACGAGCTCATCCCCCACTTGACCGTCCGCGAAAATGTCGAGCTGCCGCTCGTGTTTCAGTCGATCGGCCGCAAAGAGCGCAGCGGCATAGCGATGCAGCTGCTTGGACAAGTCGGGCTCGGCGGCAAAACGGAGCTGTTCCCGTCGCAGCTGTCCGGCGGCCAGCAGCAGCGCGTCTCGATCGCGCGCTCGCTCGTGACGCATCCGGCGATCGTGTTTGCGGACGAGCCGACCGGCAACCTCGATACGAAGACGGAGCAGGAAATTATCGATCTGCTCACCGATCTGAACCGTTCGCTCGGAATTACGTTCGTCATCGTCACCCACGAGCTGGAAGTCGCGCGCCGGACGCAGCGCGTCATTCAGCTGCGCGACGGGCGGCTCGTGGAAGATGCCGTCCCCGCACGGCAGGTGAAAAGGAATGAAGCTGAGCGATTACGGCAAGCTCGGCTGGGACCAGCTGCGGCGGCGCAAAGTCGTGACCGCGCTGTGCGCGATGGGGATCGCCATCGGCTCGGCGTCGATCATCGTCGCCCTCGCCTTCGGCGAATCGATAGCCACTACAGCGAAAAGCAAATGGGCTATTATTTGAAGACGGACGAAATTACGATTATGGACGGCGGCAGCGCTCCCGGGGCAAGCGGGGGCGAGACGGCGCGCAGCAACTCAGCTCCAGGCGCCGGGGACGGCATCACCAAGGCCAAAATCGAGCTGATCCGCAAGCTGCCGCACGTCAAAGCAGTGGCCAGCTTCCTCGAGCTCGGCGACGCGGCATTCACCGTCGACGGCGACAAAGAGGGCCGCGTCCAGATCGTAGCTACCGACCTCGAGGCGCTGCCGGCCTTCGGCAACGCGTTCGCGCAAGGCGGCACGGGCGATGGCGGCGGCTCGGTCGTGCTCGGCTACGGGGCGGCGCTCGGCATATTCGATGCGAAAGCGTTAAAGGTGCGCGAGCAGCAGCTGCGGCAAAACGCCGGGGATCCCGCCGTGCGGGACCGTATCCAGCAAATGGACAATCTGCCGTACCCGGTATACCGCAAAACGATCGTGCTGAAAATCGGCGGCGGTCCGGGCGGAATCGGTGCGGCCGGCGGCGGCAAAGCTGCTGGCGGTGCCGCCGCCGACGGTTCCGGCGCCAGCGGCACGGCTGAATTCCCCGTCCGCGTCGGCGGCGTGCTGAAGCGCCCGGACGGAACGCCGGACTATATGACATGGAACAACAAGCAGGTGTATATGTCCTTCGCTCTTGCGGAGCGGCTGCTCGAGCAGCGCAAAGCGGCGGAAGCGGGCCGCAGCGCCGCGCTCCCGTCCGTCGACCGCCCGAACCGCGTCGTCGTGAAGGTGGACAGCACCGAGCACGTCGCGGAAGTGGATGCGCTCCTCCGCAAGCTGCGGCTGAACACGCAAAACAATTTGCACCAGAAAGACCGGATGAACCAGGAGTTCGTCATCGTCCGGCTCATTTTCGGCGGGGCCGGGCTGTTCATCCTGTTCGTCGCTTCGATTTCGATCGTCGTCGCGATGACGATGTCGACGTACCAGCGGCGCCGGCAAATCGGGATCATGAAGGTGCTGGGAGCGAATTTACGGCAGATCCGGAACCTTTTTATCGTCGAATCCGCCCTGCTTGGCGTCATCGGCGGGGCGTGCGGCATTCTGCTCTCGTATTGGGTCGTGTGGGGCATCAACGGCATCGTGACCCGGTTCAGCAAAGGACCGCCCGGCAGCGATCCGGAAATTTTGTTCATTTCGCTCTGGATTTTGCCTGTCGGCTTGTTCTTTGCCGTGCTGACCGGGGTGCTCTCCGGCATTTATCCGGCGATCAAGGCGTCGCGTACCGATGCGCTGACCGCCATCAAACGCGAATAGGAGATTATAGCATTGATGAAAATGAAAACATTGGCGTTGTTTGCGATAGCTTCCGCAGCGATCGTAGGCGTATCAGCGTTTCTATACGCGCAAGGCAAGCCGGGCAAGCGGAGTCCGGGTACGGCGGGACCGGGTGCGGCCGCAGGGATGCAGCTGAAATTTCCGGTTACCCGCGAAGATATCGTCGGTACGATCGAAATTAAAGGCAAATCGTCTTACGTGAAGGAAACGTGGATATCGGCTCCGTTCGAAGCCAACGTCAAAAAATGGCGCATCGGCGACGGCTCGCAAGTGAGCAAGGGCGACGTGCTGTTCGAGCTCGACGGCGCCGAGCTGGGCGCGGACATTGCGCAGCTGGAGGCCGGCAAACGCAAGCGGGAGCTGGAAGCGTCGCTGGCGCGCTTCCAGGCGTCGGCGGGCGGCGAAGCCGACGGGGCCGTCAGCGAAGCGGGGGCGAAGCAGCGCTACGCGGCGCAGCAAAGCCGCGAGCTGCAGACGGAGCTGAGCGAGGTAAGCGGCGTTGCCGCCGATATGCAGCTTGAGGCGAAGCGGGCCAAGCTGGCGCAGGCGAACTATGCGGCGCCGGACTCGGGCATTTTTCTGTTTAGCGATACGAAGGAGCCGCAGCGCGTCAAAGAGGGCGACAAGCTCGGCAAAATCGTCGATCTGACGAAGCTGCAGCTGGTCACGACCGTCGGCGAATACGACGTGTTCCGGATTCGGCCCGGCATGCCGGTCGACGTCAAGGTCGATGCGCTGCAAGGCGTCAAGCTGAAAGGCGCGATCGAGCGCGTCTCCAAGTTCGCGAAGCCGGGGACGGACGGGGCGGCGAGCGGCGCAGCCCAATTCGAAGTCGTCATCGCGCTCGAGCCGAACGAGAAGCTGATCGCAGGCCTCAGCCTGACCGGAACGATTGAGACCGAGCGCAAGCAGGGCGTGCTGGCGGTGCCTACCTTCGCCGTGCAGCATGACAAGGATCAGGCGTACGTCATGGTGCTCGGCTCGTCCGGCGCTGCGGAAAAGCGGCCGATCACGGCCGGCGTGGAGACGGCGGACAAAACCGAGGTCGCCGGCGGTCTGAATGAGGGAGATACGGTGGTGTTGGAGTAAAGGATCGGGTATACTTGGCATATGGTCTTAACACCAACTCATTACTTACGGAAAGCAGGGAACGCATTTTATGCAGTATGAGCAGTTTAAGACGATTATGCTGGAGCGCCGCAGCATCCGCAGCTTCACCGAGCAGGAAGTGTCCGCGGAGACGTGCGCGAGCTGATCGATTGCGCGCGGTATGCGCCGAGCGATACGAATTCGCAAACATGGCAATTTATCGCAGTCATGAATAAGGAGAAAATCAAGGCGATCGAAGCGATGACCTGGGAGCAGCTGCACCGCATAGCCGAGAAAGCGGAGGCGGAAGGCAAAGGCCGCGAAGGCCGGCTGCTGGTCAAATCGTTCGGCCCGTACGCCACCGCCTTCTCCGACGCGCCGGCGCTCATCATCTGTTTGGCGACGCCGTATGCGTCGAAATTCCGCGACAAAATTTTCGACCGATCGGGTTTGTGCCGGATTCCGTATGGGACGAGGAAGGCATCAAAAGCTCATGCCTCGCCTCGCAAAACCTGATGCTCGCCGCCCACGCCAAAGGGCTGGCGACGTGCCCGATGACCGGCCCCGTGCTGCTCGCTTCCGAGCAGCTGCGCGAGTATTTGAGCATTCCGCCGGAATGCCAGATCAACATGGTCATTGCGCTGGGTTACCCGGCCGAGCACCCGGGCCGCTTGCCGCGCAAAGAAGTGGACGACATCCTGACGATCGTGAGATGACGCGTTACCCAATAACGCCAAGCCCCTTGCCGGGCTTGGCGTTATTTTGCTTGCGGCAAGCGCATCATGCGGTGAGATGTGACCTGTTGTCGAAAGGCTTGATGGCTTCTTTAAAATGGCTTAACGACCATAAGCACGGTTATGGCAAGCATCAGCAGCTGTGCCGCCGACTCGAGCGGCGCGATCTTTTTCATCGCCCGTGCGAACTCGGCAGGAACTTCATCCTCTTGGCCTTGACTTTCAGATACGATCTGCATGATCTTTTTCATACGCGGTTCGATCAACCCGCCGATCGTCACGATCATCAGCAGCGATAAAAGGATGGATAGATTAAGCCACATTTGGGATAGCCCCATCTTGGTTATGATCATGAGCCAAATCCCGGTAACAATAAGTACGGCTCCGCCAATTTTAGGCAGAATGGCAAGCTTGGTCGTTATACTGAAAGCAAAGCGCAGTTGGCCGAAGGTTCTGGCGGATCTTCGGATGACGGGCACCACGAAAGCGGGACCGATTACGGCAATCGTAGCCAAAATATGCAAAACGAGCAGCAATCCAAACAAACCGATCATCTCCTTCTTCCTCCTCAGCTCTCCGAGATATCGCTTCGATAGGCGAGACCGACCCTTTTTCTTTGAAACGGCCCTGCGAGCCCGATATGGTTCAGCATACAATTCGCCACATCCTCATAAGCGACATTTAGCTCTTGAAACCGGCTGAACAAGTAACCGGCTATATCGGCCTCGGAAAATTCCTTTATCGTCTCCGGAATGGACACGGGCAAAGTTTCCGTTGTCACATGCAGACGAACCGGAGCCGGATGCTCTATCGAATCAACCATCGTTCCCGGGCACATCATGGACCAATCGAGCTGAGTCTGCTGCAGACGTTCGAGATTCCGGTTGTGAGTTTTAAACATGGGCGGGAAGCCGGGCAAATTATTTCCGATAAGATCGGTATATGGAATATCCAGCAGGCCGGCGCCTCCCATTACCCATACCCGCCCAGAGAAACTGGGTTGGAGTTCACATTGGCTTACAATGTTATCGACGATACGAACGAACTCTTCTCCCTGGCCCGCATGGCCGGCTGCAATAATAGCGGCGTCTTGATGCGAGAGCGCCTCGCGGACGCTTGCCGGGTCCATGATGTCCCGCGCGACCACCTTCACATGCCGTGCGGCATGCTCGCCTTGCTGTTCATCAAGCTTCTCGGGATTTCGCACAAATGCGGTCATGTCGTGTCCCATCTTAACCCCTTGCGCCAGCACTCTTCTTCCCGTATTTCCCGTTGCTCCGAAAACAATGATTTTCATCGTCCTTTTCCCCTCCAAATGGTTCTCCAAATTTTCGTCTGTGGATTGACTCAAGCTTAGCATCGCTCTAAAATCTTGTTAAGAACCCACTTTCATGTAGGGTACTCACTTAAAAGTAAGTATGGGCAAGGAGGGATGTCATGTTTGTCCGCGCGGAGGCCGGGGAGGAAAGGAAATGCCCTATCGAGACGGTGATTCAAGTAGTAGGCGGGAAATGGAAGCCTTTGATCATATGGCATTTATTGGAATCCGCCAAGAGGTTCAGCGAGCTGGAAAAGCTGATACCCGAGGTCACCCAGAAAATGCTGGCGCAGCATCTTCGAGAGCTGGAGAACGACAGGTTG
>NZ_JXAK01000058.1 GCF_000829455.1 Gordoniibacillus kamchatkensis
CGAAGCGTATACGCTTCCCGTCGACCTATCCCGTCCATTCAGTCAGGTCATCCTCATCATCGCATTTATTTTCGTCATCATCAATTTGCTCGTCGATCTGCTTTATGCGGCAGTTGACCCGCGCATCAGCTACAAATAGAGGGGGAACGATCATTGGCGCAAGCGGTATTGAATGCAAAACCGAAACCGGCAAAGGCCGCCCCCTCCGGGCCGTGGAGAGAAGGCTTGCGGGCATTTCGCCGCAATAAACTGGCTATGCTCGGCCTGTTGATCATTCTCTTTTTTGTGGCGGTCGCCTTTCTTGCCCCTTCGATTACGCACTACGACTACAAAGAGCAGGTGCTGCTGGACCGGCTGCAAGCGCCGAGTGCGGCGCACTGGTTCGGAACGGACGATCTCGGGCGCGACCTGTTCACGAGGATCGTCTATGGCACCCGCATCTCGCTGTGGGTAGGCATCGTGTCCGTGCTCGGCTCGATGGTGGCGGGAACGCTGCTCGGCATATTGGCGGGTTTTTACGGCAGATGGGCGGATATCGTCATCTCGCGTTTCTTCGATATTTTGCTTTCGTTTCCGAACATCTTGCTGGCGATTGCGGTTGTCGCGGTGCTCGGGCCGTCGCTGCAAAATGCGCTGCTCGCCATCGCCATCGTCAACGTGCCGGTGTTCGGAAGGCTCGTCCGGGCCAAAGTGCTAAGCCTTCGCACGGAGGAATACGTAACGGCGGCCAAAGCGCTCGGCATGAAGAACGCGCGCATTCTTTTCGTGCACATTTTGCCGAATAGCCTGGGCCCGATCATCGTTCAGGCGACGCTGAGCATCGCGCACGCGATTATCGAATGCGCGGCCCTGGGCTTCCTCGGTATGGGGGCGCAGCCGCCGGAGCCGGAATGGGGCAAAATTCTCTCCGATTCCCGCCAGTTTATCCAGAACGCGCCGTGGACGGTATTATTCCCCGGCCTTTCCATCATGCTTACGGTTCTAGGGTTTAACCTCATCGGCGACGGGCTGCGGGACGTGCTAGACCCTCGGATGAAGCAGTAAGACAAGTTTCGTTGGTTTACGCGACACACCGTCTCTTTGAGGCGGTGTATTTTATTTTGCCGAATCGTTGCAGGGCATGCAGGAATTTACTTCCAGTCTGTAGAAATCATTGTAGGAGAGAACAGTCCAAACGGAACGGAGGCAGTAAATGAGTAAGCGCATACATGTGCTGGTCGGCACGAGCAAAGGTGTATTTATGTACGTCTCGGACGAGGAAAGACAGCGCTGGGAACTGAAAGGGCCTTTTTTGAACGGATGGGAGGCATACAGCGTACTCGGCGACAGCCGGCACGGCAACCGGATATTCGCCGGCACTTCGCATACGGCGTACGGTCCGGCGATTCGCGTCAGCGAGGATTTCGGGGAAACGTGGCGGCAAATTGAGGACGGTCCGCGCTACGCGCCGGAAACCGGCTTCGCCATGAACCGGATATGGCAGCTTGTGCCGGGGGCGCCGTCGCAGCCCGATACGCTGTACGCCGGCGCGGAGGATGCAGGCTTGTTCGTCAGCCATGACCGCGGCGAAACGTGGCGCGAGCTGGACAGTTTGACGAAGCATCCGACTCGGCCCGATTGGTTCGGCGGTGCAGGCGGAATGTGCCTGCATACGATTTTGACCGATCCGAACAATCCGCAGCGCATTTGGGTGGCGATCTCGGCGGTCGGCGTATTTCGCAGCGACGACGGCGGGGAAACGTGGAAAGTTTGCAACCGTGGGCTGAACCGGGTACCGACGGGACAGCCGGACGAAAGAGTCGGCTTCTGCATTCACAAAATGGTCATGTCTCCATTCGACTCGAATACGCTTTACATGCAGGAGCACTGCGGCGTCTTCATGTCAACGGACGGAGGAGACTCGTGGGTGCCGTTCGAGGAAGGGCTCACTTTGCACGGCGACGACCGGCCGTTCGGCTTCCCCATTGCGGTCGGGCCGAACGGAGACCTGTTTCTCATTCCGCTCGAGAGCAGCGAGAAGCGTTCGATGGCGGGCGGCAAACTGCTCGTCTGGTCGCGCCGCCCCGGCGATGAGCGGTGGGAGCCGATTGGCGACGTCGTGCCGGATGAGCAGCGGCATGTGAGCGTATTGCGCGACGCGATGGCGGTCGATACGCTTGAGCCGTACGGGCTATATTTCGGCACGAACAGCGGCGAATTGTTCTGTTCCCTCGACCGCGGCGTGACGTGGAGCCGGCTGCCCGGCCAGCTGTCCCGCATTTTGTGCGTGAAGCCGTGGGTTGTGGAGGTGTAGCGGTTACAGCCATGCCGAGCATCGAATGTTCCGTTCCGTCATTGATCAGCGACTGTACCGGGGGACATGCGCGCTTTACGCTGCAGGCCGAAACGCTGGAGCAAGCTATCGCCCGGATGCTCGAAACGTATCCTCTGCTGCGCGTCCATCTGTTTACCGAGTCGGGGGCCGTCAGGCCGCACGTTTTGATTTGTTACAACGACGACAACATTGCTTGGCTGGAGCATCTCGACGTGCCGCTAAAGCAGGGAGACCGGCTCGCGGTGCTGCAGCTCGTATCGGGCGGATAACCTAAACTGCACAAAGGAGCATTGCCGCTGCGGCGGCAGGCTTCTTTTTTTTATTTTCAAAAAAATAGATTGAAAATTTAGATGTACGCGCTATAATTAAATCAAAAAAAATTTAGATAACCAAAAAAATATTTTTTAGTATGTGGTCGTTTGGAGCATATCAAAGAGGAGCAGCAGTTCCTGGAAGCGCTCGTCAAAGGGATCGCAGTTCAGTTCGGAGACAAATGCGAAGCGGTGCTTCACGATTTGACCGGCAGCTATGACCGAACGATTGTCGCGATTGAAAACTCCCATATTACGGGCCGCAGAATCGGCGACTGCGGCAGCAATCTCGGGCTGGAAGTGCTGCGCGGCACCGTCACGGACGGGAACCGCTACAATTACGTCACGCAAACGAAAGACGGAAAAATGCTAAGATCGACATCCGTCTACATCAAAAACAAATCGGGCGAGACGATAGGAGCGGTTTGCATTAACCTGGACATTTCCGATCTGATTATGGCCGAGAAAACGTTGAAGTCGGTTACGATGCACAGTCTGGACCATGAAGTGCAGGAGGTGTTCGTCCAAGACGTAGGTGAGCTGCTGGACTATTTGCTTCAGGAGTGCCAGAAAGCAATCGGCAAGCCGATCTCCTACTTGACCAAGGAAGAGAAGATGAGAGCGGTTCAATTTCTCGATCAAAGAGGGGCGTTCCTGGTCAAAAAGCGGGCGACCGCGTATGCCAGTTTTTGGACATTTCCAAGTTTACGTTGTACAACTACCTGGAAGAAACGAGAGCGCAGCAAAGCGGGGCAGCCCAGAGGGAATAATTCTTTTTGCTCTCCTGCAGCTGCGCTGCAAATGTAAGCGCAATCATCGATCCGACGAGGAGGTATTGCATGGCCGCTCCGCTGCTATCGATTAAAAATTTGAAAACTTATTTTGTTCAGGGCGATACGGAAGTGCATGCCGTAGACGGCATCGATCTGGACGTTCACGCCGGCCAAACCGTATGCATCGTGGGCGAATCCGGCTCCGGCAAAAGCATAACGTCGCTGTCCATTATGGGGCTGGTGCCGAAGCCGCGAGGCAAAATCGTGGACGGCCAAATTGTGTTCGAAGGCATCGATCTGGTGCAGCTTTCCGACAAGCAAATGGCGGACATTAGAGGGAAACAGATCTCCATGATTTTTCAGGAACCGATGACGTCGCTCAATCCGGTGCTGACGATCGGCGATCAAATCGCGGAAGTGTTAAGGCGGCACCGCAAAATCGGCAAAGCGCAGGCGAGAGAAATGGCCGTCGAAATGCTTCGCTTTGTCGGAGTGCCCCGCGCGGAACAAATCGTAAGCGAGTATCCGCATCAATTGTCGGGGGGGATGCGCCAGCGGGTCATGATCGCGATCGCCATGGTGAACCGGCCGAAGCTTCTGATCGCGGACGAACCGACTACGGCGCTCGATGTGACGATACAGGCGCAGGTGCTCGAGCTGATGAAACGGATGCGGGACGAATTGGGCACGGCCATCGTTATGATCACTCACGATTTAGGGGTGGTGGCGGAAATCGCCGACCATGTAGCCGTCATGTATGCCGGGCAAATCGTGGAAACGCCAGCGCCGACGCCATTTTTGGCGCCCCGGTTCATCCGTATACGCAGGCGCTGCTCGCGTCGATCCCTTCCCTTGACGAAGTGAAGGAAGTGCTCTACTCGATTCCGGGAACCGTTCCGGATGCGGCGCATTATCCGCAAGGCTGCAGGTTTGCCGGACGGTGCGAGAAGGCTCAGCCTTCCTGCTCGCAGCGCATGCCGGAGCTGCGCGAAATCAAGCCGGGCCATTTCGCGCGCTGCGATCTCGTTTAACAGAAAGGATGGATAACATGGGCGGCAATTTGCTGGAAGTGCGCAATTTGCACAAACAGTTCCCGATTCGAGCCGGACTGCTTCGCCGGACGATCGGACACGTGAACGCGGTGAACGACGTATCCTTCACGCTCGGTACGGGGGAGACGCTCGGCATCGTGGGAGAATCCGGCTGCGGTAAATCGACGCTGGGCCGAATGATCATGCGCGTCACGGATCCGACCGGCGGGACGATTATGTTCGACGGGGAAAGCTTGTCGGAGCTGCACGGAGCGAAGCTGCGCCACGCGAGAAGAAAGTTCCAGATGGTGTTTCAGGACCCGTACGCTTCGCTCAATCCGAAAATGCGAGTCGAGCACATATTGGCCGAACCGCTGCTCGTAAACGGCGTCATGGACCGGGAGCAGGCGAGGGAACGGGCGGTGCGGCTGCTGCAGCGCGTCGGGCTGCGGGAGTCCGACCGGCTCCGGTTTCCGCACCAATTCTCGGGCGGCCAGCGGCAGCGGATCGGCATCGCGCGGGCGCTTGCGCTCAGCCCGAAGCTGATTGTCGCCGACGAAGCGGTATCGGCATTGGACGTCTCCATTCAGTCGCAAATTTTGAATCTGATGCTCGATCTGAAAAAAGAATACGGGCTCTCGTATATATTCATCTCCCATAACCTCGCCGTCGTCAGACATATTAGCGACCGGGTCGGCGTCATGTATTTGGGACATTTGGTCGAGCTCGCGGACAAAGACAGCTTGTATCAAAATCCGCTTCACCCGTATACGCGGGCGCTGCTTTCGTCGGCCCCGGTCGCCAAAAGGGGAGTCCAACGCGACAGAATCGTTTTGCAAGGGGATGTGCCGAACCCGGCCAACCCGCCGGGCGGCTGCCCGTTTCATACGCGTTGTCCGCAGGCGATGGACGCGTGCCGAACGGTAAAGCCGGCTTTGCGCCAATTGGAACCGGGGCATGCCGTGGCATGCCACCTATATTGACAGAAAGCGGGAGTATAACGATGGAAGCTTTAGCTTTAGCGGTCAAAGTGATCGATCCTGTTCGCAAAACAGCGTTCACGGCCCGGCTCGAACAAACGGAGGACGGGTTCACGCTGCATCGCGACAATACTGCGGAGGCTGAGCCTGATTTGCTGCTGAGCCCGGGCTGGATCGATCTGCATGCGCACGTCTATGACGGAATGACTTCGATCAGCGTTCCGGCCGACGAAGTCGGGCTGCGCACCGGCGTCCACCTGATCGCGGACGCGGGCAGCGCAGGGGAGGCGACGCTCCCCGGCTTCATGAAATATGTGGCGCATGCGTGCGAAACGGATATCCGAGCCTGGCTTAACATCAGCTCGATCGGGCTCGTACATATGCGCGAAGTGGCCGAGCTGACGCACATCGACGTGGACCGCACGATCAAAGCGGCGCTCGATAACCGGCCCTTTGTTTGCGGCATCAAAGTAAGGTCGAGCGGAGCGATCGTCGGTACGATGGGCTTGCAGCCGCTGCAGCTTGCGGTGCTCGCCGCGCGGGAAGCCGGCTTGCCGCTCATGGTGCATATCGGGGAAGCGCCGCCGAGGATCGACGATGTGCTGGACTTGCTGGACGAGGGGGACGTCGTGACCCACTGCTTCCACGGCAAAACCGGGCATCCGTGGAGCCGGGAAGGCAGCCCGGGCAAAGCGCTGCTGCGAGCGCTGGAGCGGGGGGTTATTCTCGATGTCGGGCACGGCGCCGCCAGCTTCAGCTTTGACATATGCAGGAATGCCTTGGCGAAAGGGCTTCCGGCATTTTCGATCAGCACGGACGTTCACGTCCGCAATATCGGCGGCCCGGTTTACGATCTGACCACGACGATGACGAAGCTGCTATGGTGCGGGCTGCCGCTGGAAGACGTCATCGCCGGCGTAACCTTGGTTCCCGCTTCCGTCTTGCGGCTTCCGGACTGGTGCCGCCTCGATGGCGTCCTGGAGCGGGCGACGCTGTTCCGGATTGCGGGCGAGCCGCCCCGGGGACGCGTATATCGGGACGCCAAAGGAGAGCACGTCCGGCCCGAGAAAGTGATTCTGCCGCAAGCCGTCATCGCCGGCAAGCAGTTGCAATGGTTGACTACGCCGTGAAGCACGGCGTTTTCATAAAATCTGTTCGAGGGGGAAAAGCACGATGAAGAAATGGTGGCTCATTATGGTCGCGCTCATGATCGTTTTGGCGGGATGCAGCGGTACCGGCACAGGCAGTACAGGCGGTTCGGGCGGAACGGGCGGTGCAAGCGGAACGAGCGGCACCGGCGGTACCAAGGATGGGCCTGGCCCGGCAAAGGATGCGCTGGTCGTCGGGCAGGATATCGATGCAGGCACGCTCGACCCGCAAAAGCAAGGGAAAATGCCGGATATGAACATTCTCATCAACATATTCGACACGCTCGTCACCCGCGACGCCGACAACAAGCTCGCTCCCGCGCTGGCGACCGAATGGAAGGCGATCGACGATACGACATGGCAATTCAAGCTGCGCGAAGGCGTCAAATTCCAAGACGGCGAACCGTTCAACGCCGACGTCGTGAAATACAGCATCGACCGCTTGAAAAATCCGGAGACGAAGTCCCCGATCGTGGAGCTGAATTCGGTCAAAGAAGTGAAGGTTGTCGATCCGACGACGGTCAACATTATTACGGACGGACCGGACCCGATTTTGCCGAATAAGCTCACTTTGTTTGGCGGCGTCATGGTCCCGCCGAATTACATCAAGGAGAAGGGCGACGACAATTTCGCCAAAAACCCGGTCGGCACAGGCCCGTTCAAATTCGTCTCGTGGCAAAAAGACAACAAAGTCGTCATGGACGCCAATCCCGACTACTGGCGCGGCGCCCCGAAAGTAAAACATTTGACGTTCAAAATCATACCGAACGCCGCCGATATGGTTGCAGCGCTCAAAACGGGCGAAATCGACATCGCAGCAGCAGGCGTTACCGCCGACGTCGCCGATCAGCTGAAAGGAAGTCCCGACATCGATGTCGTCGGCAGCCCGTGGATCCGCACGTTTTACGTCTCGCTCGACGCGCAGAACGGCCCGCTCGCCAAAAAGGAAGTGCGTCAGGCGCTCAATTACGCCGTCGACGTCAAAACGATGATCGATACAGTGCTGGGCGGTCACGCATCCCGCGTCTCCACGCTCATTCCGAAGCAAAACTTCGGGTACGACGCCTCCGTCGCCCCGTACGAGTATAACCCGGACAAAGCGAAGCAGCTGCTGGCGCAAGCAGGTTATCCGCAAGGCTTCACGATCCAGTTCGACGCCGGCAACCAGGATTCGAACATTGTGCAGATCATCTCCGATATGCTGGGCAAGGTCGGGGTCAAAGTGCAGGCGAACCTGGTGGACAGCAAAACGCTTTCGGCCAACATCGCCGCCAAAAAAGTAGCGCCGCTCTATTACATCGGCAACACGGGCTGGACGATGGACGCCATGAGCAACTTCCAATCGTATATCAAGAGCGACCGCCGCTACAACCGCTGGAAAAACGACGAAGCCGACAAATTGGTGGACATCGAGGAAAAATCGCTTGATCCGAAACAGCGGCAAGAAGCTTTCACGAAGCTGCAGCAGCTGCTCAAAGAAGAGGCGCCGTTCATCTACTTGTATCAGTTGGACAATTTGTACGGCATGAGAAAGAACGTGCAGTGGAAACCGAATCCGATCGGCGTGCTGTCAATGTATAACGCTTCCTTCAAGTAATTATGCCGGGGGTGAACCCGTTTGCTATCCTACGTGTTGCGTCGTTTTCTCTATGCCGTATTCGTGCTGTTCGGCGTGGCGACGGTCGTGTTTTTCATCGCCAGATTGACGGGGGACCCGGTAGCCATCATGCTGCCTCCGGACGCTTCGGCCCAGCAAGTCGAAGCGCTCCGGCACAGCTTCGGTCTCGACAAGCCGCTAGTCGAACAGTACGGCATTTACTTGCTCCATTTGGTTCAGCTCAATTTCGGCGAATCACTCAGGTACTCGGAGCCGGTGGCGCGGCTGATCGCCGAACGGCTGCCGGCCACGATGCAGCTCGCCGGCGCATCCCTGCTCTTTTCGCTCATCATCGCCATTCCCGCCGGCATCGTGGCAGCCATGAAGAGGGGGACGGCGGTGGAGGGCGGAGTGCTGTCGTTCGTACTGCTCGGTCAATCGATGCCGGTATTTTGGGTCGGGATATTGCTCATCCTCGTCTTTTCCGTTCATTTGAAATGGTTTCCGACGGGCGGAATTGGCGGCTGGCGCCATTTGGCGCTGCCCGCAATCGCACTCGGGCTGCATCTCATGGCGCTCGTCACAAGGCTGCTGCGTTCGTCGATGCTGGAGGCTTTGGGCTCGGACTATATACGTACCGCCCGGGCGAAAGGCTTGTACCCGCGCACCGTCGTTGCCAAGCATGCGTTGCGCAACAGCTTGCTGCCGGTCGTTACGGTCGTCGGCCTGGAGATCGGCGCTTTGCTCGGCGGATCCGTCGTGACGGAAACGATATTTGCTTGGCCGGGCGTAGGCCAGCTGCTCATTCAGGCGATTTACAACCGCGACTTTCCGCTCGTGCAAGGAGCCATCATTTTGCTGGCCGGCGTCTTCGTACTGGTCAATCTGCTCGTAGACTTATGCTATATGATCGTAGATCCGCGCATTCAATACAAATAGGGGGGGATAGCGATGAAGCGGCTGCGTGGCCGAATGAAATATGCGTTAGTCTGGTTTTCCGCAGCGGTGCTGGCCCTGTTCGTCTTGCTTGCCGTTATAGCCCCGCTGATCGTGCCCCACGACCCTAACGCGCAAAATTTGCTGACCCGTCTCAAGCCGCCGGTCTGGCTGCACGGGGCCAAAGCGGGCTTTTTGCTCGGCACGGACAATCTCGGCCGCGATATTTTCAGCCGTATCGTGTACGGAAGCCGGGTTTCCATGACGGTAGGCATTCTCGCGGTATGCTTGTCGGGGGCTATCGGCACTTTGATCGGGCTGCTTTCCGGCTTCTACAATGCGGTCGACCAAGTCATGATGCGCATTGCCGACATTCAGCTGGCGTTTCCGACGATTTTGCTGGCGCTCGCGATTGTGGCCGTCGTCGGCGGGGGGATGAACAATCTCATTCTCGTGCTGGGCGTGACCGGGTGGGTACCTTACGCCAGGGTCGTCCGCTCGGAAGTGATGAGCATCCGCACGAGCGACTTTGTCGTCGCCGCGCAAACGATCGGCGTGACGGAAACCCGCTTGTTGTTCCGGCACATTTTGCCGAATATCGTCGCTCCGATTATTACGATCGCGACGTTTCAAGTGGCATCGGCGATCATTGCCGAATCGTCGCTCAGCTTTCTCGGCCTCGGGGTGCCGGTCAACGTGCCGAGCTGGGGCAATATGCTGAGCGAAGGGCAGCTGTATTTGGGGACGGCATGGTGGATATCCGTATTTCCGGGCATATGCATCATGCTCGTTGTCCTCGCTATTAATATATTGGGAGACGCCGTCAGGGATTATATGGATCCCAAAACAAGGCTCGGATAGGAGATAGCCCGTCATGACATGGTCCTATGCGACTCATTACGTATGCGACGGATGCGCAAAGCCGTTCGAGCTGCACCGTCCGCTGAACACTTGCCCGGATTGCGGCGGACTGCTCGAGGTTCGGTACGATCTGGGAAGGATGAAGCGGGAGCTGAGTCCAGGCATGTTTGCAAGCCGCGTCCCTTCAATGTGGAGATGGCACGAGTTTTACCCGCTGCGGGACGCTGCGAATGTGGTCACGCTCGGAGAGGGAGGAACCCCGCTGATCCGTTCCGTTTATGCCGGACGGCAGCTTGGGCTTCCCGAGTTGTATTTCAAAAACGATGCGCTCATGCCGACGGGAAGCTTCAAGGACAGAGGGTTCAGCCTTGCGGTCAGCTTCGCCAAAGAGCTCGGGATCAAGCGGGGCCTCACGTACAGCTCCGGCAACGCCGGTTCTTCGTTTGCCGCCTACGCCTCGCGCGCCGGCATCGAGGCGGCGGTTCTCGTCGAATATTTGGCCAATCCGCTCAAAAAATCGATGATCGGCCTGTACGGCGCCCACACCGCCACGTTGCACTTCGAAAGCATGAACGACATTACGGCGATGCTGGCGGAAGCGGTGCAGAGGCTAGGTCTGTACCAGTTCGTCAATTTCATCAATCCGGTCCGGCACGAGGCGATGAAAAGCTACGCATACGAAATCGCCCAAGCGTTCGACTGGAAAGCGCCCGACGTCATGGTGCACCCGGTCGGCACGGGCGGCGGCATATGGGGGGCGTGGAAAGGTTTCGGCGAACTGCTTGAGCTCGGCTGGACCGATTCCGTACCGCGGATGGTCGCCGTTCAGCCCGACGCGACCGGGCCGATCGTGCGGGCGTTCCGGCAAGGCTCGAGAACGGCGGAGCGGTACGGCGATTCCACGAAGACGATCGCGCAAAGCATCGCCGGCGACGCCCCGATTCAGAAAGGGGAGCGGGTGCTCAGCGCGGTGTACGACTCCGGCGGCTTCGCCGAGACGGTGACCGACAGCGAGATTCTGGAAGCGATGCGATGGCTCGGCAACGAAGGCATCGCCGCCGAACCAGCCTCCGCCGCTTCGCTCGCCGCCGTCAAGAAAGGCGTCGAGCAGGGCCGCATCCGCTCGTCGGACCGCGTCATATGCGTCATTACGGGTACAGGGCTGAAGCAGCCTTCGGCCACCCAGCAGGCGGTACCGGAATCGGAGCTGAAATTGAACGCCGATTTCGGCCAGCTGTCCGAACTGCTCGCGAAGCTCTGGAACTGATTCCGCTGATTATGCCAAAACGGAGATGATGTACGTTGCCAAACGTAAGCCCGGTTGTAGCAGCGCTGCTCGAATGCATCGCGCTGCCGAGCCCGACCCCGCCGGGGGAAGTGCCCTTGTCGCCGATTGGGCGGAAGCTTGGGCTCGGCGCTTCCAAGCGAGAGTGGAGCGCCAGACGGTCGAACCCGGTAAAGATAACGTGATCGTGACGCTCGATTTCGAAGGCGACGGCCCCTGCCTGCTGTTTAACACGCATATGGATGTCAACAATCCTGCGGGTCAAATATGGTCGCAGCCCCCGTTCGAACCGGCCGTGCGGGACGGCCGCGTGTACGGGCTTGGCGCCTGCGACGCCAAAGGCAGTCTGGCGGCGATGCTGACTGCGATGGAGCGGCTTGCGCAGCGCAGCGAAGGGCTGCGGGGCAAGCTGGTGCTGACGGCGGTCATGGGCGAAGAGGCGGGGGGCATCGGCAGCCTGCACCTGGTGCGGCAAGGGATCCAAGCCGACGGCGCCGTCGTCGGCGAGCCGACGCAGCTCGAGGCAGCTATCGCTCATAAAGGAACGTATATGCGCAAAATCCGCTTCCGCGGGCGCGCCGCCCACTCCGGCAGCCCTCACCTGGGCATTAACGCGATCGTTCATGCGGCGCGGTTTTGCCTGGAATACGACCGGTTGAACGAGTCGCTTGCGCAATCTCCCCATCCTCAGCTCGGACCGGCCAATGCGGCGGTAACGATCGTGCACGGGGGGACCAGGCAAAATACGATCCCGGAAAGCGCCGAGCTGATCGCCGACCGGCGGCTCATACCGGGCGAAACGCATCAGGATGCCGACCGCGAGCTGGAGCGCATTTTGCGCCGGATGAAGGAGGACATCCCGCAGCTGCAGGTCGACCCGATCGAGGTCGTCGTCGCCACGATTCCGTCGCAAACGGACGAATCGGAACGGATCGTGAAGGTGGCGCTGGCGGCGCTGGAACAAGCAACGGGCAGCGCGAAAAAGGCGCAAGGCTTCAGCGCCGGCTGCGATATGAGCAAGCTGGTGACGATAGCTGGCATCCCGACCGTCATTCTCGGCCCGGGCAGCCTGGCTGAGGCTCACGCTCCGGACGAATTTGTGGAAATCGCGCAGCTGGAACAAGCTGTGGACATTTACGAGCGGATCGCCCGCGAGTTTTTGAAAGGGTGATGTTGATGAGTGCGAGCAAAATTGCCGCGGTTCTGCGCAAATGCCGCGAGCAGCGGGCGTTTTCCGGGGCGGCTTACGCCTGGGGGACGGCTTCGTCCGTTGTCGAGAGCGGCACGGTCGGCACGCTTTCCTGGGACGGCGAACCTGTTCAGCCGGACAGCTTGTGGGATTTGGCTTCAGTCACGAAGCCGATCGTCGCGCTGGCGATGATGAAGCTGCTGGAAGAAGGAGAGCTGCGCCTGGACGATACGATCGCCTATTTTCTGCCCGATTATGCCGGCACGGATAAAGCGGGCATTACGCTTCACCAGCTGCTGACCCATTCCGGCGGCATTCCCGGACAGCAGCCGCTGTACAAGACGGCCGCGACCGCCGAGGCGCTGATGGAAGCGGTAAAACGTCTACCGCTGCGCAGCAAGCCGGGCACCACCGTTGAATATACGTCGCAAGGATTCATGATCGTAGGCGCCGTCATCGAGGCCGTCACGGGCTTGCCGCTGCAGCGCGCAATGCAGGAAACGGTGCTCGCTCCTGTGGGGATGAGCCGGACGTTGTTCAACCCGCCTGCGGACTTGCACCCGCGCACTGCCGCTACGGAGCAGTGTCCGTGGCGCGGGCGGCTCGTGCGGGGGGAAGTGCACGACGAGAACTGCGTCGTGCTGGGCGGCGTCGCCGGACACGCGGGTTTGTTTAGCGACATTGGCGATCTGATCCGCTTGTGCCAAACGATGCTTCGTCTCGGCGATAGTGGAAAGGGCCGCTACTTGCAGCCGGCAACCGTCATGCAGATGACGCGCAATCATACGTCCGGCCTTAATCTGGCGCGGGGGCTCGGCTGGCAAGCGAAAGACAGGTTCGGTTCGCCGGCTGGCGATCTGTTTTCCTCCGCTTCTTTCGGCCATACCGGCTTTACCGGCACCAGCGTATGGATGGACCTCGAAGCGGACGTGTTCGCGATTCTGCTTACGAACCGCGTTCATCCGTCCCGGGAGAACGAGGCGATGGGGCGTGTCCGGGCGATTTTCCATAACCTGGTCGTCGCCGAGGCACAGCGTGGCGGCGATGCGGCACAACAATAGGACGAGTGGGGAGATGACGGGATGAAACTGCAAATCCGAACTTCGAAAGCGCCGGCTCCTGTCGGACCGTACTCTCAAGGCTTGAAAGTAGGAAACCGGGTCTATGTGGCCGGCCAAGGCCCCCTGGATCCGGAGACGGGGACAATTCCCGACACGATCGCCGGGCAGACGAGACAAGTGCTCAAAAACATCGAGAACATTTTGAAAGAGGCCGGGGCCACGATGAACGACGTCGTGAAAGTGACGGCCCACTTGCGGGATTTGAAGCTGTTTGACGAGTACAATGAAGTGTACCGCGAGTTTTTCTCCGAGCCATACCCGGTCCGAACGACGGTAGGCAGCGAACTGGACGACATTCTGGTTGAGATTGACGTCATTGCGGAGCTGCCGTAGCGCAGAATGCCGAGTGCGAAAATGAGGAATCGCCTGCAACATGGGCGATTCCTCATTTTTTTTGACCGCATGGAATAAATGTCCTCGATCAAATAATGTAGATAGCGTGAAAATAGTCCATTAAGAAGAAGCGATTCATGGCCGACGCCTGCATTTTTGACGATTTGGCCGGAGCGATTCAAAATGCGTTCGTCCGCGCCAATACGATGCTGCAGGATCGGCAGGTGCAAACGATATCGACTTATTTCGATGCACGCCGGGGGACGGCCCTAGGATAATGCAATCAGGTAAAAATACCTATGAAGAACCTGCTCATTGCGGCAGGTTCTTTTGTATTTACGAGTCTAGAAACACGATTGGAACTTGTTGCAAGCCTATGTTTCTGTTAAACTGACGTTAAACATGCTAATATGACATATTACGACAAAATAATACATAAATCATTACATAATACCTATTAAAGGTGTGGATCGTGGATGGAAAAATCGACAATTATCGGACTCGTACTTGCTGTTATTGCCGTCGGGCTCGGCATGGTACTGAAGGGCGCCAATCTGTCGGCTCTGATCAATCCCGCGGCGCTGTTGATCATTTTTGTAGGTACGGCTGCGACGCTGTTCATCGGATTTTCGCTGGAAGACATCAAAAAATTTCCGAAGCTGCTGAAGATCGTCTTTACGGAGCAAAAATTGCAGAACAAGATGGAGCTTATCAACTGGTTCTCCGATATGATATCGTTGACCCGGCGGGAAGGCTTGCTGGCGCTCGAAGCCAAAGTGGAGGATATAGCGGACCCGTTCCTGAAGGGCGGCTTTCGGCTTATTATCGACGGCAACGATCACGAGTACGTGCGCGATGTGCTGTTGGAAGATATCGCCGCGATGGAAGAGAGGCATCGCTCCGGAGCACTCATTTTTACCCAGGCAGGAACGTATGCGCCGACCTTGGGGGTGCTCGGCGCTGTCATCGGTCTCATTGCGGCTCTCGGCAATTTGAGCGAGGTGGAGAAGCTCGGCCATTTAATTTCCGCGGCGTTCGTGGCGACGCTGTTCGGTATTTTTTCCGGCTACGTGCTGTGGCACCCGATCGCCAACAAGCTGAAACAGAGATCGAAGAAGGAAGTCGAAATCAAGCTGATGATGATCGAAGGGCTGCTCTCTATCCAGTCCGGCGTCTCCTCCATCGCGATGCGGCAAAAGCTGCTCGTGTTCGTCCCGAACTCGCAGCGCGTAGAGGACGAGCCGAATAAGGAGGGTGCCGCGCTTGGGTAAGCCGCACAAAAAGCAGCATCATGAGGAGCATATCGACGAGACGTGGCTCATTCCGTACGCCGATTTGCTCACGCTTTTGCTGGCGCTGTTCATCATTCTTTTCGCTTCCAGCAAAATGGACGCCAAAAAGTACGATACGCTTATGGCCTCTTTGCATTCCGCTTTTAACGGCGGCGCGGCTCAGTTCCAACTGTCGAATCTGATCCCGGTAAACAGCAGTCCGAATATGGAAAACAAAAAAGAGGACCGCCAGACCGACGCGCCAACCGCCGGGAAGCCGGACGCGGCCAAGCTGCAGGAGCAATTGCAGAAAGAAGAGAAGGATCTGGAGGAGCTCAAGCATAATCTGGACAAGTATATTGCCGACAATAATCTGATCGCCCAGCTCGATACCAAGCTGACGAACGAGCGCCTTGTGATCACGATCCGCGACCGCGCCCTGTTCGATTCCGGCTCTGCCGCGTTCAGGCCCGATTCGCAGAAGCTGGCCGCCGCGATCGGCGCGATGCTTGGCAAATATCCGGGCTATCGGATCGAAGTGGCCGGGCATACCGACAACGTGCCGATATCGAGGGGAGAGTTCGAAACGAACTGGGATTTGAGCGCAAAGAGGGCGCTGAACTTTATGAAAATTTTGCTGGCCACAAGCGGCATCGACCCCGCCTTGTTCTCGTCCATCGGGTACGGGGAGTACCATCCGGTCGCCTCGAACGATACCGCCGAAGGGCGGGCGCAAAATCGCCGCGTCGAAGTCAGCGTCATCCGCCATGTCAAGATTACGGACGTTGCCGGTCAATCCGGTGCAAGTTCCGGTCCGTAACCGCCGCTACTTACCGCTACTGTGAAAGCCGCTTGAAAAGGCGGCGTGTTCGTTGAAATCCTTAACGCTCAAAAATCGAAATCGTGCTTATTGGAAGGGAAAGATCCTGAAACCGATCGGCTTTGGGCGTCATCGGGATAGCTTTCAACGGTTTCGCCTCCGAGTCGGCAATTTTGCTAAGGGCACTTTCAAGAGCGATGGAAGCGAAACCTTTTCCCCGATAATCCCGGTCTACGAAAAAACAGGCGATTCTCCAAACCGGAAGTTTGGTGAGACCGCCCACATACTCTCGCTTATGCTTAATTCGCGGAAGCTCATCTGGCGGCCCAAACTGACACCAATCGACGACGGTCGAACCCCCGTATACTAGAGCGGCATGTGCAGATCGGTTCTGGGAAGCGGACTTGTACGCCCGAGTCCCTCCTGGTGAAAGGCCATGCACCAACAGCCGCCCCATACCCGTTGTTCTACTCAACCAGCCGTGCAAAATCCGGCCAAGTACTTTCATCGAGGAGTTTTACGATGAAGTCGGACATCGGCATTATTCCCTCCGTCAAACTATCCTGTTAGTTATTCAGTAAAACCATTCAATTGCCTGCACGAATAATCGTAATTATCAAATATCAACAACATGGTTTAACATATCAAACGAAAAAATACGCCCATTCAGATTTGGGAACCTGCGTATGCCGTGAGAGCAACGAAACTTGCCGTTACAATCAGGGCGGAGAGCCGTATCGCAAGGGTGAAGAGGGCATCCCTCTTTTCCTTTTTTTTCTAACGCCTATTTACATGTTATAGTGAATTAGTGTACTATTTCTTTAATGCACTAACCGTTTGATGAATTTCAAAAAAAGGGTGAGGCGGATATGCGGCAATGGCCGGCTATGTTTATCAAAGATTTCAAGTTAACAAGAACCGTGTTTTTCATAGGGCTCGTCATGAATGTATGGATTGCCATACTGACGCTATACATGGGGAGGGTAGCGGATGATTCATTGCTGATGTTCGTACCCATAGCGATTGCTGTCGCCATTCATGTGGCCTACGTTCCAATTATGGTATTCATTAGTTTGAAGTCGGAGGGCAATCACTTACCTTTATGGCTGAGCAATCCCCAACCGGCCTTTAAATTGTTGTTGAGTAAAATAGCGAACGGTTTGATGATGATCGTGATTTCATTAGCTTTCTTATTTGCCTTGTCCGGACTGCTGATCGTACCTAAGTTCAACCTAATTGAGCCCTATTGGACAGATACCTGGAGAGTAGGATTGTTTATCTTTCCTCATATCATTTGGATATCTATTCAGCTTAGCGTGTGGGCGATGGTTATTTGGGCCTTATACCAATGCCTCAAATTAAAGATTGGACGTTGGAGCCGTGTAGCGGTTGTTGGCGTGACCATCCTATCTGGAGGGGGCGATGCCCTTTTCAAAACCACTAAACTGTATCGACTCGTTACGGAATGGGGGGGCATTGCCTATAAGTTTCCTGCGATATTATCGGACCCGATACAAACCTACGCAGGAGAGTACGTATACGACTTCATGATTGTCGTTGGATTATTCATACTAACCGCGTGGCTCGTGGACAACAAAGTTGAGGGATAACGATGGATGAATTTAATGCTTCTAAGCCGATATATTTGCAATTGGCGGATCGCATACACCGACAAATTATAAGCGGAGAATTGAAGGCGGGCGAGAAGCTTCCTTCGATCCGCGATATGGGGATCAAATACAGCATGAATCCCAACACTGTTCAGCGCGCATACAGCGAATTGGAACGCGAAGGGATCTTGGAAACGAAGAGAGGTCAGGGCACGTTCGTTTCGGAACGACAAGATCACCTGGTGCTGCAGCGTGATAAGTTGAAACATGAACAAATTGGGCAATTCGTTCACGTCATGCAAGAAATGGGATACAGCGCAGCGGAGATCCTATCAGGGCTGGAACAATACTTGAACAACATTGAGAAAGGGGATGAGTGACGTGATTCGGATGACGAACGTTACGAAGAAATATATCAACCAAACCGTGCTTAAGGACATCTCATTTGCGGTGCCTATAGGTAAAATCGTTGGCATTGTAGGCGGGAACGGCAGCGGGAAGTCAACGTTATTGAGGTTAATGTCCGGGCTTTCGCTGCCTACGAGCGGTAGCGTGACGGTAAACGGAGAGACGGCTAATCGAAGAACCGGCAAAGTTGTTTCGTACTCGTCCGAGCTGGGTTCCTTTTATCCTATTTTCACGGTAAAAGAAGCGATGCGTTTTCAGGCTTCGCAATTTGCTGACTTTAACCTTGCTAAAGCGGACGAAATCATGAAGCTTATGCAGCTGGATCCTCATATGAAAATCAAAGCGCTCTCGAAAGGACATCGCGGCCGATTGCAAATCGTGCTTACTTTGGCCAGAGAAGCACCCTACATTCTGATGGACGAACCATTGTCCGGACTTGATCCGATGGTACGCGAGTCTATCGTGAAAGGAATGATTTCTTATGTTGACTTGAATTCTCAAACCTTAATCATGACAAGCCATGAAGTTGCGGAAATCGAAACCTTAATAGACGGATTCGTTGCGCTTAAAGGCGGTTCCTTGCTTAGAATGGCCGACGTAGACGAATTGCATGAATCAGAGGGGCTTCGCATCACGGATTGGATGAAGAAGACTTATATCTAGGGAGAGGGAATGATGAACATGACGGAGCATTCCAAAATGAGATTAGCAGACAAGGTCACGTTGTTACGCCTTTATTTGTTGAGAGGGGGTTACCTTCTTGTCGTTGTGGGGCTCGGTATCAAGATATGGCCTGAAGTCATCAACCGGTCGGGGTCATGGGAGTTGATGGATGGGGTGGTGCAATGCATGTTGCTCGCCTTCTGGGCGCTATGCGTCCTCGGGTTGCGGTATCCCCTGCAGATGCTGCCTGTACTTATGTGGGAATTGGCGTGGAAGTCGGTCTGGCTGATCCTCGTTGCGCTTCCGATTTGGGCATCCGGTCATATGGACGCTCCAACTATGGAGATGGCCATTACTATCTTGTGGGTCGTCATATTTCCCTTCCTCATTCCTTGGCGCTTCGTGTTTGCAAACTATGTGATGAAACGCGCAGATCGGTGGGTATGAGCCGGTAAGTACATCGTTTGGCGTGAAGGAAAAACTCCCGAAAAGGAGCGTTCCAAATTCGCCTTTTAGTAGTCGTATTATAAGTAAGCTTAAAGTCGTCTTTAATCGAAGCGTCAAAGTGCAATTCAATGTCCTTGACGCTTCTTTTTTTAGGTTATTACGAAATTGCCTAATTCATCGTAGACATGTAGCTTCCTTGCATCCGGCCGTTCAGGTTGGCGCGGGCGAGCAGTTTGGATGGGGTATTGAGATCCGCCCGATCCATTACCTCAAGAAGGAAGAATAGAAACACTTGAGGTGTACTTTAGAGAAAGGGCAGTCCCGCAACGGATGGCCTGCCGCCTGAAAAGGCGGTTTTTTTCGTTGCCGGCTCGCCGAATAAAACAAATTTTTACGATATCCGAAAAATGTGAAAAAAAAATTTACGGAAAAAGACTATGCAGCGGATACGGACATATATTTTAATTGCAAGTAGGTGCGGATTTTGGCACAATCAACCAACCATTATTGAGGGGATGAAGCGAAGTTGGACTCCATTATGTACCGTTATTATTTGCCGGGAGACGAAGCGGGAATCGTCACGCTTTGGAACCGCTGCTTGGCCTTTGACCCGGTGACGGAGCTGAGATTCCGCAAGCTGGTGCTGCTCGATCCGAACTTCGATCCGCAAGGCATGCGAATAGCGGCCATAGAAGGCCGCATCGTCGGCTGCTTTTACGCGGTGCGCCGGCAGCTGCCGATGATCGGCACCGAGCTCGAGCCGGACAAAGGATGGGTGCCGTTTTTCTTCGTCGATCCGGATTGCCGGCGGCAGGGGATCGCCTCCCGCCTGCTCGAAGACGCCGCCGCCTTTATGCGCGCGAACGGAAGGGAGAAGCTGCTCTTTTCCGCTTATGCGCCGAACTACATCGTGCCGGGCATCGACAAGAAAGCGTATCCAGCCGGGGCCGCCTTCCTGCGAAAGGGGCGTTTCGAACGGTTATACACGGCAGTCGCCATGGACTATTCCCTGGTCGGCTTCGAAATGCCGGAGGAGGTGCGCGCCTTAAAGCAGCGCCGGGAAGCGGAAGGCTACACGTTCTCGCTGGCGGCGGACCGCGATCTGTTCGAGCTGATCCAATTCGCTTCGAACGTGTTCAACCCCGATTGGGGCCGGGCCATCCGGGAAGGGCTGCTGCAGCAGCTGTCGATGCAGCAAATTTTGGTCGCCCGGCAGCAAGGCGAGCTGATCGGCTTTTGCCTCCACGGCGGATACGAAGGGGTGCGCGAGCGGTTCGGCCCGTTCGGTGTCGATCCGAGCCAGCGCGGCAAGGGCATCGGCAAAATTTTGCTGTACGACTGCCTTCAGCTGATGCGCGCGCAAGGCATGCACGGCGCCTGGTTCCTGTGGACCGGCGAGCAAACCCCGGCCGGACAGCTGTACTTGAAAAACGGGTTTTCGATTACGCGAAGCTTCGACGTCGTGTGCAAAGCTTTATAGATCGATAACGGGGAGGGCTGTTCATGAAATGGTGGAGGACAGTCGGCAATAGTGCGCTGGCGCTTTCGCTGGCGGGAGGGCTTGCCGCTTGCAGCGGTGCGAAGCCGAAAGCGGACGATGCGAAAAATCAGAACGAACCGAGCAAGCCGAGCGAGCCGGTAGAGCTGACCTTGCTCTCGCATTACGTTGGCAACAACGAGACTGCGCTCAAGCCCTATATCGACCAGTGGAACAAAGAAAATCCGAACATTCAGATCAAGCTCACCCCGGTCGACTTCGGCGAGCTGCTCAAGACGATTATGACGAAGCAGTCCGCCGGCCAGGGCGCCGACATTATGCACGTGTACACGCTCTGGGGCGGCCAGCTGGCGAAAAATAAAGTGCTCGCCGATGCGCCAGCCAACATCGTCGACGATATTAAGAAAAACTATCCGCCCGCCGCAGTGAAAGGCGCATCGCTGAACGGCAAAGTGTTCGGTTATCCGACCGAAGTGCAGACGTACGGCTTGTTCTACAACAAAAAGCTGCTGAAGGACGCCGGCTTCGACAGCCCGCCGAAAACGTGGGACGAGATGCTGAACATGGCGAAAAAAAATCGAGAAGAGAGACGGCTCCGGCAAAGTGGAGGTGCAAGGGTTCGGCTTCCAGCGCGGCTATGCCGGGATCGTCGACCAGCCGTTCATGGCGCTCATGGCTTCCGCCGGCAGCAGCTTGCTCAGCGACGATTTCAAGAAGTCGAATTTGAGCGGCGATGCGGGCAAAGCGACATTCGATCTGTACAGCAAAATATACGGCAAGAACGGCCTTACCGACATTTCTTTCAATACGACGAAAGGCTTCGGCGCAGGTCAAGTCGGCATGACGATCGGCGCCGGCTGGTGGGCAGGATCGCTGAAGACGCTCATGAAAGATAATTTCGCCAATGTCGGCGCGGCTCCGGTGCCTTCTCCGGACGGCAAGACGAACGGGACGATCGCCTATACGTGGGCATGGGGAGTCAACAGCAAATCGAAGCACCAGAAAGAGGCATGGAAGTTTCTGGAGTGGATGAACAGCAAAGAAGCGAAGGACGGCATGACGGCCGAAGGCAACTTCCTGCTCGATGCGTTCAACAGCATTTCGACGCGCCAATCGGACCTTAACTCGGCCAAAATGCAGGAGAAGCTGAAGTCCGATCCGATCATCAAGACGTTTACCGACGCGCTCGGCTACGCGAAAGAAGAGCAAAGCCCGGCTGTCGGCTCCGAAGTGCAGGACATCCTGTACAAACAGATCGAAAGCATGTGGACCGACCAGCAAACGGCTGCGGATGCTTTATCCAAAGCGCACAGCCAAATCGAAGCGAAGCTGGGCGAGCAATAATCGCGGCAAAGGCGGCCATTCACGATGCGAATCCGAAAAGAAACTGCGCTGGCGTATACGTTTCTTTCGCCCGTTCTGCTGTTTTACGCCATTTTCCTCGTGATCCCGGTCCTGTTCTCGCTCTTCATCAGCTTCACGGATTGGGGCGGCTTCGACCTCGAATCGATGGAATGGGTCGGGCTCAAAAACTACCGCAAAATTTTGTCGCCCGAATCGAATTTCCTTCATCCGGTTTTGACCAATACGTTCTTATACGCGTTCGGTACGGTCGCCATCTCGTTCTGCTCGGCGCTCGCCGTCTCGTTCTTTATTTCCCGGCTTCGTTTCCAAGGGTTATGGCGGACGCTTTATTTCCTGCCTTCGGTGACGACGATCGTCGCTATCGGCAACGTGTGGCTCTATATGTACAATCCGACGAACGGGCTCATCAACGGGATCATCACCGGACTCGGCTTTCGCTCAGTAAACTTTCTGGACGATCCGCACCACGCCCTCCTATCCGTGATCGTCGCCGGAGGCTGGCTCGGCATCGGGAGCTCGGTGCTCATCTTGAGCGCCGGTCTCAAGGCGATACCGGACAATTATTACGAAGCGGCATCGCTGGAAGGAGCGGGGGCGATGCGCCAATACATATCGATCACGCTGCCGCTTCTCCGGCCGACGATCCTGTTCGTGCTCATCACATCGTTTATCGGCGGGCTGCAATCGTTCACGCTGACGCTCGTCATGACCAAAAACGGCGGCCCCGGCGACTCCACCAACGTCGGCGCGCTGGAAATGTACAATCAGGCGTTTTCGTTCGGCAACTGGGGCATTGCGAGCGCCATGGCGTTCGTCCTGTTCGTCGCCATTCTGATCATTACGCTCGTCCAGCTGTTCATCTTCCGCCGGGGAGGGGTGGAGAGCTACTGATGAAACCGCAGCGCACGCCTTGGATATCGTATGCCGTCATTTTGCTCGGCAGCGTCCTGATGGTGTTTCCTTTTCTGGACATGGTTTTCTCCTCCTTCAAAAGCGCATCGGAATACGCCAGTCTGCGCTATTCGCTGCTGCCGCAAACGTTCGTGTTCGATAATTACAAGCTGGCGTTCGAGCAGCTGAAGCTGGCGATGCTGTTCAAAAACAGCTTGCTGCGCTCGGTGTCGATCACGCTGCTCGTGCTGCTGACGAGCTCGCTCGCCGGCTACGTGCTGGCGAAGCTGAAATTTCCGGGCAAACAGCTCATTTTCCGCTTTATTTTGGCGACGATGATGTTTCCGGCTTTCCTCTTTTTCATTCCCAACTACTACATCACCGTGCATTTTCCATTGGCCGGAGGCAACGATTTGTTCGGCGCGGGCGGAAGCGGCGGGCTGGCGGCGAGCCAGCTCGGGCTCATCGTGCCGTTCGCCGTCAGCGGCTTCGGCATTTTCCTGATGCGGCAGTTCATCATGGGCATCGAAGACGCTTATATCGAAGCGGCGCGCATCGACGGCGCCCGGGAGCTGCGGATTTTCGCCCAGCTCGTGCTGCCGATGACGGCGCCCGTCTTGGCCACGTTGGCCATTTTCGAATTCATCAACTCGTGGAACGAATTTATTTGGGCATTGCTCATGAATTCCGTCAACACAGACCTCGCCACGCTGCCCGTCGGCATCCAAATGCTGAAATCGCACCTGGACCCGACGCTGACGCAGCCGCTCGTGATGGCGGGACTTGTCATCGCTACCGTGCCGGTGCTATTGGCGTTCATTTTGCTGCAAAAGCATTACGTGCGCGGCATGATGAACTCCGGCCTGAAATAACGAACCTATAAATGAATGGGAGAGATACGAATGAGCGAAAATCAAAAACAGCATATTTTGGCAATCGGCGCGCACGCCGGCGATCAGGACTTGACCGCAGGGGCAGTGCTGGCCAAATACGTCATGGCCGGCCATAAAGTGACGATGCTCCATTTGACGCCGGGCGAGAAGGGGCATCCGCGCCTGTCCGCCGAAGATTACGCCAAACAAAAAATTGAAGAGGCGCACCAATTCGCCGACATGATCGGGGCCGACGTGCGTTTCCTGAACTACAAGGATGCCGAGCTGCCCAGCGACGAGACGGTCAAATACGAAGTGGCGGACGTTATTCGCGAGTTGAAGCCCGACATCGTCATTACCCATTGGCACGGCAGCATGCACAAAGACCACGAGAACACCCATTATATCGTACAGGACGCGCGGCTTTACGCCGCACTGGAAGCGATCAAGCGCGATTTGCCGAATCACCGCATCAAGCGGCTCTATTACTCGGAAAACTGGGAAGACATGTACGGCTACCAACCGGAAATTTTTATCGACATTCCGGAGGAAGCTTTCGACAAATGGGTGAAAGGCATAAGCTGCTACGCGTTCGCGCGGGGAGAAACGTACGGCTTCCCCTATATCGAATATTACAAAGCGCTGACGGTCGTGCGCGGCGCCGTCAACGGCTTCAAGCGCGCCCAGGCGTTCGCGGTGGGGCCGGGCGGCAACCATCAACGATTGCAGTATTTTATGTAAGTCAATGAACGGCGGGCTCGTACGGTTACGAGAAGTGCTCGATCAACTTACGCCGTCCGAAAGAAAGGTAGCCAAGTTTATTTTGGACGATCCCCGGCGCATGATCGGGATGTCGATTACCCAATTGGCGGAGCAAAGCGGTGGCAGCCAGGCGGCGGTAACGCGGTTATGCAAATCGATGGGCTTCAAGGGCTATCAGGAGCTTATGCTGAAAGTCGCCGGCGACTTGCAGGAGAACGCGGGGCGGGGCTATCAGGAATTTCGCCCGCAAGACTCCATCGCCGCCATCATCCAGAACGTATCGAACAACAACATCCAGTCGATCAGGGATACGCTGAAAATTCTCGACATCGCCCTCGTGACAAAAGCGATCGAAGCGCTGCACCGCGCCGAACGCATATATTTTTACGGCATCGGGGCTTCGAATCTGATCGCGCAAGATGCCCAGCACAAATTCATGCGCATTAACAAAACGTGCTTTTCCTTCGCCGATACGCATCTGCAGCTGGCATCGGCGGCAACGCTGACAACGCGGGACGTCGCCGTTGGCATATCGTATTCGGGGGAAACGACGCTTGTGGCGGAATGCTTGAAAACCGCGCACGATTGCGGGGCCGCGACTATCGGCATTACGAAATACGGCCAAACGACAGTCAGCGCCGAAGCGCAAATTCCGCTGTACATCACCTCTACCGAGAACGAGATTCGCGTCGGGGCGATGTCTTCCCGCATTACGCAGCTCAACCTCGTCGACATTTTGTATCTCGGCGTTGCGCGGATCGACTACGAGCTGTCGATCGGTTATTTGGAGAAGAGCCGGGCGGCGGTTCAGCATTTGAAGGGCGGCAAATGAATCGATATCGGGCGGTAGAGCATCGTGCCGGAATTTGATGGTTGACATATGACCGTAGGCTAATTACAATAAACGTAACAAGTTAATAGTCGTGTTTGGAGATCGGGAGATAACACATAGAGGCTTCAGCGTTTCGTTGAAGAATCTTTTATGTGTTATTTTTTTATCCCTTTTTCCGGGATGAAAACGCATTCAGGCGAAGCGGGCGCCGCCGGCTTATCCGAAACTGCCGTACAAAGCCGTGGCGTGAGCTGCAGGTTAAGCGTTTTCCCCATCTCCCGGCGACTGCTTGAGCGAATACAGGAAAGGGGTATACTACATTGTCCGCACAGACTCAGGCAGCATCCAGAAAAGCGCAATGGAAGGAAGGGGCCCTCGGTTACTTGTTTCTGGCTCCGTCGCTCCTTGTCTTCATCTGCTTTCTGTTTTACCCTATGCTCCGCTCCATCTATCTCAGCATGACGCTGACGGATCCGCGAGGAAGGGTGGCCGATTTTGTCGGCTTGGATAACTTCAAGGATTTGTTCTCATCGGGGCAATTTTTCACCAATTTGAAAGTGACGCTGCTCTTCGTCTTGCTGACGGTCCCGACCACGATAATTTGGTCGCTCGTTTTGGCGGCGCTCACCCATAACAAATTGCGCGGCATGAAAGCGTTTCAATTTGTTTTCTCGCTCCCGATCGTCATTTCCGTCGGCACCGGCTCCATCATCTGGTCGCTGCTGTTTCACCCGACGGCCGGCATGCTGAACTATTTCATCGGCTTTATCGGCATTTCCCCGATTTCATGGCTCGCCGACCCGAACTGGGCGCTCGTCTCCGTGTCGCTTATGACCGTCTGGATGAACATGGGCTTCGTCTACATCGTCTTGCTCAGCGGCTTGCAGGGCGTCCCGGACGACCTGTACGAAAGCGCGAAAATCGACGGCTCGGGGCCTGTGCGCACGTTCTTGCAAATCGTGCTGCCGCTCCTGTCGCCAACGCTGTTCTTTGTGCTCATCGTGTCGGTCATCGGCGCGTTCCAGGCGTTCGGCCAAATTCACATTTTGACCAAGGGCGGTCCGATGGATACGACCAACGTCGTCGTCTACTCGATTTATCAGGACGCGTTCATCAATTTCCGCTTCGGTATCGGCAGCGCGCAGGCGCTCGTGCTGTTCGCGATCATTTTGGCCTTGACCGTGTTCCAGTTTAAAGTTTTGGAGAAGAAGGTGCATTACCAATGATGCTGAGAAGATTGAACTACACCGTTCTGTACATCGTGCTGGCGCTGCTCGCGCTCATGGTACTGTATCCGATTATATTTACCGTATTCTCGGCTTTCATGACGGAAAAAGAAGTGTCGGTGTTTCCGCCGCCGCTCTTTCCGCACCATCTGTACTGGGGCAATTTCGCCAAAGCGGTGCAGACGATTCCGATACTCCGCTTTTTGCTGAACAGCCTGATCGTATCGGCCGCGATTATGGCATGCCAGGCCGTTACTTCCGCCATGGCGGCTTACGCGTTCTCGTTTTTGCAGTTCAAGCTCAAAAATGCGATGTTCCTTCTCTATTTGTCGACCATGATGATTCCGTGGGAGGTCACGGTCATCCCCAACTATTTGACGATCAAATCGCTCGGATGGATGGACAGCTATCAAGGGCTGATCGTGCCTTTCATGGCGGGGGCTTTCGGCGTGTTCCTGCTGCGCCAGTTTTTTCTGCAGCTGCCCCACGAGCTGTTTGACGCCGCGAAAATCGACGGCTGCGGACATTTGCGCACCTTTTTCTCGATCGTGCTGCCGCTGGCCCGTCCGGCACTATCCACGCTTTGCGTGTACGTATTTTTGAACCATTGGAACAGCTACTTGTGGCCTCTTCTCATTACGAACAAACCGACGATGCGTACGGTTCAAATCGGGGTCGCCATGCTGCAGCACGAAGAGGTTATGGCTTGGAACCTGATTTTGGCTGGCGTTTCGTTAGTGCTGCTGCCTTCGTTCCTGCTGCTGGCGCTCGGCGTCAAGCAGCTGATCCAGGGCATCACGGCCGGCGCCGTGAAAGGGTAAGGTCCAGGATGCCCGTGAAGTGGGGCTGCGCTGCGGTTTGGGAATGCGGGTCTCCGGCTTTCTTGAACTCGTGTTCCCTCGAATATGAAAACATGGTGGGAACACGAGTTCAAAGGCGCACGCTTCGCTTATAGGCCTACATTCCCATCCTCCGCTCCGCCTTTCTCGGGCAGCCTGGTAACATCGATGTCAAGTCCGCTTTCGGCGGAATTGCCATATATTATGAAAGAAAAGGGAGCGAAACAATGACACAATCATGGCTGAACAAAAAGACGGCTATCGGGGTTATGCTGGCTGGCGCGATGCTCGCCGCAACGGCATGCGGAAGCGGCGGCGCGGGCGATGCGCCTGCAGCGGCGGATAAGGGAGGCAGCAAGGCGTCGTCCTCCGGACCGACGAAGGTCGTATTCTGGCACGCGATGGGCGGCTCCAACACGAAAGTGGTCGATCAGCTCGTTTCGGACTTCAACGCATCGCAAGATAAAATTAAAGTCGAGGCCGTGTTCCAGGGCACGTACGACGACCTGCTCAGCAAGCTGAAAGCGACGATGGGCACGAAGGAAGGCCCGAGCCTCGTGCAAATGTACGAGATCGGCACCCGCTTCATGATCGATTCGAAGACGACGACGCCGATGCAAAACTTTATCGATCAGGACAAATACGATTTGTCCCAGCTGGAGCCGAACATTACCGGCTACTATACGATAAACGGCAAGCTGAATTCGATGCCGTTCAACACGTCCAACCCGATTCTTTACTACAATAAGGATCTGTTTAAAGCGGCCGGACTCGACCCGGAGAAGCCGCCGAAAACGTTCGAAGAGCTGCAGAAGGCGGCTGACGCGATTACGAAAACCGGCAAAGCGACCGGCGCCAACTTCGCCATTTACGGCTGGTTCATGGAGCAGTTCTTCGCGAACCAAGGCGCGGAATACGTCAACAACGGCAACGGCCGCACCAGCCCCGCAACGGAATCGCTCGTGAACTCCGAGGCAGGCGTGAAGACGCTGACCTGGTGGAAAAACATGGTCGACACGAAAGCGGCAAACAACCTCGGCCGCAAAACCGACGACTCGAAGAAGGCGTTCTCGGCTGGCCAAGTCGGCATGATTTTGGAGTCGACCGCTTCGTTGAAAGGCTTGGTCGACAACGCGCAAGGCAAGTTCGAAGTCGGTACCGGCTTCCTGCCGAAGCCGGAAGGCGCGAAGGAAGGCGGGGTCGTCGTAGGCGGCGCCAGCTTGTGGATCATGAACAACCGTCCGACGGATGAGCAGAAGGCAGCGTGGGAATTCATCAAATTCCTGACTTCGCCGAAGGAGCAAGCATACTGGCACATCAACACGGGCTACTTCCCGATTACGAAAAAAGCTTACGACGAGCAATCCGTGAAAGACAATCTGAAGAAATTCCCGCAGTTCCAGACGGCTATCGACCAGCTGCATCAAACGAAGCTCAATACGGCAACGCAAGGCGCGGTTATGGGGGTATTCCCGGAAGCCCGCCAAATCGTCGAAGGAGCGATCGAAGAAGCGCTGAACAACAAAAAGTCGCCGAAGGACGCGCTCGACGGAGCGGCCAAAGAAATTACGAACAAAATTCAGCAATATAACAAGACCGTCAAACAATAACGATCGGCGTACGGTCGAGGAAGGACTTGAACGAATATGGGTGCAGGACAACCGATGATCATTGCGCATCGCGGGGCCAGAGGCATGGCCCCGGAAAACACCATTGCCGCTTTCCGGCTGGGCCTGGATCAAGGCTGTGAAGGAATCGAGCTGGACGTTCATCTTACGGCCGACGGCGAAATCGTGGTATGCCACGACGAGACGCTGGACCGGACGACTGACGGCAAGGGACGCATTAACGACATGACGCTGGAGCAGATCAAGCGTTACGACGCTGGCTCGTGGTATTCGGATTCGTTCCGGGGCGAGCGGGTTCCGACTTTGGACGAAGTGTTCGACCTCGTGCCCGAGTCGATTATGGTCAACGTGGAGATTAAGCAGTACGACGGTCAGATGGAGCACAAGCTGGTCGATTTCATGCGCCGGCGCAATCTGTTCGAGCGGGTCGTCGTGTCGTCCTTCGATCACAAAAGCGTGCGGCGGATCAAACTGCTGGAGCCGAAAACGAAAATCGGACTGTTGTATCAAGAGAGACTGTTCGATCCTTCCGCCTACGCCCGCACGTTCGACGTAGAGGTGTACTCGCTCCACCCTCATCACAAGACGATCGAGGCCGACGATGTGGCCAAAGCCGTAGAGCTCGGTTACCGCGTCTACCCGTGGACAGCGAACGAGGAGCAGGATTTGAACAAGATGATCGCCTGCGGCGCATCCGGCATCATTACCGACTATCCCGGGAGATTGAAATCTTTGCTTTCCTGATGGCGATGACAGAGGTGATTTCAAATGAGCTTCGTGTTTTTGGAAAAATTGGGCATTGCGCTGCTGCTCGGGCTTTTTATCGGTATCGATCGCCAAATCAAGCACAAGCCGCTGGGTATGAAGACGAGCATGGTCATTTCCGTGGCCAGCTGTTTGATTACGATCGTTTCGATCGAGGCCGTCGGGAAATTCAGCGTTCCCGGCCATACCAACATGGACCCGATGCGGCTGGCTGCCCAAATCGTAAGCGGCGTCGGCTTTATCGGCGCCGGCGTCATTTTGCGGCGAAGCAATGAAATCATCTCGGGCCTGACGACGGCCGCCATGGTTTGGGCCGCGTCTTCTCTCGGCATCGCCTGCGGAGCGGGCTTCTACAAAGAGGCATTCGTAGCGGACATTCTTATTATATTTTCCGTCAACGTCTTCCCCGTCCTGGTGAAGCTGTTCGGACCGAGCAAATTGCGGGAACGGGATTTGTCGGTCATCGTCATGTTTCATCCGGACGGCAATATGCCCGGGTTTATCGATGAGATCGCAAGCGCCAACATGAGAGTGAAGCATATTAAAATCAAAGATTTGAATAACAATGTAAGACAAATCCAGATGGTCGTCTCCGCGCACGAAAAGCAGCGGACAACGGTCATTTACGACATGATCAAGCGCCTCGACCACGTCATTGCCGTCGAGCTGGAGACTATTAGCACCTAGGCGTTAAGCTGCTTTGGTACGCCCGGCGAATTGGCAGCCGTTACACCTCCAGCTTGACGCCCGGAACCTTGCGCAAAAAGCACGTACCGCCGCCATCCGCGGCAGTATGTGCTTTTTCGTAAGGCTGTTCCCGGGAGAGGAGGAGAATTGCATGAAGCCGACGATCTACGATGTAGCCAAGGAGGCGGGAGTGTCGATTGCCACGGTCTCCAAAGTGATAAACAATACCGGGCGAATCAGCGAAAAGACCCGCGCCAAAGTTCTTGACATTATGCGCCGCCTCGATTATCAGCCAGTGTCGTGGCCTCCGCCTTGACCGGCAAGAGCACTTACACGGTCGGCTTGCTCGTTCCGGATTTGGCCAACCTTTTTTTTGCCGAAATAGCCCGCAGCGTCGAAGACAGGGGACATGAGCTCGGCTTTAATTTGGTCATCTGCAGCACGGCGAACAATCCTGTCAAAGAGTCTCAATATATATCTCTCCTGAAGCAGAAACGGGCGGACGGCATTATTATTGCGACCGGGCTTAGCAACGACTCGCTCTTGGCGGAGCTGGTCAAGCAGAAAGTCCCGGTCGCTCTGATCGCCCGCGATATGCCGTCGCTGACGGTGAATTGCGTGCTCGTTGACGATTTTAACGGCGGTTACCAGGCAGCGTCGCATCTCATCAAACGCGGACATAAGCGAATTGCGGCCATCGCTGAAGAGCTGCGCATCGCCAGCAGCCGCGAGCGGATTCGCGGCTACCGGCACGCGCTCGAAGAGGCAGGCATTCCGTGCGACGACGAGCTTGTGCTTGTGAGCGACTATACGGTGGACGGCGGCAAACGATGCATGGCCAAGCTGCTGGAACAGCCGGCTCCACCCTCCGCGGTTTTCGCCTGCAACGACTTGCTGGCGATCGGAGCGGTGCAAGCGGTCCGCGAGGCGGGGAGTCGCGTGCCGGACGACGTCTCGATCGTCGGCTTCGACAACACGCTGCTCGCAACGATTATCGATCCCGCTCTCACGACAATCGCTCAGCCGATTCAGGAAATGGGGCGGATCGTCATGGATTTGCTCGTTGGGCAGATCAGCGGCGAGGACCATTACAAGCAGCGAGTCATTTTGCTGCCAAAGCTCATTGTGCGCGGTTCTTCCCGATAAAGCGCAGGCATGGGGGATATTGTCGGATCCCGGTTCTCATTTCACATTTCCAGTGCGCAGAGGGAAAGCGCTTTACGCAAAGAGTCGAAAAATCTTAGCGCGATTTCGACAATATGGATTGACAATACAAAGCTCCTTCATGGTATAATTTTCTCAATTGGGAAAGCGCTTTCCATAAGCCAAAATAGGGGGCCGAGAAAAAGGGCTTAACTTCTGGCTAAGGTATGGGAATCCGGCTCCGGTAAACTCGTGATCCCTTGAATTTGATCGGGAGGAAGGAACACGAGTTTAAAAGTCGCTTCTCCACCTCGTATCCCACCCTTCGTTCCGCCTTTTCTCGAAAGCAAAGGGTGTCAAAGAGACGGCAACCGGAGGACACGGATGTTACGCTGCCTCAGCATCTCCGGTTGAAAGCGCTGCCAGCCAAGTGGAGGCGTTGCTATTTTTGCAGATGTGACGGACGAGGGAGCCCCCGTTTTCGAGATTCGCCTCGAAATTTACAATTGCTTAAGACGCGCCTAACATTGGGAAAACAGTGCCGCATTATATTTATTCTTGAAGCGTGATGGAGGGCATAAGTATGTACAAGGTGGGAACGTTCCCACAAAACGGAAGTCGAGGCGAGCAGCTTGTCTCTGACGATTAAGGAAATTGCCGCCCGCGCCGGCGTATCGAAATCGACCGTCTCCAGAGTGATTTCCGGCAAAGGTTATACGAGCCCGGAAGCGCGCGACAAAGTGCAGCAAATTATCGAAGAGCTGCAGTACAAGCCGAACGCGGTAGCCAGAGCGATGGTGTCGCAGCGCACGAACAATATCGGCGTTCTTATTTACCGGCGCGACCATCCGGTCGTCTCGCACCCGTTTTACGGCAAAATCGTCGACGCGATACTCGCGACCGCAGCCGGCATGAATTACTCCGTATTCGTGACGACCGATCATGACATGTCGCTCCGTTCCGCCGATTTCATGATGGAAAAGCGCGTGGACGGCCTCATTCTCATTAGCCGCCTGCAGCAAAACGTCATCGACTACATCAAAAACTTTCACGTGCCTTATTTGATGGTGAACGGTTCGACCGACGACGACGGAATTATCCAGATCGTCAACCGGGACGAAGAGGGCGGCCGAAAAGCCGCGCAGCACTTGTACGGGCTAGGGCACCGCCGCTACTTCGTGCTCGCCGGACCGCAAGCGCACCGCAGCCATTTTTTGCGGCTGAAAGGATTCCGCTGCCAACTGGCAAGCCGCGGCATACCGATTGCGGACGAATCCGTCGTTTATCCGTCCGCTTCCACGTTCGAGGAGGGCTTCAACATGATGCGGCGCCATTACGAGCATTTTCGGGCGGGCGGGTATACGGCGGTGTTCGCCACCAACGATACGATTGCGCTCGGAGCGATGAAGGTGCTGGCGGAGCGGTCCGTACTTGTGCCGGAACAGGTCGCCGTCATGGGCTTCGACGATATCGAGTTTGCCACGATGCTCACGCCGTCGCTCACGACGATACGGGTCAATACGGAAGAGATGGGCCGGCAAGCGGTGACGATGCTGGACCGGCTCATCCGGCAAGATGTGCCGCAGGCGAAATTGATCGAGGTTGAACCGAAGCTTATCGTGCGCCAATCGACAGCAACGAACAATTAACACGCACCATCCACTGAAAGGAGCGATATTATCGCATGCGCTGGTTCGTAAAGGCCGTTGGTCCCCGCAAAATTTTCGAGTTTGTGCTGTTGATCGTGTTCGTCATTTTCTTCCTGGGGCCGCTGCTCAACTTGGCGATCCTCGCTTTCACCGGCAAATGGAACTATCCGGACGTCATACCGCACGAATGGTCGCTGAAATGGTGGAAATTCGTGTTCCAGCAAGAGGACATCGCCAAATCGATCGGCCTGTCGTTCGTCATCGCCTCGATCGTCACGGCATTGTCGATCGTGCTGTGCATACCCGCCGCTTACGCGTTCGCGCGCATCCGGTTTCCGCTGAGCCGCTTTTTCCTGTTCTCGTTCCTGCTGACGCACGCGTTTCCGAAGATGGGCCTGTACGTATCGATCGCCGTCCTGTTCTTCAAGCTGGGGCTCATGAATACGCTCCCCGGGGTCGTGCTGATTCATATTATCAACGTCCTCATGTTCATGACATGGATTCCGACAGCCGCCTTCCGCAACGTGCACACCGCGCAGGAGGAATCGGCGCGGGACGTAGGCGCGAGTCCGCTGCGCGTATTCCGCACCATCACACTGCCGCTGGCGATGCCGGGCATACTCGTCGCTTCGATCTTCACGTTCCTCAATTCGCTGGACGAAGCGCAGGGCACGTTCCTCGTCGGCATTCCGAACTACAAAACGATGCCGATCGTGATGTACTCCATCGTCAGCGATTATCCGGCCTATGCCGGCGCCGTATTCTCGATCATTCTCACGGCGCCGACGATCATCTTGCTCTTGGCCGCGCAGCGGTTCGTCAGCGCGGACGTGCTTTCCAGCGGATTCCAGATCAAATGACACGGAGGTTCTTATGGACATTCAATTATCGATTCAGCGTTTGACGAAACGATACAAAACCGGGGAAGGCGTGTCCGACATTTCGCTGGACGTCCGCAAAGGCGAGCTGGTCACGCTGCTCGGCCCGTCGGGCTGCGGCAAAACGACGGTGCTGCGCAGCATTGGCGGCTTTCTCGAGCCGGACTCGGGAGACATTTTGATCGAGGGGAAGAGCGTGCTGAAGCTGCCCCCGGAAAAGCGCCCGACTTCGATGGTGTTCCAGAGCTACAATCTGTGGCCGCATATGACCGTATTCGAAAATTTGGCGTTCGGCCTGAAAATCCGCAAAACGCCCAAAGCGGAAATGCGGCAGGCAATAGAAGAGGCGCTGCAGCTTGTGCGCTTGCCCGGAGCGGAGAAAAAATATCCGAGCGAGCTGTCCGGCGGCCAGCAGCAGCGCGTCGCGGTAGCCCGGTCGCTGCTTCTTAAACCGGCCGTGCTGCTCCTTGACGAACCGTTCTCCGCGCTCGACGCCAAGCTCCGCCACGAAATGCGGGAAGAGCTGCGCGAAATTCAAGCGAATACTGGCCTCACCATGGTGTTCGTTACGCACGACCAGGAAGAAGCGCTGTCGATTTCCGACCGCATCGTCGTCATGAACCAGGGCCGCATGGAGCAAATCGCTTCGCCGCAACACATTTACGACGAGCCGAACACGCTGTTCGTCGCGCAATTTATCGGCAAGATGAACTTTTTGAAGGGGGTGGTGGATGCGGGTCAGGTGAGGCTGGATGACATGCTGCTGCCGAATCCGAAGGGGCTGGCGGGGAATGTGAGCTTGGCGGTCAGACCGGAAGACGTTATGTTGCACGAAGCCGAGGGGCAAGGGTTGGCTGGAACGATCAAGCAAGTGATGATTTTAGGGCATTACGCCGAAGTGTCGGTCGATTTGCAAGGAAGAGAAACGATCAGAGCGTTCAGACCCCGCGACCAAGTGAAGCATTTGCATCCGGGACAAGAAGTGAAAGTGACGTTCGGCAAATCGATTGCGTATCCGGAACAATAACCATTACATGAGGAGGAACGATTCCATGCTTCGAAACAAAGCGAGAGTATTGTTCATGATTGCGTTAAGCCTCACATTCGGCGTTTTATCTGCCTGCGGCGGCGGCGCTTCATCCGGCACGAGCCAGGGCTCGGGCTCTGACGCCAAACCCGCATCCGACAATAAATCCGCCCCGGCGACCGCGTCCGCCAAGCCGGCCGAGTTTTCGTTCTATTTCACCGGCTCGCAAAACGTCAAAGACTTGTGGGATACGTTGATCCCGATGTTCGAAAAGGCGACTCCCGACGTAAAGGTGAAGCCGGTGTACGTGCCTTCCGGCACGGGCGCGCAGCCTACCTACGACCGCATCCTTGCCGCCAAACAAGCCGGCAAAGGCTCCGGCGACATCGATCTGTACGAAGACGGAGTCAATTACGTGACCCGCGGACAGAAAGACGATCTGTGGGATACGCTGGGCACGGATAAAATTCCGAACCTCGCCAAAGTCGATCAAAAGATCATGAAAGACGTGGCCAACCTGGCCGTGCCGTACCGTTCCTCGGCCGTCATTCTCGCCTACAACGGCGACAAGGTGAAGGACGCGCCGACGACGCTCGACGAGCTGTACGACTGGATCCGCAAGCATCCGGGCAAATTCGCCTACAACGACCCGTCCACCGGCGGCTCCGGCGATTCGTTCGTTACGACCGCCATCTACAAGTTCCTGCCGGAAGACGCGATTCACAATTCCGACCCGGCCATCGAGAAGCAGTGGGATCAAGGCTTCGCGCTGCTCAAAGATCTCGGCAAATACGTGTACGGCAAAGGCATCTATCCGAAGAAAAACCAAGGCACGCTCGATCTTTTGGCAAGCGGCGAAGTCGACATGATTCCGGCTTGGTCGGACATGGTGCTCGATCAAATCAACAAAGGCCAGCTGCCGAAATCGACGAAAATGGCGCAGCTGAAGCCCGGCTTCAACGGCGGCCCGACGTACCTCATGGTGCCGAAGCTGTCCGCCAACAAAGACGCCGTCGCCAAATTCCTGAACTTCATCCTCACTCCGGAAGCGCAATCGGTCATCGTTACCAAAATGTCGGGCTTCCCGGGCATCCAGCTCGCGAACATGCCGCAAGAGGTGCAAGATAAGTTCAAAGATGCGGCGGCAGGCTTCCGTACGTTCAACATCGGCGACTTGGGCAAAGACATCAGCAAACGTTGGCAAAGCGAAGTTGCTGCCCAATGAGCAAACAAGTGAAAATGGGGATGCTGGGCCTTGCGCTCGTCATCCCTTCCTTTCTCGTCCTGTTCGTCATTGTCGTCATCCCGATCGTTATTTCGCTTCTGGAGAGCTTTAAGGACAAAAACGGCCGTTACTCGTTCGTTAATTACGAGCATCTGTTCACCGACAAGCTGATGCGGTCGAACATTATATTTACGCTGGAAGTGACGATCGTCTCGGTCGTACTCGTCCTGATCATCAGCTACGCGCTCGCCGTGTATATGCGCTTCAACAACGGCGTTGCAGTTCGCTGGATCCGCAGGACGTACATGATCCCGATCTTTATCCCGTCCGTTATCGCCACTTACGGTCTGATCCAGCTGCTCGGCAACCACGGCTGGCTGGCGCGCATTTTGCTGCAAGCCTTCAGTGTGGAATCAATGCCTAGAATTATTTTCGACAAGAAAGGGATTATTATCGCCCAGCTCTGGTTCAACATTCCGTTCACGACGATGCTGCTCGGCTCGGCGCTGTCCGCCGTGCCGAATTCAGTCATCGAGAGCGCCAAGGACGTCGGTGCCGGATTCCTTCGCATATTCTTCAAATTGATTTTGCCGCTGACGTTCAAGACGCTGCTCGTTGCCGTCACCTTCGTGTTCATGGGCGTGATCGGCTCGTTTACGGCGCCGTTTCTCATCGGGCCGAACGCGCCGCAAATGCTCGGCGTTTCGATGGAGCAAGTGTTCGGCGTGTTCCAAGACAAGCAAATGGCCGCGGCCATCGCCTTCTTCACGTTCCTGCTCTGCTCGTTTATGGGCTACTTCTATATCCAGAACATGATTAAAGAGGAGCGTTCAAGATCGGCATGAAGAAGCTCGTACTCGATGTGCAAGGACAGGTGGCGCCGGTATGCTCGCGCAGCCATATTACGTACCGGTTCCCCCTCGGGGAGCGGGTGCGGAAGCTAACCATTCATTTCGCTTATGAGCCGAAAAATATGGACGACAAGGACCAGGCCAAAGCGCTCATCATGGACAGCATCGCCAAATACACGGAGCCGGAGCACGCCGAGCGGGTGCAGGCCAAGTGGGAATCGTTTCTGCCGCTTAAAAATTTAATTACCGTCTCTGTCGATGACCCCGTCAGCCACCGCGGCGCGGGGCATCGCCACGATCCCGAGCAGGTGCTCGTCATTGCCGAGGCCGAAGCTTCGCCCGGTTTCGTGCAAGGCCCTATGCCGGCAGGACTTTGGGATGTAACGCTCAGCATGCACGCCGTCGTGACGGACAGCTGCCGCTATACGCTGCAAATTTGGGGGGAGGAATAGCGGCATGCCGTGGATCGCTTGCGAGCTTCATACCCATACGTTTCACAGCGACGGCAGGCAAACGCTGCGGGAGCTTGCGGCCGGCGCCAAAGCGCTCGGCTTCGAGTGCATCGCCCTGACCGATCATAATACGATGACGGGTTTGCAAGATAAAGAGACCATCGAGCGGGAAGCCGGCCTCGCGATCGTGTCCGGCATGGAATGGACGACGTTTTACGGCCATATGGTGACGCTCGGCGTGACGACGTACGAAGATTGGCGGCCGGTCGGACCCGGCGACATACACCGCGGCATCGCCCGCGTCCATGCGGGCGGCGGCATCGCCGGCATGGCCCATCCGTTCCGGATCGGGAGCCCGATCTGCACCGGCTGCTTCTGGGAATTCGACATTAGCGATTGGAACGACATCGACTATATCGAAGTGTGGTCGGGGACGTTCCCGTCGATCAAGACCGATAACGCCAGAGCTTTTCGCTTGTGGACCGACAAGCTGAACGAAGGCTGCCGGATTGCCGCGACCTCGGGACGGGATTGGCACTCGCAGGAGCGCACCGAAGAGCCGGTGGCGGTGACGTATTTGAACATGGACGAAGGAGCGGGGACGGTGACGGAGCGTGCGGTGCGGGCGCTCGCCGCAGGACGCGCGTCGCTCACGATCGGCCCGCTCGTCACGATGGAAGCGGTATGCGGCTCCGGCTCGTTCGTGATCGGCGATGCGGTGCCGGCGGCTGAGCTGGCGGAAGGACGCTGCACGATTCACGTGCATGCGGATTTTTCCGTACGGCGTGGTCTATGGAGCTTCCCCGAACAAACTTATACCGTACATGTGACAGGAAACAACGGCGTTGCCGCCGAAGGCACCGTAACCGCAGACCGGCCCGATTGCCGCGTCGAAGTTCAGGCCGAAGGGCTGCGCTGGCTTCGAGCCGAGCTGTGGGGCACGGTGCGCGGAGTTCGGGCGCTCATCGCCGTCACCAATGCCATCTATTTCAATCGTTAAAAGGAGCGTCAGACATGGCCCAGTTTCCGCTCATTACCGCGCATAGCGGGTGCATGAATACGCTTGACAACACGCTCGAATCCGTCGAGACCGGACTGCGGCTCGGAGCGGATGTAGTGGAGGAAGACATCAGAGTAACGCGGGACGGCATTGCGGTACTGGCCCACGACGACGCTTGGGAGACGGTGGACGGCCGGGAATGCCGCATTTCGCAGCTGACGTATGCGGACCTCAGCGAGCTGACGATCGCCGCCCGGCACGGTGAACGCATTGAACCGATGCGGATCATTCGGCTGGAAGACATTTTGCCGGAGGTCAAAGCGTCGGGCCGCATCGTCAATCTGGACTTGAAAACGGATGACAGCCTGGAGCCCGTGGCGCAGCTCGTCAGGAAGTACGGCTTGCTGGAGCAGGCCATTTTGTCAGGCTGTGAGCGAGACAGGGCGCTCCTGGCGCAGCGCACGCATCCGGAGTTGACGAAGCTGTTGAACACCGATACGAAATTGTTCATGGCGATGCCCTACGACGATGCGATGGCCCAAACTTGCCAAGACGCCCTCGACGCGTCCTGCATCGGAATCAACATCAATCATCTCCTTGTCCGGCCGGAGCTGATGAGCTATGCCGAAAGCCTCGGGCTGCCGGTGTACGTATGGACCGTGAACGAAGAGCCTTTGATGCGGCATTTCATACAATTGGGCGTCCGCTCCATGACGACCCGCAATGTGCTAGCGCTCGTCCGGTTGAAACGGGAACTGCAAGGGGAGGCGGATCAGCCGTGATCGAAATATATGCCCACGAATTTGCGGCGGCCAGCCGGGCCCTTGTCGCCAAAATGATGAGCGGAGACGTGAAGGCGGACAGCGCATATTTCCGGGCGGTCGTGCCGGTGCTGGAGCTGCTGCGGGAGGCGTATCCGGACCAGGCGCAATATGCCGCGTGGGAGGCGGAATTTTACCATCTCGACGGCAGTTTGCGCCGCGCGGGCGAGCTGTATAAGCGCACGCTCCAGCTCGCGCCGCCGCGCGCGCCAACCGAGACGGAGATGCGCCGGATGCGCCGGTTTTGCCCGCTGCTGCTGACGACGCCGCTGGAATGCTTCCCGCTCAAGGACGTAGCTGCTGTGCACCATCCGAGCCTGCCGCTGATCGGCTACCATTTGTTTTGGGAAGACGATTTCGACTTCCCCGACGATTACGAGCCGTGCGACCACGAAGAAATTTGGGTCGAATACGATCCTGTCGCCGAAGCCGTGACGAAGGTGATGACGTTTTTCCACAGCAGCGTGATCGAATCGCCGGAGGCGGCGGAAGAAGCGCGCGCGGGCGGTCAGCGCCCCGTCGTCCGCATCGAGTGGGGAAAGCACGGCTCGCTGCTGAAAGGCTGGGAGAACCTCGTCATTCCGCTCAAAAACATATCCGCCGCCGAGTGGCTGAAGGAAACGTACGAGCACGTGAGAGCCGGCGGGCGGGTGCCGGACCATCCGCTGAAGCGGCATTGGCCGCAGCGGTTCGAAGGCACGTTCGAGCAATATACGGACTTTTCCGTTCGGGTCGACCCTATCGCCTTATTGGACCGCAAGCCGCTGTTCTTCACCTCGTTATGGGTCAATGCGGTGTTGTTTACCGAAGCCTTGCTCTATAACTTTCATCCGAAGATGGAATGGCCCGAGCGGTTTTACAAGCTTGCGCCTTGAAACCGCGGTTGGCCTGGAGTAAGATCGAGAAGACAACGCGATGAAGGAAGGGCCTTCTATGGAAGCAAAGTTTTGTTTGTCGTGCGGCGCCGCACTGGAGCTGCGAGATGTCGACGGGACCCCTCGCATGGCTTGTACCGCTTGCAGCTTCGTGCATTGGGGAAATTACAGCATCGGGGTCGGGGCGATCCTGATCAAAGGCGGAAAAGTGCTGCTCGTCCGCCGCGCGCAGGAGCCGGGCAAAGGTGTTTGGACGAATCCCGGAGGCTATATCGAGCAGACCGAACTCATTCACGATACGATTTGCCGCGAAGTGCTGGAGGAGACGGGCGTGAAAGCCGTCGTTCGCAGCGTCGTGGCGCTTCGGGACCAGCCGAGAGCCATCCATAACGTCTATATCGCTTTCGAGATGGAATACGTTTCAGGAGAGCCGCGGCCGGACGGGTACGAGGTGGACGCGGCGGGCTTTTACAGCCTGGAAGAGATGGAGGCAATGAAGGTCGCCGGGTTCACCAAGTGGCTCATACATGCCGCGCTGCATCGCGAATCCGGCGGATTGGTGGAGGATAAGGCGCCCATCGTCACTTTAGACGGGTACGGATTGTTTAAAGCCTAGCTGCAAAAAAAGAGCAAACCTGCCGCGCGCTGCGGTCCGGTTTGCTCTTTTTTTCGTTCGCGGTCCGGCTGCCGCTGCATTTTGTTGCGGCTACTGCTGTGCGGCCGCGTTGATGATGTCCTCGGCGGTTTCGGCGGGCGTGCGGCCTTTCGTATAGACGACGCGTTTGGCCAGCAAATAATTGGACGGATGAGTCACGAAATGTTCGTTTATATTGAGAGCGGACCGTTCGTTTAACATTTGCAGCGATTCCTTAGCGTTCGGGGAAGGCATGAGCAAAATGACGTTCGGGTATGGGGCCAAAGCGTTCCGAACCCGTTCGAACAGCAGCGGATCCTCGTAAACGGAATGGCCCGCCCCAAAATCGATAATACATTGCGGATAATCTTGCAATACCCTCTCCACCGAATGTGCTTCGAACGGTTTCCAGTACTGGTACAGCTCTTGAAACTGATTGTTTCGCAACATTTGCTGCTGCAGGCTCATATCGAACCCAATCTCGTTGTAATATGTGTACCGTTTGTCGTCGAGAGTGACTCCAGGTATGCCGAGCTTTTCCGATAACAATCGTCTGACCGTGCTTTTTCCGATTTTCATCGGCCCGATCAAAATGACGGGGACCTGCATCGTCCGTCCCTCCGCATTTATGCAATGACCTTCGTTTCACTTCCAGTTTACAGCAGTCTTGCTAAATATAAAACTTGCACCTACGACCGTAAAGTTAATTGCGTGCACGTAACTAAGTCACTTTCACATCACTACTTTTTCGCTGCTTGCCATTGGTGTAATCTAGTAGAGGTTGGAATAAAAGGAGGAGAGTGGGTACGATGAATTACCGGCATGTCGGAAAAACCGGTTTGCGCGTCAGCGAGCTTTGCTTGGGAGCGATGACGTTCGGACGCGAGACGAGCGAAGCGGACAGCTTTCGCATTATGGACCGATTCGTGGATGCGGGAGGGAACTTCATCGATACGGCCGACGTTTACACGCGGGGCGCATCCGAGCAAATCGTAGGCAAGTGGCTGAAGACGAAGCAGCGCGACGATATTGTCGTTGCGACGAAAGTGCGTTTTGCCATGGGCGAGGGGCCTAATGACGTCGGCGTCAGCCGCAAGCATATTATGGCCGGACTTGAGGCGAGCCTGCGCCGCCTTGGAACCGATTACATCGATCTGTATCAAGTGCATGCATGGGATCCGAAGACGCCGCTGGAAGAAACCTTGGGCACGTTGAACGATCTCGTCCGGCGCGGCTACGTACGCTACATCGGGGCAAGCAATTATCGCGGATGGCAGCTGCAAAAGGCGATCGATCTGTGCAAGCGCAGCGGTTGGGACAGCTTCGTCTGCCTGCAGCCGCAATACAATTTGCTGACGAGAGCGACGGAATTCGAATTGATTCCGGTCTGTTTGAACGAAGGCGTCGGCGTTATTCCGTGGAGCCCGTTGCGTGGCGGCTGGCTGAGCGGCAAATACCGCCGCGGTTTATCCGCACCGCCGGAAGGCACTCGCGTCGCGGAAGCGGAGAAAAAGCTGGGGCGAATCGTGGGGCAAATACAACAATGAATTCACCTGGAACATTATCGACGAGCTGGTGGCCGTTGCCGAAGAAGCCGAGAAGACCCCGGCGCAAGTCGCCATCAACTGGCTGCTGCAAAAGCCGGGCGTGACCGCTCCGATTATCGGCACCCGCACGATGGAACAGCTGGAGAACAATCTCGGCGCCGCCGGCTGGTCGCTCACGGCAGAGCAGATGGAGCGGCTGGACCGGGCCAGTGCCTTGCCGGTATCGTACCCGTATGACGCCGCAGCGGAAAATCAGCAGCGTGCAGGACGTGATTACGAATAGTCTGGGTTGATGTCAAAAAAGCTTGATCGGGAAGCCGCTGCGGGCGTGCCCGATCAAGCTTTTTTGGCTGCGGCCGGAATTTTCTCGTAGTGCTGTCAAGGGAGTCTATGGTAAAATTCGCTTGTCTTTCATGTTTTCTGGAAAACACATAAGATCGTAACAGGGAAGGTGAGGTCATGCTGTGGAAACTCCTGCGCTTCATGACAGCGAATACGTTCCGGCTGCGCCTGCAGGCGTTTGGCGCCGCATCTGGAAGTACAAGCTGCATTACGTCATCGTCATTCCGGCGATGCTGCTTATTTTCCTCTTCAAGCTGTTTCCGCTCTTCGCCGGGATATTGATGTCGTTCAAGGACTATCGCCCGTTTCGGGGGATGTTCGGCAGCCCTTGGGTCGGGCTCGGCAATTTCGCCAAGCTGTTCGAGGCAACCCAATTCCGCAATGCGCTTGCCAATACGCTTATTTTCAAGCTGGAGTATGTGGCGGCCACGGGCATTTTATCGCTCGTAGTAGCGTTAGCCGTAAGCAGCATCATGTCGCGCCGGGTAAGGAATATCGTATCCGTGCTCGCCCTTGCCCCGTATTTCATCCCTTCGGCTGTCGCGGCTTACGCTGTCATGCTGGCGCTGATGCCGGAGCGGCTCGAGAACTTCGGGCTGCATTTTTTCGTTTTGGGCGACCCCGGGCTGTTCCGGCCTATGTTGGTCATCGTGGAAGCGTTCAAAACGTGCGGCATTCCGATCATGATGATACTCGCTGCCATCGGCTCCAGGAAGGCGGCAACGGCACCGGACGGCGGGGACGGCGCAATGCGGGGAGAGAGCTGGGCGAAAACTCATATGATCCCTGCGCTTCGCGTCATTTCCGCGTTTGCGGTGCTTCAGTTATCCGCCGTCCTTTCCACGGATTTTGACCTCTTGGTCAATTTGATTAACCCCCTTGTACGTGAAACTTCGGAGACGCTCGAGACTTACGCGTATATGGAGGGGCTGCTTATGGGACGATATGCCACAGCCAGTGCAGCTTGGCTGCTGCAATTCGCCGTTCAAGCCGTATGCACGCTTGTCGCTTACTTTTTGTTAAAACGCGTCTGCTATACAGACCTCTTCTACCGCACCGAACGATCAAACGGCATGGGGGCGTACAGCAAGGGGAGGAATGCGGCGGGCATTGCCGTTTCGGCTATTTTCTCGCTTGTTGTGCTTGCCGCTATCTATTATATTTGCCTATATCCGTTTACCGTCCACAGCGCTTTCGGCGCAAGCGTCTGGAGGGCGTTGCCGGCAACCCGGTATTTGGGATTTATGCTGATTTGTTTTGCCGCCGTTATCGTCAATCTGTTCATAACCATAACGCTCGCTTACCCTTTGACGGTCAAAGATTTGCCGGGACGCCGCGCTTATAAAGCGATTTTGCTGATCGCAATGGCAGCCGGAGCCGGTACGTCCTTGCCCGAGTTTCTTCTGGCAAAAAGCATGGGGATGGTTGGCACCATGTACCCGCAAATGGTTTTCGGCATCTTTGCAATCATCAATGTTTTTGTCGTCAAAAGCATATTCAACAGCAAGTACGCGGAGCTGAAAGAACGGGCGGCGGCGGCAGGGCGGGGGGAGCTGCACAGCTTTTTCGCTCTGTTCCTCCCTAAAATGTGGAAGCCTCTGATCGCGCTTGGCGTGCTGCAGTTCGTCTCTTTGTGGAACGGCTATCAATTGCCGCTTCTTTATACGGTCAGACCGGATGCCGGTTCTCCGCTTATCGCCCTTCATAGCCTGTCAATCGGCAAAGACGTTGTCCCGTTCGGCGATCCGGCTATCCTGCAGCTGGCTGCCGTCATTTGCGTGCCGCCGCTTGCGCTGCTGCTCATTTTCCGCAAATGGCTCACGTCCGAAGTGCTGATCGGCCAAACGAGGAAGCTGTAAGGAGCTCGAATGCGGACGGAATGTCATGTTGCATGAAAATTAGCCGATAACTCATCGAGAAGGCGAATTATCCCTCCTGCGGGATAGCGGAATTTTGTTCCGTTATTGGCTTATTTCCCGGGTATTTCCCCAAATTAGAGGAAAAATTGCAGTTAGAATAAAAAGTGGACACTCCGATAAGGGAATTAGATAATAATCCTACGAAACAAAGGGAGTGTCCACTTATGGGAGAACAGCGTCAACGAT
>NZ_JXAK01000059.1 GCF_000829455.1 Gordoniibacillus kamchatkensis
CGGGCCGCCAAACTGTCGCCAAACTCCAGCCGCCGGCCGTCAATCGTCATTAAATCGCCGTTTCACAAACAACGCAATAAGGCCGATGGGGCCGTCAACCTTCTCCGTAAACAGCTCGCAGAGCACGTCGTATTGCTCGACCGTGTCGCCCGGCTGCTTCAGCCACGTTCCGACCGTCGCCGATACGAGGCTTTCCGCCAAATGCGGCACCGTCACCTCGACGATATTTCCATTGGACTCGCTCATTTCCATCCCCCAAACTTGACGGGCCGCCAAACTGTCGCCAAACTCCAGCCGCCGGCCGTCAATCGTCATTAAATCGCCGTTTCACAAACAACGCAATAAGGCCGATGGGGCCGTCAACAACCTCGCCAAATCTCAATACTGGGCCAGCTTGCGCATCGCGTCCAGCATTTTGTCGACGCTCGGCAAGAAAAACTTCTCCATCGGCGGGTTCATGCCGACGGCCGGCACGTCCGGCCCGCACACCCGCATCACCGGCGCATCCAGATCGTACAGCAGCTCCTCGGCGATAAGCGCCGCCACTTCCGCGCCGACGCCGCCCGTCTTGTTGTCCTCATGCGCGATCAGCACTTTGCCGGTGCGCGATGCGGCTTCGAGAATGGCCGGCACATCGAGCGGCTGCAGCGTGCGCAAATCGAGTATGTGCGCGCTGTAGCCTTCCTTGGCCAGCTGTTCGGCGGCCTGAAGCGCGTACTGCACCGTCAAGCCGTAGCTGATGACGGTAATGTCGCGCCCTTCGCGCTTCACGTCCGCTTTGCCGATCGGCACGATGTAATCTTCGTCGGGCACTGGCCCGGTTACGCCCAAGTAACATTTTTTATGCTCGAAGAACAGCACGGGGTCCGGATCGCGGATCGCCGCCTTGAGCAGTCCTTTCGCGTCGTACGGGTTGGAAGGAGCGACGATTTTCAGCCCCGGCGTGCCGAAAAACACCGACTCCGGGCACTGCGAATGGTACAGCGCGCCGCCGCCCGTCGCCCCGTACGGCGCCCGGATCACGATCGGACAGTTCCAGTCGTTGTTCGAGCGGTAGCGGATTTTTGCCGCTTCGCTGATGATCTGGTTCGTAGCCGGAAAAATGAAGTCGGCAAACTGCATTTCCGCGACCGGTCGCATGCCGTACATCGCGGCGCCGATAGCAACGCCGACGATTGCCGACTCGGCCAGCGGCGTATCGAGCACGCGGTCCTCGCCGAACTTGTCGCGAAGGCCTTTCGTGGCGTTGAGCACGCCGCCTTTGCCGACATCCTCGCCGAGCACGAATACGTCGCCGCTGCGCGCCATCTCTTCATCCATCGCCGAACGAATCGCTTCCAGGTATGTGATTACAGCCATTGGTCCCGGTCCTCCCGTTCGTCGGCATAGACGTGCGTCAGCGTATCTTCCGGTTTCGGATACGGCGCCAAATCGCCATACTGCGTCGCTTCGTTCATTTCGCGCTTGATTTCGGCTTGCAGCGCCTCGTCTTGCGCTTCGCTCCACAAACCGCTGTCAAGCAAATATTGTTTCATCATCGACACCGGATCGCGCTCGCGGTGGTACTCGACTTCTTCTTTCGTCCGGTACAGCATATCGTCGTCGGACGTGGAGTGCGGCGCAATGCGGTACATGACCGCTTCGATCAGCGTCGGTCCGTCGCCGCGCAGCGCCCGCTCCCGGGCTTCTTTGACCGCTTCGTATACTTCCAGCACGTTCGTGCCGTCGACCCGCACGCCGGGGAAGCCGTAGCCGAGCGCACGGTCGACGATCCGCCCGGCGACTTGCTTGTGCAGCGGCACCGAAATGGCGTACTGGTTGTTCTCGCACATGAAAATGACCGGGAGCTTATGTACTCCGGCAAAATTCATGCCTTCATGGACGTCGCCTTGATTGCTCGAGCCTTCTCCGTAAGTAGTGAAGGAGACGAAGCTTTGCCGCTTCATTTTGCCTGCCAATGCGATGCCTACAGCGTGCGGCACCTGCGTCGATACCGGGCTTGAGCCGGTCACGATGCCGAGCCGTTTATGGCTGAAATGTCCGGGCATTTGCCGGCCCCCGCTGTTCGGATCTTCCGCCTTGGTGAACGCCGCCAGCATCAAATCCTTGAGCGTCATGCCGACGCTGAGGACGAACGCGTAATCCCGATAATATGGCAGGAAAAAGTCCCGGCCGTGCTCCAGCGCGAAAGCCGCTCCCACTTGAGCTGCCTCTTGCCCTATTCCCGATACGTGGAACGGAATTTTGCCGGCTCGCTGCAGCAGCAAGCACCGTTCGTCGAACTTGCGGGCCGTCAACATGTTGCGATACATATGCACAACCTGCTCATCCGTCAATCCTAACGTCCGGTGCTTCGTCGTTTGCCCAATCGACACGGAGTATTCCTCCTTCGGTTCCCGTTTGATTTTTAATACCTGGTACTAATACTAGGCGTTATAAGTATATTATAAACCGCGGGGAACTTGCCTGCAACTCTATTCGCCAATCCGGATTCGTTCCCGCAATCCATCAGCGGCTGCAGCCTGTGAGCGGGTACCGCTCAAGCCGCAATTGAAGAGACTTTCTCGCTGCCCCAAGTTACATGGAGGTCGACTTGCCGTCAACGGCCAGCATCGCTTCGCCAAGCGCCTCGGAGAGCGTCGGATGCGGGTGAATCGTCATCCCGACTTCCCACGAAGCGGCGTTCAGCAGCTGCGCCAGCGCAGCCTCGCTGATCATGTCCGTCACGTGCGGGCCGATCATGTGCACGCCCAGCACGTCTTTCGTCCGCGCATCCGCGACGACCTTCACGAAACCGTCCGCCTCGCCGTGCACAAGTGCCTTGCCGATCGCCTTGAACGAAAACTTGCCTGTCTTCACCTCATAGCCGCGCTGCTTCGCCTGCTCTTCGGTCCAGCCGACGCTGGCGATTTCCGGCCGCGTATAGATGCAGCGCGGCACGAGGTGCGGCTCGTAGGTGTGCGGTTCCTCACCGCAAATACGGTCGACCGCCGCCACCGCCTCATGCATCGCCGCATGGGCCAGCTGCAGCCCGCCGATGACGTCGCCAATCGCGTAAATATGGCCTTCCGTCGTCTGAAAATGCTCGTTCACCTTGATCAGCCCGCGCTCCACCTTTACATCGGTGTTCTCCTCCAGCCCAAAGCCGTCGACATTGCCGGCCCTGCCAACGCTGACGAGCAGCTTGTCCGCTTCGAGCTGCAGCGCCGCGCCGTTTTGCTCGGCCTGAACCCGCGCCGTCCCTCCGTCCTTGACAAGCGTTTCCGGCAGCAGCTTGGCGCCGGTCAGGACGCGAATGCCGCGCTTTTTGAACAACCGTTCCAGCTCGCGCGACACGTCGGCATCTTCGAGCGGCACGAGCCGTTTTTCGAATTCGACAATGGTTACGTCTACGCCGAAATCGTTCATCATCGACGCCCATTCGACGCCGATGACGCCGCCGCCGACGATGACGAGCGACTTCGGCAGCTGCTCCAGCTCGAGCGCTTCTTCGCTCGTCAGCACGAGCTCGCCGTCGATCTCAAGCCCGGGCAACGTGCGCGGATGGGAGCCTGTGGCGATGATCAGGTGCTGCGGCACCAAATTTTCGATTTCGCCTTCCGCGACTTCGACCGACACGGTGCCGCTGCGCGGGGAGAAGATCGAAGGTCCGATCAGCCGTCCGTTGCCGCGGTATACGTCGATGCTATATTTTTTCATCAAAAATTGTACGCCTTTATGCAATTGCTCGACGATCGCGCTTTTGCGGTGCTGCACTTTGCCGAAGTCGAGCGATACCGGGCCGCCCAAGGCAATCCCGTACTCCTCGCCGCGCTTCATCGTCGCCAGCACCTCGGCGCTGCGCAAGAGCGCTTTGCTCGGGATGCAGCCGCGGTGCAGGCATGTGCCGCCCAGCTTGTCCCGCTCCACGATCGCCACCGTTTTGCCGTGCTGTGCAGCGCGGACCGCCGCCACATAGCCGCCTGTTCCTCCGCCGAGCACGACGATATCATACTGCTTGCTGCTCATAAAACATTCCTCCCGCCATCCAATTCCACCCTATTGTACCCTGTTTCCCCATACAAAATATAGTGCCTATTTTCGTTGCGCTGGGCGGGGGGTCCGCTGTATGATAAGTTACGGGCTTGGACGGACACGGGAGGTTATCGCATGAAAGCCGCTTTATCACGATTTATTGCCATTATGATGCTTGTCATTCCGGGCCTTGCGGCAACGTATGGCTTCCTTGCGATGAAGGACGCCTTTTTCGCCCAATTCGGTCCGGCGGAGACCGATCCGCACGTGCAGTGGGGCAAGCTGCTGCTCGGGCTTGTGCTGTTTGCGGCGGGCGTCGCCTTTATCGGCGGCTGGATTTTTTACCGCGACCGCAAGCGTAACTACGTCGCTCCCCGGTTCAAGGCGAAGCGCAGAAAATAACTTATGGCCTCGCTCGGCGTTTACACCCGCTTCGTTTTGGCGACAATGGTAAAGATGTCCATTTCAAACCAAGGAGTGAAGACCAGGTGGAACAGAGCATGAGCGCAGATGAAGTGTTGACGCAAATTAGCCGGCTGCACGATTCCGGGGAATCGCTTGCCAAAAAGAACGTGAAAAAACAGCACCCCGATCTGATGAAAAACGCCTTGTACTACTATCCAAGCTGGGAACACGCGCTTCACAAAACCGGTTTGTCCCCGGGACCGCATTAAGCCGCGAACGATTCAAACGGACGGCCCAGCAACGCTCGCTGACATACATCGCCCACGGCAATAAGCTCCCTTCACCGCCGGATGACTCGTGAAGGGAGCTTTTTTTCATATTGTATTCCTGCCGGACGGTGCCGGCACTTGCGTCTGCCGCAACGCGCGATGCCTGCTGTCCACTTCGCCGCGCTTCATTCCGGCTCGTCTTCGGTTTCCCATTCCAGCTCGACAGCCTTGTCGGCCCACGAGCGGACGGCGACTTCGACGGCGGCTTCCCTCTCGTCCGGATCGAGCGGCTCCAGCTTGGCGTCATCGATGCGGATTTCGTCCGCTGCCGCTTCCTTGCCGTGTACGCGCAGGCGGATGCGGATTTTCATCATGGTCAGCCCCTTTCGTCACGGCAGCAGCTCGGGATGCTGCTCCTTCACATATTGCAGCACCGCATCCCGCTCGCCTGGCCGCCACTCGTAGCGGCAGTCCATGCCATTAAACAGCAGATCGGCGGCAAGCACGGCGCCATCGGCGGACAGACGCACCCGCGCGACGTACAGCTCGTCCGGTTCGTCCTGAAAACGCAAACCGACGTACACTTCCCAGCCGCCGCCGCTCGGCTCCGCTTGCGCATAGTCAAATTGGATCAATGCGACCGCCTCCTAGCCTCCATTGAATAATTGCTGCATTCCTTATATAATATACTAATGCGCGCTTCACTTCACCCATAATTACCCTTGGCAACCATCGTTGTCGTTCCATAAGGAGGAATTTCCATGGCTTATACGCCGCAAGTAGTAGATGCCAAGATCGTCAGCGACAATCCGAAAAACGGACTGTTCGAAGTTCTCGCCGTGCTCAAGGACAGATGCCAATGCCGCATCGGGTTCGAGCGCACTCCATCCGGCGAGGAGCACGCCACTCACGTGAACCGTCTGTTCACGGAGCCGTGCCCGGTTTGCCGCAAAGACTTCCTGTGCAACTGCATGACGAAGTTCCTGCCGACGATCGCCGAACAAGCGCTGCAGATCGTCAAAACGAAAGCGTAATTATCGATCGTGTCGAGATCGAACAGGGCCATCCCGAAGTCATCGCCGATGACAGCAGGACGGCCCTTTTTCATGCGCAACTATGCTTCGTAGATGGCCCCGTACAGCGCCTCCACCAAGCTGTCGAAGCGGAGCGGGTCATAAGTTAAATCCGCAAACGGAACGTGCATAATTTTGTCAGGGTACGGGATCAGGAAAAAGCTGCTCCGGCTATCTTGCGGGTCGATTCGCACGAACACTTGCAGCCTGGGGTTGCCGGTCTTCTCCGCCAGCAGCCGTGTCGCATCCGGGCTGAAATGCGCATAGTTCGGCATCGTTTGCCCTCCTCTCGCTCTGATATCGGATGATTTGACTGCAACCGCTGCCAGCCGGTACACTGAGCACAGACGATTAGCGATGAAGCGGGAGGTCACGGAAAATGTCAATCAGGAAACGTATTGCAGTCGACATGGACGAAGTAATCGCCGATTTTATGGGCAAATATTTGCAGCAATATAACGAGCGGTATGACGACGCTTTGACGCCGCACCATTTGCACGGCAAAAAGCTGCGCGAGGTGGCCAAGTGCGGCGAAGAGGTGTACCGGCTTCTGGAGGACCCGGAGTTCTTCGCCGATCTCGGCGTCAAGGAGCATAGCCAGGAAGTGCTGCGCGAGCTGCAGGAGCGGTACGACATTTACATCGCTACGGCGGCCATGGAAGTGCCGAACTCGTTTCATGCCAAGTACCGCTGGCTGAAACAGCACTTCCCCTTTATTCCGGACATGAACATCGTCTTTTGCGGCGATAAAAGCATCATTCGCGCCGACTATTTGATCGACGACAACAGCCGGCATTTTGCCGGTTTCGTCGGCGAAGGCATTTTGTTCACGGCACCGCACAACGTGTTTGAAACCAAGTATACGCGGGTGAACGATTGGCTTGAAGTGCGCGAGCTGTTCCGGCACACGCCGTAACGAGGGGGCCGGTCAAGCCCTCTTTTCGCTCAACTCCCGAATATGGTCCATTACCCGCAAATGGACTTGGCGCACGATCGTATCGGACCATAGGCGAAAATAAGGCGACGGCTGCACGTACAGCCGGTACCAGCTATTCCCCTCTAGCGTCGTCGTGCCAAAACCGCGTATTGATCATGCCGATCGCCATCGGCAGCAGGACGAACTCGGATAAAACGAAGATGGCAGAGCCTTGCCCGAAGCCGTGCACGGATTTGATCGCCCAGCTCGTCAACAGCAGTATGACCGCCGCCGCGGCGTTGGATACGACGATTCCGTACACGATTGCACGCGATTTGATATGCAAACAACCAACACTCCTTTAAACCGGGAACAAATGCCCTACGATGGCGACCAACAAGCCGAAAAAGGCCGCATACCGCTTAACGGCAGCATTGCTCCGTGGACGAAAGAAAACAAGGTAAACGCCGATGCCGAGCGGAACGGGGACGTTCATCACATTGAAGACGAACGAGCCGAGCACATAGCAGCCGAGCAGCTTCCAGGCAAGATGGCGCTCTTCCTCGTCCCTTCTTTGATACAGCAGAACGAGGCCGGCAATGACGACGATAGTGGCGATGATGGAGAGCTTAATATTAAAATTCACAAGGCCCGCGGGCTCCTTCCCGTCATTCCCAAGGCTGTTTCACGGTCAGGAAGCCGGCCAGCCGCTTGCTCTCTTCTCTCCTCTGACGGCGCATCTCCGCGCGCTGCGGCGCCGATTCGTGCAGCTTGATTTCTTCCTCTGTCTCAGGCACCGCCGCGGGCACCGGCACCGGCCGCTTCTGATTGTCGAGCGCCACGAACGTCAGGAATGACGTCGCCGCAATAAGGCGCTCACCGCTTAGCAAATCTTCCTTGACAATTTTGACGAACACTTCCATGGACGAATGTCCGGTCCACGTGACGAACGCCTCCATGCAGACCGAGTCGCTCGGCCGTATCGGGTGCAGGAAGTCGACGGAATCCGTCGACGCTGTCACTACCGAGCGGCGGCAATGCTTCGTGGCGGCTATCGAGGCGATGTCGTCGATATACGCCATCAGCTTGCCGCCGAACAAAGTATTATGGTTGTTGACGTCGGGCGGAAACACCCGGGACGTTTTGAAGCATCGGGATTCTCTCACGAAACGCTGTTCCATTCTGCTCATCCTTTGTTGGTCGATTTCCCTTTATTATTCTAGATAAACCGCTCACCTCCTTTTTTTGTCCCCGTCGGCAGCAAACTTTGACCCTAAGAAAACAAAAAAAGAGGCCCACGCCCCTTCTCCAGCTGGCAATTATGTACTATCTATCAAGGCACACGATCGTTAAAGCTTCGGCGGCCCATGCCGTTGTCATCCGGTTGCAGTCAAGTTCCGGAACGAGCCCCTCAGCTCTTTCAGCGCTTAACGTCAAAACACGATTCTTCTTGTCACCACAATGCCGTTGCCGTACTTCAGCTTCATTAGCGCAATTTGCTCTTTTACGTATGCATAAACGTTTTTCAACCGCCCTGTTTTCGGCCGGATCGTTTCCTTCACTTCGCCGTTGACGACAACATCGTACACCACTATCACCGACATTCACTTCCTTTGGTTTCGGATTCTATATCGTTAGTGTAAGATGCGATGATTAAATAGGGATTAAAATTAATCGGCTATTGTGTGAACAAATGGAAATTTTAGTTGACGGGCGATCCGCCAACAGGAATAATTCGTATCGTATGTAAAAACGACGCGGAATGAGAAGCCAACATTCCGCGTCTGTTCGGATGGTTACGGAGCCGTGCCGGTGGTGCCGCCTGTCGTCGTTCCGGCTGTACCGCCAGTCGTTCCACGCGACGGTGCGGTGATATATCCGCCGTCGGCCAACGCTTTAATGATTTTTATAAGTTCCGATCGTTTGAGCGGATTTTCCGGCTTGAACGTTCCATCAGGGTAGCCGTCAATGATGCCCAACTCGGTCCCCCAGTTTACGTATGCCGCATACCACTCGGTGCTGGGCACGTCGGTGAATGTGCTTGTTGCCGCGCCGCCCGCCGTACCGGCCGTTCCCGTTGTCGTACCGGTTGTTCCGGTCGTTCCCGTTGTCGTACCGGTTGTTCCAGTTGTCGTACCGGTCGTTGTACCCGTTGTCGTACCGGTCGCCAATGGCCGATAAAGGCCGGCGTTGTTCGGACGGAGATTGGTACTGCGATACTGATCGGCACTCTGCGTCCTTACGTTGTTATTCGCACAACCTGCCAATAACGATAATGAGAGCAAAGCTGCGGATAGACAAATGAGCGGCTTCTTCAAACGTGAATCACTCCTTTCTTAGTTTCGTATATATCATTTGCTTTCCCGCACCGATTCAATCGCTCGGAGCACCGCAAGTGGATGGCTGACAAGCCAGCATGCAAAAAAAGTACCACGGACTCATCGCCTAAAAAGCAAGCGATGAAGCGTGGTACGATACTTTTTTTGAAAGATTAAGACACCTTATGCTCGATCCGCAGCTTGTCGGCGACCATCGCGATAAATTCGCTGTTGGTCGGCTTCGACTTCGAGATGTTGATCGTGTAGCACTAGGCAGGACAAGGGTTTTACTTCATGAGTGTAATTGTATTTTACCACTATTAGTTGGTTTCCGATTGGAAAGTTCGTTGCTTAAATTGCTTTCCATTTTTGATTATAAATTCCCCAATAAGGTTGTCAATAGTTGGTATGCTTGTTTCAAAATCTTCAGCCATCAAATAACATAAAGAAATTGCCGTTATCATTTGGGTCATCCTGTGCCATAGCTCTAATATTTTCCGATTATTTACAACCAAGGATGGAAACTAAATTCGTACCCTTTACCACGTCACCAAACGCCCAATTCTGGCTTCTAAGCCATGTTTCATTATTATTGGCTTTATTATATATCGACAATAAAACACGCCTCAGAATCAAAATCTGGGCGTTTGAGAGGGGTTAAAATGCTGATTTTATTGGAAGTGACTAAAAATCAAAGAAGCATCAAACCTTCATAGGTCTGTGGTGCCTTCGTACCTGATTCATTGAGAATTATTTTAATTGATCACTACTTGGAAAAGGATTTGGAGCCACATACATATTAATGACCACATTATTACTTTCAACATAACCACTTGCTAAAAATGAACTTGACGCCCCATACACAAAGCCGATGCTTAACGGATATTGAGGGTTTAATGCTTGTACTTCAGCAGCATATTTTTTTAAATATTCATCTTTCAAATTCCCCAAATCACTCCAATATTTTGAAAAAGAGTTTTGATCAAGTGAACCAGTGTATTTCACCTGCGTTGTAACGATGTTACTTACTGACAACTCTTTTTTACCAATTGAAAAATCCTCTTTAAATTTGGAATAATTTATATTTAATCTTTTCTCAATATCACTCGCGTTAGTATCACTCCCATTAGTAGATAAAACAGCTTTAATATTAATCTTACCCGTAGCATCGTCAACACTTATTGCTCCACCAAATGTTTCAATAACAAATCTCATTGGAGCTAATGTTGATCCATCTTTTATTTGTAATGGTAATGGCATTGATAGCGTGTTGCCATTAAAAACAGCAGTTGATAGTCCAATTGTTAATACAAGTACATCCTTGTCTGATTTAAACGTGATTTGTTTAGTGCTATCGTTCCATGTAGCCGTGACACCTAGGCTCTCAGATAATAACCGAATAGGAGCAAGAAATTCATTGCCTTGTTTATACAATACTTCTGGAGTGACTTGTTGATTATTAACAAAGATCAAGTTCTTTGCTATTTGAGGAACATTGGATTGTACTGGTTTCGATTCAGTTGGTGTCTGAATCACTGCACTCGATGTTCCTTGCCCAGAAGCACCTGAAGCGCCGTTTACAGGGCTTACAGCAACCTCACCTATCTCCACTCTCTTCAACTGCTCATTCCACGTCACAGCGGCTCCTAGAACGTCTCCAACTGCCTTCAACGGTACATAGGTATTTCCTTGATAATTGAGCGCAGGTAAATCCGCGTTCGTATACTCTTTTCCTTTTACTAAAATCGGATAATCAATCTTAGTAAGAATGTATTCCTTTACTGAATCTGCAAATACCGATGATGTTGCTGTAATGGAAATTCCTATTATGATGCCGATGATTAACTTTTTCATATTACAACTCCCATTCTAAAACAACTCATCAATCTTCTCTTTCAATATTGTTCTATCCCAAAGTACAATTCCATTTGAAGCCGCTAATTCCCTTGCTGATTCAGTAAAATAATTATTCGTAATTACGATTCCCTTGTCTAATCTGTAATGACTTATTCCTGCCGCGACTTCTTGTATAGCTTTATTTGTAACTGCACTGGAATAACACTTGGCTTGGATGCCAAACTTTCTACCATCTTTTTCAGCTATAACGTCTACTCCTTGATCGCCTGAACCTTTTGTAACTTCTGTCGAATATCCCATTTTAGAAAATAATGTGCCTATAAAACGTTCAAACTCATGTCCATCCATCAAGTCGATGTCATTAATTGTAAAATTATTATTAGTGTCTTGTTTCAATAATGAATTTTCAAAATCATCAAGCTTTTTTCTATCAATTAAATCAGAAAGCATACTTATCAGGGCTTTATTACATTTAAGAAAATGACTATTATCTTTAAATTTCCCCTTGAACATAAGATAGTATGTTAAGATTCCAGCATTATTTACAGAATCAATATTAATAGTGTCAATATTACCATATTTTTCAATGCAATCTTCTAACGATGCATCATCGACTCCATGAAAGTATTGATTGTAATCCTTATCAAACATATCATGAAAATAACGGGTCACTATAACCCTTAGCAATTTCCATGTAACATAAATGCCTAAAATTTCTGATGAAAATGAATACTTTCGATCAATTATTTTAACTAATTTCAAAAACTTTTCAGTGTAGTAATTATTTAATGTATCAAAGTTAATCTCATCTTCAAACCCATCTAATACGTTACTAAACTTTAAAGTATTCGAGAACTCATCATCGTTACACAATAGTGTATATTGACCAATTTTATTTCCAAATTTTAACATTCGTTCAAAAACTACAATGCTTGCCTTAGTTAAAAAGATTTTATCCGTTTTTTCGATGAAGTTGTAAATAATTGTATTGATCTCTTCGTTATTAATTAGTCGAGAAAATCTTTCCTCTACCTCGTCGTTAAACTTGTCCTGTTTCAATATATATGCCCTATTCATCACGTCGAAATGATTTTCTATTATTAGAACTTGATCTTTCATTTCTCTATCCGAATATGCCACTTTGTTATTGACTAGAAAATTATGAATGATGTTTTGTGAATCCGTAAATACTACTACACTATCAAAATACTGATGATTTTCTGTTTGTATGTAATAATGATTCTCCTTCACTGTGACTTCGATTGTCGATAATTCATCAACCAAATTTATCTCTGCTACATAATTTTTTTAAAGATAGGCGGCCAACTTTAAATTTTTTTATCCTTATCATTTTTCATCTTCATCGTACCATTTTACCAAACCGACATAAGTTTCAAGGGTTTCACCCTGAACAATTTTATTTACCAGTTCTTGTCTTTCAAATATCCGTTTTTGCTCTTCCAATTTTAATTGTTCTTCTTTTTGTAACTCTTCATCTCGTTTTCTTTGTTCTTCTTGTTGCTGCCACAGCTTGGCCTTTTCCTCTTGTTGTTGTTTATACTCTTGACGCTTTCGTTCAAACTCTTCTTTTTTACGTTGTTCTTCCTCTAGTCGTTTACTTTCCTCTTCTTTCTTTAGCTTTAATTCTTCCTCCCGTTTTTCTAATTCTTCTCTTCTCTTTTCCAGTAATTCTTTTGGATATCGCTCTTGTAGTTCCTTTTTTCGTTGCTCCAACTTATTTTCTTCTATTTGCGCCAAATCATTTTCTTTAATTGGCTCTTGCTTTATTTCAATTGCTTCTTCATTGTCCCTAACCATCTGGTCTTTCTTGTCTTTCTTAAAAAAACCAAACATTAGAAGTTCACCCCATCGGTAATATTTTCCTCCCCATAATACCACCGACAAGGTTATAGGTCTATAGGATCATCGATAATATAACGATTGTGGGATTAAAGTAATAAAAAATAAACACATCTCATTACATGATTTCCATATCTTCCCCGTTCTCCTGTTTACTTCTCATTTCTTCATTTCCCCTTTACCCGCTCCAATATGTCATATCTACAAAGCCTTATAACAGAATCATTCCTCTGCCTCGGAATATTCAACAGCAAAATTTACCCATGAAAAAAAGCGAATCAGCCCAAATTCAGTCAAATTCGACCGTTATTTTATCATGAAAAATGGATTTAACCCCATCATTTTTTATCCCATACAACAATAAGAAGTGTGGCGATGGGGCCAATAAACAATGAGATAAAAAACCAGTTCAAGCCACTCCGATTTTTACTCTGTGCAAGTCCAGCATTGATTAAAGCCAGAGTTCCCCATCCCACTGTATATTCAGTATTCATCTTGCTCCGCCCTTCCACTTAATCCCATTTGGTTCATTATACCATCAAATACAAAGAAAAAAGCTACCCATTTTCGGATAGTTTACACTTGATGCGCATTACCACACATTTAACCTTGTCCGTGAATCATTTTCATCAATTAGTTCATACTTCAATCCGCTCTGCTCAGCGTTCAAAGCAATTTCTTGAATCGTCTCTTCACTCTTACAATATATGTCGAAATTATAAACGTCCCAATTCAAAATCACGATTTCCGCATTACTTTGAACGAATTCTTCGTATGTGCTCACATCAATATTCTCGTGGTTCCCTTTATTTAATTTTGCCGGAATTGCTACAAACTTTCCGAAGATACAGTAATCCATTCGATTTATTTCTCGTTCAAGCACATTTCCAGACACAATGCCATCTAGATAAATTGGCTCATTGGCAATGATATTTGCGTAAGCATCTAAGTGCTTAATGAACCAATTGTACCGTCTGAAGTTGATGCAATTAGACAGCATTTGAAGGACTTGCGTGCTTCCGTCAGTGTCTAAGATGATTTCGATACCTCTCGACTCCAGATAGAAGCCCTCCTTTAGCCTAAACATTAAATGTGCTCTTTGTCAGATTCTCTAGTTATTTGATTTATTCATCGCTCGCAAATTCATCTTCGACATCATCAACAAACCTTCTGTATTCAGTTCCTCTTCTCCTTAAATGTAACTTCTCTTTTATGAGGTTATTTTTCTGATAATCTTGATTCCCTTACCTCTTTATCGTTGACACCAAACTTTTTTTAGCACATCTTTAACAGTATCAACAAACCATTTTGGAGATTTGGGCTGAACATATACTTGTCGTATTAAGTCAGTCAAATCAACCTTTACTGGAATACCTACTGGACGCTCTCTTTCTAATTTAATGTTCTTTTTATATTGTTCATTTTTCCACATAGATAAGACCGCCCTAACTTCGTTTTCCCCTTTGTACCATGAAGCTTTTTTAAAATTTGATTCTCCAGTTAACTCAGGAAACCTCTTTTAACACGAACGTAGGTTTGGTATACTAAAATCAAACAAATGTTCGGGAGTGGTTTTGATGGCAAAGAAGGAAGCGATGAATCTCATCCAGTTTCAAAAGGCATTCCAAACGGAAGAGGCATGCCATCGTCATCTTATGAAAATGAAGTGGCCTGACGGCTTCTGTTGTCCGAAATGTCAGCATGACAAGGCATACGAGATCACGACACGTAAGCTGCCGCTGTTTGAATGCGTCCGTTGCCGCCATCAAACCACTGTCATTGCAGGTACGATTTTCGAGAAAACGCGTACGGATCTCGTGAAATGGTTCTGGGCCATCTTTCTGATCGCTCACGATAAGCGAGGCGTTTCGGCGACGTATCTATCGGAGGAGCTTGGCATTGCCTATCAGACCGCGTGGACGATCCAGCATAAAGTGAGAAAGGCCATGGGCGAGCGCGATGCCTCCTATACGCTTGCCGGCATTGTTGAACTGGATGACGCGTTCTTCGGAGCGCCGACAGAAGGCGGTAAACGCGGTCGCGGCACGGAACAAACACCCGTACTGGCAGCCGTATCGCTGGACAGGAAAGGAGCGCCGCAATATGTGAAAATGAAGGTCATCCCGAATGTCAAAGGCAAGACGCTGGTCGATTTTGCACGGCACCATATCGAGCCCGGTGCTACCATCAGCAGCGATGCCTACAGTTCGTATCGAAAGCTCGCAGAGGAAGGTTACGATCACCAGCCGCTCGAAATGGCTGCACACCATGATTTCCAACGCCAAAGCCTTTATTGGCGGTACGTTCCATGGCCTTGATTCGAAGCACTTACAAGCGTATTTAGACGAATTTTGCTATCGATTCAACCGCCGCGAGGTAAAGAGTGAATTGTTCAACCGACTTGCTCAGTGTTGTGTTTTGTCCGAAACCATAACCTATCCTGAGTTAGTTGGATAATCAAATTTTAAAATATAAATGCATTGGATCAGTTATCGAATGTGTATCATAGTCCTGATCTATATAAACCACTTTACCTGCAAAAGCAACGGAACCAAAACATAGTATTGGTTTTGTTAATTCCGAAAATTCCGATTGAATCGCTATCCCAAAATCTCCTTTGGTATACGTTGCCCACATTATATTTGACTCTACTTCGTTAAGATGCCAACATGAAAGGTATGTGTCCTTCCTCATACCTTTAACCATGTTATCCCATTCATCTAAATGGACATTCCCTAAAGCACCGAAGCCATTAAACTCTTCAATTAATCGTTGTCTTGTAGGTTGATTAACTGTCCCTTCAAGCTGGTCGTTAAATGTATCTGCCCTAGCAAAAAATAAAGAACTTGTTGTAAGCATATTAATAAACTTACTAAATGTCATGTAGCGCCATATTTTTTCGTTTGCTTTAACTGACATAATTGTTGATTCAAAATCAGAAAATGAATGATCTTTTGACACCTTTTTTCACCTGACTAAAAGGTAATTTTCTTCTATAAATGGGCAAAACAATTAATACCCACTTGCATTAGAACAGTTTTAACCGTTACTGGGCACTTTAAATAGTAGCGCATTTGTTCCTGCATATAAAAAACGATTAAAAACTCATTTCGACAAACTCCCTACACTTTCCTTCTAATTCAATCGTCCAAAGAAACATTTGCGCATGCGTTACGTCTAATAATTAATTAGCACATTCACAAAAAGGGGAAAAATAAATTGTTAATCACCTGCTATTATGGTAATGGCCCCGAACTGGGATACATTTATTTAAAAGAACCAACAGAGGATGAATTCGATGACTTTGATCGAGGCAAAAACGAAATTGCCAATTTTGTAAATCCAACACAAATTAAAATCCCTTATGTTTCAGATGCAAAATTGGCTTCTTACTTGGATAGGATGACCATAGCCGCGAATACCTTCAAAGCTGACCATGAGATAGGCTATAATACTGAATATGGAAATGATATGGACGAGGAAGGGTACATTATTGGGATCGAATTAACGCTTGACCACGAAAGATTTATTGATCTTGTCAAAAATCAAGTTTTTAAGGTCATCAAAACAGAGTGGCGGAACAAGAAGTTCCATGTGGTTACTTTTGACCATGCGGGGAATGTATTCAAACCGGAAAATGTCATATACAAGTTAACCAATGAAGAAGATACATTTATCATCGTTCAACTTAAATCCCCCGAGAATCTTGGTATGCACTATCTCGATGAAAACGAACAAAAACGTCCAGTTGCCCTGTTCAAAGCTCTGATTTCAGCAAGAGAACACATATACCCTCTGGAGTACTTGATGCAACCACAATTCTACCTTTTGAAAAATACATCACTTCAATTTATCGATAATAACTTAATTTGTGAAGTAGATGCACTTCGATTTTGGAATGCTATCCCAAAAGAAAAGCGTGATCATATCCTCAATAACGTTTTTTGCGGGAATTGTTTAGATGTTGTTAGAATTGTTGATTGTTCGATTTATAACGATGCCAACGGTTTGTTGTTGAGGGGGAAATGTAACAAGTGCGGAAATAGCGTGGCGCAAGTTATAGAACGGGAATAATATGGGGGTCTATCCTGAACCCCCACTTATCCAAATTCAACTGTTTATTTCCTACTATTCCTATCGGATATAAAATTTCTTGTACAAAATGATAAGGAATAGGTTTTTTATTAAATTCCCTGTCCGGGGGGACTGTTTTGGGGTGGCTCTGGGAAAGGGATAGAACTATATGTTAGAAATTAATCTAAATATGTTATTATATGGAAATGATGGTTTAGATGAGATGAATTTTAAGGTACAGCTTATTTCACTGTACCTTAATAAAATGTTTTAACTTATCAGGTTATTGTATTGTCGTCTTGGCAATAGTTGTTTCAACTCATCGTAGGTAAAGTAAAATTGCAAACATGCCGAAATGTCATTGTAATTTTGTGTCACATATATATTATCAGCATTATTTTCTAAGTTTGGATTTTCGCTAGTTTCTAGCAAATCCAATCTATACTTATTAGGTAAGCACTTATCGCTTCCCTTTTGTTTTCGGTTTCGTTCTTCGGCGATTACTACACCTAGTTTTATCAATTTTTCGACCTGTCTAAAAACCGTGGCCTCTCCTAAGCCAGTTGTTTTTACCATTTGAGGAAACGACATGTAGAAAATACCACTTTTGAGAGCAAAGCGTTTGCTATGTATCAACAAAGCGTAAGCAAGCAGTTTTTGATTTTTTTCTGGACACTTTTTTATAATTGCCTTTATCTCCTCATATGTAACCGATATATCTTTTTCAGGCGGCTTAATTGTATAATCTTTTGAGTATATGTATTGAACCAATTCGTCTATGTCTTTGAAACAATCCTTTAGTGGAGTTGTATATGTATTTGGGTCTTGCTTTTTCATCCATTCATACAACTCATGCTTGGTCTGTTCCTGTTCCAAGCCACTATATTTTAGATAAGCAATAATATTTTTAATGGAATTATGTCGCTGCCTTGAACCTTTAAACCATTCAGCAACAAATCTTGTGCTCTTTCAATGGAATAATCTTCTGTCGGTTTGTATGAAGGTAAAGGTTTATGCGCCGCGATTGCATCCTCAGTTTTGATAAATTCTTGCTTTGGAATATTATCTTTCTTTTCTTCTTCAATAACGTCCAAAACAATCTGCGAATTTATCTTTTATTGTAAAATAAATATTCTTCGCTCCGTTCTCGATCCATTACTTTCAAGCCATCTTTTATCAGGCAAAAACCGCAATATTTTTTGGTTTTTTGATGAACCCCTAAAGGAATCTTAACTCCTTGTGCGTCTGTTGGTCTAAATTCAACTTTTTGACCATCATCAAAATATTGCAATATGTCTGATTGGATTAGTATATGGTCGAAGAATTTCTTAGCATGTTCAATTAAAATTAAATCCTCGAAGAACAAATCAATATGATATCCTTTATTTCCGCTATAACTTATGTAGTGGTCATTGATACCAAACTCCCTCAAAGTTTCAGAAATTTTGTATGTAATCCATTTCGCCATTTCTGCGTTACTACCAAAATCTACGTCAAAAGTGATGAATTTAGTTTTGAACTTCCCTCCAAATGTCCCTATCGTAAATTCGCCTTCTAGATGCTTCTGTAAATGCCTGTCCGTTAAGGCAGTAACCTTCTTCCCTTTTTTTGTTTGCTCTCCTGCCGTAAGTGTTACGTAGTTTCTGGGATACTGGACTAGATATTTTTTCCTCTGAATGATATAAAGATCGCCTAATTTTTTTATGATTTTCTGATTATCCAATATATGAGTAACCCCCGCTTTATTTTATCTAATTGTTTCTTTATATTCTGAAATCGCCCGCTCCAACTCATCATTTATGACAAAAAGATGAAATATCTTATCCGTCTTTAAATGCTTGGCTTTTGTAATAAAGTTAATCCCCTTTTCGTACCTTAAATACTTTGCGAGATTGAAGTCATAACAATAAAATAGGTCGTTCACTTTATAGCCTCCGTTTGAATTATCAAATAAACATGAATCCCCGCTACAGTTAACAATGTAGCAGGGATATGTGTCACGTGACACAATTATAATTGTTCAACTTCAAATAACCTTCTGCTTATTTCCTCTTGAGAAATATCAATAGAAAGTGCTGACTCTACTGTATCTAATGCAAGTTCGAAAACTAACGTCATTGCCAGTATTAAAATTTACCACCAACATCTCAGCCAATTGTTGATTAGTCATTCTAGGTTGACCCTCACTATCTTTAATCCGATGACATTGCTCGATTAGCAAACGCACACGAAGCAAATCCTCTTTTGATGAATGAGAAAAGTCACCAAACAGTAAATCATTAACAGTCCAACCTCTTTCACGTATGAACTCATCGGCCTCGTAAAATTCTTTTATGGTTTGAGGAAGGAAATGGGCATCCGAATGATTTGAATAAATGCCGTACATCAAAGCAAAAAAATCTGTCCAAAGTTCATTGTTACTGTTAATTTCATTGATCAAATTGTGATAGTGGTCAGAGCTGTATATAATCGCAAGTTCTCCGTGTTCGTTTCTTCGCTCATTTCTCAGTGAATCAAATAAATTTACAAAACGATAATTGCTTGGCTGTATCCATTCTATCGCTGTTTCTTGGTCAATGGGATTCTCTTTGTTTCGAATCGAATCATAGAACCTATCAATCGACCATTTTCTAAATTTTTTATCGTACGAATGCTTGAGTAAATCCTTTTCAAATTCAGCAGCGAAATCTAAATCTTCAGAAGTCAGGTTTTCAAAATTGTTTCCGTACATGTAACAAAACATATCTATTGACAATCCGAATGGCAATCTTTCCCTCTTCGTGTACATTAAAGCCGAACCAAAATTTAAGGATTGGCGAATTGAGGAAAACACAAGTGCATAATACCACTCATCTACCCATTTTTTTACATCCGTAACCGATATAGATTCTTTACTCCAAAAATATGTACTGAACTTACTTTGAAATAATTCGAACAAATCCTGTTTAACAATTGAATAACTCTCTGTACATATGCGCTCAAGAATTGGTTTTAATCGAAGAAGTTGTTTGGCGTGGCCTTCTTTAATCAAACCTTTAATGATCATATTCTGAACGCCCTCAGACAATTTCAACAATCGTAACTTACTTGTTACATAATCACGAGTCTTACTTATCTTCTTTGCAATCTCTTCATGAGTCATGCCTAGTTGTGTATACCTAAGAAAAGTTTGTGCTTCCTCGATTGGTGTCAATTGTTCACGCTGAATATTTTCAATAACAGACAAATGAAAAGCATCTTCATCGTTCAAATCCCTAATTTTTGCTTGAATCGTTTCAAGTTTAGCAATTAGATGCGCCCGATATCTACGCTCACCTTGGACAATTTCATACATATCATTTCCTGTTGGTCGAACGAGAATTGGTTCCTGTAATCCATCATTTAAAATTGAATTGGCGAGTTCATTAAGCGATTCTTCGTCAAAGTGTTTTCGTGGCTGATTTGGATTGGGCACAATTTTACTGATTTCGATTTCTTTGATTAGCATACTTGGTTATCTCCTTTATATTTTTTTAATTTTCATCTTGTACAACTCATATTTTTCCTGTATAATATGAGTTGTACAAGAGTGTACCGTTATATTTTAGCTGGTGCTTAAATGCACATTACGCTGAGGGTTTGACAGAAAAAAATGTCGAATCCTTTTTGGCGTTAAAAAATAGCACTCCTCATAAATAGTATACTATGTTTGACCTTCCTTGATCAATTGTTTTTAACACTTTACTTATATTTGTTTCCTATTAATTAAATTAGGTGAATATGTGCTTCCTATTAATTAAATACCCACGTTTCCTTGGTCTATCCCTTTTTCTCTTTTCCCGTAACGTAGGTTTAAAGATTGAACAGGGGAATCAGGTATACTCCCCCTCCTATTCCTCAAAACAGGCCACATAAGCACATCCCATTGTCTCAGCAATTTTTTGTGCTTCATGTTCCCCATGTTCGACATTGCTCCAGCAACCGATCTCCTGCACATATTGCTCACCTTCAATATTTATAATAATCGAAACTTGACAGCGTTCCGTTTGACGATCGATCCTGGATTGGACGTAAGTTGTTATATCTTCATTCATGTTTTTAAATCCCCCCTTAGCGGCAAAGCGGCCACTATTATCTTGTGGAATAAACGACAAAATTTTTACCTGTCAAGGCGAAGAAAATAATCGCTTGTTCTCCCCCTTGAACAATTTCTTGTTTTGCGGTAGGTTGGCCTTACCTAGTTTAAACGAATGCGTTTTGATAAATTTTTCTTCTGGTAAGGACAGTTCTAATTCCGGAAAAAGTTTTTGAACCAAATCCAATCTAATGCCGGTTGTTAGGCGTCCCGCTTCATTCACCTTGATATTTTCGAATAGAAGATATTCTTTAATAAACTGTCTAAAATCATCTGGTGAATATCTGTCGAAAACGTCTGCAATTGGCTCCAGTTGTAGAATCTCAATATATGTTGAATGAGCATTCCTATCATTTTCGTAATTTGAATAATGGCCTTTGTACGAAACATCCACGCACCAAAGGAAAATCTTCTGATCATCAGAAAGACTCTTTAAATCAAACACACTGAACAAGGACAATATGAGCATGTTCGTTCCCATACAGTATTTCTGAAAATAGTTATCTCTGGTGATGTTTAAAATATTGTTGATGTTGCAGCTATTAGGATTCGGCGTATCTCCCGCATTAAGAAGCGTCACATGATTATCGAAGCAGTAGGCATTCCCTTCCAAGGCAATATCTACGCCTATGAGCTTTTCCCCTTTTGGCTGCTGATTTGATTTATAAATACTGCTGAAGTCGTAAAAATGCGATATATTCCAATTTTTTATCTTTTTTAGGAGTGTTGCCGAAAAAAAGCTATCTATATCGTTCGACAAGCACATGCTAAAATTAGCATCACTCCAAATCCATTCTGGCATTTTTGATTTAATTTCATGTTGCATTGCTCAGGCGAAAGAAAAAACATTTTCGCCTTCTCTTACTTCTTGCTCAAATATCAATGTTGCTGTTCTATTGCATTTTCTCCCTTTAAAAAATCATTGATTCTACAAAAGGGAGAAGACGTTATGTTTTGTTATCCTTCAACCGTTTCACCGTCCTTTTGGGAATTTTTATGTAAAAAGAAGCGGAAGGGTTAGTCCCGCTCCTTAAGAAAACCAAAAAAGCCACCTTTTCAGGTGACTTTATGTTTATTTACAATAAGTTTCAATTAGATAAATTATTTCTTTTTCAGTTATATTCTCTTGGTCTTTCTTATAGTAGATTGTTAAAAGAAATATCGTTGTATCATCTTTTACAACATAATAAATTAATCTATATCCGTTTGACTTACCAACGTTAGTATCTGTATTTGCAACTCTAACCTTATATGATGATTCATTTCTGGTAATTTTAAATTGGGGATTTCGTCACCAATTAAATTACCATTTTGAAGTTCTTTAATAACTTCGTCAACATCATCTTCGATATGATTGAACTTCTTTTTTCTCTTATAAAATTTAATGTCTTTTTCAAATTGCTCAGTGGCTATGATCGTATACAAAACAATAACCCCGCTCGTCACTTATCTTTTTTCAATTCGTCCCTTAATTCAGACCAAGTTTTTCCCTTCTTCTTTCCTTGGCGAATCAGTTTCATTTCAATAAGTGATTGCTTAAGTGATTCAGCGGGAGTGGTTGGCCGCTTAACCAATGCGTCCATATTCTTCTTCCCTCTCTTCTTTCCCATAAAACACCTCCCAGCAAGCTTGTTAGGAAGATGTATATGAGTCTATGTAATTTAAAATTAACAGATTAGATACTTGAAAGATGCTATATACTATTTGGCTTCTTTTACTAAGTACATCTTAGCACATTTTAGGAGATTTGGGTGAAAGAATTTATAGGCAATTTGTCAATAATTCTTTATAAGAAAATTGCCTATAAGATATAAACGTGATCTTAGGCAATGAAACGCATTCCCTACGTAACACTATTGATACTATTTTTATAACTTGCAAAGAATGATGAATTATTGAATACGGTACTACTATTAGGCACAACCGGAACTTGTGGGGGATTTAATGTACTAATCGCATTATATATCTCAGTCCATAAAGCAACACTATTTGCTGTTGCCCCCACAGGCCAAGTCGTAAATGAGTAAGGAGTAAATCCTTTATAATTTCGAACTGCATTTATATTGTCCTGTAAATTTTTTATTTCTTGTGCTGATACCTGTAATCGAACCCCGCTTGCTTTAGAAATGCTCCAATCAAATAGTGCTGGTCTTGCTGTCCCTGTGGTAGTAAAAGCAAAACTGCCGCAAGCAACAGTAGCATTGCCGGGGGGCGCAGTAACCACATAGCCATATGCCACATAACTTGTTCCCGGTGACAGACCCGTTATGTTTCCCCATCCAGTTGTATATCCGGTTCCGGGAGGTGATGGTGGATATACTGGAGCGGTGGATACCCCATTGACTGTTGCATAAGCTTGGCTATATTGATTGGTGTCCCACAAGTAACCAAGATTTTCAATGTAAAATTGTGCTCCTGTGTTTCCAATACTGGTAACTACTATGTCTGCCATATATATTCCCCTTTCTGTTTGTCCAACAAAATTTCTAATAAGATATGAATAACCAATAAAAATACAAACCAATAAAAATACAATAAAAATACAATTGACAATTGAAAGTATTTGCTGTATATTTCTAGGTCTACTTTTATCAACGATTTGTGGTATAATAATCAGAGCCACATTTTGGATATTGGGAGGTTTGATTATGCTTAAAAAATATAGACAATTGATTGTCGGTATATTGATTGGATGTTTCCTAATGTTGGGAACGTCTGTGTTTGCTGAAGATGGCCTACAAAAAATTGAAGCCTACCTTCGCCCTAATTTGCCTATTACACTTAATGGATCGTCTATTAAGTTAGATAATTCTCCGGTTATGTATAATGGAAATACTTACTTAAGATTGCGCGACTTGGCTTCATTGCTACCGGGCTTGAGTATAAATTGGAATGAGCAGACGCAAACGGTTGAGTTGGTGACATATGGCGATAACGCTCCCGCACAATCAACCACGCCGCTTACTACTACAACGCAGCAACCAACAACAGATAATAATGGAAGTCAATCAACACAAGATATGATATTTTACAACGCTTCAGATGTTTACAATAAATATCCGCCTATGGGAAAAAGATTCGATGATAACGGTCATATATTATGATAATTAACGGCGTCGAATTTGATCAACAAGCAATCCTAACCGATAGCGATAAATTTCATGATGCTAAAACGAATCAACTGTACTTTTCAGAAAAATATTATTTACATTTCATCTCAAAACAACAGTTGGCACAGTTCCAGAAATACAAAGTTGACTTTAATAATAAAACAGTAACACCCATCAAATAAGATGGGTGTTTTTCATTAAATCAACTTGATTGTTGCACTTGTATTAACCCAATCTTTTGTTGCTACTTCTGCACCATTATAACTAAAGTATCCAACCGACACATCGACTTGGCTTGCTGCAGACAATCTCATTAAATTGCCTTGAAAATCAATACTGGAACCACCGGGAGCGACTATTGATTGTCTGCTAGTATTAGTAGCATTCGTTAAATATAAATTACTTCCAAGTGTAATATCTTGCGTCACGTTAATATTTGTATTCGAAGTAATACTTCCACCTGTGATCGTGGCTCCTGTAATATTTCCACCATTGATATTGCTTGCTGTTAACGTAAAACCCGTGAGGGTTCCCACTTGAATCTGTCCCGCCGAAATCGAATCAATGTATTGTCCACTGATTTTATTTCCATTGAGGACGGAAACCCCTTGAATTTTGAAGTCTTGGGCATTGACGATGCCGTTGAAGGTTCCCCCTGTAGCCGTAATATTACCGGTAATCATCAAATTCCCGTTGGTATCCGTGTGATGGACGTTCGTTCGTTTTAAATTTGGCTTTTCTTTTATATGAGCATCGTGTAAAATCTGTACGTCACTTTTATCCATTTTATAGATTTTCAGATTTCCACCTATGCCCTCGAAAGAAATATCATCAAATGCACGAATAAAAGATTCTACAAAATTATTATCCTTCTGGTATTCTTCAATAATTTTCGTACCAATGATTTCATTTTTTATGCCAGCGCTTAAAATTTGATAATCATCGGTTCCTTCATGTCTATTTAATTTAAAATTGTGTTTATCGGTGAAGTGATAAATAACCGCTTTTCCATTCTCAAATGTACCTATAGTAAAGGTAAGCAAGGCCACATCAAGCCCATTTAATGCCTTCTCCCTACTGTCATCGAATTTGGAAATATAATTTTCATATTCATGTTTTGCTATTTTGAGCAATTCATCAACTGTTTTTGTCTTGGACTTATCAAATTCATCCATGACTTGCTTTGTTCCGATTGAACTCCCACAAGCAAAAATCATCAAATTTTTATATATGAATATCTTTTTAACATTTTCATTCACTCGATATAGAACATCATTGACATATGTAGAGGCAGCGGTATCGCTGCCAAATATAATCAGATTTTTATGTAAGACGATTCCTAAACAACTCATCGCAAGCATTCTCCTCTACTTGTTAAACCATTAACAACTGAACAATATGGTCTTAATCTGTTTTAACTCTTTATCTTCTGGAATCGATACATTTGCACTTTGGATTCCATCTTTAGTTATAATGTACCCCTGCATATAACCGCCGACATATTCTCCATATTGTTTAGAAAAATGAACCATTGTTTCATAAAATGCATCGTCTATTGCCTTGTTATTAGAATCATCGCTATTGTAAAGATTTTCAACATATCTTAAAGCTTCATTATTTTTAAGTCCAATAGCGAAAATATTTTGTAGGTCATTGATGAACTTGATGGCTTTAAAGTCATTCTCATCATTCATTTTATGAATGGTTGCTACACCATCAATGATAGAGAATACACAAATTTCAGTAGTAAACTCTACATTGGGTAAATTATCTTTGAAGTTTCGAACAACTTCCCTAGCCTTTTCTGAGATTTGCTCAAATGAAGAATCATCTTTGATTTGATTAAAAATTGCTTCTGCAACATTAACCAAACCATGAATATGTATTACCTTATCTCCAAATCGACGCAGTTTCGAGAAGTTGCCCGCTACACAATAAACTTCTTCTCCGTGTAAATAGCTGATGCGAGTATCAGCGCATACCAAAATATCTCCATTTTTATGATCAATATAACTTAAGCACAATCCCATTTTTTTCATCTCTCCTTTTTATTATCTTTCTTTTTACTGCCGTAAAGTTCTCGCATGACTTCTTGATGTGTAAGACCTTGATTAATCATTTCCCTATACCTTTGTCCGACGTCACTTTCAGATGCTATAATTTTTTGTATGAGTTCGTAATTCATATTTATCACCTTTCTATTTTCGATATAATTTATGTATTGGCATTTCTTTCATACATATGTTATGGTATTTTTGGAGTATTATAATATTTTCAAGTAAATCAAAAAAAATTAATCCAACCTCCCAATTTTACGTCTGCTTGGCGTTTGATCAATGTACCGCATATACGCTCCTGCCACCTCTGGGGACGGATTGCCTAGACCCGATTCCAACAAACTAAGCCAAGCTACACTTACCCCTATCTCGCCAGCAATCTCCGTCAAAGTGATTTTCTTTTCTTTCCTTTTCAACATGTACTCAACCCTTTCTTGATTGGTCATCGTTACACCCCCTAAATTAATAATTTGATTAAGATTTTTATATATCCATAAAAAAATAGACAGGAAAAATATTCCCATCTACATATATATAAGAAAATATGTCCGAGATTTTATCTTTAAATACTGCTAGGATGCTTTTTTTAGATAAAAATTGTTGTATTCAGTTTTCAATACTTCCCTTAGCTTATTGAATCTGCTCTCAAGCGTAGATTTAGGTATACCCGTTTCATTTTCCATTCCCCGAAATGATAAATCGGCCTTGCTCTGTTTCCCTTTTGCAGAAATAAAAATAGGAATATTTCTATAAAATAAATCATACCACAGTTGCAATAGCTTTGGTTTTTTAGCAAGAATACTTTCAACAGGATTCTGCACCAAAAATCCAATCACGCTTGTAATAAAATCATTTTCCTTTTCTTCGTGCATTTCCTCTTGTATTTTTTCCAGCTTTTGAATTAACTTTTTGGGTACATTTTCTGGTTTGCTACGCACAGTGTATACTTCTGGCTTTGCCCACTCATCAAAATTGAAATGTCGTCCAGCAGGAATGATTTCAATTGAACCATCACCTGATTGTATACGTCGTTCCTCTTTAAATTTGATGTGTAAACCATTCATTATGTATGTGAAAAGTTGCTCATTTGTGTATTCATTGCCGAATTCGTCGTTTAATTCGATATCATTAACCAATTCGATTAAAAATAACGCAAAATAAGATGGATACTCGTCATCACCATAGAACAAACGATATGTTTTAAATTTTCTCGAATGATACATTTTTGCAATATCTTCGTGCATTATTGGTTTAGGATGCCAAAAAGGATTTCTTGAAAGAAGAACGTTGTGTTGTGGAAATAAAATTAATTTTTCGATTATTTCATCTTTTTGTGATTTTGATGTAGATTTTTTTAAATTCAGTAAGATATTCTTTTTAAATTCATTTAATCTAGCATGACCCCTCTTTTGTTATATTTAGATACTGACTACTTCTGATCAACTTCAAACGCTGGTTATTCCTTTTCAATCTCACTTAAGATAAAATCGATATTTTATTAAGACTTTTGTGAAAAGCAGAATACCGCAGGATCGATATCCCTGCGGTCAGTTTATTAACTCATATCAGTTCCATAAAAACTGGCTAAGGAATAAACTAATCATTATGATGGATTTTATGAGAGATAAATTCTACCTCTCACCATTAATATACCATACTTGTATATTAGCCGTCAATATGTTAAAATAATATATTTAATATTTATTTTTATGGATGTAATTCCCAATTTGTTATTTTTGAATGGTTGATAAACACACTTTATCGCTCCACCACTAACATGGACGTGGGAACAGATGTGCAATCACGCTTTAGTGCGATAAAGTGATATGCGTTCGTGTAAACGTGCCCCGGTTATGACTTTGCTGCTATTTCAGTTGACTCCTTCTTTTTGAGTGACGAATTTGCTGACCATTCAACTCAAAATAATTATTCGTAGAATTATTATTCTGCGTTGAATATGCCTCAAAAATGTGTTATATTATTCGTAGAACACCGCAATATCTTTGATTTTATTATTCGCAGAACACTTTCCGATCAAAGGAGCGATACATACAATGAAGAAAGCAACAGAGTTTATTGAATGGCTTCATGTGGAAGGCAAGAATGAAAAGACAATCCAAGCATACAAGACATGCTTGAATCAATTTATCGAATGGTATTCTGGAACTTATGGACATGACAATATCTCTGAAGCAAAGCCAATTGACATTAAAGAGTTCGTATCATATATGAAACATACATTAAACCGCTCCCAAGCTACGATCAATAAATCAATAGCATCATTAAAGACCTTCTTCGCATATCTGGTTGATGAGAAAGTTATTAGTGATAATCCAATGACAAGGATCAAGATTCAAAAGATACAAGCTAGTGATACTGTAAAGGATACAACAAAGTGGCTTACTAAAGAAGAACAGGATAAATTCATCGGATACATTGAACTTGAGAAGAACGAATTTAAACGTCTAAGGAACTTAGCCATTATCGATGTTATGCTTTATGCCGGTCTACGTGTTGCGGAAGTCGAGGAATTGAAGATTGAGGATATAAAAGTAAATGGAGATGTGACCATAACAATACGTGAAGGAAAGCATGGGAAGTATGCCGCTGTAACGTTGATTGACAAATACAGCAAGAATGTTCGCAAGTGGCTAAAATATCGTCAAGCTTTAACAAAACCAATATATCAACAATCTCCTTATCTGTTTGTTTCAGAGCGGTCAGGACAACTCGGAGCTAGAGGAATCCAAGTCATGTTAGACCAATATGCAGAGTTAGCACACATGGAAAACATTACGCCTCATCGTTTCCGTCATTCATTTTGCAAAAATCTTGCTAATGCTGGAACACCAATTGAAATCATTAGACGGTTAGCGCGGCACGAATCCATACAGACCACGGCTATCTACGTCGATCCATCACAAAAAGAAATGACGGCAGCGCTTAAAAAAATGTGAAATAAGTGTCCACTCCGAAAGGGTGGATTTTTTGTATGTAATACCGCGTTGAAACAATCTAATATCGTGATAAATCAATCGTAATTAATAACACGAATCGATGATTGTATCACATTTTATTAAATTAAAGCATTAACGCATTAATTCATTACTATATTAAATCACCTAAAATCCCTTATAAATACTGCATTTATCCGCATCATATCAAATAATACCGTTGAGCGTATAATTTCACTATTATTTTCAAATTCCCAAATAAATTCATTTCCCATATTTTTATCGCAAAACATCATATTATCTCCTACTATCTTTATTTTTCTTTTATTTTCTTATCATTCCAATTCTCAATTTGTCCAATATGCAATTTAATACATTTTAATAAACGCCGAAATCCCAATCACATCAAGCATTCTTGCGATGCGCGTTCGAGTCGATAACGATGCATCCAGAACAATAAACTAACACATAAAACAAAACTGCCTTTAAAGACAGCTTCAATTCCAATTTGGATTTGTTTTAGGCTTGTTTCTCTTCATCTTACTAATCAAATTCTCTTCTTTCTTTTCCTTCAAAATCTCCCTAAGCCCTTTTATAAGCATTTGCGCCCTCATCTCATCATTGCGGCTCATTTGCTGCAATTCTTTGTAAAAATTTTGGTTCATATATTAGTCATCTCCATTTTATAAAAAATAGAAAATCCTAATTAGGTCTATTATACTATAATAATTGTTACAATTGTTTGAATCTTTTCATAACTTAAGTTCCATTTCTTTTTCAGCAAAAATAAAAGGCAACCCATATTCGGATTGCTTGTTCCTAATCTTTTTCTCATATGCTATTATAATATTGTCTTGTTCATTCACCGTTGCCGCTATATCGTTAGCGGTTTTTTTCTTTTTCTGCTTCAGCAACCAGCTTCAACTCTACAAAATTACCCTGACGAGTCATGACCCAAAGTTTTCCGTCTGCGTACAGACCACATTTATAAGAGTAACGATACATCTCATACTACCCCCAAAACATCGATACAAAAATCGTTTAATTGTCTGCTAATTGTGAGTTCATTGCCGTCCCATGATTCTAAAAATTCCTTACATTGCTGCTCAGTCCACGTCTCTTTAACCATGTCAGCCATCCAAAAATCCATCGTACCGTCGTCGTTCTCTTCTGCCGAACCCCATACAATCAACCATTCAATTAGAATTTGTTTGTAGCTTTTTGTTGTAGTTGTCATTTTAACCCGCTCCCTTATATATTTTTTCTTGAATCGGCGTAGTTCCGTTAATTCCTTTCGTATTGCCAATCGTCTTTCTAGGCCAGTTTCCTTCCTACACGCTTCCTTAACAAGAGCCTTATACCTGTGTTGGATATAATCTAGCATCATTGCTTAAACCACCAACTTTTTTCCAAAAAACCTTCATATAAGCGGCAATCATGCATGATTCCCTGATTTCGTCTCGATACCAATCATACTCAGGATCGGATGATTCTCCATATTCCAAAGTCATTAATAAATTTCCGTTTTCCAAAAACACCACATAGCGAGTTTGAATAACCGTTTTGTCTTTGAAAGGCGTATCGTCGTACCGTTTTACGACTAAAAGTGAGGTGTGAGGATACTTTGTCATGTAATCCTTTACTCTTTCCTGCAAACGGTTTGGTGCTTCGTACAATAGGATTTCTTTTGACATGTCGGCCTCCTCAAATTAAAATGGCAATAATAAACTAGCAGAAAACATGGTTTTTCCTGCAAAAAGATGATATAATCTTTTGGTGTATATAGACGTTTGTTGTCTATATCAAATATAAGACTATTGACGTTTGTTGTCAATATTTTTGGAGGGAAATTTTATGAAAAAATTTATGCTTTATTGTCATTTAGAAAAAGCACTTGAGAAGCGAGATATTACACCATATAAACTTGCAAAAGATACAGGTGAAAGGATTGGAACGATATATAAACTCGTCAATAATAAGGACTTAAATATTAGCAGAGTTCCATTATCATTAATTGCAAACATTTGTGGTTACTTGAATATTACGTTGGATGAATTATTCGAGGTAAAAGAATACATTGAAGAATGATGTTGTGAGGATAAGATTTTCATTTGAAGACAACAAACAAAAACGCCCCCGATCAATGAGGGCGTTTCGTGTTTATTGTGCGTATTTTTTGATTAGCGAATCACGTTCAGTCCTAAGACGTTCAATTTCTCCCTGTATGGCGGTTTTGCGTTCAGCGGTGCAAGTTCTATCCAACGCTTCTTTGGCAAGCTGTAAATGCCTTTTGGCTATGTTAAACAACACGTCAGCATCTTCATCGTTCATAATCCAGATTAAGCGATTAATATTTATAGCATTATCCAGCAATTCGGTCGTTTTGTTCATTTTCAAATCCCCTCCATATTAGCAAGAGGACTGTGCTTCTGATATTTCTTTCCGACTTCCTCATTGCTAAAATCCAAATATGCCTTTTGAGTTACCTCTACGCCGGAATGCCCTAAGATGCGGGAGAGCGTGAACCAATCACCGCCATGCAATATGTAATACTTGGCGAAATTGTTTCTAAGCTGGTGGGGGTGAATATCAACTTTAACCTTTTTCCCTGCATCACGTAACGCCTTCTCATAATTCCTTATATCTAACTGTGTCCCTTTCGTTGTTGGAAATACGAACGGACTATCGGAATAACGATCCCGATATTTTAGCCAACTTTTCAAGTCGCTGCTTAACTTGACTGAAAAATAAACGTATCGTTCTTGTTTATTTTTAGCATTCTTGATCAGAATGCTTTTATGATTAAAGTCAATATGTTCAGGCATAAGTGATAAACATTCTCCGATCCTCATTCCAGTATCCAATAATAATCGAGTGATTACCCAATTCCGATAATCATGGAACTTAGAAATATCGAATTGAGACAGTACGCTTCTAATCTCTTCAGGAGAAAGTGTTTGTTTCATTTTTCTTTCAACTTTTGGATTTTCAATTTTTTCAATTGGATTTTTGGGAAGTTCTCTTTCGATTTCGTGAAGATAATTGAAAAAAACTTTGATATTACGGACGTAATTCGCGATAGTGGTTGTTGAAATTTCTTTTTTGTAATCTGTTCGGTTATGGGGATGATTCTTATTAACACTTTCCTGCTTACTCACAACTGTATATTTGCCTCTTTCTTGCAAGTACTTAATGTATTGGCGAATATGTCCCGATTGCACTTTCGATGCATCATCAATTTCAAAATTGTCTTTCAAATACTTTGCAAAAAGTTTTAATGTCTGCTCATAGCTGGCTAACGTCTTACGTGCTAAATTCCGGGAAGTACAGTACAACATAAAATTATCAATCTGAAATTCCAAATTAGTCATAAAAAAATACCACTCCTTATTGGGAATTTGGGTTCCCAACAAATAGTGGTATTTATACATTTAACTCATGGAAGTAAGTTGGTTTGAAATCAACCATTTCGGATATTTATACGCAAAATTGTTTTACGCCTAAAACTCCGCAAACCCTTGCCCCGCAACGTTTCAGCTCACCTTATGCTCGATCCGCAGCTTATCGGCGACCATCGCGATAAATTCGCTATTGGTCGGCTTCGACTTCGAGATGTTGATCGTGTAGCCGAAGATGAACGAAATCGAGTCGATGTTGCCGCGCGTCCAGGCGACTTCGATCGCGTGACGGATCGCGCGCTCGACGCGGGACGGCGTCGTTTTGTACTTTTCGGCAATGGCCGGGTATAGCGTCTTCGTTATGGCGCCGAGAATTTCGATGTTGTTGTAAACCATCGTAATCGCTTCGCGCAAATATTGATATCCTTTAATGTGAGCAGGAACACCGATTTCATGTATGATCGTCGTAATGTTGGCGTCGAGATTTTTGCCTTTCGGCAGCTGCACAACGTTGCCGCGGCTAGGCGAATGGGAAGTCGAAGTGACCGACGGGACGCCGACCAGCTGGCGAATCCGGTTCGTCAGAACCTCCATATCGAACGGCTTCAAAATGTAGTACGAAGCGCCGAGCTGCACGGCTTTTTGCGTAATGTTTTCTTGGCCGAAAGCGGTCAGCATAATGATCTTCGGCATCGGGTTCAAATTCATCTCCCGCAGCCGTTCGAGCACGCCGAGTCCGTCCAGATGGGGCATAATAATGTCGAGAATCAAGACATCGGGCACTTCCCGCTGCTGCTCAATCGTGCGAAGCACGTCGTTTCCGTTATAGGCGACGCCGACAACCTCCATGTCGTCTTGTTCGCTAATAAATTCGGATAGCAAATGGGTAAATTCGCGGTTATCGTCCGCCATCAAAATTTTAATCTTTTGCAAGTTCCAAATCCTCCTTAACTTCTCGTTGGTTGAATATGGTTTTCTTTCTTGCTTTAATTTACGTATTCGACACTCATACGCAATATCCTTCTGTCGAAAATAATTTTACTTTATTTTTTTTTATGTATCCTTTATAATAAAAAATTTACTTTCACTATATTACATTGTTCGACAATTGCCGTCTCTCTCCGACTCAGCCCGCCCGATGGAAAAAAAGAAAAACCAAAGGCTTAGCCCGCCTTCAGTTCTTCTTGTCCCCGTCTCGGCAACACGATGCCGGAGTCTTGCAGCATCCATTCGATGAAGCACCCGTAGCCGCTGGTCGGATCGTTGACGAATACGTGGGTGACCGCACCGATAATTTTGCCGTTCTGGATAATCGGGCTGCCGCTCATGCCTTGCACGATGCCGCCGGTTTTCTCCAGCAGGCGCGGGTCGGTAATTTTGATGACCATCCCTTTCGTCGCCGGAAAATCCTGCTTCGATACGTGCATGACCTGAATATCGAATTTCTCTACCTTTTGTCCGTCGACCACCGTAAAAATTTGTGCCGGCCCTTCTTTCACTTCCTCGGAAAAGGCGACGGGTATCGGTTCTTTGAACGATCCGTTGCCCGGCTGCTCCGTCATTTTGCCGAATATGCCGAACGACGTGTTTTTCTCGATGGAGCCAAGCACTTTACTATCTTTGATGATAATGGCGCGTTTCTCGCCGGGCTCCCCATGCTGGCTTTTGGAGATGGACGTCACGCTGGAATGAAATATTTGGCCGTCTCCTACGACGATAGGAGTTTGTGTGTCCATGTCGGTAATGACGTGGCCTAACGCTCCGTACACTTTTTGATCCGGAGCATAAAACGTCAGCGTGCCGACACCTGCCGCGGAATCGCGAATATAAAGGCCGAGTCGGTACGCCTTGTCTACGATGTCGTAAGCTGGCTGGAGCTTGATGTTGACCGTATCGCTCCCTCTGGCGATCGTGAGCTCGAGCGGTTTTTTGCTTTGGCCGGCTTCGTTGACGATATCGGCCACTTTGGAAACGTCGTTGGAGGATTTGCCGTTAATTTTCATAATGAGGTCGCCAAGCTGAATTTTCGCTTCCTCGCCGGGAGACAGCTTCTGATCGGGAGCTACGGTAACGAGATGATGGCCAACGACGAGTATGCCGGCGGATTTGATTTTGACTCCGATCGTTTGGCCCCCGGGATACACTTTCAGCTCGGGAACAACGTTGACTTTCAGCGTCTTGAGCGGGATCGTGCCGAACAGCTTCAGCTTCATCTCCGTCTGGCCGGAACGGCTAGGCTCGAGGGAGATCGGATCTTTCAAATTGAGGCGAACCGAACGGTCGCTGACGCCGTTCACTTTGACGATTTCGGGGTCTCGTACGGTAACTTGGGCGCTCACGGGCATCGCCAGCTGCAGCTGCTTGCCTTGGCCGCTAAACAGGCGCAGCTCGCTGGGAAAGGAGGCGTAGCATTGAAAAGGAGTGGAAATCGTGACCATACAAACGAAGAAGACGAGCACAAGTCCTAGCAATCTTTTTCTTTTGCTGGAGTTCAACATCCTCACGCTCCCTTTTCTCTCGTTGCCTGACGAAGAGGATCGCCAATTGCGTACCTATACGATACCCGTGCCCCTTTCGTTTTATAAGTGAAAATGTTGTATCGGGTGCGCTACATCTTCGCTTTCTGGCTGTCAGCCAGCGAGAGCATTTCGCGAGCGTGATGCAAAGTTGTTTCCGTAATTTCGACGCCGCCAAGCATGCGGGCGAGCTCCTCGGCCCGGTCCTGCCCGCTCACATCGGCGACTTTCGTAAACGTGCGGCCGCCTTCTACCTCCTTGCGAATGGAGAAATGCACATCGGCCATGCAGGCCACTTGCGGCAAATGGGTAATCGAAAACACTTGGCAGCTGCGGGACAGGCGCGACAGCTTTTCGGCGATCGCCTGCGCCGCGCGGCCGCTTACCCCCGTATCCACCTCGTCGAAAACGAGCACCGGAATGCGGTCGACCCGGGCGAAAATCGTCTTCAGTGCCAGCATAATACGCGAAAGCTCGCCGCCGGAGGCGATTTTGCCAAGGCCGCGCAGCGGCTCTCCGGGGTTCGGCGCCATCAGAAACTCCGCCTGGTCGACGCCGTCTTTGCCGAACTTCACCGGGGCGCCGTTCAGCTCCAATTCGCTGCGGGCATCCTCGGCACGGTTCAAGGCTACCTCGAATTTCGTCCGTTCCATATGCAGATCGCGCAGCTCCGCTTCGATCGCCGAAGCAAGCCGAGCGGCCACCCCATGCCTTCTGTCCGACAATTCGCGTGCGTGCCGTCCCAGCTCCGCGATAAGCTGCTGCGCTTCTTGCTGCAGCTTGCGGACGATATCGTCTTTATGTTCGATCGTCGTCACTTCACGTTCAATGCGTTCCAGGTAAGCCAAAATGTCGCTCACCGTATCGCCGTACTTGCGGCGAAGCGACGCTATAAGATCCAGGCGCGATTCGATTTCGTCGAGCCGACCCGGATTAAATTCGATGTTATCGCGGTAGTCGCGAAGCTGATACGCCGCATCCTCCAGCTGATAAAACGCCGACTCGATCTGCTCCACGAGCCCGTTCAAGTTAGCTGCGTCGTAAACGGCTGCATCGCGCAGCTTGGCTGCAGCTTTGCTTGCCGCGTCGAGCCCGCGCCCGGCGCCATACAATTGCTCGTAAGCATCGGACACGTTCTGGAACAGCTTTTCGGCATTTGCTAGTTTCCGCTTTTCCTCCGATAATGATGCATCTTCGCCTTCTTTCAGCTTGGCGGACGCAATCTCGTCGATCTGGAAACGGTACAGATCGAGCATTTGCAGCGATTGCTGGCTTGCCGTCTCGATCTCCTGCAGCTCTTTGCGCACCTTCATATACGCCTCGTAAGCTGCCGTATACGCCTGCTTGGCTGTCGCAATATCCGTGTCGCCGTACAAATCGAGCAGGTGCAAATGCTCTTCCGTGTCGAGCAGCGATTGATGCTCATGCTGGCCGTGAATGTTGACGAGCAGAGCGCCTATATCGCGCAGCATGGAGAGGTTCACCATCTGCCCGTTCACCCGGCTCGCGCTTTTTCCTTGAGCCGTTATGTCGCGGCGGATCAGCAGCGGCTCCGAGGCGTCGCCCTCGATTCCGAGCCGCTCCAGCACTTGCCATACCGGATGGTCGGCGGGCAGGTCGAACATCGCTTCGATCTCCGCTTTGTCGCAGCCGTGGCGAACGAGCTCGGAGGTGCCGCGGCCGCCGATGACGAGACTGAGCGCATCGATAATAATCGATTTGCCTGCTCCGGTTTCCCCCGTCAACACATGAAAGCCTTGCTTGAAATGCAAATGAACGTGTTCGATGACAGCCAAATTGCGAATGGACAATTCACTCAGCATCGTGTTCCGTCTCCCCTCAACCCAGCATCGACAAAATCGTATCGACCACCGCTTGGCTGTTTTGTTCCGTACGGCATATGATCAGAATCGTATCGTCGCCGCCGATCGTACCCATCACTTCAGGCCACTCCAGATTGTCGATGAGTGCGCAAACAGTGTTGGCGGTGCCCGGCAAACATTTGAGCACGACCAGGTTGCCGGTGAAATCGATATGGACAAAATGGTCTGTCAACGCCCGCTTCAAGCGCTGCGACGGATTGTAATGCTGTCCCGTCGGGACGGAATACTTGTAGCGGCCGTCCGCGAGCGGCACCTTAATAAGATGCAGCTCTTTAATGTCGCGGGAGACGGTTGCTTGCGTCGCGTTAAATCCGGCCTCACGAAGCGCCTCGACGAGCTCGTCCTGCGTTTCGATTTCCTGATTGGAGACGATTTCTCTAATTTTGACATGGCGTTGTCCCTTCAAGCAGCTACACCTCAATATCGAACGTAAATTTTTTAATCTTGTGCGCATCCATATCGACATAAAGCACACCCGCGGCTTCGGGATACAGCAAATAATAATGAAGCAAGGCGTCGCGGATGCCGGTGCCGGTCAGTTCAAGCGGCTTGCGTTCGCGAGCGACTTTGACGAGAAACAGCTCGTCCGATTTTTCCGCGAAGTAATCGATGTAGAGACGGCTCTGGAACTGTTCGCGGTCGTTCAGCGTCATCACGATCGGAATGCGCGCTTTGGCCGCAAGCACGTCGAAGCCGGCCCCTTCCAGCAGCTCGGTCACTTCATTCGGCTCGAAATCGGGCTCCCCTAAAGGAGCTTGCACTTTCTGTTTTTTCGGCGGATTCTCGAACCAATGGCGGAACGCAATCCCGCCCCAGATGAGAAGCACGCCCAATACCAGCACTACGACCAGAACGTCGCCGCTTCGCATCGGAGGTCACCTCGCGTTATTATTCGCGAACGGTGCGAAAAAACCCTTTTTTGCCTGCAAAAGCAAAACGCCACCCGCCGCTTCCCGGGCTGTCCGGAAGGGGGAGTGGCGTGCGCGTCACGACCATATGTTCCCATTATAACGGAACGTATTCAATTTTACAACGTTTGTCCCGCTTCGGCAATCGTCCGCTTCGCTTCGGCCTCGATGGCATCGCCCGGCAAGATCGGGGCATCGATATCCGTAGTCAAGTAGACGAGAAACTCCACATTGCCTTCCCCGCCTTTAATCGGCGAGAAGGTCAGCCCTTTGATCCGAAAGCCGGTCTGCTGCGCGAAGGCGAGAATGGAGACGATTACTTCCTTATGGACGTCCGGATCGCGCACGATGCCCGATTTGCCGACTTTGTCTTTGCCCGCTTCAAACTGCGGTTTGATCAAAGCGACTGTGCCCCCGCCGGCAGCCAGCAGCCGCAGCAGCGGCGGCAGTATGAGCTTTAAAGAGATGAACGATACGTCGATAGATGCGAACGTCGGCTGAGGGCCTTGCAAATCGCCGGGTTCCATATAGCGAAAATTGGTCCGCTCCATCACCTGCACGCGCGGATCGCTCCTGAGCGACCAATCGAGCTGATTGTAGCCGACATCGATGGCGTACACATAGGCGGCACCGCTGCGTAACGCGCAGTCGGTGAAACCGCCCGTTGACGCCCCGATATCAAGCATGACCGCACCGGCGAGATCGATGCCGAACTCGCGCAAAGCTTTTTCCAGCTTGAGCCCGCCACGGCTTACATACGGATGGACGGCGCCCTTCACCTTCAGCTTGGCTGCCCTGCTTATTTTCGTTCCGGCCTTGTCGACCGGCATCTCGTCAACGAGAACAAGGCCAGCCATAATGGCGGCCTTGGCTTTTTCCCTGCTTTCGTAGTAGCCCTGCTCGACGAGCAGGACGTCGAGCCGTTCTTTATCCGAAGACATGACGTCAATCCTTTTTCGTTAGGTCAGGCGCGCTGCCGTTTCGGCGGACGCGCGGCTTTCAGCAATGCCGTGAGCTGGGCGGCGGCTTGCTCTGCGGTCAGGCCGACTTCTTTGCGCTGCTCTTTGACCGAACCATGCTCGACAAAGTAGTCGGGAATGCCCATCGTGCGAATATGCAGCCCGTCCATCACTTCGCGGGCGTAATACTCCAGCACGGCCGAGCCGAACCCGCCGAGCGCCGCCCCTTCTTCCATCGTCAGAATGGGCAGACCATCTTTGCCGATTTGCAGCAGCATCGCTTCGTCCAGCGGTTTAATAAAGCGTGCGTTGACGACCCGTACCTGCAATCCTTCTTTGGCGAGCGCGTCGGCCGCTTCTTGCGCCGTCTGAACCATCGGGCCGACGGCGAGAATCGCCGCCGCGTCTCCTTCGCGAACCGTTTCCCATTTGCCGATCGGAATCGCCTTCAGCTCCCGGTCGAGCGGCACGCCAAGCCCGTTGATGCGCGGATACCGGTATGCGATCGGTCCGTCGTCATACTGGAGCGCGGTAAACATCATGTGCCGCAGCTCATTTTCGTCTTTCGGCATCATGAGCACCATATTCGGAAGCGAGCGCAAGAAGGCGATATCGTACACCCCTTGGTGCGTCTCCCCGTCCGCACCGACGAAGCCGGCCCGGTCGATCGCAAACGTCACGTTCAGGTTCATGCGGCAAATGTCGTGCACGATCTGGTCGTAAGCGCGCTGCATAAAGGTAGAATATACCGCAAACACCGGTTTCATGCCTTGTACGGCCATTCCGGCGCATAGCGTAGCGGCGTGCTGCTCGGCGATGCCGACGTCGATCATGCGTGACGGAAATCGCTCCGCGAACTTCAGAAGCCCCGAGCCGCCCGGCATCGCAGGCGTCACCGCGATGATGCGCTCGTCCCGTTCGCCGAGCTCGATCAGCGTGCTGCCAAACACTTCCGTATACATCGGGTTGCCGACGGCTTTGATCATTTGCCCGGATTCGATCTTGTAAGGGCTCGCTCCGTGCCATGCATGGGCGTCCTGCTCCGCAGGGGTATACCCTTTGCCCTTTGTCGTCACGACATGCACGAGAACTGGCCCCTGCACTTTGTCCGCCTGCTTCAGCGTCTCGAGCAGCAGCGGCAAGTTGTGCCCGTCGACCGGACCGATGTATGTAAGTCCCAGCTCCTCAAACCAGACGCCGTGCATGACGAGATATTTCAGGCTATCTTTAACTTTCTCCGCCGTCTTGGCAAGCGTGCCTCCGATGGCGGGTATTTTTTTGAGCAAATGCTCGACTTCTTCTTTCGCCCGGCGGTAATGCTTGTCGGAGCGAATTTTGCTGAGATAATTGTGCAGCGCCCCTACGTTCGGCGCGATCGACATCTCGTTGTCGTTGAGAATGATTGTGACGTTTTTCTGCTCATGGCCGATGTGGTTCAGCGCTTCGAGCGCCATGCCCCCGGTCAGCGCGCCGTCGCCGATCACCGCTACAACGCGGTAATCTTCGCCTTGCAAATCGCGCGCGATCGCCATGCCCATCGCGGCGGAAAGCGACGTCGAGCTGTGGCCGGCTTCCCATACGTCGTGCTCGCTTTCGGACCGTTTGACGAATCCGCACAGACCTTTATACTTGCGCAGCGTGTCGAACCGGTCGCGGCGGCCGGTCAATATTTTGTGCACGTAAGTTGATGGCCGACGTCGAAAATGAATTTGTCGCGCGGGCTGTCGTAGTGAACGTGCAGCGCCAGCGTCAATTCGACAACGCCCAGGTTCGAAGACAGATGGCCGCCGCTCACGGAAAGCTTCTCGATCAGAAAACGGCGAATTTCCGCCGCGACTTGTTCGAGTTCTGGAATGGAAAGGCGCTTTAAATCATCAGGCTGGTGGATTCGATCGAGCAGCACGCTTGTTTCCTCGCTTTCCGGAATTGGATTTCGGCTTCCGCTTCGTCTGCAGCAGCTTCAGGCCGAGACGGCGTTCCAGCAAGTAAAAAAATTTGCCGATCAAAAGCACGATCTCCGTCGAATAATTCAAGGCGAACGATTTGCCCATCGCCTTGCCGCCAACGGTGAGAGCCGACACCAATGCGGTAAACACGACGCTGACGGCCGTTCGCAGCATTTCATATTCATGGAACGACGCCATCAGCTTGAACACGACTAACGCGGATGCCGCGCCGCTGATGACGCCGGAAATATCGCCGATCACGTCGTTGCAAAAGTTGGAAAACCGGTCTGCGTTGCGCACGATCGTAATCGCCTGCCGTGATCCGGGCACGCGCTCCGATGCCATAGCATGGAACGGCGTTTCTTTCGCCGCGGCGGCACCGAGACCGAGAATATCGAAAAAAATGCCGGTGCAGATCAATATAACAACGATGAGCATGCCGATCGCCCAGCTGGCCCCTTCCAAAATGGCGGTCGAGCTGACGGTGAACAGACATGCCAAAATAAACGTAATGAAAGCAATCAATACACTCCAGCGCATCGAATGCCGGATCGAAAACTTCAACTTGCCATCTCCTTGCGAACTTGTGGATATGTGGTTAGGTCGAGTGGCAGCTTCTTGAGTAAACGCTGTGGCTTAGGTCCAGTAGGTTTTCCCAAGCGGGCACCGCTCCGTCGCCGGAATGGCGGTTTCCCATTATGTCCGCCTTGGCGCCGTCGCCGCGCGCCAGACTGGATTACCACTTAGTCCACACTATAATCCTCAAGAAGCCTCACATACCGCGAACAGTCTAGGAGTTTTCCTCGAGCAGCCCTGAACCATGTTTTAGCCTCTTTTGCAAAGCAGATTTCAAGCAGCATCCGGCATCCGTCTTCTTGGCCGAGAATCCTGACGCCTACACATCTGCAATCCCCGCTACTTCACTCAAGGCAGGCTACGCTGCACGCAAGCCGTTTTAGCACCTTATGTAGAATAATCTCATAAGTGCAGGTGAGGCTCGCCATTGCAGGTTCATACCCCAAGCCGTAACCCGACCGGGTCAAATTTCTCCCGGCCTGCCAGCCACGCACTTGGGCCTCCGCGGAAAGAGGGTCAACGCCCGCATGCCGTTGCGGATCGCCCTCAAACCTTAACTCCCAGCATCAGCCCCGAACTGGGCGTTCGAAGCCAACACCAGGAACTTCATCGATGTGCCCTTTGGCGAATTTTTAGGCCCGCCCTCAAACATGGTAGACTGACTAGAATACTGCACCACCCGAAAGGTATGTGGCTACATTATAACACAAAGTTCGCAGGTGTGATATTAATGGTCTCGTTTCATCATAAAATCGGCGAGCTGCAGCAGCCGCTGCGCATTCGGGAACGACGATTCGCGGATCGCCCTCTTCGCGCTTCCCGTCAGCTCTTCGACTTTGGCGCGCGACGCTTCGAGACCGATAAAATACGGATACGTCACCTTGTGCTGCTTCTCGTCGCTGCGCAGCGGCTTGCCGAGCAGCGCTTCGTCTCCCGTCAAATCGAGAATGTCGTCCTGAATCTGGAACGCCAGCCCGATGCCGCGGCCGAACGTCTCGAGTGCCGACAATTGGGCGGCGTCAGCCCCGCCGATATGGCCGCCGGCCCGCAGCGAGAAGACGATCAGATCGCTCGTTTTGCGGGTATGGATGTATTCCAGCTCCTCGAGCTTAGTAATGCCCTGTTCGCCCAGCATATCGGCGGCTTGTCCGCCGACCATGCCGCGCGCGCCGGCGTACACCGCCAGTTCCTCCGCGATAGCCAAAGCCCGCTCGGCCGAAACTCCGTGCTTTCGAGCCGCCTGCGCCACGCTGTAAAAGGCCCCGCCGATATGGCCGCCGGCCCGCAGCGAGAAGACGATCAGATCGCTCGTTTTGCGGGTATGGATGTATTCCAGCTCCTCGAGCTTAGTAATGCCCTGTTCGCCCAGCATATCGGCGGCTTGTCCGCCGACCATGCCGCGCGCGCCGGCGTACACCGCCAGTTCCTCCGCGATAGCCAAAGCCCGCTCGGCCGAAACTCCGTGCTTTCGAGCCGCCTGCGCCACGCTGTAAAAGGCCCCGCCGATATGGCCGCCGGCCCGCAGCGAGAAGACGATCAGATCGCTCGTTTTGCGGGTATGGATGTATTCCAGCTCCTCGAGCTTAGTAATGCCC
>NZ_JXAK01000060.1 GCF_000829455.1 Gordoniibacillus kamchatkensis
CGGACGGCACGCGCGCCGTGACAGTCGTCGGCACGAAGCCGAAGTAGCGGCCGAGAATCGAGTCCGACGTGCCTCCGGCTGCCGGCCCGCCGCTCGGTGAACAGCTGCAGCAGCCGGCGCGAGCCGAACGTAACGTCGTCGGACGGCACGCGCGCCGTGACAGTCGTCGGCACGAAGCCGAAGTAGCGGCCGAGAATCGAGTCCGACGTGCCTCCGGCTGCCGGCCCGCCGCTCGGTGCAACGGCCGCGGCGGCTGCTGCAGCTCCCGTCCCTGGCGGGGGCGGCTGCCCGGGGCCGGGGCCGCTGCCGGCAATGAACGGCTTCGCATGCTTCGCCGCCTGGTAGGCGGGAGGATCGAAGACGAACGTCATCGTCATCGTCTCTGCCGGTGCCCCGGTGCGCTCCACAAAGCCCCAATAATAGGCCCGGTTCGTCAGCTCCTTATCGGCCTCGACGGACAGCTTGACCGTGACGTGCGTCGGGGCCTTTTCCACGATGTCGCACTGGTACGCTTCCAAATACGTCAGCACGAAGCTGCGAATTTGCTCGGGGGTCATCGCTCGGCGTTCACCTCCACAGCCGCGCCGCCGATGGCGCCGAGCAAACCGGCGAACGGGCGCTCGCCCCGGTCCGGCGCAGCCTCATCGATGACGGTGCGGAACGTCTCGCCGAGCTCGTCGAGACGCCGCCGCATCTCGTCGTCGGAGCGCGACTCCATCGCCATTTTGAACAGCGACGTCTCGAGCGACGTCTTCTTCTCGAAGCGCTCCAGTATCGTGTCGAGCTCGCCGATGACAGCCTCGAACATGTTGATTTTCTCGTGCAGCAGCGACAAAATATGCTCCTCGATCGTATGCTTCGTGGACAAGTTGTAAATTTTCACGTCGTGCTGCTGGCCGAGCCGGTGCACGCGCCCGATCCGCTGCTCGACGCGCATCGGGTTCCACGGCAAATCGAAGTTGATCATATGGTGGCAAAATTGCAGGTTGATGCCTTCGCCGCCCGCCTCGGTCGCGACCAGCACCTGCGCGCGGCTTTTGAACAAGTCCATCATCCAGTCTTTTTTGCCGCGGTTCATGCCGCCCCGGTACGGCACCGCGATCAGCTTCGCGGCCTTAAAAAACGCCAGCAAATATTCTTGCGTCGCCCGGTATTCGGTGAACACGATCACTTTGTCGCCGATGCCCTGGATGAGCTCCATCGCTTTCTCTGCCTTCGTGTTCGCTTTAATCGCCTTGATGCGCTCGACCAGTTCCCAGATGCGGGCCCGCAGCGGCGAGCCTTCTTCCGTCTTCTTGAACAGGTTGACGAGGGTGATGAATACCGCGTCGCGGGACGAGCACACTTCGCGCTGCAGCGTGACGAGCGCCAGTATGGAGGCGATGTCGCCCTTCGTCTCTTCGTAGCGGGTGCGGACGAAATCGGTTACGCCGTCGTACAGCGCTTGCTCCTCGGCGGAGAGCGTCAGCTCCACATTTTTCACGATTCGGCTTCGTATATTGCACCCCGCCGTCGCCGCGCCGGTTGCGGATCATGACTTTGGACAGCTCCTGCTGCAGCAGCCCTTCGTTTTTCGGCGTGCGCTTCGTCAGCACGAAGTTCGCCTGAAAATTCGTCTGCGCCCCGAGCTGTCCCGGCTTGAGCAGCGTAATGAGGTTGTACAGCTCTTTCAGGTCGTTCTGGATCGGCGTTGCGGTGAGGAGGAGGCAATATTTTTTGCGCAGCTCGTTCACGAATTGGTAATTGCTCGTCTTTTTGTTTTTCAGCTTGTGCGCTTCGTCGATGATGACCATGTCGTAGTCGAGGCTGAGCACGATGTCGCGGTGCGGGTCGCGCTTTGCGGTATCCATCGAGGCGACGATGATGTCGGTCGATTTCCACATGTATTCTTTTTTTTGCGCTGCCGCCGGGATGCCGAACTTCTGGTTCAGCTCCCGCACCCATTGCAGCACGAGCGAGGCGGGGACGAGAATGAGCGCCCGCTTCACCAGCCCGCGCACGACATATTCTTTCAAAATGAGCCCCGCTTCGATCGTCTTGCCGAGCCCGACCTCGTCGGCCAGTATGCCGCGCCCGCGCATGTCGTACAGCACTTTTTTGGCGGTTTCGATCTGGTGCGGCATCGGCGTCAGGGCATGCAAATAACGGAGGCATTGCAAATCCTCGAAGCTGTCGATGAGCTCGGACTTCTCGGCTTCATACGCCAGCTTGAACAAAGCCCAGTTATCCCACGGACCACCTTGCTCGCTCTTCGTCCGCAGCTCCTGCAGCCAGTCGCGGTCCATATGCAGGTAAAGCCCTTCCCGGATCGGGCGCGCGCCCGGTTGTAGCGACGTGTAGACCATGGTGTCCTCCTGAGACGATGGCGATGGCAGACTTACATGCTAGTATGTACCAGCGGGGACGCTTTCATAACCGGGCGGCGATGCGAGGGCTTGTCCGCGATGCGGGCTGACTATGGTAAATGTAAGCGGCCACGGGGGGGGGGGGCGAAATCGATCGCACTGTCGATTTTTTTGCTGTTTGGGCGGGCTTCTTTTGACGGGATGCCTCATATAGTAGTATATGCATGACACTCGGGGGTCCGTGCCATGAGACCGTTGCTCTGCTCTGCTTGCAGAGAGCCCAACTCTTCGAATCGTGAACGGGTACACCGGCCTGACCGATCCAACCGAATATGGGGGATGCCGTATGCTATCGGAGAGGGAAGCGAACATTTTATCCACGTTGGCACAGATGCGCTTTATGACGACTTCGCAAATTCACAGGCTGCACGGCTATTTGGGCGAATACGGCTTGAAAGTGACGAGACGGCTGCTGGTCAAGCTGGAGCAAGACGGGCTCATCATGGCATGGCAGCCGACGAAATATGCGCAGAAAATACACTATTTGACCAAGCTCGGCGCCAAGACGATGGAATATTGCTACGGCTACGAGCACATACCGACGTTCAGGAGGAATGAAAAAGCGCTGCATCAAACCTATGTTTCGGAGGCGTACGTGGCTCTGAAAACCGCAGGGCCCGGGCAGCTTCACCGCTTTGCTATAAATAAAAAATACGGGGAAGTAATCCCCGATGCGGTAATCGATTATGAGTGGAACGGCCGGCTCTATACGATCTATCTCGAGGTGGATACCGGCAACGAAAGTTTATTGTATTTGCGCGATGTCAAGCTGGCGAAATATTTGCGTACGTTTTCCGGATACCCCGATCCGGGGGCCCGGCGGTCCATCGTATTTTTGACGCTGCAAGAGCATCGCAGAAACGCTTTGCGGCGCATGACGGAACCGGACCCGCTGCCGATTTCGGTATTCGGGGTGGAGGAGCTTTCCGCCAATCCGTCTATATTGTTCGATGAGTCCATAATCCCGCGCCGCGAATTTTTTGCCAATTTCGTCCGTCCTCCGCAAACAATCCACGAGGGCCCAGGGTCCGAAGCAAATAATGAAACGCCTCCAAATGATCTCCCATAATCCGTTCGATTGCCGGGGCGAGCCGTCCGGCAGTCGAAAAATGCTCGCCGGGACGAATCCGGTTGATCCGATCGACCTCGGCGCGGTATACGCATGTCAGCTTCAGGCCGGCCAGCGCGGCTTTGACCTGGGCCACCCCGGGCGACGCCAAGCCGCCGCTTCCGATCGCTTCGAGCGCTCTCCTGCTGATGGCGTGCGGCACGGCAACGAGCGATCCGACGCCGAGCTCTTTGCGGTCAATGGCCAAATTCAGGGCATATTTGAGCAACGTGACGTCGTTCAACGGGTAGCGCAAATACAAATAATGATTCAGGTCGTTCAGCGCCACGTCGACGCCGTCCGCTACCGCTTTGGCATAAGGAAACAGATGATTGGCCGGCAGCGCGAAATCCCCGTCGATAAAAAGCAGGATGTCTCCTTGCGCCGCCATTGCTCCCACCGCGCGCCCGACATCGTTGCCGAGCGCTTCGCGGACCAGAATCACTTTGGCGCCCTCCGCCGCTGCGAGGCCGGCCGACCCGTCCGTGGAGCCGTTGACGACGGCGATAATCTCCGAAGGCTCGATTTTGCGCGCTTCCCGAATGACATGGCGTATCGTCGCTTGCTCGTTCTGCACCGGAATGACGATCGACAAACGTTGTCCCCCGTAAAGCCGGGATGTGCCGGAGACGGCGCTCCAGCCTATAGCCGCAACTTCCGGCACGCGCCGTCCCGCCGCCAGATCGGCGGCGATATCCCGTCTCCTTCCCCCGTCGTGAAACGGACCGCGGGCGGAAAGACGCGCCGCGGACAAGGCGGCCAAATGGTCTCCGATCATTCGCCGCTCGGAACGCGACAGCTGCAGCGGCGTGCTGAAATGCTCGGCCGGGCGGTAGCGGTTCCGTCTGATCACATCCACCCCGAACCCGTGAGCAATCCGAAACCCGCCTGCGCATATTTTCAAATGGGCCATGATCGGGTTGGCGAGCGTTTCGCATCCGATAGCGTCCAGCACTTTGCCCGTCATGGCGTGCGGGACGGAAAGCGGGGAATCGATATTGAGATCGGGCCTTCCCGTCACGAGATTGAACGTTCGCCTCCAAACCGTTACCGGATGCGGACTCTTTTTCTCGTAGTACAACGAATCCAGATCGTTATAGACGACGTCCGCCGCGCCTCTGGCGATCGGGAGCACGAATTGCAGCAGGACGTCGGAGCGGAAGGCAAAATCGGCATCGACAAACAGTACGATGTCCCCTGTCGCCCGTAATGCCCCTAACGCTCTGCCGACATCGTTTCCTAACGGTTCGTCATCCTCGATGACCGTGCAGCCGAACTCCCGGGCGATTTGCGCCGTACGGTCGGTGCAGCCGTTGGCGACGACAATGATTTCGTGCGGACGGATACCCCGGCAGGCGGCAAGCACATCGCAGATCGTATCCGCTTCGTTGCGGGCCGGAATGACGACGGAAACGCGGCGCTGGTCCAGTTCGGCCATGTCAATCTTCCTCCTTGGGCAACGCTGCGGCGCTTGCGCGGAACCAGGCGATCGTCTGCCGCAAACCTTCCTCGAGCGCAACGTGCGGATGGTAGCCGAACAACTGCTGAGCCTTCAAAATGCTGGGCAACCGGCGGGGAACTTCTTCAAAGCCGTCCGGAAAAATGCGCTCGTACGGAACCGTTACGATGGCGGACGTCGATTTCGCCAGCTTGCGAATGATGCGGGCAAGATCGGCGATCGCGATTTCTTCGTCGCAGCCGATATTGACAACGCAAGGACCGGCGCTGTACTGCATGGCCGCAATAGTTGCATCCACGGCATCGCTGACGTACGTAAAGCTTCGGGTCTGGCTGCCGTCCCCGTATACGACGATGTCGTCCCCTTTGAGGGCCGACGCGATGAATTTCGCTACAACGCCTCCATACAGCCCTTGCTTTTGACGGGGGCCGTAGACGTTGAAATAGCGGACGATTGCGACCGGCAAGCCTTTCTTTGCGTAGCCGAGACACAAATATTCCTCAAGCGCCTTGCCTACGGCGTAACTCCAGCGAAGCTTCTGCGTAGGACCGAAAACGAGATCCGCCGATTCGGCAAACGGGGGAGTCCCTTTGCCGTAAACTTCGGAGGTCGAGGCGAACAGCACCTTTTTGCCGTGCGCCAGCGCCGCTCTCAGCACGTGGATCGTCCCGGCGACGTTGTTTTCCAGCATGTCGGCCGGCGACTCCATCGTCCTCCTCACTCCGAGCAGAGCGGCCATATGATAGACGCAGTCGTGACCGGCGACAAGGCTGCGGACCAAGCTTTCGTCCTGAAGATCGCCTTTGAGATAGCGGCAGCCGATGCTGCCGCCGCTATCCAAGCCCTTGTTGTCGATAATCGTGACCTCGCAGCCCATGGAGACGAGCCGCTGCGCAAGATGGTAGCCGATAAAACCGCCGCCACCAGTAATTAAACAGCTCTCAGGCCGACTAGGCATTGACTTTGCCTCCTTTCCCGGCGTCGTGCAGCACACCGCGGGTATCGATCAGGACACGCGCGTTTGCTTTCACGGCCGCCCAATCGATATCGGAATGGTCCGTAACGATGACTACGGCGTCGAAGCCGGCTATCGCATCCTGCGTTAATTCCACCGAATCGCAGCGCCGTCCGTCCAGTTCGAGGCGGGGGACGTGCGGATCGTGATACTGTACGTCGCAGCCGAGATCCAAGAGCGTCCGGAAAATGTCGAGCGCCGGGGATTCGCGCGTATCGTTCACGTCTTTTTTATAGGCAACGCCTATCAAGAGAATGGACGCGTTCGCCGGCTCCTCGCCATGATCGCAGTTCAACGCGGCTTGAATCCGGCTTACGACTTCCTTCGCCATGCGCCTGTTGACCGCGTCGGCGGCGGCGATCAGCGTGCTGGACAGCCCGTACTGCTTCGCTTTCCATTGAAAATATAACGGATCGACCGGGATGCAATGCCCCCCGATCCCGGGGCCCGGTTCGTACGGCGTAAAGCCGAACGGCTTCGTCGCTACCGCGCGCAGCGCTTCGCGAAAATCGATATCCATCCTGCGGCACAGCATTTCCATCTCGTTGACAAGCGAAATGTTGACGAGCCTCTGAATATTTTCGAACAGCTTGCAAAGTTCCGCCACCCGCGGAGAACTGACCGGAACGACCGTATCGAACAGCTGCCGGTACAAATCGCACGTCCGGCGAAGGCATGCCGGCGTATAGCCGCTGACGACTTTCGGAATTTGGCGCAATTCGAATCGCGCGTTGCCGGGGTCGATCCGTTCCGGCGAATATCCGGCAAAAAAATCCGTTCCCGCCGTCAGACCGCTTTGCGATAATATCGGCACTACGACTTCCTCCAACGTTCCCGGAAATGTGGTGCTTTCGCATATGACCGTCTGGCCCGGCGCCAAATGGCGGGCGATGTAAGCCGACGCGCTTTTCAGCGCCTTCAAGTCCGGCACTCTTTTTTTGTTGACCGGAGTAGGCACCGTAACGACGATATGGGTCGCGCGTCCGATCGTGTGCGACGGCAGGGAGAAATCGAGCTTTTTGTCCCGAACGAGCATCCGGATTCGTTCCGAAGAAACGTCGGGGATATAGCTTTGACCGAGCAGGAGACTGGCGATTTTTTTAAATTCGACATCGTATCCGCATACTTCAAACCCTCTCTCGGCGAAATGAACCGCCAGCGGAAGTCCGACATAGCCGAGCCCTACAATAGCGATGCGATAGCAGGATTTATACGTCATGTTCCTTTTCCTTTCAAAAATGATATGGCTGCGGCGTTGCGTTCCGTGTCGGGGAAGCCGCCACGCGGGCCTTTTAACCGCAGCAAATAATCGATGGCCTCCAAATGATCCCCGATGATGCGTTCGAAAGCCGGAATACGGTTGCCTTCCGCCGCATGATCCGTTCGCGGACGGTTGGGCGTAACGACATCTACGGCATGCGCCGCCTGCAGACGGCATCCCGCCAGAGCCGCTTTTGCCTGCGCTAGGGGAGGGATCACCAGACAGTCGCAGCCGATCCGGGAGAGGATCGTTCTGCTTAAAGCGTGTGGCACCGCCGTTAACGAATTGTTGAGCAATTCCGGCTTGCCCAGGCATATATTGAGAAAATATTTGACCGCGCTGATCGGATCGACCGGCCGGAAACGCCGGAAAAGCGTCTCCATATCGTTAAAAGCGACATCGGCGCCCTGCTCTACCGCCTGGATAAACGGAACCAGATCCTGAGGCGGGACGACGAAGTCGCCGTCGACAAACAGGCACACATCCCCGGTGCTGCACGCCGCCCCGATTGCACGCCCGACATTATGGCCGAGCGGACGGCCGAACACCATCACTCGGGCTCCGGCTTCCATGGCGCCCCGCACCGTGCGGTCATCGGCCCCGTTGGCGACGACGATAATTTCGTCCACGCCGGCGGCACGAACGGAGCGGACGACGTCTTTGATCGTCCGGCCTTCTTCCATGACGGGAATGACCGCGCTTCTTTTGGCTTTCGTCTTTGCAGACGGGGGGACGTAGTGACGGAGGAACCCGCGGTCGCGGATTCCTTCCGAAAATTCTCCTCTCGGGCCCAGACGGCCCGTCATAAAGTGCAGCGCTTCGAGGTGGTCTCCGATAATGCGGGTCGTCGACTTCGGATAAACGGAATGCTCGCTGCGGGCGCTGTGCGCCGGACGCAGCTTGTTCTGGCGAATGACGTCGACCGATGCCGGACAAACGAAGGAAAGCTGCTTCAAAGAGGCGATCGCTTGCGCAAAACAAGGATTGGACAAGTTCTCGAACCCGATCGCGTCTACGGCCTTTTTGCTCATCGCATGAGGAACGGCCACCAAGGAGTTCGCTCCAAGCTCCGGCCGGCGCAGCATTCGGTTGAAAGCGACCTTGGCTGCGGCGGTATAATGGGGGATGGGGCTGAGCAACAAGGACCAGTTCATTTCGTTCAAGGCGATGTCGTACCCTTGCTCGATCGCCCGCACGAAAGGGAGAAGCTGCGCATGCGGAATCGGGATATCCCCGTCGAGGAACAAAAGGATGCTTCCCTTCGCATGATAAGCCCCGACGCTGCGTCCGACGTCGTTGCCCAAAGCCTGCGCGTACTCGTAAACGGCACACCCCTTTGAAAGGCAAATTTCCTTTGTCCGGTCGCTTGATCCGTTCGCCACGACGATGATTTCGAGCGGCGACAAGCGCTGCGCCTCGGCGACGACTTCGCCGATCGTATCCGCCTCGTTCTGCGCGGGGATTATGACCGATAAAGAGCTGGTCATAATGCCGAATCACTCGGAATCCGGACGTAAGAAATCATGTCCAGGCTTACCGTGACGTCCTCGGCCCCGCCGTATCCGGGATATTGCGCGGTGCGGACCGCGACTGCCGCGTCCGTGGCCGCGAGCAGTATTCCGGATACATGTTCCGCCGGAGTGACGACCGTAACCTGTTCTCCGGTATGCAGAAGTAGTTCTTGTTCAAACATGCTGTTTCGCTCCTTTGCCAGTGGTTTATAACGGGCGGATGCTTGCCGTCGAACGGAACGGAACAAGCAGCTGCGACGCCCGGGTTTCCTGAATGGCCATAAAGTCGTCGGCGACGCGAATGACCGTACCCGATACGGTTCCCGCAGTAGTCGTTACGACAACGGATTTGTTCACGTACTGCCGGGCAATATCGCGGAATTGTGCGTTATGCGCATTTTCCACGGCTCTGCCGACGAAGCTCGAAAATTTTTGCGAGTACAGCTCTCTGCGCAGGTCACGGCGGATTCCGGCGCGCAGCGCATCCAATTTGCGGTTCATGGCAGTGATGCTGCGGTTCGTTTCCAGCCGCACCGCTCTGCGGATCGCCTGAAGATCGGGCTTGGATGCGGGAACGCCTTCTATTTTTCAATTGTTTCAAACTTCCTTTCAGTCCGAATTCGCTTTTGATTACAACATTCATGCTCGAACACTCCCCTTTGAAAGATTAGGTTATCGAGAGACTGACCGTTTGCCTATCAATCTTTCAATCTCATCACCTCCGCTGCATTTGTAGCCATGATATGGCGGCCGGCAGCCGTATGCCTGGGTACGCATCCAACGCATGCCAAGATTGGTGTCTTACCTAGAAGCCGATCCGAATACATAATGATTTGGGGCTTTCGCAGACACTGCGCGGAGGTTTTCCAAACGCGCTTCGCTCTAGCCGCGGCCATGTTGTCGACGCAAGTGTCGCCTAGGATACCGAAGGCGCCACTCCAGCGGGTATCGCAGTGTCTGTTTCCAAAGCTTGCCGTCCTAAGGCGCTTTTCTCGGGCGGGCGATTGGAGTAAGATTAGAAGACAACAAAAGCTAAGGGGAAGGACAATCGATGGATACTTGGCGCTTCATACATACAGGAAACCGCAGTCCTGCGGAAAATATGGCGATCGACGAGGCGGTATTGACCGCCCACAGCGAAGGGCTCGTGCCGCCGACGGTAAGATTTTACGGCTGGGCGCCGGCGACGCTGTCGATCGGTTATTTTCAAAAGGCGACGGAGCTCGATTTCGAAGCTATCGCCGCCGAAGGCGTCGGCTTCGTGCGCCGTCCGACCGGAGGGCGGGCGGTGCTGCACGATGCCGAGCTGACGTACAGCATCATCGTCGCGGAGTCGTATCCGGGCATTCCGGCGAACGTGACGGAGGCGTACCGCGTGCTGAGCGAAGGGCTGCTGCTCGGCTTTCGCGGGCTCGGGCTTGACGCCAGGATGGTGCAGCTGGCTAGCGAGGAGGACAAGCAGGCGTACGCGTCGCCGGGCTCGGCGGCGTGCTTCGATTCGCCTTCGTGGTACGAGCTTGTCGTTGAGGGGCGCAAAGTGGCCGGCAGCGCGCAGACGCGGCACAAAGGCGTCGTGCTGCAGCACGGCTCGATTTTGCTCGATATGGATACGGACAGGCTGTTCCGCCTGCTGCGGTTTTCCAGCGATAAAGTGGCGGAGCGCATGAAACGCAGCTTCTCGCAAAAAGCGGTCGCCATCAACGACGTGATGCGCGCGCTGGGGCGGAGCGAGATCGGGCTGCCCGCAGCGGAAAACGCCTTCCGCGCCGGCATCGCCGCCGCTCTTGGCGTCACGCTTCAGGACGGCGCGCTCACGCCGCGCGAAGAGGCGCTTGCTGCGGAGCTGGTGGCGAGCAAATACGGAACCGAGGAATGGAACTTGCGTCGTTAGGCGTGACGAGGACCGTAATGCGGTCCGTAGGCGGCTTCAGGCTGCGCAGGAAAAATGCACGAAAAGGGGCAGCGCCGGAATCGGACAAGTATCGGGACGACGGCGCCGGAGATTGCGGCTTGTTTTGCGATTTTGGCGCTATGGAGACATGTATGCGCAACATTCGATATGGGGGAGGAGGCAGAGACGGATGTCGAGGGACGGGGAACAACGCGCCATCGAAGCGACGGCAGGGCTTCCTCCTACCGTCGGCTCGCTGCGGGACGATATGCGGGCGCTAGGTATTCGGGAAGGGATGACGCTGCTTGTCCATTCGTCGCTCACTTCGCTCGGTTGGGTCGTCGGCGGGGCGCAGGCGGTCGTCATGGCATTGCTGGAAGCGGTAGGAGAGAGCGGCACGCTGATGATGCCGACGCAAACGGGCGGGCTGTCCGAGCCTTCGCTCTGGACGAACCCGCCCGTACCTGAGGCGTGGTGGCCGGTCATCCGCGCGCATATGCCGGCTTACGACCCGGCGGTTACGCCGACACGCAGCATGGGCGCTATCGCAGAAACGTTCCGGACGTGGCCAGGGACGATTCGCAGCTCGCACCCGCACGTCTCGTTCGCCGCCCGCGGCCCGCTTGCGGAGCAGCTGCTCGCCGGACATAGCTTGACCGACGGCCTCGGCGAACGGTCGCCGCTCGCCCGCATGTACGCCGCCGGCGGCTCGGTGCTGCTGCTCGGCGTCGGCCACGGCAACAACACTTCGCTGCATCTTGCCGAATACCGGGCCGATTATCCCGGCAAGGAAGCCCGTGAATTCGCCGCGCCGTTCATGACGGACGGGCAAAGAGAATGGATTGCGTATATGGACATCAACCTCAATTCCGACGATTTCGCCGAAATCGGGCAAGCTTTTGGCGTGGCCACCGGCTTGATCCGGCACGGACGCGTCGGGATGGCGCAGGCGCAGCTCATGCCGCAGCGGGAGCTGGTCGATTATGCCGTCCGCTGGATGTTGCAAAATCGGCAGGCGAGGGCATAGGCGTAAGCAATCAGGTCTCAAACCCGCCGCTGCCCGGCAATGGGGCCTAACCGCCATCCTACCGCCCTAAGCAAGCGGGGCTCCAAGCGCCGTCCGCCGCTATACGAGGGCAATGGCTTCGGCAAACGCCCGCTGCAGCTGACGGGTTACTGTGCCCGGCTTGCCGCTGCCGACGGGACGGCCGTCGACGGCAACGATCGGCGTTACCTCGACGGTCGTGCCGGTAAGGAACAGCTCGTCCGCATTTGCCAGTTCGTCCAGCGTGAACGGCTTTTCCAGTGCCGGCAGTTCAAGCTGCCGCGCGAGCTTCAGCACAAAGGCGCGGGTAACGCCGTGTAAAATGAGATGGTTCGCAGGGTGCGTGCGAATGACGCCGTCCTTCACCATCATGACGTTCGAGGCGGAGCATTCCGTCACCGTGCCGCCGCGATGCCAAATGACGTCATCCGCGCCGCGGTCGAGCGCCTCCTGCTTGGCCATCGTGTTCGGCAGCAGATTGAGCGTCTTAAGATCGCAGCGAAGCCAGCGGATGTCTTCGAGCGTAACGGCCGTAATGCCGTTCTCCATGACGGCTACGGGACGCGGGTAGTCTTTGCAGTACGCCAGCAGAACCGGCTCGACGTCTTTCGGGAACTGATGGATACGGGGCGCCTCGCCGCGCGTAATTTGCATATAGAGGATGCTTTCTTGCGTCCCTTCTTTCTCGAGCAGCCGGTCGAGCAGCTCCGAAAGTTCGGGCATTGTCCACGGGAGCTTCAGCTTCGTTCCGTGCGCCGTCCGCTCCAGCCGGTCCAAATGCGCCGCTTTCTCAAAAAATCGGCCGTTATACACCCGGAACACCTCATAGATCCCGTCGCCGAATACATAGCCTCGATCATCCGGCGATACGCTGACGTCCGATTTTTGGACGAGATCGCCTTTCCACAGCATCCACATCGCTTGCTTCCTCCCTAGGTTTCGGAATCGATGTACCTAAGTGTAGCAGGCGCTTCGCCACACAGTCAAAGGGGGTGTTTCGTCCATAGGGCTGCAGTATGATTTTCGATGATTGGCACCATAGTTCGACAGTCCTCTAGGCTGAATCTCGCGAATATTGTAAAATCTTCTCAGCTTACGACATTCGAAAAAGAGAGCTAGAGCCCGAAAAGAAGAGATATCGGTGGCGTAGCTTGTCCCAATCGGGAAAAATCCACCTTCGGCCACTCGAAACACAATATATAGTGAGGTATAATGAAATTCGCACACAACATCTTGTAATCGTGCTCAAGCATATGATGAATGGATCAAACATAGTCGTAGGAGGCGTTGCGGTTTGGAAACAGTGCAGACGAACAAAACGAAGCGGTTGGAGGGCCTAAGCGAGAAAATATTTTTGGACCGGTATGCGCTGAAAGACGCCGATACGAGCCATACGAAAGTCGGCGACGTCGTGCTCGTGCTTACGAAAGACGATCCGAAATTTCCGGCCAAGGAAGTCGGCGAAGTCATCGCCCGCAATGGCCGCAACGTAACCGTGAAGCTGCGCAGCGGGGAGACCGTCGAATCGACGATCGAGAAGCTGACGCTCAATATAGAGAAAACGCCGGAACAAATGTGGGACCGTTTGGCGCGCGCCATGGCGTCCGTCGAAGCGACCCCGGAGAAAAAGCAGGAGTGGACCGAGAAATTCCGTTACATACTGGACGATTGGAAGCTCGTCCCCGGCGCCGCATTGCGGCAGGCGCCGATGCGAGCGACGAACTGACGCTGTTCAACTGCTATGTCATCCCGTCCCCGCACGACAGCCGGGGCGGCATTATGGCCACGCTGAGCGAAATGACCGAAATCATGTCGCGCGGCGGCGGTGTCGGGATCAACTTGTCTTCGCTGCGTCCGCGCCGCTCGCTCGTGCGAGGCGTTAACGGCTCCTCCAGCGGCGCCGTCTCGTGGGGAGGGCTGTTCAGCTATACGACCGGCCTGATCGAGCAGGGCGGTTCCCGCCGCGGCGCGCTTATGCTCATGATCAACGACTGGCATCCGGACGTCGTCGACTTCATTACGGTGAAGCAGACGATGGGCCAGATTACGAACGCCAACTTGTCGGTTTGCGTCAGCAACGCGTTCATGAAAGCCGTGAAGGAAGACCTGGATTGGGAGCTCGTGTTCCCGGATACGTCCGACCCGGAGTACAACGACGTATGGAACGGCGACCTCGACGCCTGGAAAAAGCTCGGCAAAAAAGTCCGCACGTACCGCACCGTCAAAGCGCGCGACGTCTGGCACACGATCATCGAGTCCGCATGGAAATCGGCGGAGCCGGGCGTCGTCTTCATGGAATATTACAATCAGATGTCCAACAGCTGGTACTTCAACCCGATCATCTGCACGAACCCGTGCGGCGAGCAAGGGCTTCCGGCTTGGGGCGTGTGCAACTTGTCGGCCATCAACTTGGCCAAGTTTTACGATGCCGAGAAGCATGACGTCGCTTGGGAGGAGCTTGGCAAGACGGTCCGTTATTCGACTCGTTTCCTCGATAACGTTATTGACAAGACGCCGTATCATTTTGAAGAAAACCGCGAGAACCAGCAGGGCGAACGCCGCGTCGGCCTCGGCACGATGGGGCTTGCCGAGCTGATGATCAAGCTGGAAGTGCGTTACGGCTCGCCGGAATCGCTGGAATTCCTCGACAAGCTGTACGGCTTTATGGCCAAGGAAGCGTATCTCGCTTCGGCCGAGATCGCCGGCGAGAAAGGTTCGTTCAAGCATTTCCAGGCCGACAAGTTTTTCCAGAGCGGCTTTATGAAAAACATGCTGAGCGTATATCCGGAAGTGGGAGCCGCCATCAAGAAACACGGCATGCGCAACGTCACCGTCATCACCCAGGCGCCGACCGGCTCCACGGGAACGATGGTCGGCACGTCGACCGGCATCGAGCCTTATTTCGCGTTCGAGTACTACCGCCAAAGCCGTCTCGGCTTCGACAAGCAGTACGTGCCGATCGCGCAGGAGTGGAAAGATGCGCATCCGGGCGAGGAACTGCCTGACTATTTCGTGACGTCGATGGATCTGTCTGCCGAAGACCATATCCGGGCACAGGCAGCGATCCAGCGCTGGGTCGACAGCTCGATCTCGAAGACGGCAAACTGCCCGTCCGACTTTACGGTCGAAGAGACGAAGCGGCTGTACGAGCTCGCGTTCGATCTCGGCTGCAAAGGCGTGACGATTTACCGCGACGGCAGCCGCGACGTGCAGGTGCTCAGCACCGACAAGAAAGAAGATAAGAAGGACGACGCGGCGAAAAACGCTGCCGCCGCCGAAGCGCCGGCAACGTCCGATGCGGCTGCGGAATCGGCCGTGCTCACCGGCATCGCGAACGCACTGTCCGTCTCGATCGACGCCAAAACCGAGCAAGCTTTCGATAAAGAATATAAGCGCCGCCCGCAAATTTTGCGCGGAGCGACGTACAAGTACAACACGCCGCTTGGCATGGCGTACATCACGATCAACGATATGAACGGTTCGCCGAGCGAGCTGTTCATGAACGTAGGCAAAGCCGGCTCCGACGTGTTTGCGATGTCCGAAGCGCTTGGCCGCGTCATCTCCTTGTTCCTCCGCTACGGCGACCACGGCAACAAGGTGAAGCTGCTCGTCAAGCATTTGAAAGGCATCGGCGGCTCCGGTGCGATCGGCTTCGGCCCGAACCGCGTCGAATCGATCGCCGACGCCGTCGCCAAAGCGCTCGAAGCGCATGAAGAAGCGCGCGAAAACAGCGCCGAGCCGTACATCACGGCAACGCAGGAAGTGCTGGACATCCAGGCGGCTCCGGCACCGGCAGCCTCTCATGGCGGCCATGGCCACAGCCACCACCATCCGGCCATGTCGCTCGACTTGTGCCCCGGCTGCGGCTCCGCCTCGCTGATCAACGTCGAGGGATGCAAGACATGCTCGAACTGCGGCTATAGCAGATGTTAAACCGGGTGTAAACGAAAATAAAAATAAAATAGCCTTTCTCCTTGATATAATAACACTCGCTACATATACACGTGTATATGTAGCGAGTGTTATTTTTAGGTATGGAATAATGTTGGAAAAAATAAAGGAAATTGTTGATTTATGTAGAATCAGAGTGTATACACGTATATATACGGAGATGAAATAAAGTAAGATGGATGAGATTAAGAATGATTGGATGCTCCAAGAGAATGATCAATATGTACTTGGTATCTTTAATGGTCCAATACCGATGTACTACCCAAATAAGTGGTTGATGGAGATTAATAATTCTGCTAGTTCTCCGGAAACAGCAAGAACATATGCTAGGAATTTAATAAAGTTCTTTCAATATCTAAAAATAATGGATATTGACCTTTCTGATATTACTCGAGAAACTCTAATGAATTTCAATAGTATATTAAAAAAACGAAGTACAGATAAGGATAGTCTGTTCAATAAAGAAAACATTACAGACAATACAAGATATCAAATTTTTAGAACTACGGTTCAGTTTGTTGAATGGTTTATTTCACCATCCGATGATGAACCATTATTTCAAGATGGTAGAAGAGGGCGAAGAAAGAGAAACGGCATCTTAGGTGGAATAACACATGCAGAATTAACATCGGTGAGAGAGAACTTCATTAGGAGGCATAAGAATAAATTACCAAAGAACATTCCGGATACAATTGTCACAGATTTATGGAATTGGATTTATGAAAAGTATAAGAATCAACCAGATTTACTATCAAGAAATAATGCAATAATTGGATTAATGCTTGAAACTGGTGTGAGGGCGGGAGAGCTAGTTTCAATAAAGTTAGATCAAGTAGACCTTCATGAAAGAAAAATAACTGTAAGAATAGATTTGGCAGAATACGAAAGGGTCAGTACATCAAAATCAAGAGGAAGTCTTCAAAAATCAGGTGAAAGGGTAATAATAATCTCTAAAGAGCTAGCTGGTATTTTAAATGATTACATTATCTTGTATCGCCCTACTGCAGCTATCAAAATAGGAAATGGATATTTATTCTGTATCCATCGTAATGGGAAGAATCCTTTAGGCTCACGGATTACACGTAATACGATTGATCATTTATTGAGCTTGATGAATAAAGCCCCTTCAGAAGGTGGAATTGCTGGTATGGAAAAACTACATGCGCATATGTTCCGGCATACATCCGCTACCAATCTATTAAAGTACGGAGCAGATATTCGAACAGCACAAGAGCAGCTTGGACATAGCGATATTAATACTACAAAAGAGTATACCCATCTAGTTCCATCGACCAGGAGAGAAGCGTTAGACAAAGCTAAAGTTGGTAGAATGATAAAAGCAGGGCGTGTAAATAATGAAAAAGACTAGAAAACAAAAAATAACATGTGTTAAAGGCTATGTAGTAGAAACAGACGATCTTACTTGGGAATTCCATATACCTTCAAATTCACGTGGAAGTGCAGGAGAAGTAAACAGGCAATTTATTTATTGGACTGACTTTCCCATAACCCAGCGATCAAAAATTATGGGGATGGCACAATTGATGATGGAAGAGAAGGGTGCAGATAATGCACTAGGCTTTGTACATGGTGTTAGATGGGTGTATAGATTTCTGGCAGAGGAACGTCGGCAGGATTTCGTTTTTAATAAACTTACTGAAACTGAGTGGGGTGGATTTGCGAAATGGCTCGAGGAGCAGATTGGAGGAAATAATGGCGTAAAATTAAAAGATACAACAAGAAGGGGATATTTTGTACATATAAAGAGTGCTATAAGAACAGCAGCTTTCTTAGGTAAATTTGATGTTACATACGAAGATCTTGAGACAATCGAAGCCGCAATGAGAAGGCGATTTCGTGATGCAAATTTGTTAGCTATGTATCGAGCCAGTAAGAGAGCTTTGAATGAAGATGAAACATTAAATTTGTTAGAAATTATTAATGAAGAATGGAATGCGTGGAGAGAATTCAATGCAACAGGGAAAATACCGCTTGAGGGTATGCCGGACCTTTTAGCCATAGCGGCTACTATTCTTTGTTTTGAAGAAACCGTAAGACCGGAAGAATTAAATGTTATGGAAGTCAAACATATTCGAATTGGCGAAGCAGTTGAGATTTTACTTTGCGCCCCCAATAAAGCAGAAGGTTATATCGAGGTAAGTAAAGAAACAGCTCCCATTCTTAAAGAATTGATTGAATATGGTAGTGAAGCTAGGCGAACTCATGGAACGGATAAACTTTTTATTGATGGCGGAAATGTCCTGGGATCGAATCAATTAAATAAACGATTAAGAAAACTATTAAAGAAATATTGGGGTAAATACCCCGTTGATCGTCCGGGTATCCGACTTTCCGATGGAAGGAAGACATTGGGTGCTTACCTTGCATCAACTACTAATGATGAGGAAGTAGTGCGATTAATTCTTAGACATGCTGATGTAGGTACAACCAAAATATATTACGTGCGGCAAGGAAAGGCACAGCTTTCACGAAATATTCGAAATGCTTTAAAAGAATATGCATTGCGATTTTCTAGGGCGTATAACCCTGCGGTGCTAGACCCGATAGCTGAAAGTCGCCCAGAAATAGCTGAAGTGCTAAAAAGAAATCCGGACCATACTAATATCTACGGAGCATGTACTGAGGACAAAGAGGTGGAAGGTGATTGTGAGAAGGGCATACATTGCGGAGATTGCCCTTTATTAATTCCGATGGTCTCAAAACTTAAAAATTTCGAAATAGAAAGAGATCTGTATTTGTCAAAAGTGGCAACTGCTGAGAATGATCGAGATATCGAGCACTTATTAGCACACGCAGGGATGCTTGAGGGACATATTCTTAATATCAAACGAAAGATGAAAATAGCGGGGGTTATTGCTTGATACTGAAAATGGTACCATTGGACTTATTCAAACAGGGTAAAATTGAACCCTTCCCCGAAGCAGGCTTTACGTATGAGGATGATATTTGGAATTTGCACAATTGGAATACTGTCGCTGCAACTGCTGGCGAAAGTCTTCTAAACTTCGAGTCAATAGTTAACTGGCTCAAACCAATTGCAAAAGCATATATTTCATACGGTTGGTTATCTCAGGACTTAAGCATCGGTTGGATGAAGGGACAGCTGACTTCATTAAGAAAATTAACGGAGTACTTCATATGTAATTACCCACAAATAAACCAGCTGATAAATTTAGATCAAAGAGTTGCAGAAGGCTTCGCAGATTATCTTAATGAAAGATACCAAAACCAGATTGCTTATTTAACTGCAAGACATATAGGCAATTTTGGAAAATGGGTTAGAAAACAATACAAATTGCCAATTACATTTAGGCCAGATCACATTGTCAAATTAAAGCGTGAAAAAGATCTTATTGAGGACAAGACGCAAGTTATTCCGATTGACGTTATAGATCAATTTTTCAAGGTTATAGGGACCTATCACCATGAGCTCTGGGAAAAGTGGAAAAACACGCCTCCTAGTAAACGAACAAGAATTACTGAATTACTGTATCTACAGGTTCTAAAAATACTTCTCTGTACACCTCTTCGAATATCACAAGTTTTGTTGTTAGATCGCGATCCATTACGTGATTCAACAAATAATGAAGAACCGGGCGTATGGATCAAATACATAGAGAGTAAATCGCATCAAGGCGAGCAAGAAAAATATGTTCCTTTAGAAATGGCAGATATAGTTCGGGAAGCCATTGAGGCTGCACAAACTGTAACTGAAGAATTTTATCGTAGGAGTGGCAAAAATCATCTATTCCTTACAGATTCGAAAGCGGCAGCATTGGAGGAAGGAATTCGAAATATATCCTCTAAAGCTTTCAGATCATGGCTTAATGGACGGGAAAATGAAGAAGGGGAAGTCGTTAGGGAGGGGTTTATACATAGATTCAATATTAAATACGATGGAGAATATTACCATTTGAGACCTCACCAAACTCGTCACACCTTGGCATCTTTCGTATACAGGGGGGGTGGTGGATTCGGAGATGTTACAAATTACTTGAACCACAGAAACCTCAAAGTTCTAAATAAGCAAACTGGTGTATATGTTCACGGGGAAGAAAGGCATCTCATTGAACTTGATAATGCCCTTGCTGAAGGAAAGTTATTAGGCATTTCAAAGCCGCTATTAGAAAATCGATCAGTATTTGTTGGCGGGATGGCGGATATAGATCAAGCGCATATAAAATCTATGGGAATGTATGTACAGCCAACAAGATATGGATTCTGTACAAGGCCGATGCACAAAGGGCCGTGTCCAAATCCAAGGAAATGTCTTCATAATAGAGAAGTTACTGCTCCTGAACCATGCACGAGCGCGTTAATTACACCTCGTGCGATAGAGGCAATTAACGATGATACCAAGTTTCTAGAAGAACAAACAAAGCTATGGCAAAGTGAGGCTCCGGGGAGTAGGGGGCTAAAAAATGTACTGCTTATGAAAGACTATTATGACGGTATTGCAAATGTATTAATAGGAAAGACTACACCAGAACAAGAATTTGGAAAAGATATTTATAGAACTGACACCGAAATTGAAGTAAGGACAAAGAAGCGCAAAAATAAATCAAAGGATTCTACGGGTATACCGCCTTCAGCAAAAGGAAAGCAATTCAAAGATAAAGTTACTTCAAAAGTTTATGAAATTTATAATAACATGAGAGCAAACAATGACCATATTAATCTGGATGAATTTCTGGATAGAGCCCAAATATCAAAACGGAACTTGAGAATATCGTTCCCTGAGATTTATAAGGCTCTCGCTCTTGATAAAGAAAAACAAGTTGCTTTAGAAAAGAAGGAAAAAGTGAATCAAGCCTATCAAGAATTAGCTATTGCTAAGGAACAACATGTAGAACTCCCGATAACTGTTTTGGCACAAAGATTGGATGTTCAACGGCATCATTTCTACACCATTTTTCCAAAAGATTTGGTTGAAGAATTAGGCACATGGAATGAATCTGTACGCAATATTAATAAGAATAACAATCAGAGAATTCTAAGAGAACAGAAAGAGCGAAATTCGAAAGAACGGGAGCTGGCAAAGCAACGAAGGAACCAAGAAATACTCGAACGAATCGAGAATGAGCTTCAAAACATAGAAAATAGCGGTAAGTTCGTGGCTGTTGAAGATTTTTGCAAAATTATTAATATTGGCCTACTTCTATTCAATACTACGTTTAAAGATTCTAAAAAACGTTTGGATGACTTAAATAGGATTAACTCGAAAAGAGTAGAGAGAATAAAAGCGATGGAAGAGATGTTGTTAACGAAATGGAATGAAATCACTTCATCGAACGAACCAATAACAGTTGTTGAGTTCGCAAATTTTTGTAATGTTTCAAGGGATATATTTTATAAAGACAGTTCGAAGGCTTTTTTTCATTGGGTAGAAAAAATTGAGTCTTACAATATAGACATCATTGAAAGAAAAAAGGGGACAATAATACAAGAATTTAATCAAATGGTCAAGGGTGGGTTGGCGATATCTGTCTATCAGTTATCGAAAAGAAGTGGAATTTCAAGACATTTTATAAATCGGCATTGTACTGAACTATTGGATGAAGTTATTAAAACAAGCGAGGATTAAACACATGCCGAAAAGAATAGTTTCAGGCAAAGATACAAGGCAAAGAATTGAGGAAGAATGGGAGAATATCACAAGTCTCAAAAACCGAAAGATAACAATAACGAGTTTTTGTAAGTCTGTAAATATAACCACGACATCTTTGTATCACAATTACCCGGATTGGGCTGAGAAAATTCGTTTATGGATTGATGAGGGGCGGACCACTCCAAGAAAACAAACACACATGACGAAAAAGAGGTTCTCAGATAGTGATGCTATTCAATTAATTGAAAGACTCAGGAAGGAATTATCGAATACTCAGAAACAACTTACTGAAGTAACGAATCAAAGAGACATTTATAAAAAGAGATCGAAGGATTATGAGGATATGAAAACTGAAAATGATAAACTCCGTGCGTTACTTCAAGGTTTATACGGAACCTTCATAAGAGAACTTGGTCATAAAAAAGCACAGGAGATTTTATCGAAATTTGAACGAAACTTTACAAAATAATAAAGTAAGTACACCGATGACCAAATGGCCTCAGCGATGATTGACTGTTTGGCGCACCGTGGGCACCTACTCGTTTTCGAAGACGAGAGCTACCGGATGAAGCAGGCGCACATGAAAGAGCGGTTAAAAAATTTCCCGCGACGATGATTAGGAATAATGCACGATTTTTTTTGGGGATGACGGCCGTTCAGGTCGGGGATATTGTAGAGGCTGGGATGTTGTCGGGGTATTCGGCTACACGGGGAAAAGCACCGGCTTGTATTTGCACTTTGAATTTTCATCAAGGGCCATCGCGTCGACCGGCTGTGTATATTGGACTGGGAACGTTCGGCTTTTTGAGCATTATAATTGAAGTTGCATCATAAATTGTCAAGTAAATTTTCACTATTTATTTCTCATTGATTTTTAATATCAGTGGCTAAAAGCAGGCTGTTAAAGGGTTTGCGCTTTCCTTGGTAAGTGTTGGTTTAATCATTTATGGTATGGTGTTCTTGGGATAGCCACCTAACTTTAAATCAACATAAGGAGGGCAAGAACAATATGAACATCACGAAAAGCACCAAGAATAGCCGCATCGGTAAAACTTTAATGGGAATCACTCTCAGCCTCTCGATTGCTTTTTCCGGAAGTATGCTACTGGCTTCACAACCGGCCTACGCTGCTGCTTCCAACACCTCCATCGCAGATAGTGTTATCGCAACAGGGAAACAGTATTTAGGAGTTCGTTATCAGTTTGGCGCTCCAGGGGGACGAACCGATGTATTTGATTGTTCCTCATTTACTCAATATGTATTCAAGCAAAACGGCATCAATCTTCCCCGTTCTTCGAGACAGCAGGCTTCTGTAGGTACGACTGTTTCCAAAGATCAATTGCAGCCGGGTGACCTGATTTTCTCAGATACGAATCGAGATGGTGTAATTAATCACGTAGGTATTTACATGGGCGGTGGACAAGTCCTGCATACCTACCGGGTCGGAATAGGGGTTACGATTTCCAATTTCGCAGGCAGCACCTGGGATAGAACCTTTGTTACTGCACGTCGCGTCATTTCAGGTAACGGACAAGCCCCTGTGGCGCCGCCGACTCAACCTGCTGCTAATCAACCGCAACCTGATCAAGTTACTCCAGTGAAAAAACACAAAAAGAGTTCAACTCAATGGAAAGAATCGAGCCGTTGGCAATCTGAAAACCAACAGGGAGAGAACTAAATGCCATTCACAAGCAGAGCCTCGAAAAAGGCTCTGCTTTGCCCTATAATATCTCGCGTGCGGTTACATATCGCTTTAACCAATACGGACTTCTCCATTTTGTAATGGTGACACCGGGAGGCGATTTATACGTATTGATCATCTTGCCGCCTCCGATATCGACGCCAACATGGCCAATCCGATTATCAGAATATCGATCTCTCCTGAAAAAGATCAAATCCCCTGCTTCTATTTCTTTTTGGGTAATCCTTCGACCAACTCGAGCTTGCGAGCTAGAAGTTCTCGGCAATGAAACACCATTTTTTCCAAATATATATTGGGTAAAAGAAGAACAGTCGAATCTTTTGCTTCTCGGATACGGCCCGGCACCGAACTGGTAACGGGTGCCCATCAGGCTTCTACCTAATGCAATAATTGCGGGAGCTTTTTCCGGTTCTTGTTTAATCTTCGCCTTTTCGGATGATTTTACTTGGGGGATTGCATCGAAATCAATCGTAGGGATCGTTACTTTTATGCCTGAAGGAATCGGTTCCTTTAAGTTTTTATTGATAGAGAGAAGCTTTTTTACCGAAGTATTCAGCAATCTGGATAGTTTTTTAACTGTGTCGCCTTTTATTGTGATGATATAGCGTCCGGGTTGCCGTATGAATACACGCTTAGCTTTCCTGTTAACCAAGAAATCGACGTTCAAAAGCCGGTTTACAGAACGGAGACTAATGAAGCGCTCCTTGTTTATCATGATTAGAGGATCAATTCGAAAGGAGACACCTTCTCTTTTTGCGGTTGCACCGTTTTTGGGAATTGTCACAAGCTCCGAGCCATCTGTAATCAACATGCAGTTTGTTCTGTTTCTAAAAATATCATATTCCAATATTTCCATTACATCTTTTAGCGGCAAATAATTCAATGCATTTCTTGTGATTAAGCTGATGTTCGTAAACACTCTTTTTTTTCGTGTGAAAAAATCTTTTTGAAATAAGGTGAGGGTCACGATTAACTTCATGAATGCCATCAGTTGACCTCCTTGTATATTTGAATTATCCGAGAACCAATTGTTTTTATGGAAAATCTCCGTTTTACTGTTGTAGCACCTAATTCCCCTAAAGAACGGGCTTTTATTGGATTTCTTAATAGGCTGTTTATGTCTGACGAAAGTTTTTCGGGAGTGATCGGTGCAATAGCTCCGTGGTCGCCGAAATGACATTGAACCATCTGATTTATATTTTTCTGCTGTACAATACCACAGTACCCTGCAACGCCAGCAGCAACAACCGGTTTTGCGCATGCCATTGCTTCAAGTGCAACGCGTCCCGTTCCTACAACAACATCCGAGACATAATAAGCATGTTGAATATTAGACATCGGAGGACGAATGATGATTGCTGTTCGACCAAGACGACGATTGGCTTTAGCCGCAAGTTGAACCAGATTTGAACGACTAGGCCCGGGACCAACTAGAACGGCTAAAAACTGACGGTTGTATTTAGCGATTCGTTCTGCCGCCAAGACTACATTTCTGGCTATGGGATACTTATCAGACGAGAATCTTCCGGCGTATACAAGTATTTGGGCGGTTTGTGGTAAACGGAGCGCCTTTCTCCAATGGTTTTTATTCGCCGCAGGACGGAACGTTGCTATGTCAATTCCATTAGGGATCATCTGGATTTTGTTCTTAGGAATTTTTTGATTTACCAACCATCTGGTCAGTTTTGGTGAAACCGCAATCAAGCGTTTGGAAGTTCTTGCTGCCGATAACAGGGTGGCCCGACGATGATAAGTGCCATGTATAGTAACAATTAAAGGGATTTTATGCTTTTGAGATAAGGTTACTGCCTGAGCAAATGCCTTTGAATCATGGGCGTGGATCAGGCTGTAACTTTCTTTGGCCATAATCGAAGACAATAAGGATATTCGTTTTAATTTTTTTCCAATCGGCACAATATGAAGCTTAATCCCAGCCTTTTTAAATGAGCTTGCTAGTGGTCCTCCATCAGTTGCAACACCAACCTGAACCCCATGTGCTAATAAACTTTGAGAGAGAGAAAGAATATATTTCTCGGTTCCACCAATATTCAACCGCGATACCAGCATTAATATTTTCATTTTCACCATCCCCGACTCATCTGAATCATACAAGATGGTGTATACTATGAGAATTCTCCATTGGACGGAAGGGCTTAAATTGACTGGTTAACGCCGGCCGTACGCTCTTTGATAACGACACATCTTTTGATATATACGCTTATCCTTCAATGTTTTAAATCCATAAATTGCGGGCTGGGGATTCGCTTCCAAAATCCACGGATGTAGCTTTCGGTCAATGCCGACATCCAGGCCGATCTCTTTAATCTTGGGAAACGTTTTGTTTAACCGAATGGCAGCCTGATACCCTAAGTTTCTCAACTTTCCAGTGTATTCGGTAATGTTCGATACATGCTTTTTTAATAAAAACTCAACCGGCTTGGAACTGCCCCCTTTGCAGACATTCGTTATGATTTTTTTCGGATGACCTAGACGGCCAATGACACCGGTCGTTTCCCATTTTCCCTTGGGATTTTTTTGTACCATGATTCTCAGATCAAAGCGACGACCGCTATGCCGTAATAAATGAATTCCGCGTTGAACAGCGTAAGGACAATTTTTGGTTTTTTTGCTAATGGATTGAATCAAACCATCGAAGGAGTTGAAGGTTCTAGCCGACGTTTCCAGTTGGTATTTATAGCTACCTTGATCCAGCTTTTCCACCCTCATAACACCCTTGCCGCCTGTTCCGCTATTAGGCTTGACATAAACCATGTTGTACTTGTCTAACATTGTCTTTAATACCGACTTACTGTACATCCTTGTCTCGGGAACATTTCGGCGAAGTTCCTCGTTGTGAAGCAAGGATTTGCTTACATTATATTTAGTCGCATAGCCTCCCATATTTCATTCCCACCTTTCGTAGTTCATAACCGTACCAGAATATGTGCCTTGGGGCATTTTGGCTCCGGGCTCCTGTCCGTTTCTTAAACTTAATCTGGATCGTACAGTGGTATATCTGGGGGAGGGGATCAATTTGGATATACAAGAACGGCTTTTAGCGAAGGCCACTAAGTTCAAAACCTCATATTACGTCATCAGAGGTAGCTCAAAAGGGAACACGGTAATGGTAACAGCAGGTGTTCATGGAGATGAGAGGGCAAATATTCTGTCAGCAAAAAAACTTATGAGGATGTTGCAAAATGACATACTCCGCATTAACCAAGGAACGCTAATCATAGTTCCAATCGTTAATCAAAATGCCTATAAGCGGCGTATTAGGGGGATTCCCGATTTGAATCGGACTTTCCCACGTAAACCCAATGAAGCGGCACGTCACCCGCTATCGGCTGCTTTATTTCGGTTAGCGGCGGAATTCCAACCAGCATGGTATATTGATCTACATGAAGCTAGGGGGTTCTCAAAAGTAAACCCAAAGGTTCTTGGACAGACATTGATTGCGAATCCTAAAAGTGGAGCAATACCTTTGGTAAAACAAATTGTAGCTCGCATGAATCGTTCCATTGCCAAAAAATCAACCCATTTTTCCGTTCGTTTGCGTAAATTACCTGGTTCGGGTCGTACTGCCGCGCATCGTTTATTACACTCAAAAGCAATTACCGTGGAAACGAGTTGTAATTTACCTGTTTCTGTTCGAGTGAACTACCAAATAAAAATCTTGCGTAATATCTTAAATGAAGCAGGCTTGATTAAAGACGACGATCTTGTCGGGTCACAACAAAGTAAAGCGGCAACCTTTTAAAGTTACTGCTTTACTGCATTAGGCCATACGTTGATCAAAAATGAGAGCATTTCGTCTGGAAGAAACAAGACGGAAAACATTTGCTAAGTGACAGCGTTCAAGGACGATGCAGAGAATGAGAATCAGGGGATGGCTTCAAGCCACCCCCTGGTCGTTATTCCGGTTTATTCCCTGCATTCGGGTCTGCAACAAAATTTGACTTATAGTCTGTATATTTCAGCTCGGTTACCATGCCGGCAGAAGCATGATGCAGATCATGACAATGGAACATCCAGTTCCCTTCATTATCTGCTTCGAATGCGACAACGTATTCTTCGCCCGGCTTCAAATTCAACGTATCCTTGATGATTGGAGATCCTTCAAGCGGTTTCCCGTTCTTGCTTAGTACTTGAAAGAAGTGCCCGTGCAGGTGCATCGGATGATCGTCGGTTTTCGAGTTATTGACGAGGCGAACCTTGACGGTATCTCCTTTTTTAACGTTTATCGGTTCGGTTTCCGGAAACGTTTTTCCGTTTATCGTATAGACCATTTCGCCATTTTTCATTTCGGTGTTCAAATTCATCGTGTATTCCAACGTATACTTCTGATCTAACGTAAAGTTGGCTTTGCTTGCTTGGCCGTAACGGCTCATGTCGACAGCCGTCAGCTTCTCCGTTTCATTCGCTTTGTCGGAACCGGCGGGAGCCCCTTCATAAGCGATTATGGCTTTCATCCCTTTAACAGCAGCCTTGTCGCCGTGATCCTCGATTAACCATTGGCCCGGATTGTTGGCGACAAATTCAATATCGTAACGCTCTCCTGGAGCAACCCTTACGATATTATCCTTCAGAATACCCGGATTGTTTACAGGTTGCCCATCGGTAGCAATAACTTTGAATTCATGTCCGTGTACATGAATTTGATGAGATAGATAACCCGCATTGATCAAACGGATTCGAACTTTATCTCCCTGCTTAACAGGGAGCTGATCCACGAGCGAACCGGATTTTCCATTTATGGTATACAGATCGTACATACTCATATCGTGTCCCATATTCATCGTACTGTGATCCATGCCGGACATATTGCCATCGGACATGTTCATGCTGGATTTATTGTCTTTGCTATCCGAACTGCCCATATTCATTTTGCTATGATCCATTTCCGACATGTTGCCTCCGGACATATTCATGCCGGCCATTTCCCCGGAGCTCATCCATTCATCGAGGACAAGCGTATAATCACGGTCAACGCCGGTGCCTTCTTTCGGCTCGACGATAAAGGACCCATACAATCCACGATCCAACTGATTTACACTATCCTGATGGGAGTGGTACCAGTAGGTGCCCGGAACATCTGCTTTAAACTCGTACGTAAACGACTGGCCCGGTTGAACCGCGTTTTGCGTTATGCCTGGAATGCCGTCCATAGCGTTTGGTACAGGAACGCCGTGCCAATGAATGGTGACTGGCTCCGGCAACTGGTTCTTCAAGTTGACTTTTATCGTTTCGCCTTGATTTACACGAATTTGCGGGCCAGGAACAGAATTGTTGAATGTCCATACCGGCAAAGTCTTGCCTGGGGCGATTTCCTGATTGCTTACGGATGCAGTCAAATTAATTTCTTTGCCCGTTAAAACAGTTGGCTTTACTGTTTGAGCATCTGACGCCTTCGGAGATTCTTTTGTCCCTTCCATATTCATTTTCGAGTGATCCATTCCATTCATTGAACCGGTACAGCCAGCTAATATAATGGATAAACCTCCGATTATAATCATACTTTTGAGCTTCCAACCAGTCTTCATTGCTTTCATTCCTTTCTGTAATTGAACATCCGATAGATCAATCATAGCCGAAGCCTGTGTAGAACTTTTGAAGAACGGAAGGAGTTCACGGAGACAGTTTTAGTTCTTTATACTTTCGTACACCGACTTGTGAAGGTAGGCATAAGCTGATAAAAATATTAAGCGAGGAGGATTCCTCATGCGTGATTGACGCACATTTCCAGGAATTTGCCCATATTCTGGCGTGCTTTCGTATCGAAAGCCTATAAAGTGCTGAATAATTCGATTTCTTTTACGGATGCAAACCGGGTCCTTTCAACAAAGGGGAGCCGTTTTTTTATATGCGGCCAACTCCAAATTTTTATTTACACAGGTTCTTCATAAACGTGGGTTATACTTAAAACATAAGAATTTCACGGGGGTGCCTTATTATATGAAAGTCATTTTATTCATGATTGGAGATTATCCTGTAAGGGCATACGGCACCATCATAGCAATCGCCATCCTTCTTTCACTTGGAGTTGCCCTGTATCTTGCCAGAGGGTCGGAATATCGCAAGCATCTTTGGGATGTCGTTTTTTATGTGATCTTGGGGGCTATTGTAGGAGCACGCTGTTTTTCGAGGGAGCGTACTATTCGCGGCATCTTCTCGAATCGTTTGCCATTTGGAAGGGTGGATTATCGATCCAAGGAGGGCTCATAGGAGGATTTGCGGCCGGTCTTATTTATTGCTGGCGTAAAAAGATTAATTTCTGGGAATTGGCAGATATCATGGCACCGGCTATTATTTTTGGTCAGGGCGTAGGGAGAATCGCTTGTCTTTTAAATAGGGATGCCTTTGGCTCCCCGACAGGTTCGAATTTTGGGCTTGTCTATCCGCCAGGAACGATTGCGTATGAAACTTACGGTTCTCAGGCATTATGGCCTGCGGAAGTGTGGGAAGGTCAGTGGGACTTTGTTGTCTTTGGGATATTGTTAATTTTGAAAAACCGGTCGTGCCTCGCGGCTTTATATTCCTGTCCTATAACATCCTGTACTCGTTGGGACGTTTTTTTTCTGGAAATGCTTAGGGGGGATACGCCAAGATATTTATTTCATCTGACTGCTGCGCAATGGACAAGCATCATTGTGATTCTTATTTCAATTGGGTTTATCCTGTGGAACGATCTTTCCTCCAGGAAAACCAGAAGCATACAGTGACCAACTTTCTTGTCCGGCAAGAACATTTAGCGGAGGAGACGGGTTCTCCTTTGCCCTTATTCGGAGAGTCGTTATGATCAAAAAAGGGGCTGTCCTATTTCTATACGGGACAGGAATTGTATTTATCATTGCATACAAAGAATTGATCCTTTCGTGGTTGACAAACGGAGATACAGAACGCCTCCCATGGTTGATCGGGATAGCAATCCTTTTGGCCGCGGCCCCAGTTGTCCCTTTTGGAATTGTTGCCGGGATCATGGGCGCTCAATATGGGCCAATCTGGGGCACATTAATCAATGTGGCCAGCTCAACGGTAGCCGGTGCAATTCAATTCCTGGCCGTTCGGGTCTTGTTTCAAGAATGGGGCAGGCATTTCGTCATGAAGTTTGAACGAATGGATCGATTTTTGCTGTTTTTAGAGCGAAATGCGTTCCTAGCTGTTTTAACGGCACGGCTGCTTCCGTTCGTCCCGGCACCGGCCGTCAATGCAGCCGCGGCGATCAGCCAGATGAGCTTCGGCAGTTTCTTTCTTGCTACCTTAATCGGGAAAATCCCGGTGATGGTTATGTTTTCAGTCATAGGGGGCCAGTTGTTTTTTAGTTTGTCCCAAGTTGCATGGACGTTAGTTATGTACGTTCTTTTTCTAATAGCTATCTATGCTTGCTATCGCTGGTATCACATGACGAAATTTTCGCAACAACAGGAATCGGATACGGAATGTATAACCAAACAAGAAGGGGAAAATGGATAAAGGGGCATCTCCTTTTCCTTTGGTATCAACATTTTGGTTTGGAACGACTTGAATATATGTTTGATTTGGAGGTTGATTATGAAAACCGTATTAGTCGTTGATGATGAATCGAAAATTCGGGATGTGGTTGTATCCTACTTGAAAAAAGAAGGTTTTCAGACCGTTGAAGCCGAAACGGGCAGCGAGGCCATTCAGCACGTGCAAAACGAATCGATTGATTTCGTCATTCTGGACCTTATGCTTCCGGATATGGAGGGCGAGCAGGTTTGCCAAGCGATTCGTCAAATCCATTCTGTTCCGATTTTGATGCTTACCGCCAAGGTTTCCGAGAACAATCGGATTGAGGGGTTAGCTATGGGGGCCGATGATTACTTGATCAAGCCCTTTGACCCACGCGAAGTAGTGGCTCGGGTCCGGGCGATCTTGCGGCGTACGGACGAGTATCATTTGCTTGCGGACCGCCTGGCCTTTAATCAAGGGGAACTTATCATTGATTCGTTAAAGCAGCAAGTATTCCGCGACAGCCAACCGGTGAGCATGACCCCGAATGAATATAAGCTGCTGCTTGTCCTGGCCAAGCATCCGCAGCGTCACTTTTCACGAGACGAGCTTGTGGAACGCGTGCTTGGTTATGATTTTGACGGTGATAGCCGAACGATCGATCAGCATGTAAAAAATATCCGGCAAAAAATAGAGGGCGACCCCAAGTCTCCAAAATATATTGTGACGGTGTATGGAACCGGCTATCGGTTTGCAGGAGGAACAGCATGAATAAGCGTCTGCATACCCGTTTGGCTCTGATTATTATAGGGATTGCTGCTGGCATTGTCCTGATTTCAACAATTAGCGTCATTTTGACGACACACTATCATTTCTCCTTGTATCAAGCGCAAGCCGGTATGACGCACGAATTGCCCGAACTGAATTATCATTTGGAACAAGCGATGATGCAAACGATCATCTGGACGTGTTTCGTTGCGATTGTACTTGCCGTATTTCTCGGTTTTTATGTGGCCAAACGAATTTCGGCTCCTCTCATTCATATGACACGAGTCGCGGAACGCATGACGGACGGGGAATGGAGTGCGAGAGTGGACATTCAAGGGAAAGATGAGCTTGCAGACTTGGGCGCATCGCTAAATACGCTGGCGGAGCAGTTGCAGCAGCATGAGCAATTGCGCGTCACGATGACCGAAGACATCGCGCATGAGCTGCGAACCCCTTTGTCTACGCTCAAAAGCCATATGCGCGCCCTGGAAGACGGGATTTGGGAGCCTACACCGGAGCGTATCCATTCCTGCTATGAAGAAATCGAACGATTGACGCAGCTTGTGGCCGAATTGGAAGACCTGACGCATGTAGAGTCGCCGGGTTTTCGATTGTTGCGAAAAGAAGAATCATTGGCGGCCATCATCGAGAGAGGTGAAGAACTGGTTACTGCTGCCTATCGTGAAAAGAACGTTCATCTACGGTGTTCCGTAAGCCCTCATATTCATGTTTTTGTCGATCATGATCGCATGATTCAGGTGCTTGTGAATTTGCTTAGCAATGCTCTGAAATTTACTCCTGAACACGGAGAAGTGCGAATTGAGGGGAGTGAAGACAGCGGACATGTTTGGATCCGAGTTCAAGACACGGGAACGGGAATCCCACAGGAGGACTTGCCCTATGTGTTCGAGCGATTTTACCGGGCGGATAAGTCCCGCAATCGGAAGACCGGCGGCAGCGGCCTGGGGTTAACCATCGTCAAGGAGTTGGTTGCAGCCCACGGCGGGGAAATTTCGGCCGAGAACCGGGAAGGTGCCGCCTTTACAATTCGGCTTCCCAAAAGACAGTAGAGCGTTCTACATCGAATCTTCAAAAGTATCGATTACACTTTACATGACTTGCATTTTTATCGAATGGTTTGGACATACATGGGGACACTGGAATCAGGTCTCTTTTTTAGAGATGGGGGTAATTTTTTGAAAAAGATGACGATGCTTGTACTAGCGGCAGTACTCTTGATCGGGACCACGGCATGTTCGAAAAAGGCAGAGCAAGGGCCGAATTCCAATGCGAGTAACACTTTTATGCACCTACATGGCCTTGGTTACTCCGCAGACGGAAAACGGCTTTTCATTCCCGTTCACAACGGACTACAGGTATATGCGGACGGTTCATGGAATGAAGGTCCGGGGGAGAAGCACGATTATATGGGGTTCACTGCCGTAGATGACGGATTTTACAGCAGCGGTCATCCAGCACCGGGTTCGAAGTATAAAAATCCATTAGGACTTGTGAAAAGTACGAATGACGGGAAAACTGTCTCGGTTATTAGTCTTGAGGGGGAGGTCGATCTACACGGTATGACAGCCGGTTTTCGTTCGCATACGCTATACGTGACGAACCCGGAACCTAACTCCAAAATGAAACAGGCAGGGCTGTTTTATAGCAAGGATAAAGGGGAAACCTGGACAAACAGTCCTGCAACCGGCCTCCAAGGGCAGATGACAGCAATCGCAGCTCACCCTTATGATGCATCGATCGCTGCTGTCGGCACGACAACAGGTACCTATCTATCGAGGGATTACGGTCAGAGGTTTACCTCATTGGTTCCGGAACAACCGGTTTCGGCCCTTACCTTCACGGATTCCGGTAACGTACTGGCAGCTACCTCCGGTCCCAATGCTTCACTGCTTGAGATCAATATAGAGAGTAAAGAATCGTTGGCTATTAAGATGCCAAGCAAGGATACGATCACCTATGTTGTCCAGAATCCGACGGATCCGAAAGAGCTGGTCCTCACAACGGAGCCCAAAGATGTCTATCTTTCTACCGATCGCGGCGCTACTTGGATAAAAATTGCAGAGAAAGGTAAAACTATCAACCGAAAATAGGAGGGTTATAAGAATGAAAAAAGGCTTGAAAGTCGGTATCATTTCGGCGGCTGCTGCATTGGCCCTGACCGGATGCTTTAACAAATCCAATTCTTCCTCACCACACGATATGAACAACATGGGTCAGCAAACCGGTTCGGCACAAAGCCCGACTAGTGAGGTATCCATGCCGTGGATTGCCTCAAAAAACACGACGCGCATTAACACAAGTGACCCGACGGAAGCTGCGGTGCTGGTTTCGAAAACGCTGTGGATGGCCACCAGTGATGCAGATCGTCCCGGCGGCGTCATTCTGGCAAACCCGAAAGATTGGCAGACGACCCTGGTCAGTGCAGATTTGATTCATCACCCGAACAACGGTCCAGTTCTGTTTGTGAATAAAGACAGTGTACCGGATGTAACGCTTAACGAATTGAAAAGACTAAAACCGATGGGGACGGACATGAATAAAGGAACCCAGGTTATATTGGTCGGGGATCTTGATCCCAAGGTAGAGGAACAGGTAAAAGCGCTTGGCTACAAGACGGACAAGATCGCAGGAGGCAGCCCGGCAGCCGTAGCCAAAGCTGTAGATGCTTATTACACCACTGTCGCGAAGGAAAATCCGCCTTCGGTCATCATTGGTTCAATGGACAGCGAAGAATATACGATGCCAGCAGTGAATTGGATTGCTCATATGCCGGAGCCGCTGCTTTATGTTAAAAAGGATGAGGTTCCGCAAGAAACCGTGGATGCTTTAAAGACACGGGGCGGAATAGCCAATATTTATTTGCTCGGGCCAGAATCGGTTATTTCGGCCAAAGTTCAAGAACAATTAGGTCAGTACGGGAAAGTGGTTCGTATTTCAGGCAATGACCCATATGCGAATGCCGTTGCCTTCGCGAAATATAAAGATTCCGAAACCGGTTTTGGCTGGGGAATTACAACACCGGGTCATAACTTTTCGTTCGTCAATAAAGATTCCGCAGCCTTGGCACTCGCGGCGGCTCCATTTTCGCATTTAGGCAAACATGCACCGCTTCTCTGGACGGATAAAGACAAGATGCCGGAAACTGTTATGTCCTATGTCATGACGGTTCAACCGAAATATAAAAAGGAACCAACGGAAGGGCCGTACAATCATGCTTGGTTAACGGGTAGTGAAAATTCGTTGACCCCCTCGACGCAAGGGGAGATCGATTCCATGCTGGAGATCGTATCGGAGACCGGAGAAGGCCATGGCGGACATGGCAGCGGCAATACGAAGACGGAACCATTACCTAAACCAAGTGAGGGTGACAATATGACGAATATGCCGGGCATGAAGCATTGATGATACGGCCGAACTCAATTTCCAAATGAAAGCAGATGTCTGGTGATGCTGGGGAATTACGAATGGTCGTGGGCTATGATGCTGTTTTGCGTGTTGTTTCTAGCTTATGCTTTTAGGTCCGCTTATATAGCGGTCAGGCTAAATTTAAGAAAAACCCGTTTGTAAGTGTATCAAATCAGCTCGATTGGGTAAAACATAACAAGTACATTATTTGGAATGGAGGGCAAAACCCATGTCACATGAGCAATTTCAACATTGCATTGATGAATGCATAAAATGTATGCTGGCATGCAATCACTGTTACGACGCTTGCTTCAATGAAGATCACCTTGCGATGATGAAAGAATGTATTCGGTTGGATCGAGAGTGCGCCGACATTTGTGCTTTTGCTGCGCAAGCGATGTCTCATAACAATTCCTACGCGAAAGAGCTTTGTCGAATTTGCGCCGATGTTTGCGAAGCATGCGGGAATGAGTGCAAAAAGTATGAACATGAGCACTGTCAGCGCTGTGCTGAAGCTTGTTTTTCCTGCGCGAAGGCTTGCAGAGCTATGGCGGGCTAAAAACTATAACCAAACAGGGCTATCCCAAAAGCCATTTATCACGGCTAAGGGATCAGCCTTTTTTCTTGTTTCTATAATACTAAAAGAAACCAAAATTTGGATATCCGGTGTTTCTTTGAAGAAAAAAGCTACAACTTTAGTTGGCGAATACCTTTCCGAATAACCCTTCAGATAACCTCATATGAATTAGAATCCATCTCTATGCGAAGGAGGTTAAGATGAACCTTTACGATCCGAAGCGGATAACCCGGTCCATTATTCCAGAAAATCAGGAGTACCCTATACTTTCTCTCACTGAACATGTAACGCCCGAGTCCCTTTATTACGTCCGAAATCACTTTCCATATACAGCCGCCCCATCCCCTGCATGGGGCCTCAAGATTGAAGGACTCGTCCAACAGCCTCGAAGGTTGCAGTATCAAGATCTGATGCGTATGTCCCAGTCCACTTTGCCTGTGACGATGGAATGTTCGGGCAACAAAAGAGAGTATTTTTATCCAACAGCCCGCGGCGAACAGTGGGAGCAGGGAGCTGTCAGCCATGCCGTCTGGACGGGAGTTCCACTGAGAGAGCTTTTAATAGCCGCTGGTTTGTCAGACCAAGCAACACATGTTGTTTTTGAAGGTATGGATACGGGGGAACGTACCGATTTGCCCGGTACTTTTGTTTATGCAAGAAGCCTTCCAATAGATAACGCCTTGCACCCTGATACCATCGTAGCGCTGTTGATGAATGGAAAGCCGATTCCTTATAAGCACGGCTATCCGGCTCGTTTAATTGTTCCGGGATGGTATGGTATGGCTTCCGTCAAATGGCTGCATCGTATTACAGTTACGAACCGTCCCTTTCTAGGCCCTTACCAAACGGTCGATTATGTCATTTATCCTGCAGACCCGCAAGAAATACCTAGGCAGGTAACGGTCATGAAAGTAAATTCGGTGATTTCACAACCGACGGATCAGGCAGTTAAGGGAAGAGGCGTCCATTATATTTGGGGGACGGCATGGTCAGGTCATGGTCCAGTGATCCAAATGAATGTAAGCGCGGACGACGGCCATACCTGGACACCGGCTGAATGGCTTGACCCGGAAGAGTCCTATAGCTGGAGGCGCTGGAGATGGGAATGGTCTGTTCGAAACCCGGCATGTATTCCATTATGGCGAGGGCCGTCGATGCCAGCGGCAATATGCAACCGAAGGTAGCGGAATGGAATGTAAAGGGCTACGAAAACAACGCCATCCCTCACATTCATGTATATATTGAATAAGAATTGATGCACTTTTTGATAAAATGATGGTTTAGGGGGCATGCTTAATGATTGTCACTCCTGACGTTCCGGATCTCCCCTATAAGTGGGTCGAAGGAAGAAAGTATTTTGAATTAATAGCTGAACCGGTAGAGAGGGAACTATTATCCGGAATAATAATGAAAGGATGGGGGTATAACAGCTCGATTCCAGGCCCCACTATTCGAGTCCAGTCCGGGGAATGGGTTACCATTCGGGTCATTAACCGGCTTCCGGATTCAACAAGCGTACATTGGCATGGGCTGGATATTCCAAATGTCATGGATGGCGTACCGGGTGTTGAACCATCGCCAAAAATAGAACCCGGTCAATATTTTGATTACACGTTTCAAGTGACAAACCCGCCGGGCACTCATATGTATCATACGCATTTCCATACCGTGATTCAGGAAATGATGGGACTTGGAGGAGGCTTTATTATTGAAAACTCGAATGAGAGCAGTGTTCATCGGGATTATTTCATTATGTTGCAGGAGTTTCACTTAAAAAATCTACCTAAGGGTGAAATGCACAAAGGGGTTTTCGAGTTAGATCCCATCGCGGAGAATTTTAATTTTTTTACTATGAATGGACGTTGTTATCCTCATACGAGCCCATTGGCAGTCAGATATGGAGAAACGATTCGCATACGTCTGGGCAACGTGGGAATGAATGCCCATCCTATTCATCTTCATGGTCATCAATTTCTGGTAGCGGCGGCAGATGGTAATGAAATTCAATGGTCTGCAAGGGAAATTCGCAATACAATAGAGGTACCGAGCGGCGTGACTTACGACATCGTCTTTAAAGCGAATAATCCGGGAATTTGGCCTTTTCATTGCCATATGCCGCATCACATTTCAAATAATTTTACCAAACCTGTCGGCGGGATGTTCACCACGGTTACCTATATTAAATAAGCTGAGTCTCGCGAATTGTTTACTCTGTCCCTCAGAACGGCAGTTCTTAGCATGAAACGTAAAATAGCGGTTAGGTCGGCAGCATAAGATGTCGTAAAATTTAAAAAAGGGATCGGTTGGCGCAAAATCAAAATGAGGATACGCGAAAAATGAAGGCCGAATGTTCAGCATAAGAAATAATATTGACAGAGTGTTGCCTGGACATATAAACTAAAAAAAAGCTTATACGGCGATGGAGTTCGCCTTTAACCGCCTTTTTGCTAATGACTCCTACCAGTTTATTTGTGCTGGTAGGGGTTTTTTTGTTTTTATTCAGACTTTGAAGGAGCGAGTGATTTGAAAAGATTCCTTAAAGGATGTGTGCTTACATCGCGGAGGTACTCTGAAAGATGGATTCATGTCGGAATTGTAGGCTTCCTGCTTAAATGGATTGTTTTAGGCGGAATTGTGGGCGTACTTACTGGTTCAGCCTCAGCTTTCTTTTTGGCTAGTTTGGATTGGGCTACAAATACACGCACATCTCATTCCTGGTTAGTGTGGCTTCTGCCTATTGGTGGTGCTGTCGTTAGCTATCTGTATTTGAATTTCGGCAAGGATTCGTCTAAGGGGAATAACCTAATCCTTGAACAAATTCATGAAGGAAATGGGGCTATTCCCTTCCGTATGGGTCCCCTCGTTCTGTTCGGTACGATTGTAACGCATCTATTTGGCGGTTCCGCAGGTCGTGAAGGAACGGCTGTTCAGATGGGAGGGAGTTTGTCCGAATGGGTTGGAAAGGTTTTACGGTTAAATCCGACTGATCGAAAAATCATTCTGATGTGCGGAATAAGCAGTGGCTTTGGTTCCGTCTTTGGAACTCCTTTAGCTGGTACCATCTTTGGTCTAGAGGTTTTAGTTATTGGTTTGATCCGATATGAGGCTCTTGTCCCTTGCTTTATTGCAAGCTTTCTCGGTGATAAGGTTACGACAGGCTTCCTCCGGAAATCAAAAATGACCTAGATGTGATGTATTCGGGATGTATTTCCGGGGCTTCCTCCGTTGATGAAGTAAAAGCTATGTTAACCCAAAGCGGATTTACGAATGTGATCCTGGAGCCAAAGGATGAATCAAAAACATTTATCAAAGATTGGGTGCCGGGATCGAACGTGCAAAACTACGTTGCTTCGGCTGTGATTAAAGCCGTTAAACCATAACAGTTAACAAAAGCTTTGATTAACATAAGGCTCTGCAATTTGCAGGAGCCTTATGTTAGTGCGCCACGCATGGCGATTAACTAGGCGGTGAAAGTCCGCTGTGGGGGCTTGTAGTGGCCAACCACTAGCCAAGAGCAAGGGTGTCCATCGTGAG
>NZ_JXAK01000061.1 GCF_000829455.1 Gordoniibacillus kamchatkensis
TGGCATTACGCTGCCGCAAGGGCAGACAGTGACGTTGATGGACGTCAAAGCGACCGGGGTGCTGCAGCATTTCTGGATAACGGTGACGGACCGCACCGAGGCAAGGAAGCGAGCAATTTGGGAGTGGCCCGCAAAGGCCGACCCTGGCATTACGCTGCCGCAAGGGCAGACAGTGACGTTGATGGACGTCAAAGCGACCGGGGTGCTGCAGCATTTCTGGATAACGGTGACGGACCGCACCGACAAAGGGTATTTCGTGCTGCGCGATCTCGTGCTGCGGATGTATTGGGACGACGAGTCCGAGCCTTCGGTCGAAGTGCCGCTCGGCGACTTTTTCTGCAACGGGTTCGGCGCGCGCTGCAACGTGGGTTCGCTGCCGATCGTCGTCAATCCGACAGGAGGGATGAACTGCTACTTCCCGATGCCGTTCCGCCGTGCGGCGAAAGTCACGATCGAAAACCAGCACGCCGCCGACATCCCCGGCTTCTTCTATCAGTTCAACTACACGCTCGTCGACGAGCTGCCTGCGGAAGCGGCGTATTTCCATGCTCAGTGGCGCAGGGAAAACATCACGACGGAAGCTAAGGACTATACGATTCTTGACGGGGTGAAAGGGAAAGGCCACTACGTCGGTACGTACATGGCATGGGCAGCACTGGAGCGGTATTGGTGGGGCGAAGGCGAAATCAAGTTTTTTATGGACGGAGACGAGGAATGGCCGACCATTTGCGGCACCGGGACCGAGGACTACTTCGGCGGAGCGTGGTGCTTTTATGAGAAGCGCGACGGCAAAGTCGTGGAGACGCCGTACAGTACCCCCTTTCTCGGCTATCCGTATTATTCGAAGACGGATACGACCCGAGCCGATCATTTCGGTGAGGACAGCGTACCGATGCACGGCCTCTACCGCTGGCATTTGATGGACCCGATCCGGTTCGAGAACGAGCTGCGGGTCACAATTCAGCAGATCGGCCACAACAGCCGTGCCTTGTTCGAGCGAACCGACGACGTGTCTTCCGTGGCGTATTGGTATCAGGCCGAGCCGCATGTGGCGTTCCCCGCGCTGCTTCCGCCGGAACGACGGTGGCCGCGGTAATAGCAGTTTTATCCTCGTTGGGGGAGGGAATGATCGCGAACGTAATAGGGCGGTCATCGGTGGTTCGCAATATGCAGTAAAAGGAGAGGCTATTGCCAAAGTAGGGATTTCTGACTTGGCGATAGCCTCTTTCTTGTGCACCGTTCCTGCAGTTGCTTTTGAGGCAATACGGAGGCAGCTTCGCGGTGAGATGCCTCCATGGTTGCTCGCAAAGCAATTGCAGCCGCAATTTTGTAGGGAGGCAGCATAGGATGCACCTGCAGTTGCTTTTGAGGCAATTACAGCAAGCAACTCGCGGCAAAGTGCCTCTACAGTTGCCCACAAAGCAATTACAGCAGCATTTTGGCAGGAGGGAAGCTTCGGTAAGGAACTCTTCATCGTGCCAATCTTGCAATTTTGCGACAGCACCTTTTCCCAAGGCAGCATGAAAAAGTATTGACAACAATATGAAAGCGGTTTATTCTGGAAACAGAAAATTTAAAACGATTTAAAAAATAGCTCGGCGCGAAAATCAACCACCAAACGCCACAACAACTTCGAGGTATGAAAATGAGCCACGGTAATGTCACAATCAAAGACGTAGCCAAAATCGCCGGCGTCTCTCCGGCAACGGTATCGCTCGCATTATCCGGGGATGCCAGGGTCAACGAGAAAACCCGCAGACTGGTCGAGGAGGCGGCGCAGCGACTCAACTATATTCCGAACGAGATCGGGCGCAGTCTAAGAGCGAAAAGCACCGAAACGATCGCGTTCATTATTCCGAATACGTCGCATCACGTTTTTTCCCATCCGTACTTTTCGCAGCTGCTGGAAGGCATCACCGAGGTGCTGGACGACAACAACTACAATCTCATGCTCTCCACCACCCCTTCGGAAAAAGAAGAGTCCGCAGCCTACGACAAAATTTTGCGCAATCGCCGCGTGGACGGCATCATTTTGTCTTCCGCGTCCATTAAGGACAAAAATATTTTGCGCATGGTCGAATCCGGCTTCCCGGTCGTCTACTTGGGCAAATGGCATCACGACGAGGTGCTGACGGTGGAACGGGACGATTACGGCGGCGCCTACCAGGCGACCGAGCACCTGATCCGGCTCGGGCGCAAACGAATCGTTCACATTTCCGGACCGCTCGATCATCAGGAAGGCATCGACCGTCTGGAAGGCTACAAGCAAGCGCTGCTGGACCACAAAATATTGTACGAAGCGCCGCTCGTCATCGAGAAAGACTTCTCCCGGCAAGCAGGGTATGATGCAATTGCCGAGCTAGCACACAGGCAAACCGCGTTCGATGCCGTGTTCGCCGGCAACGACTTGATGGCCATCGGCGCCTTAAAGCGTCTGAAGGATATGCAGGTGCGCGTGCCGCAAGACGTCTCCGTTGTCGGCTTCGACGACATCGACATGGCTACTGTCGTGAGCCCAATGCTGACGACGATTCACCAGCCGATGCGGCAAATCGGCCGAATGGCGGCGGAGAAGCTGCTTGCCCATCTGAACAACCAGGAAGTGACAGAGAAACAGAGCGTCGTGTCGACGCATTTGGTTGTCCGCGAATCGTGCGGCGCCGGCAGCGGTTAAAATTTTTTTAACATAAATTTAAATCGATTTAAAAATGGGAGGCGCAAACGAACATGAAAACAAGCGCAAAACGTTGGGCAACGACTACGGTAACGTTGCTAGCCGCATCCGCGTTAGCATCGGCGTGCGGCGGCGGCAAGCCGGCGGCGCCGGCGCAAACAGCCGGCCAGGACTCCGCGAAACAGTCTGCGGCCCAGGAACAGAGCGGGGGCAAGCAGGATAGCTCCGGCAAAGCGGTAACGCTCACTTTTTGGAACGGCTTCACCGGACCCGACCGGCCCGGCTACGAAAATCTCGTCAAGCAATTCAACGACACCCATCCGAACATGAAAGTGACGATTGACATTTCGCCGTGGGATTCGCTGCTCGCCAAGCTGCCGACGTCGCTGGCGACCGGCCAAGGCCCGGACCTGGCGGCCTTCGATTCGTCCCTGATTACGAAGTACGCCAAATCGAACCTGATCCTTCCTCTGGACGATCTTTACAGCAACGGAGTCGACCAGAACGTATTGCCCAAATCGCTCGTGTCCGCGATGAAATACAACAACAAGTTTTATGCCGTGCCTGCCAACAATGCGACGCTGCTGCTTTACTACAACAAAGACCTGTTCAAGGCGGCGGGCCTTGACCCGAACAAACCGCCGAGCACGTGGGACGAGTGGATGGACGCGATCCGGAAAACGACGAAAACGAACGGCAGCGACAAGCAGTACGGCATCGCCCTCGCCGATCATGCGACGATTCCGATGTGGCCGATTCTCGTCTGGGGGAACGGCGGCAATTTCGTCTCGGACGACAACAAATCGAGCAGGATGACCGATCCCAAAACGCAGGAAGCGATCAAAACATGGTCCGACCTCGTCATCGCCGGCGGCGTTTCGCCGACGAACCTGACCGGCGCCGAGGCGGATAAGCTGTTCCAATCCGGCAAAGCGGCGATGGAGATGAACGGTCCGTGGGCGACCGGAGGCTACACGCAAGCGGGGCTCAACTACGACGTGGCGCCGATTCCGGCCGGCCCCGCAGGAAAAGTGACGCTGGCCAGCACAGTCGCGCTCGTCGCCGGCAAAAATACGAAAAACAAAGACGCCGTCTACGAATTTATGAAGTTCTGGGTGAGCAAAGACGCGCAGGCGCAGCTGTCCGGCCAAACCGGCTTCCCGCCGGTTCGCACCGACCTCGGCGACGATCCGAAGCTGAAGCAAAATCCGTTCGTGCCGAAGTTCGCCGACGTCGCGAACGATGCGAAGTATTATTTGCCCGGACTTGAGCAGTACGACAAAATCGACAGCGATGTCATCGTACCCGCGATTCAGGCGATCACGAACAAAAAAGCTTCCGTCGATGCTGCCCTCAAGGATGCCGACAAGAAATTGAACGATATTTTGCAAGGGAAAAATTAAGCTCGGACCTACAACCGATGGGGCCGGGTCCGGCGATCCGGCCTTGAGGAGGCTATCATGAACATCGCTCGCAAACGAACGTCGGTGATGAACAGGCAGAAACGGGCGGCGTTTTGGTTTCTGCTGCCGTCCATGTCGATTTTGGCGCTCTTCGTCTTTTGGCCGATTGCCGATTTGTTCTGGCTAAGCTTCCACCGTTGGAGCCTGCTCGATGCGAATCACGCTTACGCCGGACTTGCCAACTACGTCAAACTGGTCCATGACGAACGTTTCTGGAACGCAGTCGTCAGAACGGTTTATTTTACGGCCGGTTCCGTGCCTGTCGGCATCGTGCTGTCGCTCGCGTTGGCGCTTCTCGCGAACGAGCCGCTGAAGGGCATGAGCGCATTCAAAGCGATTTATTTTTTGCCGGTCATTTCGTCTTTCGCGATCATCTCCATCATTTGGAGCTTTTTGCTCGATCCCGACATCGGCCTGCTGTCGTATTGGCTTAAAGCCGCCGGATTTCCCGCAAGCGCCTGGCTGCGCAGCACAACTTGGGCGATGCCGGCCGTCATAGCGGTGGCGATCTGGAAAAATGTCGGGTTCAACATGGTCATCCTCCTCGCCGGCCTGCAGTCCATTTCCGCGTCGCTGTACGAAGCGGCGAAAATCGACGGAGCGGGCGCGCTGCAGCGGTTCTGGTCCGTCACCTTGCCGGCTTTGCGCCAGACGCTGCTGTTCGTCGTCATTATTTCGGTCATCGCTTCGTTCCAGGTTTTCGATCAAGTGTATGTCATGACTCGCGGAGGACCGCTGAACAGCACGGAAACCGTCGTCTACTACATTTATCACCACGGGTTCGAGCTGCTGGACATGGGCTATGCGTCCGCCATCGCCTGGGTGCTGTTCGTTGTCGTGTTTTTAATTACTTTGCTGCAGCTCAGGCTGTTCCGCTTCAATGAAACGGATTAGGAGGGCGCTGACATGAGATTATCCGTATGGCGCGCCGCCCAGTATGCGCTGCTTCTTGCCGCGGCGGCGGCGATCGCCTTTCCTTTCATATGGATGGTGCTGACGTCGCTCAAGCCGGAAGGCGAAATCGTTCGCTTTCCCCCGGCGCTGTTTCCGTCGGACTGGACGCTTGATGCTTACGTGCAAGTATGGAAGCGCATCCCTTTTTTGCTGTTCTTTAAAAATAGCGTCGTGTTTGCGTGCGGCGTCACGCTTATTTCGCTGGCGTTTGACTCGATGGCCGCTTATGCTTTCGCCAGGCTAGCCTTTCCGGGAAAGCATGCGCTGTTCGTGCTCGTCTTGATCGCGCTCATGATTCCGGTGCAGGTAACGATGATTCCGCTTTTCATCATGTTGAACGACTGGGGCTGGATCGATACGTATGCGGCGCTGATCGTGCCGAGGGCGACGAATGCGTTCGGGATATTTATGCTGCGGCAATTTTTCGTCGGGCTGCCGAAAGAGCTGGATGAGGCCGCAAGAATCGACGGCTGCTCGGAGTTCCGGCTGTATTGGCAAATCGTCCTGCCGCTGGCGAAGCCGGCGGTAGCAAGCTTGGCGGTATTTCACCTGATGTACAATTGGAACGACCTGCTGTGGCCGCTCATCATCACGAATTCGCAGGAAATGAGAACTCTCCCCGCAGGGCTGGCCTTGTTCATGGGACAGCATGTTGTGGAGTACGGCATCCTGACCGCTGGCGCTGCCATCGCGACCGCGCCGCTCGTTGCGGCATTCTTGTCGGCCCAAAAATATTTCGTGCAGGGCGTCGCGTTTACAGGCTTGAAGGAGTAGGAAGGCGAGAGGAGAAACCATGCATGCAGCAAAACAAACAAAACGGCTTGATCTGGGCCGTCGGCATCGAGGACACGTTCATCGGCCAAACCGCACGCGGCGAAAGGCCGCTCGACGAATTCGAGCTGACGCAGCATTACCGCTTCTGGCGGGAAGATCTGGACCGCGTCCGGGCATCCGGCGCTTCCATGATCCGCTACGGCATCCCGTGGTACAGGGTGGAGCCGGCTGACGGCGTATACGACTGGAATTGGACGGATCAAGTGATGGCGTATTTCGCCGAGCACAGGGAGCTTGTGCCGATCGTCGACCTGATGCATTACGGCACGCCGCTGTGGCTGAAGAACGAGTTTATGAACGCCCGCTATCCCGAGCTGGTCGCCAGGTATGCCGCTGCATTTGCGGAACGGTACCGCCACGTCGCCCGATTTTACACGCCGCTGAACGAACCGTGGGTGAATGCGGAGTGGTGCGGCTGGAGCGGGAAGTGGCCGCCTTATTTGAAAGGGCAACTGGGTTTTGCGTTAGTCCTGAACCAGCTGTGCAAAGGAATCGTGCTGACGGTGCGGGCATTGAAACAGCTGCAGCCGGAAGCCGTCATGGTGCACGTAGAGGCGTCCAAAAAGTATGTGCCGGCGGACCCTTCGTTCGCGGACCAAGCCCGGTTCTGGAACGAGCTGCGCTACGCCATGTGGGAGCTCGTGCAAGGGCGAGTCGGGCACGGGCACACGCTGTACGAATGGATGCTCGACCGCCATATCGGCGAGCCGGACTTGCGCTGGTACGCGGCGAATCGGATCGAGCTCGATTGGGTGGGCATTAATTACTACCCGCAGTTTTCCGTCAACGTCATCGACCGGCAAGTCGTGGAGGAAGATAAAATCCCGGAGCCGGTACCGGGCACGGTCGAAGATATGAAAGATATCGCGAGAGACATTTATCGGCGTTACGGCAAGCCGGTGTTCATTACCGAGACAAGCTACAACGGCTCGGTCGACGAGCGCGTCGCCTGGCTGGAGGAGGTCGCAAGGGCTAGCCGCGAGCTGCTTGAGGAAGGCGTCGATCTGTACGGCGTAACGTGGTTTCCCTTTTTCGATATGGCAGATTGGCCGTACCGTACGAACGGGCTGCCGCTGCGCGACAACATGGCCACGTTCGGCTTGTACACGCTGGAGGAGCAGCCGGACGGCACGCTCCGCCGCGTGAAAAATGCCGCAGCACACCGGTTCGAGGCCGAAGCGAAGAAGACGAAGGCATAGAGCAATAACGTGACTTTCTCAGACTCTAGCGCTCCTCAATAACTGGAAAGTACCGTTGAATGAGCGGACTGCAACGATACTGAGAGGTTACAGCGCCAAAATCGGGAAGATGGACAGGGGAAGTTTTTTTCTAGTATCGTAATTTCCGAAGCGTTCAACTAGGCAAAGCGCCGCGGCTGCTCTGTTTTGTGCGGCCGGGCGCTTTTTGCATGAGGCGATTGCTGGCGGAACGCATACGTTCAGTTTGAGAACGTCAAAGCTTCGGCATTATTGTGCCGAGGCATTTTTTGTGTGTAGTCAGCGAACTAATTGGCATTGGCACAATTAGCTGACTGACCGTTTTCATGAGATGGTTAAAAACATTGTTGACAGGACACCAAAAGGTGTCCTATAATCAATTCGTACAAGCCGGAATTTCAAATGACCAAGCCTTCAACGGCGCAAAATATGGTTGGGCAAAAAATTTTTTGATGAAATGCGGATTGCTGTTGTTTGGGAATAAAGAATATTAGGAGGGAAGGAAATGTCCTATACCGTTGATTTTAAAAATGTATCTACGGTCGGTTTAGAGTCTTCACCTGTAGCAGATGCGCTTGCTGGTTTACGCGCTAATGAAGCCCGTTACTTCATGAACAAATACCAGCATGAATTTACTGTTGTACCAGCCAGCGAAAGCCAAGAGACCATTGATTATGTGAACCGAATTTTGAAAGAAGAACGTGATATTGAGTTTGCGGCAAAACCGCTGGAAACGTCGCGTTTTCAAGTGGAAAATATCGATTGGGCCTTCGTCTTTTATGAAGATGGACTAGCGGTCAACGTCTTGTATACGGTCGACGACCCTAAGAAGCGGGCCGTTGGTTTTAAGCTTTCGGAGGGGATGGAGGTACCAAAGGAGTTAGAAGAGAAGTTTAAATTTGCCAGACAGAAGTCTAAACTGGCTGGAACAATTCGAGGCTCGTTTTTTGTAATTAAAGGAGAATATTAAAGTAAGCAAAAGCGTAAGCACAGCGGTGGAGCCGATCCATCGCTATTTTGTTTGCAACGCCGCGCTGCATGAAAGCGAGATTAAGTAAGGGCCTCACGCAAGAGGATGGCCCAAAAACTTGCCGTTACAGTCAGCGCGGAGAACCCTGCCATAAATAATGGGCTCGACTTCAAGCAACGGGTATGAAATGGCGTATTTTTGGCACATAGTATAAAAAACACAAAGTTAATGCCCGAATGGATTGATGTGCAATTGTGCTGATCGCCATCCTGATCTTCGTCATCCTGATTTGCGCGCTGTTGCTGTTTTCGCTGCGATATGCCCGGACCGTCCTGCATCCCGCCGAAATCGTCGTCAACTGGCTGATGTTTGGAGCCGTATCCGAGCATTGGTATTATGTCATCGCACTGCTTTGGCACCTGATTTATTTTGATAAAAATCTGATTATCATGTCCATTATTATTTTAACTGAGGTCATCTTGATCCCCAGTTTATTCGTATGGGCTCTGTTCAGCTGGTTTAATCGCAGCTTAAGCGCGTATCAAAAAACGATGATGATTGCCTGGTGGTTCATTTTGGCGTCGGGAGCGAAGTATGCCCTTCATGCGCTTGGGCTGACGACTTATGTCCGGTGGCACCAGGGAATGATGTTGGCAGACGAATTTTCGAGGTTGATCGCAACGCTGGCCTTCGCTCATTTGTATCGTAATCTGCTGCGCAGAGAAGGAAATTTACGATGAATTTTCCGCACCGGTTTGACGCTAACGAATGGTTCATCATCATTGCAAGTGTTTTCATATATACCCTGATCTTCTTTTTGCCCAAACGCTTCCCAATCTCGCTAAGCATATTCTTTTGGCTGTTCAACCTGTATATCGCCAACTTTGCGGATTTTATGATCGCAACCAAGCCGCTTGATTTATACGATATCAACGACGGGCCGGAATACGAATTCTTCGACCTGCTGATTTATGTGCTGCTGTATGCTCCGAGGGGTTGACTCTTTGTTCCCCCGCCGTGCGTTGAATATTTTGATGCAATGACCGGAATTCCTTGAAAAATAAGGAGTTCCGGTCTATTGCTTTATTTGTATATCAAGTTGCCTCAGCAAATCCTTCCAACACGAACGTTTGATATACTAAATACAAACGAATGTTCGGGAGGTTGACATGGCTCAACAAGAAGTGATGACACTTGACCACCAACCAATCAAGTTCAATGTAAAGGATAATCCTGATCACTTGAAGTGGCTGCATACGATGATTTCCAACGCCAAAACCTTTATTGGCGCACATTTCACGGATTAGATTCCAAGCATCTGCAATCCTATTTGAATGAATTCTGCTTTCGAACCAATCGTCGGCAGTTTGGAGGTCAGATGTTTAACCGTTTGCTAACTGCTTATATCTCTACCGATACCATCACCTACGGCGATCTGACCGCAAAGGTTTAGTAGCGGTGCTAACTTGATATTCAAAAAGAAAAAAATGTTTAAGTATCGTATCCAAACTTTTTTCGGGAATAGCAATCCTTGAGAAATCTGTTCACATGTCTCATGCTAAAATATAGTTCGTGAACAACGAAAAATGCAACTGCGGAAGGAGTAACCAAGTCGCGAAAATAAAGAAAAATAATTTGGGACTTATCTTCGTGGGACTGATGCTGGGCTTGTTTATTGCGTCCGTTGACAATACCTGGTACATGTCAGCACTACACGCGCTAACGTTCAATCAGACAGACGGATAGTATTGAAAAAAACTAAAGGAGAATGAAAATGAGAAAAGTAGTTGTATCTGAGTTTGTATCGCTGGATGGCGTCATGGAGAAGCCACAGTGGACGGTCCAATTCCGTAGTAAGGAAACAAAGCAATTCAAGTTCGATGAACTGAAAGCAAGCGACGCTCTTCTGCTTGGACGCGAAACGTATGTTGAATTTGCAGCGGCCTGGCCTAATATGATCGAGCAAGAAGGGGAATATGGCCGGATGATGAACGGTTACCCCAAGTACGTGGTTTCAACAACCCTGGAAAAAGTGGAATGGAACAATTCATCGCTGATCAAGGGCAATATCACGGAGGAAATATCCAAGCTGAAGCGGCAGCCTGGCAAGGATATCTTGGTATTTGGCAGCTGCGCGCTCGTTCAAACGCTGATGCAGCTTGACCTCATCGACGAATATCGGCTCATGGTTTTCCCAGTTGTGGTTGGAAACGGAAAACGTCTCTTTGGCGAAGGGATCGATAAGAAAGTGCTGAAACTGGCGGAAACAAAGACATTCGGTTCAGGTGTCGTTGTTCTGACTTATCTTCCGGAAAGATAAGATTGATCAGGAAATCAATTACGAGCTTGCGGGAAAACCGTCTTTCGGCAACATGGCGTGATGCTGACGGACTGAAGACTAATTTCCAGTTACTGACTTGAACTGCGTAGGTCATGATAAGAAAAACCGTCAGGGAAGTTTGCCCTGGCGGTCCTTTTGAGTTTGGAGGAAATCCGAAACACTGTATTCGTACCCATGCACTCCTTTATCATACTCCGGGTACATCTCTCCTCCACACTGTTCACATGCGAATTTAGACGGGACACTTGGTCTCCACCATCCATACGGTCAAAATCATGCATATATCTCCACCGATACCATCACCTACGGCGATCTGACCACAAAGGTTTAGCAGCGTAGCTAACTTGATATTCAAATTACTTTATTGTTACTGCCAATGCATAATGTCCATCAGTTGACGGCGTAAGTTGTCCTGAAGGTGACAGACAAGCTGCTCGCTCGTTACGAAGAGAAAGGGAGAATCACGATAATTCTCCCTGGATGACTCGCTTGATCATATGATCGTCGATGATGCGATGTTTGTTCTGCGAACCGTAGATTAAAGCGTGTGTACAAACTTTGTTGATCAGTCTTGCGGCATCGCTCGAGAAGCGGAAAATGTCATAGACCGCTCCTTCGGCGAAAATGTCATGATCCGCGCCAGCGAACGCCACAGCGAATCCGCGATGGATGTTAAGCACCCGAGCAAATAAATGAATACGCAAGCCGGTTACTCCGGAGAATCGGAATGTCCGAGCCCCGAGCGAACTCTGCCGAACAGCGGCATCTAGGCAAAATTACTGTTGACACACGCGAGCGATCAGTTCTACAATAAATGTGTAAACGATTACGTAATCGATTACACACGAACGTACGATACCATCTTCTAGGTACTTCCCACACCACTTTACTCCCCCACCAGAAAAGAGGCGCCGATATGCTGAAGGGAATCCCGAGCGTGCTCTCCCCGGAGCTGCTGAAAATTATGATGGAGATGGGGCATGGCGACGAGCTTGTGCTCGGCGATGGCAATTTTCCTGCGGCAAGCTGCGCCAGACGGCTCGTGCGGGCTGACGGCCACGGCGTGCCGGCGCTTTTGGATGCTCTGCTTCGCTTTTTTCCGCTCGATCCGCTTGTGCAAGCGCCCGTCACCGTGATGCGGGTTGACCCCGACGACCCGGCTGTTCCAATTATTTGGGACGAATACCGGGACATCGTGCGCCGGCGCGAAGGCGAGCGGCACCAGATGCAAGAGCTGGAGCGGGCGCCTTTTACGACAAATGCAAAAACGCTTACGCCGTCGTCGCTACCGGCGAAGGCGCGCTGTACGCCAACGTCATTGTCAGGAAAGGCATCGTCGGTTCTTCCGGCGAATAGCTTTTACCTATACTTACTACTACACTTGACAGGAGTGAACGTTCATGGAACGTTATCAAATCGGCAACCGCTTGCAAGGCTCGATGCCCAAAATCGGCATCCGTCCGGTCATCGACGGCAGAAGAGGCGGCATCCGCGAATCGCTGGAAGACGTCACGATGAATATGGCGAAGACGGTAGCCGCTTTCCTTAGCGAGAACTTGAAGCATTCGAACGGGCTTGACGTCGAATGCGTCGTCGCCGACACGTGCATCGGCGGCGTCGCCGAAGCCGCTCAGGCGGAGGAGAAGTTCGCCCGCGCGGGGGTAGGTGTGACGATTACCGTTACGCCGTCCTGGTGCTACCCGACGGAAACGATGGATACCGATCCGCACCGGCCGAAGGCGATCTGGGGTTTTAACGGCACCGAGCGGCCGGGAGCCGTTTATTTGGCTGCCGCCCTCGCCGCCCACAACCAGAAAGGGCTGCCCGCGTTCAGCATTTACGGCAAAGACGTGCAGGATATGGGCGACGGCTCCATTCCCGAAGACGTGCAGGCGAAGCTGCTGCAATTCGCCAAAGCCGGCTTGGCCGTAGCGACGATACGCGGCAAATCGTATTTGTCGATGGGCTCGGTATCGATGGGGATCGCCGGTTGTATCGTCGACGAAACGTTCTTCCAGGACTATCTCGGCATGCGCAACGAGTATGTCGATATGAGCGAATTCATCCGCCGCATGGAGCGCGGCATCTACGATCACGACGAGTATGAGAAGGCGCTGAAATGGACGAAGGAGAACTGCCGTCCCGGGCGCGACGTCAATCCTCCGAATCTGAAGCGGACCGACGAGCAGAAGGAGCAGGACTGGGAAACCGTCGTGAAAATGACGCTGATCGCCCGCGACATGATGATCGGCAACCCGAAGCTGGCCGAGATGGGCTACGGCGAAGAGGCGCTCGGCCGCAACGCGCTCGCTGCTGGCTTCCAAGGCCAGCGGGCGTGGACGGATCATTTCCCGAACGGCGATTTCATGGAGGCGATCCTGACCAGCTCGTTCGACTGGAACGGCATTCGCGAGCCGTTCATGCTGGCTACGGAAAATGATACGTTGAACGGCATTACGATGCTGCTGGGCCATTTGCTTACCGATGCGGCGCAAATTTTTGCCGACGTTCGCACGTATTGGAGCCCCGATGCGGTGAAGCGCGTCACCGGCCATGAATTGGCAGGCCGCGCGGCAAACGGCATAATCCATTTGATCAACTCCGGCCCGGCCGCTTTGGACGGCACTGGCAGACAAACGAAGAACGGGCAGCCGGCCATGAAGCCGTTCTGGGAAATTACAGACGATGAAGTGAAAGCGTGCCTGGAGGCGACGCAGTGGTGTCCGGCCGTCGACTTCTTCCGCGGCGGCGGCTACTCCACCGACTTTACGACGCGCGAGGGTATGCCTGTCACGATGGCCAGAATCAACCTGATCAAAGGTCTCGGCCCCGTGCTGCAGCTGGCCGAAGGCTATACGGTCGAACTTCCGGACGACGTTCACGCCAAGCTGGATGAGCGTTCCAACCCGACTTGGCCGACGACGTGGTTCGTGCCGAATTTGACGGGGCAAGGCGCTTTCAAGGATGTATATTCCGTTATGAACAACTGGGGTTCCAACCATGCTGCGCTCAGCTACGGCCATATCGGCGATCGGCTCATTACGCTCGCCTCCATGCTGCGCATACCGGTGTGCATGCACAACGTGTCCGAGGAGCGGGTGTTCCGTCCGAGCGCATGGACCGCGTTCGGCGTTCTGGAGCCGGTTGGAGCCGATTACCGCGCTTGTGCGAACTTTGGACCGCTGTACCGCTAATTTTGCTTGAACTGATGGAGGTTATCCCATGCCTGAAGCGGCGAAAAAGCTATATACGATAGGAATCGATTACGGGACCGAATCGGGACGCGCCGTGCTCGTTGATATCCGCACCGGGCGGGAGGAGGCCGTGCATGTGACGCGCTACCGTCACGGCGTCATCGACGAGGCGCTTCCCGCAGGCGGCCGGAAGCTGGAGCCAGACTGGGCGCTGCAGCATCCGGAAGATTATGTGGAGGTGCTGCGCACGTCGGTTCCCGCTGTCGTCCAGGAAGCCGGCATCGATCCGGCGCAGGTGATCGGGATCGGGATCGATTTTACGGCGTGCACGATGCTGCCCGTCGACTCGCAGCTGCGGCCGCTCTGCCTGAAAGACGAATGGCATGGCCGTCCCCACGCCTGGGTGAAGCTGTGGAAGCACCATGCGGCGCAGGACGAAGCGACGGCGATCAACCGCTTGGCGGAAGAGCGCAGGGAACCGTGGCTGAACCGGTACGGCGGCAAGCTGTCCTCGGAATGGATGCTGGCCAAAAGCTTGCAAATATTGAACGAGGATCCGGACATTTACGCCGCAGCGGATCTGTTCGTCGAGGCGGCCGACTGGATCGTCGCGCAGATGACCGGAGAAGTGCGGCGCAACAGCTGCACGGCCGGCTATAAATCGGTCTGGCACAAAACCGGCGGCTACCCGTCCAAAGAGTTTTTGGCGGAGCTGCATCCGGGGCTGGCAGATCTGTATACGACGAAGCTGCGCGGGGAAATTTATCCATTAGGCAGCCGGGCGGGCAATCTGTTGCCGCAAATGGCAGAGCAAATGAAGCTCAAGCCTGGAATCGCGGTGGCCGTCGGCAATATCGATGCGCATGCCGCCGTGCCTGCCGTCGGGGTCGTCTCCCCCGGCAAAATGGTCATGGTGATGGGCACGTCGACTTGCCACATGCTGCTGGCTGAGGAAGAGAAAGAAGTCGAAGGCATTTGCGGCGTCGTGGAAGACGGCATCGTGCCGGGCATGTTCGGGTATGAAGCGGGCCAATCGGCGGTCGGCGACATTTTCGCCTGGTTCGTGGATGAATCCGTTCCCGCTTACATTCGGGACGAAGCCAAGCAGCGCGGCGTATCCGTGCACGAGCTGCTGGAGGAGAAGGCGTCGGCGCTTCGGCCCGGCGAAAGCGGACTGCTCGCGCTCGACTGGCATAACGGCAACCGCTCGCCGCTCATGGACGCCAATTTGAGCGGGGTCATGCTGGGCATGACGCTCAGCACGAAGCCCGAAGAGATGTACCGGGCGCTCTTGGAAGCGACGGCGTTTGGCACGCGCACGATCGTCGAGGCGTTCCGCCGCGGCGGCATCGAAGTAAGCGAGCTGTACGCTTGCGGCGGCTTGCCGAAGCGCAACAAGCTGCTGATGCAAATTTACGCCGATGTCAACAATATGGAAATCAAGCTGTCCGATACGGAGCTGACGCCCGCCATCGGGGCGGCGATGTTTGCCGCGGTCGTGGCCGGCAAAGAGGCTGGCGGCTACGATTCGCTCGCGGAGGCGGCCGATCATATGGCGCGGCTGAAGGACGAAACCGTGCGCCCGATTCCGGAGAACGTCGCCGTTTACGAGCAGCTGTATGCCGAATACAAGCGGCTGAGCGACCTGTTCGGCAAAGATGCGGACAGCGTCATGAAGCGGGTGCGGCAGCTGCGAAACGCGTGACGAAGGAAGGACGTTTCATAGCAAAAAGGTGCTTTCCGCCTGGCGGTGAAAGCACCTTTTTCCATGCACATTTTGCCCCGGCATTCGACATCGTTGTGTTATAGTAAATTGAACTCAGGCTGCCCAACAAAGCGGGGCTCCGCTGCGGATCTAAGAATGTGGGTCTCCGGCTTCCTCGAACTCGTGTTCCAATGAAATAGAAAACATGGCGGGAACACGAGTTGAAAGGCTGATGTTTACGAGGCGAGTTTTGCTACGCAAAACTTGTTGCTCTCCGCCCCACATTCCCATCCTCCACTCCGCCTTTCTCGGGCAGCCTGAAGTTCTCCAGTTCTAGCGAAGCGGGGAAACGATCATGAATGCTGCGTTTATGAAAAATTGGAACTTGCGCGCCAAAATGATGATGATTCTCGTCTTGTTTATTTTGCTTCCGCTCATGCTGTTCGGCATCCTGTTTTACCGCAGCTCGCAAGATCTTGTGGCGCAGCGGACCGACAAGGAAGGGCTGCAGGTGCTGACGCTTGTGATGATGAACGTCAACCAGCTGCTCATGGGATATGAATCCGAGCTCCACGACATTTACGATCACGAAGACATCGTCCGGCTCGTCAGCGATTCGAACGATGCGGCTTCGAACGGGAAAGGGACGGCGGCCGACGATTCGGTCAACCGGTATCTTCGCGACTTTCTGAGAGGCAAGGACGATCTGGAATCGATATATTTGTTCACTCCGACGCATACGTATTTCGGCGATTTTAAAGGCTCGGCGTTATTTGTCGAGCAGTACCGCGCGCATCCGATGTGGGAGCGCTTTATTAACCTTGCCGTCGGACGAGCCGTCTGGCTGCCGACCTACGAGCTTCCGCCGAATCAGTACAACTCGAAGCCGTCGCATTATTTTGCCGTCGGCATGCAGCTCAAGAACGTGTTCGAATCGCTGCAGACGCTCGGAACGCTGCTCGTCAACGTCAAAATCGACGCTCTGGACAAAATCGTCGGGGGCGTGCAGGTCAGCCCGCACAGCGTGCTGCTCATTAGCGATCCGCAAGGCAATTTGATCTGGACCCGGAATCCCGACGCCTACAGCATCAACTTGGCGCAATATCCGTTCTTTGCGCAAATCGATAAGCGGGAAGGCGGTATTTTTACCGCGGACATGAACGGCAGCCGGTACCGGATCGGGTTTCTCCGGTCGGACTATAACGGCTGGTACTATGTTTCGTTCGTGCCGGAAGCCGATTTGAACGCGCAAACGAACGATTTAAAGCGGTTTCTGGCGGCGACGGCCGTCGCTTTTGCGGCTTTGTTCATTTTGCTGGCGGCTCTGTCGTCCTATTACATCACCAAGCCGATCCGCCAAATGGCGCTGGCGATGAAGCAAATTCATAAAGACAATCTGGAGCTGGCGCCGCTCGCCCCTTCTTCGGATGAAATCGGCGTGCTCCATTCCGCGTTTAACAGCATGCGGGGCCGGATTACCGATCTGATCAAGGAAGTGCGCCACATTTCGAACAAAGAGAAAGAGGCGGAAATTCGGGCGCTGCAGGCGCAAATCAATCCGCATTTCGTATACAACACGCTGGACGCCGTCAACTGGATGGCTATCGAGAACGACCAGCCGCAGATCAGCGCCATGATTACGTCGCTCAGCGATATTATGCGCTACGCGATCAAGCCGGGGCAGCAGCTGGCCACCATCGAAGAAGAGCTGAAGTGGGCGCGCAATTACGCCTATTTGCAGGAAATGCGCTTCGAAGAAAAGTTCGAGGTCGTGTTCGACGTGCAGATTAAAGAAACGGATCTCAAGGTGCCGCGTCTCCTGCTCCAGCCGTATTTGGAAAACTCGATCATTCACGGGATGGAAGACCTCGAGGCAGGGGGCGTCATCCGGATAACGGTCCGCAGCGAGGGGAGCGGGGACGACAGGAAGCTGATCGTGATCGTGCAGGATAACGGCAGCGGCATTCCCGAGCACAAGCTGCAGCTCATTAAAGAGCGGCGCAGCCACGGAATCGGCATCTACAATTTGGACGAGCGGCTGAAGATGGAATACGGGCCCGGCTATGGCGTCGCCATTCATTCGGTTCACGGCGAAGGCACGACTGTCACCATTGTGCTGCCGTATATTCGCTAACGAAGATCGGGGGAGATGGGCATGTACAAAGTTATCGTGGTGGATGACGAACCGAAAGTCCGCAGAGGGCTGACGAATCTGATCCCGAAGCTGGACGGCGACTGGACCGTCATCGGGGAAGCGAAGAACGGGTACGAAGCGCTCGAGGCGGTGAAAAAAGAACTGCCCGATCTGGTCATCACGGACATCCGGATGCCGCACATGAACGGCCTCGATCTGCTCAGCGCGCTTAAGGAATACCCCGTTCATGTCGTCATCTTGTCCGGCTACGGCTATTTCGAGTACGCGCAAACGGCGGTTCGGTACGGCGCTTTCGATTATTTGCTGAAGCCGCTGAAGCCCGAGGACATACGGAACGTGCTGCGCAAAGTCAAGGAGCAGCGTCAGCCGCTTCCGGCGGAATCCGAGGCAGGAGCGGCGCGGGCGAACTATTCCAAGCTGTGGAAAGATTGGCTGCTGGATATCGAGAACGAGAATGAGCCGCCAAAGCCGCTCAGCGCCCTGTTCCCGGCCGGCGTTTCCCGGCTGCGGATCATGGCTGTGGAAGTGGATCTCATCGACGATCTGGTCAGCGAAGACCAATGGGGGGACCGGCAGCTCGTCCTGTTCGCCGTGCGCAACGTCGTGCAGGACGTCATCGCAGCGGCGGCGGGCTCGCAGTTTTTGTTCGCGAACGGCGCGCAGCTGTTTTTCCTTGCCGTGGGCGTTCCGGACGCCCGGCAGCTGGCCAAGCGGTGCATCGACGAGGCTCTCCGCTGGCTCAAAATATCCGTCTCCGTCGGCGTCAGCGACGAAACCGGCACGTATTTGCAATTGCCCGAAAAGCTGCGGCATGCGCGCATCGCCCTGCAAAACAAATGGATTTACGGCTGCGGCACGGTGAGCGATTATGACGACTTGAAGATGGAGGACATTATCGAAGTAGGCTACCCGATCGAGCTCGATGCGGAGCTGGCGATGGCGATCCGCGGCGGCCGGGGCGGCGATGCGGCCGGCGTTTTGGCCAAGTTCGTGGCAACGATCAAGCAAAAAAACGTATCGTTCCGCTTGTTCCGCCGCTTTTGCCTGCAGCTCGTCTCCTCCGTCATCCGCGTCGTTTACGAGCAGCGCATGTACGAGCTGGTCGTCAAGCAGTTCGCGCGCCCGTTCGACTTGTTCGACCGGGATTTCAGCCTCGAGGAATACGTCGATTTCATGTCGGGCTTGATCGAGGCATGCACGGCCGCTCTCGAATGGAACCGGACGCAGCGGCAAAACCGCACGATCGAGAAGGCGACGGCGTACATTCAGGCGAACTATGCGCGCGACATTTCTCTGGAAGATACGGCGCGCCACGTGAATATGAACCCGAGCTACTTCAGCTCCTATTTCAAGCTGGAGACCGGCAGCTCGTTCGTCGAATATTTGACCCAGCTGCGCATGGACAAAGCGAAGACGCTCATGATGGAGTCGCAGCTCCGGCTGTACGAAATCGCGCAAATGGTCGGCTATCAGGAAGTGAAATATTTTTCCCGCCTGTTCAAGAAAAAAATGGGCGTCACTCCTGCCGAATACCGGCAATTCTTTTTCCGGGAGGAAGAATGACATGAAACGGATAACGCCGCTCAGCACCTTCATCATGAAAATGCTCTTGCTGCTTGCCGCCGCGGCGTGCCTGCTTGCGGCTTGCGGAGATGCGCGGCAGCCGGCCGACCCCGGCCTGGACAAGCTGCTGAACGTTTCCGGCGCGGCGCCGGGCGAGGCAGGGGTTCATAAAACCGTGCTGCGGCTATGGTCGTTTCATCAGGCCAAGGAATTCGAATTTTGGCAGTCGCTGGCGCAGCAGTACGAGAAGCTGCACCCGAACGTGGAAATCAAGGTCGAGTACGTGTCGAGCGACGATTATTTTACGAGCAACAGGCTGCTGGCGTCGTTCGCGTCAGGGCAAGGGCCGGACATCTTTTTCGTCTCGTCGCCGATGATCAAGCGGCTTGCCGACGTCCACATGCTACTGCCGCTCACGGACTATTTCACGCCGGAAATGAAAAACGATTTTTATCCGTCCGCGCTCAGTTCGGTTACGCTGTACAACAACATTTATGCGATTCCGATCGAAACGGAGCTGCTCGGCTTGTTTTATAACAAGCAGATGTTTCAGCGCCATCAGCTGCCGCCACCGGCCACGTGGGACGACATGATGGCGGCGGCGAAAGAGCTGAAAACGCCCAAAGTGAGCGGCCTGACGATCGAAACGTTCAGCGGCGTGTACCAGAACTACTCTTGGCTGCCGTTCCTGTGGCAGACGGGGGCCGACCTGCTGTCGGAGGACGGCAAATCGTCCGGGCTGGCAGGCGGCAAGGGCGCGGCGATGTATACGTTTTTCCGCAGCATGGTCGATCAAGGGCTCATCAATATGCAGCCTTCGCGGCCGGCGACGGATATCGGCATTTTGGCGGCGGGAGAAACGGCGATGCAGGTGAGCGGAACGTGGAACATCCGCATGCTCGAGACAGAGTACGCCGAACAGCCGATCGGCGTCGTGCCGCTCCCGACTCCGCCCGGAGCAAAACCGCTCACGATTGCGGGCGGTTGGAAAATTGCCGTCAACAGCCGCAGCGAGCATACCGACGAAGCGGTCAAATTCATTATGTGGGCGTTCGCCGGCGATACCGCCATTCCGCTCAAATGGTGCAGCGACGTGAAATTCGCGTACTCGCCCCGCAAATCGGTCATGGAAGCGGGCGCAAACTATTACCGGCGCGGTCTCCGTTCCGTCTTTACCGACGACATTTACGGCACCGAGCGGATGGAGCCGCAGTTTCCCGAAAGCTTGAACCGGATTTTCTCCCAGTCGCTGCAAAGCTTGCTGTACAGCAACGCCAGCGGCGAGCAGATCGCGCGCTGGGCGGATGAGAACATTGCGGACTTCTTGTCCAAAATCCAAAAATAGTGCACCCACCTAAAGGATTTCTCGTTATGTAGCCCCGTATCCCCGGCTTATACTCAAGATACAACAAATGAAAGGGGATACAAGACATGAAGCTCAGATGGAAAATGACCGCGCTGGCTGCCATCAGCTCCATGCTGGTGCTGCAAGGCTGCAGTTCTTCGGCTCCGGCGGCAGGCAACGCGGCGGGCGGGACTCAAGGCGGCAAGGACAGCCAAGGCAGCCAGGCGGCGGCACCCGCCAAGACGGGCAAAGTCAAGCTGACGTTCTGGGATATGCACTCCGACGCCGAAAGCAAATTTTTCAAAGATCTCGTCGACGAGTACAACAAAACGCAAGACAAAGTGCAGATCGAATATACGGCGTTCAAGCAGGACGACTATCAGTCCACGAAGCTGCCTACCGGCTTTGCGAGCGGCAACGGTCCGGATATTTACATGATCAGCCCGGGCGAATTCATGAAGTTTGCCAAAGCGGGCCTGATGAAAGATTTGACACCGTATTTTACGCCTGAAGTGAAGTCCGACTTCCTCCCGGCATCGCTAGATGCGGTGACGTATAACAATCAAGTATTGGCGCTTCCGTTCGAGCTCGAACTGCTCGGTCTTTACTACAACAAAGACATGCTGGACAAAGCTGGCGTGCAGGTGCCGAAAACGTGGGACGAGCTGCATGCCGCCGCCAAGAAGCTGACGACGGACAAAGTGGCCGGCCTCATCATTCCTCCGGACAAAGGCGCCTATTTCAACTTTATTTGGTACCCGTTCCTGTGGCAGCAAGGCGGCAACGTCCTGAACGCGGACGGCACCAAGTCGACGTTCAACACGCCGGAGACGGCGAAAGCGCTCGATTTCTGGGGCAGCTTCTTCCAGGAAGGACTGTCGCCGAAAAAACTGCAGCTCGGCCCTTGGGAAATCGGCAACCTCGGCAACAAAACGGCTGCGATGCAAATTTGCGGCACGTGGGCGATCAACCAAATCGAAGACAAATATAAGGACGTGCCGATCGGTCTCGCTCCGCTGCCGATTCCTGCTGGCGGCAAGGCGGCTACCGACGCAGGCGGCTGGAAAATGGCCGTCAACGGCCAAAGCAAAAACGCGGACGAAGCGGCGAAGTTCGTCATGTGGGCGTTCGGCTCGTCCGATACGAGCCACGCCCTGAAATGGGGCACGGAAGTGAAGTTTGCTTACTCGCCGCGCAAATCCGTCGTCGAGAAAGGCAAAGACATTTACTCGAAAGGCCTGCGTAAAGTGTTCACGGACGAAATTTACAACTCCGCGATTCCGGAGCCGCGCTACCCGTCGGAAGTGCTTGACGCCGTCGGCGATGCGATGCAGTACGTCATGTACGGCAAAATGTCAGGGGCCGACGCTGCGAAAACGATCGATGCGAAGCTTACCGACATTTTGAGCAAGACGAAATAGAGCAGACGGTAATGGGGGGAACGGCTTGCGCCGTGTTGCTGCAAGACGTTTCTCCCTTTTTCTCGCCAGGAGTTTTACTTGAGGAGGGTTTGGAGTGACTCCCACACGCAAAAGCGCACGCGTTATGCAAGAGAGGGTTACGGCCTACGGGTTCTTGCTTCCGAATATTTTGGGCCTCATGATCTTTGTGTTTATCCCGATCGTGTACGCCTTCTACGTCAGCTTGCACGATTGGAACGCGCTGACGCCGAAAGTGTTCGTCGGATTTCAAAACTATGTCACGCTAATGACGGACTCCAAATGGTGGCATTCCGTTTTGCGGACGCTGATGTACAGCGTCGTCTACGTGCCGCTGCTGTTTTGTCTCGCCTTGCTGTCCGCGGTGATCGTGAACGCGCTGCGCGGCAAAACGGTAGGAATCGTCAGAACGATGTTTTTGCTGCCGTTCTCCATCACTTCCGTCATCGCCGCCATCATCGCGATGTTTTTGCTCGATCCGCGAAGCGGCTTGATCAATCAGCTGCTTTCGTTTGCCGGCATCGGCCGCCAGCAATTTCTCGGCTCGCCGTCGCAAGCGATCTATTGCGTCATCTTCACGGTCCTTTGGATCAATCTCGGCTACAATATGACGATCTTTTTATCCGCCATCAAGGAAATTCCGAAAGATTATTACGAGGCGGCGCATATGGACGGGGCGACCCGGTTCCAAAGCTTCCGGTACTTGACGTTTCCTTTGCTGCGCGAAACCAATACGTTTATTCTGATCGTAACGACTATCGCCTCGTTCCAGGTGTTCGACCAGATCATCGTCATGACGAACGGAGGGCCGATCGATGCGACGGAAGTGAGCGTGCTCTATATATACAAAGAAGCGTTCCAAATGCTTCACATGGGATATTCCTCGGCGCTTGCGTTTGTGCTGTTCCTGATCATTTTCGCGTTTTCCATGATCCAGCTTAAACTGGTTTCTTCCAACAAATAGGCGGTGCTGCTATGATAACTCTAAAAAGGTTTTTATTGCCGGCGTTCGCCGTTATTGTCGGGCTCGCCATGATTTTCCCGATCTATATTTTGCTCATCGGCTCCTTGCGTTCGGAGACCCACGTGTTCGATCTCCAGCTGCTGCCGGTGGAGTTCGCCTTTGACAATTTCGTCCAAGCTATAGCCTCGACGCATTTGCTCCGATCGATTTTGAATTCGGTCTTCGTGTCCACGACCGTAACCGTCGTCGCCATGCTGTTTCACGCCATGTCCGGCTATGCGCTGGCACGGTTTCAATTTCCCGGGAAAAACTTGATTTTTTCCTGGATGCTCAGCACGCTCATGATTCCGTTCGCGGTTATTATGCTGCCGCTGTACTTGATCTCGAAAAATTTCGGGATGATCAACACTTACAGCGGCTTGATCATTCCGGCCATTTTCAATGCGTACGGCATTTTCCTGTTCCGCCAGTTTTACCGCGAATTCCCGAAGGAGCTGGAGGAAGCGGCTTATATGGAAGGGCTGTCGCTGGCCGGCACGTTTTTCCGCGTGGCGCTGCCGCTGTCGATGCCGATCATCGCTCCGCTTACGATCGGCTTCTTCCTGGCCAACTGGAACTCGTATATTTGGCCTCTGATTAATACGCAGAGCGAAGAGATGTGGGTGATCCAGCTGCAGCTCGCCAACCTGATCGGCGGCGGCTACGTCACTCCGTGGAATGTCGTGCTCGCGGCGGCTGTCATTGCTGCCTTGCCGACGTTCCTGCTGTTCTTCTTCATGCAGAAATACTTGGTTGAAGGAATTAAAATGACCGGCATTAAATAATGCCTGTCAAGCTGTCCGAGAAAATGGGGCTGCGCTGCGGATTGGAAATGTGGGTCTCCGGCTTCGCCCACACTCGTGTTCCTATGAATGGAATCTAAGGGGATGACAGTCGACGTCAAGCGCACGCTTCGCTCTCCGCCCCACATTTCCATCCTCCGCTCCGCCTTTCTCGTGCAGCCTAAGCATTTAAATAATGCCGCAAATCAAAATTGGATTAGGAGAGATGAAGACGATGCTGGGAACATCGCTGCGAGATTTGTACAGGGAACGCCAAGGAAAGCGGAAGCGGGTGTCGAGCTACGACACGACGGGAGGCAACCGCGACTACCGCAAGCTTTACCCCGGCGAGACGATTGAAATTATGAATGTGGAGGGCTCCGGCTGCATCACTCATATTTGGATGACGATGGCGCCGCTCGACGATTCGCTCGAGGACTTCCTGCACCGCAAAGTCGTGCTGCGTATGTATTGGGACGGCGAGACGAATCCGAGCGTACAGGCTCCGATCGGCGATTTTTTCGGGATCGGGCACGGCGTTACGAAAAATTACAGCTCCGCGCCGCTGGCGATGAGCCCGGAGGACGGAAGAGCGCTCAACTGCTTCTTCCCGATGCCGTTCGGCAAAAACGCCAGAATCGAAGTGCAGTCCGATGCCGACAAGCCGATTAAATTTTATTTCTACGTCGATTACGAGCAGTATGCGGCACCGATCGACAGCGAGCTGCGGTTCCACGCCATTTGGCGGCGGGAGCTGACGGACGGGATCGAGGAAAACTTGTCCAACGCCCTGTTCGAATTCAGCGGCAAAAACACGACCGGCGAAGGCAACTATGTGCTGCTCGACGCCGTAGGCAAAGGCCATTATGTCGGCTGCAACCTGAACATTCACAATTTGCGCATGACGCGCGAATGGAACTGGTACGGCGAAGGCGACGACATGATCTTCATCGACGGCGAGCCGTGGCCGCCTTCGCTGCACGGCACCGGCATGGAAGACTACTTCAACACGGCCTGGTGCCCGCAGCAGGAATACCATTCGCCGTATCACGGCATTACGATGGGCGGCGGTCCGAACTGGTCGGGGAAAATTTCCGCTTATCGTTTCCATATCCAGGATCCCGTCATGTTCGAGCGTTCCATCAAAGTGACGATCGAGCACGGCCATAACAACCACCGCAGCGACGACTACTCGAGCACGGCGTACTGGTATCAGACGGAGCCGCATAAAGACCATCCGATCATTGTGCCAGTTGCCGAGCGATTGCCGCTGCCGGACATTTTGCCGTTCCGCCCGGACGACTTGAAGAAGTGCTTCGATTATTGATACTGGTTGCGCAATGCCGCGGTTCCCGTCTTGCGGGGAGCCGCGGCTTTTTCCTGCTATGGTGTGCAATGTCTGCGGAGGTGCGCTTCGGTTTCGGCGAGTTCTCGTTGTTTTAACTTAACGGGAAAACCTCCATCAAATTTGATTGCAACAACGTTTTCAAGGAAGCTAACAGGAAATCCTCCATCAAAATTTGCGGGTTGGTGGATGATTGACCGAAATTGATTGAATTAACGAGAGGTTTTCCAGTTGGATGGAAAGAAAAGCAACCAAACAGAGCAATTATCGGGATGTTTTCCTTTTAATCAAAGTAATCCAGCATGGCCACCAAACGTTTCTTCGAAATAGCGCTTCGCCATATGGAAAACGCCCCGTGTCCACTCGTCGGAATGGAACGGGACGTTATGGTAAATGTTGAAACATGACCAGTCTCTGTATTTCTATCTTTTCACCCGAAGGGGATTTGTTCCCGCACGAACGTTGACGAACCAGGCGTGCGCCATATACAATGAGTATGATAACGTTAACATATGCGGCGTTATACGACTCATTCTGATAAAGGAAGAATCCGCTTTGACCAAACTGACTATTAAAGATATCGCGAAGGAAGCGGGAGTTTCCACGGCTACGATCTCGCGAGTGCTTAACAATTCCGGATACGTCAGCAACGATATTAAGCAGCACGTGATGGAGGTTATCCGCAAGCTGAACTATCAGCCGAACGCCATCGCCAGAAGCTTGAAGCAGGAAAAATCCCGCAGCGTCGGCATCGTATTGCCCGATATGACGAACCCGTACTTTATGAACATCGCCAGAGCGATCCAGCACCGCTGTTTCCAAGAAGGGTACCATTTGCTTTTTGTCGATACGGAGGAAAATCCGGACAAAGAGAAGGAGGCGCTCGATTTCCTGACCGAGAAGCGAATCGAAGCATTGATTTTGGCCGGGACGGGCGGGAACCGGGAGCAAATTCAGGCGATCAGCGGCGCGGGCATCCGCGTCATCCTAGTCGACCGCCGCTACTCCAATCTGAAGCTCGATACGGTGGCCGAGGACAACATTTACGCCTCGAAAGCGGCGATCGAATATTTAATTGAGAAAAACCATCGGCGCATCGGCATCATTGGCGGCCCGCAATCGATCAGCACGGCGCGCGAACGTCGGCAAGGAGCGATGATCGGGCTGGAGGAGGCGGGAATTGCGCTTGCGCCCGAGCTTATGGTCGAAGGGGACTATACCAGGGATTCGGGGACGGACGCCTTGCGCCGGCTGATGGCGTTGCCCGAGCCGCCGACGGCGATTTTTTCCGCCAACAACGAAATGACGTTCGGCGTCTATTTGGGCATGCAGCAGCTGGGGCTGCCGCTCGACAGCATCGAAGTCGTTTCGTTCGGAAATTTGGAGTTCTCCTCACTGTTCCGACATAAGCTGTCTGTCATTATGCAAAACCCTCACGACATCGGCGAAATCGTCGGCGATCTGCTCATCCGGCGCCTTGGCGGCGACGACAGCGAGACCGAGAACCAGGTGCTCGTGCCGAAGCTCGTTCCTTACGAGGCATGACCCGCGCAGCGCGGGTCGTTTTATCACCTTTATGTAAACGTTAACACATGCGCGGCAGCATAATGCTCAAGCTATCGCCGCCATGGGTGAAGGAAGGGGAGCACACGTCTATGAAGAGCTGCGTTGTACCGGTTTTGGCTATCGCTTGCTTGGCCGCGCTTGGATTGCTAGCGACGTCGTGCCGCAGCGGATCGTCCCTCGCCGCCGGCAAAGGGCTTGCGGCGAAGCCGGGGGCTTCCTTCGTCCTGACCGGAACTCGCGGTTTGACGAAAGTAGCGCAGCTGACCGGAGCCGAGTCCATTAATCATACGGATAAGTACAATTTGTACGGCGCGGATTTAGGCTCGATGTTCAATGCCGACGGCAAGACGTTTCTCGTCTTCGGCGACAGCTTCGGCAAGCGCAGTCCCGGCCAAACCGGCGGCGGCGGGGCGGACTGGCGCTCGAATACGTTGGCGTTTACGAGCGACAGCAATCCGTCCGACGGCTTGACGTTTGACGGCATGATCACGGATGCAAGCGGCGGCGCCAAGGAGCTGCTCCCCTCGCGCAAGGTTGACAACGACGAAATGACAGTCATCCCGACGCACGGCATCGCGGTGCGTAATACGTATTATCTCTACTACATGTCCGTCAAGCATTGGGGGGCTCCGGGCAAATGGGAAGCGGGCTATGCCGGCGTCGCCAAATCGACGGACGGCGGGCATACGTGGTCTGATATGAGCGATGTCCGATGGCCGGGGGACAGCAATTTTATTCAAGTCGCCCCTTATCAAGTGGACACCGGTGATGGCGGCTCCGACATTTACTTTTGGGCCGTACCGGCCGGCCGCTTCGGCGGCGTGAAGCTGATGAAGGTGGATGAACGGCGCATCGAGGACTTGTCGCAATATCGCTATTTTGCGGGCACGGGCAAAGACGGGGCTCCGGTCTGGTCTCCCGACTTGGCCAAAGCCGTCACGGTAATCGACGATACGGTGGGGGAATTGTCGGTCATATGGAACCCTTATTTAGAGCGATGGATCATGATGTACTTGAAAGAGGGCACCGGCATCGTAATGCGGGAGGGTTTAACCCCATGGGGACCTTGGAACGAGGCGATAACCGTCGTGAACAAAAACGATTATCCGGGGTTGTACGCCCCGTTCCTGAATCCGAAATATATGGAAAACGGCGGCAAAACGGTCTACTTCACGATGTCGCTATGGGACCCGTACAATGTGTTCTGGATGAAAGCCGACCTGGAAAAGCGTTAGCGGGGCGGACGATATGAAGCGCTGGACCGGTTTTGGGCGGTTATCCAACAAAGGGCTGCGATTCAGGCTGCTGTTTTATTTTTTCACGCTCATCCTGCTGCCGGTTGCGACTTTAGGCCTGATCGGCAACTGGGTTTCCGCCAAAACGCTGGAGGACGAGGCGAACAGCCATACGGCGCAGCTGATCGAGCAAGTGAAGAAAAATGCCGATTTTTACGTGCTGAACTTGAAGCAGACGATAGAGCTGATCCAGTCGAATCCCGATACCGCCAAGTTTATGAACACGAACCTTACCACTCCCGCGGAGCAGCGGCAGTCCACTGAGGTTCAGGTCCGAAAAATGCTGGCTTCCTTCACTTCCGTGCATCCGGAAATTGCCGGGATCATTATCGTCAATGAAAACGATATGGACATCAGCAACGAAATGTACCGCGTGTCCCGCGATCCGCTTACGGGCGAGAATTGGTACCGGAAAGCGATGGAAACGCCGAACCGGCTCCATCTGATCAGCAGGCCGACCGGCAGAAATATTACGACGAACGTCAACTACAGCCCCGACGACGTGCTATCCGTCGTGCAAGCGATCCGCAATCCGGAAACCGGGGCGTATCAGGGAGTCGTGCTGCTCGACTTCAAGCTGGCTGCGATCGAAGCGCTCATTCGCGATATTACGCTCGGGAAAAACGGGTTCATTTATATGATGGACAACAACGGGGAAATCGTCTACGCGCCGGAAAACCCAATCGTTTACCGGGTCCGGGCGGATTGGATGCAGACGCCGAACCGGCACTCGATCGTCAAAGCGATTCGCGGCGAGCGTTATCAGATCATGTATACGCTTTCGGATTTTACGGAGTGGAAGACGGTAGGCGTCTTTTCCTTGAACGCGACGCTGCAGGACGTGACCAAGCTGCGCAACGTTTCGATCATTTTGGGCGGCCTTACGGTCGTGCTGGCGGTAGCGGCGTCGCTGCTGTTCACGCGCTCGATCGTAATGCCGATCGGGACGCTGCGGAAGCTGATGAAGCGGGCGGAGGCCGGCGATTTGTCCGTCCGGTTCGAAGCGGCCGGCTTCGATGAAATCGGGCATCTCGGCCGCAGCTTCAACAATATGATCGTGGAAATCCGCAAGCTGATCGAGCTCGTGTACGAAGAGCAAAAAAGCAAGCGGGAAGCGGAGCTGCGGGTGATGCAGGCGCAGATCAAGCCGCATTTTCTGTACAATACGCTCGATACGATCCAATGGATGGCGCAGGAGCGCAAAGCCGACGACATCGTCGTCATGATTATGGCCCTCACGAACTTGTTTCGGATCGGCCTGAGCAAAGGGAAAGAAACGATCACCGTCAAGGAAGAGATCGAGCATATTCAAAGCTATTTGTTTATCCAGAAAGCTCGCTACGAGGCGAAGCTGAATTACGATATCCGCGTCGACGCTGATGTAGAGCTGGAATCTGTCATCAAATTGACATTGCAGCCGCTCGTGGAAAATGCGATCTACCACGGCATCAAAGCCCGCCGCGGCGAAGGCCGCATTCAAATCGAGGTGAAGCGGCTCGGCGGCAAGCTGTATATGAGCGTCGTGGACAACGGAGCGGGCATTGCCCCGGAGCGGCTGGCGAAGCTGCAAGCGCGGCTCGCGGGAGAAGCGGCCGCGGCTGACGAGGAGCAGCAAGGCTTCGGCTTGTTCAACGTGCACGAGCGGATCCGGCTTGTGTATGGCGATGCTTACGGGCTCAAGCTGTTCAGTACGGCAGGGGAAGGGACGAAAGTGGAAGTATGGTATCCGTGCGGAAGGAGCGGAGAAAGCGATGTGGAGAGTGCTGATCGCCGATGACGAACCGAAAATCCGGAGAGGGCTGAGAAGCGGCGTCGACTGGCCTTCCTTCGGCATGGAACTGGTTGGCGAAGCGGAGGACGGGCTTGAAGCGCTGGAGCTCGCCGAGTCGATGCGGCCCGACGTCGTCCTGGTCGATATTTGCATGCCGCTCTTGAACGGACTCGAGTTTATCGACAAAATGCAGCAGTTTCTTGCCGATGCGATCATCGTCATCGTCTCGGGGCATAACGAATTCGTCTACGCGCAGCAGGCTTTGAAGCTCGGCGTGAGCGATTATTTGTTGAAGCCGGTTTCCAAGGAGCAGCTGTACGAAGTGCTGGAAGCCGCGAAAGAACGACTGCTAGAGCGAAAATATATCGATTGGACGGCCCGCCAAGTGTCGAGCCATATGCCGCAAGTGAAGGAGCGCTTCCTGAACAGCTGGATCGACGGAGCTTTAACCGCGCAAGAAATTCGCGAGCAGCTCGGCTATTTGCAGGTTGCTCTCGATTCGCCCTTTTGCGTGGTGCTTATCAAAGTGCTCGACCGGATCAGGCGGAACGAAGGCAATCCGCGGGAATGGGACCGCCGCCTGCTGCTGTTCGCCGTGCAAAACGTTGCGGAGGACGTCGTACGGCAGCGGGGAGCCGGCTTCGTTTTTGCCGACCGCAGCGATCATATTATCGTAATCTCCGCAGAAGCTTGCCCCGGTGAGGGAGTCGATATCGGTGCGGCGATCGCAAGCGCGGTGGAAGCATATTTAAAAATAACGGTCATCGCCTTGTACCGGGACGGCATCGGCGACGTGGCGCAAGCGCCGCTCGCCTACCGCGAGCTATTGCAGGCGGCCGCCGAGGAAAGCCGGGCGACGCCGATTGTCGTGCTGGCCAAAAAATATATACGCGACCATTATCACAAGGAAGACTTGACGCTCAAGGACGTCGCCGACGTTTTCAACATGAGCCCGTCTTACCTTAGCCGACTGCTGCGGCAAGAGACGGGGGCGTCATTTATCGATTATTTGACCGAGACTCGCATCAAGCAGGCGGCCTTGCTGCTGCTAGACCCGACGATCAAAATTGTCGAGGTCGCCAGCCGCGTCGGTTACAACGGGCAGCACTATTTCAGCATGGCGTTCAAGAAACAGATGGGCGTATCTCCGGCGGAATACCGAAAGGGTGGCGTCAGGTGAAACGGATGCGGCAGGCGATTGCGGCTTTTTTGCTGCTTGTGCTCAGCGGCTGCGCGCCGTTCGGAAGCCGGGAGGAAAGCGTCGGAGAAATCCGCTATTTGATCGGGGTGTCTCAAGCCAACTTGGGGGACCTTGGCGCGTCAGCATGAACCGGGACATTCAGGAGGAAGCGAGCAAGCATAGCGATGTCAGAGTCATTTTTACGGACGCCGCGCAAAACAGCGAGAAGCAAATTCACGACGTAGAGAAGCTGATGAAGCAGGGCATCGATTTGCTCATCATTTCCCCGAACGAGGCGAAGCCGCTCACTCCGATCGTGCAGGAGGTGTACCGGAAAATTCCCGTCATCGTGCTGGACCGGGACATCGAGAGCAGCGGCTATACGATGTTCATCGGCGCGGACAACCGGCTGATCGGCCGGGGGGCGGGCGAATTCGTCAGCCAGCTGCTCGGCGCCCGCGGCGGCAACGTGGTGGAGATCGAGGGCTTGCTCGGCTCGACGCCGGCCAAAGATCGCAGCGACGGCTTCCGGGAAGCGATCGCCGCGCACGGCAACATCCGCATCGTCGGTACGGTTACGGCGGATTGGCTGCGCGATAAGGCGGAAGATTTGATGAGGGAGCAGCTGCGCAAGTGGCCGGATGTCGACGTCGTGTTTGCCCATAACGACCCGATGGCGCTGGGCGCTTACAAGGCGGCAAGCGCTTTGGGCAGACAGGGCATCCGCTTCGTCGGCATCGACGGCTTGTCCGGTCCGGGCGGCGGCATTCAGCTTGTGAACAGGAAAGTGCTGCAGGCGACGTTCATTTATCCGACAGGAGGCAAGGAAGCGGTCCAGTACGCTTTCCGCATTTTGAATCGCGAGCCCAATCTTCCGAAGCGCATAACGCTGGACAGCATCAAAGTGACCGCGGACAACGTATCCGACTACTTGGGCAAGTAGTGCTGATGTTTGGAGCAATGCAAGGTGGTGCAGAGCTGCTGCGACAGCTCATTATTTCATGCCAGCCAGAGGTAGATCCAGCTGCTCTGCCCCAATTGCTTTCGTGGCACTTACAGCGGGCAGTTTGCAAAAAATGCTTCTACAGTTGCGGGAAAAGCAATTACAGGGGGATTTCTATGGGAAGGTTACTTTGGATCCTCCTCCAATTGCTTTCGCAGCACTTACAGCCGGCAGTTTGCAAAAACGCTTCTGCAGTTGCGGGAAAAGCAATTACAGAACGATTTACGGGCTGGTGACGGCAAGCGACTTAGCCTACTTGCTGAACACACTGCTTCATCACCGTGTTGCATTGCATCCCAACCGTCACTCGGAAATCCGGAAAAGTGTCACCAATGCTCGGGAATAATTCATTCACCAGCGCAATATAAAGTTATCGGCATGCTTGTTCCGGGACCCCCATTCAGGGAGCGAAAGACGCTGCGGAACTTTCTTTGAATGCGGTTACAAGGAGTGACAGCAATTCGTTCAAAGGCCGGCTGGGCTTCCATTCGGCCCAATGAAGGGAGAGATACGATGAAAAGAGTAAAAGTCGGCGTCATAGGACTGGGAGAAGTGGCGCAAATCATCCATTTGCCGATTCTGGAAATGCTGTCGGACCGTTACGAAATCGCCGCCGTGTGCGATATTCCGAGCAATTGCTCCATGCGGTCGGCGAGCGCTACCGCGTCGGGGCCCGGTATACGGATGCGCACGAGCTGGCCGCACAGGCCGATCTGGATGCGGTATTCGTGCTGAACAGCGACGAATACCATGCGGACTGCGCGATTGCGGCCATCCGCAACAAGAAGCACGTGCTGATCGAAAAGCCGATGGCGCTAAACGAGGCGGACGCCGATGCGATCATTCGGGCAAGAGACGAGGCGGGCGTGCGGGTTATGGTCGGCTATATGCGCCGCTTCGCCCCTGCCTACGTTCAGGCCGTGCAGGAGGTGAAAAGCCTGGACCAAATTCAGTACGCCCGGGTTCGCGATATCATCGGCCAAAATCGGCTGTTCATCGAGCAATCGAGCCGCGTTCTGCGCTTTGACGACATACCGGAGGAGTGTTTGCGGGATCGGGCGGAACGGGCGCGGCGCATGGTGACGGAGGCGATCGGCGAAGCGCCGCCCGAGCTTGCCGCCGCTTACCGGCTCATGTGCGGTCTGAGCAGCCACGATATTTCCGCGATGCGCGAAATGCTCGGGATTCCGAAGCGGGTGAAGGCGGCTGCGCAGTGGAACGGCGGACGGTATATCCATGCCATTTTCGAGTATGACGGCTACTTCGCCGCGTTCGAGACGGGGGTGGACAACCAGAGGCGGTTCGATGCGCATATTGAAGTATATGCGGCGTCCAAGTCGCTGAAAGTCCAGTACGATACGCCATATATTCGGCATCTGCGACCCGGCTCGTCATTGCCGAAACGGTAGGGGATGCCTACAACGAAACCGTGATTCGCCCCACCTTCAAGGATCCTTATACGCATGAGCTCGAATATTTTTACGACGTCGTGACGAAAGGCGTGGAGCCGAAAACGACTCCGGAGGATTTCAAGGAGGATTTGCGCATTTTCAACGGCATTATCGATGCGTTGAGATCATCGTGAACGTGATAAGTTTTGGCCTTTACTGGATCAGGGACGGGGCTCTCATGCGGGGCTCCGTCTTTCACGTACTGCGCCCGAATAACGCCTCTCAGCTCCGCATTTTCAAACTTCGCGTTTAACGTCCCCTCTTCTTCCACTGGCTTTACTCTAACGTCCTCCGCTCACTCCAAGCAAGAAGTGCGTAAATTCGTGCATAATGGCGTTTTTTTGTAAATACTTCCCGCGCCCTAGCCCCTATAATCGGCTTAGAAAAAGGGGAGGTGAAAACTGTGGGGCAGGATGCTGTGCTGACTCTCGACGGTATCCGCAAGTCGTTCGGCAACGTGCACGCGCTGAAGGGGGCTCGTCTGGAGCTGAGAAAGGGCGAGGTTCACGCGCTGATGGGGGAGAACGGCGCCGGGAAATCGACGCTGATGAACATTTTGCAAGGTGCGGTAGGCGATTACGAGGGCGAGGTTTTCTTGTCCGGCAAAAAAGTCGACATCCGGGCTCCGCTCGATGCGCGAAGGCTGGGCATCGCCAAAATCCATCAAGAGCTGCAGCTCGTGCCGGAGCTCAGCGTGGCGGAGAACATATTTCTCGGGCGTGAGCCGCGGACCAGGCTTGGCACCGTCGATTTCAAAAGGATGTACCGGGAGACGCAGCCGTATTTGGAGGCGCTGGAGCTGCCCGTCAAGGAAACGGCCAAAGTGGGCGGGCTCCGGCTCGGCGAGCAGCAGCTGGTCGAGGTGGCGAAGGCGCTGTCGCTTCACGCCCGAATTTTGATCATGGACGAACCGACTTCGGCGCTCAGCGAAAGCGAGACCCGCAAGCTGTTCCAGGTCATACGGCGCCTTTCCGCCGAAGGCGTGTCCATCATTTACATCTCGCACCGGATGGAGGAAATATTCGAGCTTAGCCAGCGCATCACCGTCATGCGTGACGGAGAATACATCGCTACGGTCAATACACGCGAGGTCACCAAAGACGATCTGGTGCAAATGAGGGTCGGGCGCGCCGTCTCCGATCTGTATCCTTTCAGGGAAACATCAGCCGGACCGGTCATGCTGGAAGTCGAACGGCTCACGTTCCACCCTCCGGCCGGAAGCGCCAGAAAACGGCTCCAGGACGTATCGTTTGCGGTGCGCGAAGGAGAGGTGCTCGGTATCGCCGGTTTGATGGGGGCCGGAAGAACGGAGATTTTGGAATGCTTGTTCGGCATGCATCCCGGCCACACGTCGGGAGTGATCAAAGTGAAAGGGACGGAGGTGCGGATCCGAAGCCCGCTGGAGGCGATCCGGCATAAGCTGTCGTTCGTTACGGAAGACCGCAAAGGCCAAGGCCTCGTGCTGGGGCGCCCGATCGGCGAAAACATGACGCTGCCGCTGCTTCGGCAGCTGAGCCGCTGGCTGTTCCTGCGCTTCCGCGACGAAGAGAACGAATGCCGCAAGCAGATGGAGAGCCTGAAAGTGAAAGCGACGAGTCCGGCAACGGTAGCGGGGACTTTGAGCGGAGGAAATCAGCAGAAAGTCGTGCTCGCCAGATGGCTGATGATGAACCCGGACGTTTTGCTGCTTGACGAGCCGACGCGGGGCATCGACGTCGGAGCGAAGGCGGAAATTTACCAGCTTATTCATCGGCTTGCGGAGCAAGGCAAAAGCATCATCATGGTCTCGTCGGAGCTTCCGGAGCTTATCGGCAACTGCGATCGGATCGTCACCGTCTGCGAAGGGCGAGTGACGGGCGAATTTATGCGGGCGGAAGCGACGCCGGAGAAACTGCTCTCCGCAGCGACATTTAGGAGTGAACCGGCATGTCAGTCGTAAAGCGAACGATTCGAATCGAGGAACAAGGCCGCGAGGCGAGCCGGGCAACGGGAGCGTGGCTGCAGCGCGTCAAACGGTTGCAAAGCGTGTTCGGTCTTGCGGTCATCATCACGCTCGCCTCCGTATTGTGCGTACGAAACGGCGAAAATTTGTTTTTGAACCCTGTCAACTTGGCTAACGTGGTGCGGGCCGTATCCGAGAACGGCATTATCGCCGTCGGTATGACGCTCGTCATCCTGGTCGCCGGGATCGACTTGTCCGTCGGCGCGATTTTGGGATTGACGGCTACGGTTGCAGCCGATCTCATGATGCACAAGCATTTCGGGACGCTCGGCACCGTGCTTGCCGTCTTGCTGATCGGCGCTTTGATCGGACTGCTCAACGGGGCGGTCAGCACGAAGCTGTCCATTCAGTCGTTTATCGTGACGCTGGCCAGCATGAGCATCGCGAGAGGAATTGCCCGCTTCTGGTCGGGCGGAACCGGCATCCCGATCACGTACGGCAACGAGCCGAATTTGGCGCCGGTCAGCTACTCGCTGCTCAGCGAGCGGATCGCGGGAATTCCTGTCCCGGCCATTTGCTTTATCGGCATCAGCATCGTGTTTGCGGCGCTGCTCCGGTATACGAGATTCGGCAGATACGTCTATGCGATCGGCGGCAACGAAACGGCGAGCCGCTTGTCCGGCATCCGGGTAACCCGCGTCAAAATCGCCGTATTTACGATTTGCGGCGTGCTATCGGCGGCAGCTGGCCTTATTCACGCGGCCCAGCTCAACCAAGGCAGCCCCAACGACGGCATCGGATACGAGCTCAACGCTATCGCGGCGGTCGCCATCGGCGGCACGAGCTTGTCCGGCGGCATCGGGACGATTCCCGGCACCGTCGTCGGCGCCCTCATTCTCGGGGTGCTCGACAACATGCTCGGACTGCTCAACGTCAACAACAATTTGCAGATGGTGTTCAAGGGACTCATCATTATCGCCGCAGTCGTTTTGCAAAGAAAAAAATAACGTTAAGGACGGTGTCGAAACTATGAAAAACAAACTGTTGCTATCGATCGTTCTCGGCTTTTCGCTCATCTCTTTAAGCGCTTGCGGCAACGGCGGCGGGGCCGCTCCTGCCGCTGCGGCGGATAAGCAGCCGGCGGCGAAGGCCGACACGTCGAAACCGGCGGCCGACGACAAGAAACCCGAGCAGCCGAAAAAGAAATCCAGCTACTTGATCGGCATGTCGCAAGCCAATTTGGGCGAACCGTGGCGCGTGGCGATGAACGACCAGATCGCTGCGGCCGCCGCCCAGCATCCGGAGCTGAAAGTCGTGTTCGCGGATGCGGCGCAAGACAACAGCAAGCAAATCGCCGACGTCGAAAACTTCATCCAGCAAAAGGTCGACCTGCTCATCATTTCCCCGAACGAAGCGAAGCCGCTTACGGCTGTCGTCAAAAAGGCCTATGACGCCGGAATTCCGGTTATCGTCCTCGATCGGAAGGTGGAAGGCGACGCTTTCACGCAATATATCGGCGGCGACAACAAGCTGATCGGGAAAAAGGCCGGAGAATACGTCGCCAAGCTGCTCGGCGACAAAGGCGGCAACGTCGTGGAAATCAAAGGCCTCGAAGGGGCAACGCCGCAGCAGGAGCGCCACGACGGCTTCATGGAAGGGATCAAGGGCAACCCGAACGTTAAAATCGTCGCTTCCCAAAACGCCGACTGGCTCAAAGACAAAGCGATCACGGTCATGGATTCGATCCTGCAGGCGAACAAAAAAATCGACATCGTCTACGGCCACAACGATCCTTCGGCGGAAGGCGCCTACATCTCGGCGAAAAACGCCAAGCGCGAAAACGAAATGAAGTTCGTCGGCATCGACGCCCTTCCTACGCCGGACGGAGGCATTAAAGCCGTCATGGAAGGCCGGCTGTCCGTCACTTACGTATATCCGACGGGCGGCAAAGAAGCGATCGACAACGCCGTCAAAATTCTCGAGAACGGAGAGAAAGTGGAGAAGAACATTACGCTCGGCACGATCGAAATTACGAAAGAAAATGCTGCCGACATGTATAAGCAATTCGGCGGCAAATAAGCTTCAAGCCAGTATCAAGCAAACTCGTAAAAAGCGCCGCAACCCGGCAGAAGCTGAGCAAAGACGCCTGCACTCCGCAGGCGTCTATTTTTAGTGCGCCACGCATGGCGATTAACTAGGCGGTAAAAAGCGCCGCAACCCGGCAGAAGCTGAGCAAAGACGCCTGCACTCCGCAGGCGTCTTTATTTAGTGCGCCACGCATGGCGATTAACTAGGCGGTGAAAG
>NZ_JXAK01000062.1 GCF_000829455.1 Gordoniibacillus kamchatkensis
TGTTGACGGATATCTCCCATGACACACCTCGACCTTTTTGTTGGTTTTATTGTATCAGGCCGCTACTATGGTGTGTCCACTTTCTAGTCTAGCTGCAAAACTAACACTGCAATTGCTCGAAAAGCAACTCCAGCGACGGTTTTCGCCGCAAGTCCCGCTGTAGTTGCTTGAAAAGCAACTACAGCGACAGTTTACGCAACAGGTCCACTGGCGTAGCCAGAAAGAAAGCACTTGAGGTGAGGCTGAGCCCTGGTGACCAGTCAAACTGCCGCCCACTGGAGCTCAAGCCAGCACCTTTCCAAGCTGGATTTCATCCATGCCCGGACGCCAGCTGCAATTCGGGCGCGGGCAGCGAAGGCAGCGACTCGTCGCGATTTTGCTCGGCGTACAGCTCCTTGTAGTAGCCGTTCAATGCCAGCAGCTGCCGATGGCTGCCGCTTTCGACAATTTTCCCGTTTCGCACCACGAATATTTGATCCGCATTCACTACGGTAGACAGCCGGTGCGCGACCATCACGATCGTTTTGTCGCGATCCGTTTGCTGAATCGATGCTTGCACGAGCTTCTCGCTCTCGTTATCCAGCGCGCTCGTCGCTTCGTCAAGCAAGATCAGCGCCGGATTTTTCAAAAAGACGCGGGCGAGCGCGATCCGCTGCTTCTGTCCTCCCGAAAGCTTGATTCCCCGTTCGCCGATTTCCGTATCGTAGCCGCGGGCCAGCGAGCAGATGAAATCGTGGGCGAACGCTTTTTTCGCTGCGGCGGCAATTTCGTCATCCGTAGCGTCGAGCTTGGCGATGCGGATATTTTCTTTCACCGAAGAACTGTACAGAAAATTGTCCTGCGTGACGATTCCGATCTGCTCCCGGAGACTGGACAAGGAATAATGCCGGATATTCACGCCATCGACGAGGATTTCGCCGCGGGTCGCATCGTACATCCGGGTGAGCAGCTGCAGCACCGTGCTTTTGCCGCCCCCGCTGCCTCCGACGAACGCATACGTCTTGCCCTTTTCCAGAGTGAAAGATATATCGCTCAGCACATCGCCATGCCCGTCGTAGGAAAAGGATACGCGATGGAAACGGATGGAGTCGGCGAACCGCCGCCAGTGTACGGGCCTGTCTATTTCTTTGATGGCAGACGGAGTAGCGAGAAAATCAAACACTCTTTTCAGCGCGACGCTTCCTTCAGCGATCGTCGGAAAAGCTTGCACGAGAGCGGCGACGGGGCTTTTCATCCGGTCCACATAAGCGAAAAAAGCGATCAGGCTGCCGAGGGTCAAGCTGCCGTCAATGACGTACAGACTGCCGGCCGCCACGACAAGAAAAGGCGTTATGTCGATGAGAACGTTAACGGCTGACAGCGAAATCGCATTGATAATGGCTTGCTTATCCGTTAAGCGATCGTAGCGCTCCAAATGCATATCCAGCTCTTCCGCATCCCGTTTTTCCGAAGCGAACAGCTTGGCCACGAAGGCACCTTGAATTTTTTCGATAATAAAGCCGCTCAGCGCGGAACGGTATTTCATCATCTGCTGCGTCGTTGTTTTCAGCTTCTTGGAAAGAAGGTGCGCCAAACCGAACTGTACCCCGGTCAGCAGCGCGGCAAGCAGCGTCAGCTTCACGTTCAGCGTAACCATCACGCCGATCACGAACAGCAGCACGATCGTTTCGATCCAGACGTTGGAGAAGACGGCCGTCATGAAGCCTCTTATTTTTTCGATATCGTCGAAAAAGCGCGTGCCGATTTCCCCGCTCCGGTTGTCCGCAAAATATTTAGCGTCGAGCGTTTGCACTTTGCGGAACGCGTCTATGCGCAGCGCCTTAATGATGTTGTTGTTGCCCTTATGCATGAAAAACTGCCGAACATACTCCATCGGTGCCCGAACGAGAAAAAAGACGGCGACCATGACGGCCGCGATGAGGAGCAACTGCGTTATTTTGTCCGTGCGCGACAATGCCGCGTTCTGAAGCAGGCTGTCGAACAAATATTTGAAGACGAGCGGAACGGAGAGCGGTATGAGAAAGCGGAACAAGCTGCCGACGAACCCCAGAATGTACAGCTTCTTTTCTTTATTCACATAGGGCAGAAAATGCTTCAATGCGCTCACAGGAAAAACTCCTTTGCGGTTTCATTTGCCATGATCGTATCGCGAAAAGAGCTCCCGCAACGCGCAAACAATGAACGCCGGCGCGCAAAAGATTGCGGCCGGCGCGCAAAACGCGACGAGCGTACAAGGATAAACGTCTTACGCCGTCCATTGGGACGTGCGCGTTTACCGGCGTTAAGCTGTCTTTGCGACGCCCTGCAAGTTGCTTGCCGTTACTCCTCCAGCTTAACGCCTAGTAGCGGAATCAGCCTAAGTATAGGCGCAGCATATACTTTCTGATGTAGTGAAAAAATCCCCCCGCCTGCTGCCAGACCGGCAGAGGTGAGGGGGAATTCAGGTTCCACGCTGTTTGGTCATCCCCGATATGCTCAGCGTTTGTAGCCGGGTTACGGCTTCCATCGCGGCTTGTATCCCTCGATCACCATGATCCCGGTAACCCCGTAACCTTGCGCTTCGATTGCCGCCCGGATCATATCCAACGTGAGCTTTTCCGGATCGAATTGTACCACCACCGTGCCGGCTGCCAATTCGACTGTTGCGGTTACGCCAAGCTTGTATAAGGCGCCTGAAATCGCCATCACGCAATGATTGCAGCTCATTCCTTGAACTTTCAATGTAACGGTTTGCATACCGATTCCCCCTTATGGAACTTTCACGACAAAGGATGACGTAAATACTTGATTGTTCCGCTGAAACTGCCCCCATATTTTATACGTCCCGCTCTTCGGGAACGAAGTCTCGAACAGCGCATCCGGCCCCGTTCCTTGCCCTTCGTCAGCATGAACGTGCACATATTGCTCCCCGTCCTCGGACAAAACGACCACGTGCCCGATTGAGCCCAAATACGGCTGCAGATCGGTTACCGGCTGGCCGGTTTTGCCGTCCGCGATGCTGAATTTGAGCGTGACTTCTTGGCCCGCCGCCAGCCCGCCGGCGGCAAGCTTCACCCGATTGCCTTCGAACGTTTTCTCCAAGCTTGCGTCCGGGACGACCGGGACCGGCTTGGTGCTTTCTCCGTCGATCCGAACCCACGCCAGCTTCGCCATCGAATCGCCGCCGGATGGCTTGAAATCGGCAATGAGCCTATATTCGCCGCCCGCGGGGAAGTTACCCGCAATTTCGAACACGCCGCCGCCCTTATACTCGGGATGAATGTGGTTGAAATAAGACAAATCTTTGCTGATGACCATCAAATGCAGCAGCTTCTCGTGGTTTTCGTCAAATTCGTTGATTCGCGTGCCATCTTTCTTCTTGATCTCCACCCGTATCGTCTTGTTCAGGCCCGCCCCGGACGCCGGGTCCCCGGTCACCGTCCATTCCGCCTTCACGTCGTCGGACAAAATTCGCTGGCTGGCGGCGGCGGTTACTTGCTCGTTCTCCCACGCCGGGTCGGAACCGCAAGCCGTTAGCAGCACAGCCATGATCATCAACAGAAACACGATTCGTTTACTCATATCTTAGCGCCTCGCTTAACCGGGTTTGTGCCGCTCGGGACGCCGGCGTGAAGCTGGAAACCAGGCTGACCGCGATGCCGAACAAGCCGATATACAGAATGATGGTCCATGAAACCCCGAACTGGTACGTCAACGAGTGAATCTCAAAAAACGTTGAAGTGATGAAAATCAAAACGATGCCGAATATACAACCGATTACGGTAGCAGCGATTCCGATGCCGAGACCCTCCAGCATGATCATCCCGACCACTTGCCGGCGCGTAACCCCGACCGCACGCATCATGCCAAGCTCGCGAATCCGCTCCATAATGTTGATCAGCAGCGTATTCGTAATCCCCATCCCCGAAATCACGATCGACAAAACGATCAGAGCGTTGATGACGCTGAACGAACCGGTATAGACCGAGCCGACCATCGAAGCCCAATCTTCGGGGCCGAACATGTCTTCGATTCTTTCCCCGAACTGGTTAAAAATATGCTCTCTAAGTTGCAGCGGAGTAGCGTTCTCGTCTTTGATCACCAGCACGTTATGCTCGAACTTGAGGCCGAAGTTTTCTTTAAAGGACTCTTCTTTCATGAAAGCGCCGTAGCCGTTATTTTTCATTGTGCTTACGACGGCGGCGACCTTGAACGTGCGTTTGCCCTGCAGCGTCGCAAGCTCGATGCTTTCTCCGATCTTGCCTCCCCAAACCCCGTAAGCGATTTTGTCCAGGATGACTTCGTCTTGCTTGAGCCCGCTCACCAGTTCACTGCGCGACTTGCCCGAAACCGTGAACAGCGGGAAGCGGTCGATCCACTCCCCTACGCCGTAGACAGGGAGCTTGCGCTGCTGGCCGTTCAAAGTCCAGATGGCCGAATACAGCCCATACGCTCTTGCGTCAGCCACACCTTGGATGCTTTTCAGCCGTTCCACGTCGGTTTTCTCGGTGTGATGAAAGTGGATATCCAGATTTCCGCCATAAGACGAATAAATCACTTTTTCGAACGATTGAATAAAGGCCGAGTTAATCGAGCTCATCAGAACAACCATCGCAATGCCGAGGCAGAGAATCACGGAGGTCATCGACGTGCGGCCCAGATTCCGCCTCAAATTGCTCGCGGCCATTTGGCCGCTGAAGCCGAACAGCCGCCGGTACACCGGCCGCAACACGAAATGGAACAGCTTGAACAGGTGCGGATATACGAGCGCGACTCCAAGCATTAACGGCACGACCAAGAGCAGATGCTTGATGAAGAACCCGGAGACGATCAGCAGCAACCCGGCGACAACTTGCCACTTGCGCGAAAACGTCTCGGTGCGGCCGGGTTTGAGCACTTCGACCACACTGATTTTGCCGACTTGGCGAATCGGGATCAAAGCGGCGGCGAAGGGGATGAGCAACCCGGCCAGCACGGACACCGCAAAACCTTTGAAGATCAGCATGCTTCCTTCGTCATGGATACTGAACAGCATGAAGATCAGCTTCGACAACAGCTGCGCGAAACCGTATCCGAACAGCAGGCCGACGGCCGTTCCCGCGATCGCCAGCAGGAATACCTCGAACAGGACAAAGGCCTGTAATTGCTTCGGCAAGTACCCGATCGTCTTGAGCACGGCAAATTCTTGCTTCCGCTCTTTAATGCTGACATACAACGTATTGAAAATGATAAACCCACTGAGGGCGATGCCCAAAAATCCGGCTATATAGAGCGCCATAAAGAACGTATCCGCCTCTTTGACGGAATCGGAATCGATCAATACAGGCTGCATGTACATGTTGCCGTAACGTTTGACTAGCTCATCGATCTGCCGCTCTACCGCAAGCCGGTCGGATTCGCTGGCGGCTTTGATTTGCACGTTTTGTATTTTGCCGTCAAGTCCGAACCAGTCCTGCAGCACGTTCAGCGGTACGGCTACCGCCCAATGGTGATACTTCGCCATGCTCCAACTGGAAGGTCCCATCAGCTCGACCGTATATTTTACGATGGCCGATACTTGGATTTGTTTCGTTCCTTGCGCCGTATCGAAGGAAATCGTATCTCCGACGCCAACTTTCCATGCTTTTGCCGTACGGTCCGTAATGACGGCCCCGCCCGACGTCAGGCTCCCTTGGATCACACTGAAATTCGTAAGCGGCGTATCCAGCCTCGTGTAGCCGCCAAGCTCCACCCTTTTTTGGAGGGCGGAAATCCCCTCTTGCTCCAGATGCAGCTTCGTGCTTTGCTTTAGCACAGCGATAGAAGCCATATAATTCAGTTGTTCAACGTCCTTATAAACCTTTTCCGGCATATAGGTTTCCGTACCGGAGATGAGATAATCCGCTTTGCCGAAGGCCGCTTTCAAATACAGCGGGAACGTTTTTTTGGCGGTATCGACGGAAGCGACCACCGCAAACGTGGACGCCACTCCAATGACAATCGAGAGAAAGGTGAGCAGCGTCCGGAGCTTGCGGCGCATCAAATTACGCCAAGCCGTGTGCCATATATTCAACGCCGGTCCCCTCCTCCTGCACGACCTCGCCGTCCCGGATCATAATGATCCGATCGGCCGTTTCCGCCGCATGCCGGTCATGCGTCACCATCACGACCGTCATATGTTCGTCCTTGTTCAAGCGCGTCAGAAGCTTCAGGATGCTCTCGCCGTTTTTCCGGTCCAAATTCCCCGTCGGCTCATCCGCCAAAATGAGTCCCGGCTTCATCGCAAGAGCTCTTGCAATCGCCACGCGCTGCTGCTGGCCGCCGCTCAGCTGCGCCGGGAAGTGCGATTCTTTCCCCTCCAGATTGACATCGCGCAGCAGCTCGCGCACTCTCGCCCCGATCTCAGCCGATGCGGTTTTATTGGCCAACAGGGAGAGGCCGACGTTCTCCGCCACGGTCATCATCGGCAGCAGCTGATAGTTTTGGAACACGAAGCCTACTTTCGTGCGGCGAAACAGCGTTCTTTGCTTCTCGTTCAGCTCGTTCAGCCGCACCCCGTCGACGGTAATGCTGCCGGAAGTCGGCACGTCGAGGCCCCCGATCAATTGCAGCAGCGTGCTCTTCCCCGAGCCGCTGGGCCCCATAATGGCGATGAACTCCCCTTTCTTGATGTGAATGTCGTTTTCTTTTAACGCGGTGAAATTTCCCGCTTCCAAAGCGAACACTTTGGATACTTTGTCAAGCTTGATCATGTTCCATGCCGTCCTCTCTATATTCGTTTGCGTACCATCCATCCGATCGGTATGTTGCTATCATAAAACGGGACGAGGCAGCGGAACGCGCAAACGATGAACGTGCCAGCGCAAATATTTGCGGACTTCCCGCAAATTGTTTGTCGTCGCTGGGGAGCAAATCAAAAAGGCCGGCATGCACCGGCCTACTTGAAAATTAACGTCAACCGTGATCGACGCGCTCTTGTTCTGTTCGGTAAGGTCCGAGCGAATTTGTTCCAGCCTTTCGCGATTTCTGGCGACAAGGATCAGGTTGTTGTTCTTTGCGAAAATTTTCGCCAGCTCATATCCGATTCCGCTGCTTGCACCTGTAATTGTGGAGCCGCTTATAGTTCAATATGAGAAGCAGTCCAAGCAAAGCAAAACCAACCAGCATGATCAACATATACGCGGGCAGCACGCTCCACGCGATGAAGAACCAGGCGAACAGGAGCGAAGCCGGGCTTGTGGCTCTAAGCAGCTTATAAACGATGGCGCCGAAACCCGACCGATTCAGCGGCGTTGCTTCGATAAGCAGAATGAGCGGGTTACAAATTATTCCGAAAACGAGCGGAATGACCACATATTCGGGAAATCGCGTCTTAACAGCCAATTCCAGCACATAAACGAATGCTGCGGCGAAAGCTTGCGTAAAAAAATCCAAATGGGCCGATTTGAGCTTGCGCGGGTTCGTAAACAGCTTTGTCCACTGCGGGAAAGCCCCGTAATGCACCGCCGCAAGAGGAAGCGACAGGAGCAGGCCGAGCATAAAGGAAAAGAGTCCCCATTGCAAAAGCTGAATGTTCATATTGTTTCTCCTCTCGGAATGAATGACTTTTGGGTCAATGGGAGCGCCGTTCCGATGCTCCGGAAAAAACATTTGTTGGTTGCTTTCATGCGCATTTCCTCCATTTCGTTTCGCTGTAAAGCCTAAAAGTCGCATCCGATCGGTATGAAGCCATCGTAAATCAGAACGGGACATCGAAACGCGCAAACGATGAGCTCGCCTGCGCAAATATTTGCGGGCTCCGCGCAAATTGTAAGGCAGCGGGCTGAGGTGATCGTCGCGCAAAACTCCCATCGGGGGCATCCCCGAGGATGAGCGGCCTCCGAGTTTCTTTGACCGGGTGAGCGCAAGAAGCCTGACCGTATAAATGAAGAAACAGCGCCCAGATTCTCTAATCAAAGAATCTGAAGACGCTGTTTCAGGACGTATTGGAGAAAACTGGCCGGTAGAGACCTCGGGGTCGCTATTACCGTCATTTGTTCTAACAGCAGCGCACATTAGGGCGCTATTCGCCGGTTTTGCTTTTTTGGGCGCTATTAGCGTATGAGCATGCGCAATTTAACGAATTGTTTCTATTCCTGAGCCAGCGCGTGCTGTTCACCTCTCGCTGCGGGCAAACGGTTATGATCAGCCGCCTCCATGCCGCAAGGCAACGTCGCTCTGCCCCGCTCTCCCGCAATGCGGACTTCCGGAAACAGGGACTGTGCCACAAGTTGCGTCGGAATTTGAACGGAGTGCCGCGCAATCGGCCATCCAAGCACGACATCCGCCGGATAATCGGCGGACCGGCCGGCTGCTAGCCTGGCGGGCGGGCCTGTGACTCCGGCTAATATAAATCTTCCGTCGGCAGTATCCCCAAGCTTTTCGCTTTTTTGATGACCTCCACCCGCGAGCTGACGTGCAGCTTCTGGAAAATTTCCGTCAAGCTGTATTCCAGGGAGCGTTGGCTGATCATGAGCGTTTTCGAAATCTCTTTGTTGCTTTTCCCTTTCGCCAGTTCCCGCAGCAGCTTGTCTTCCTCCGGAGTGATGACCGTCTTCTCGCTTTCCGTTTCCCCGTGCACGACAATCTCCTGGCGCCGCAGCTGTTTGAGCAGCTGCATCGGGACAATGGCCTCTTTCCGCGCGGCGCAGCGTATCGCCTGGATGAGCTGCTCGCGCGTCGACGTTTTGGCAATGAAGCCGGAAACGCCCGATTCCATGAGCAGATTGAAATGCGGCGCGATTTCGAACCCGGAATAAATGAGAATGACGGCATCAGGCACGTAGTCGAGTATTTTGCGCGTCAGGTCGGCGCCGTTCATATTCGGCATGTACAAGTCCAGCAGCATGACGTCGAACTTTTTCAGCCGCACCAAATCGGGCACATAATAGACGTCCGTCTCGATCGTTACGTTCATATCCGGTTCGGCTTCGATCAGCATTTTGGTGCCCTCGACGACAGACCGATGATCGTCAACCAATAAGATTTCCATAGCGTTCACCTTTAAGCTGCGTATTTGTGGGGATGTAAATATTCACATGAAACCCTTGCTTCGGAGCCGATTTCAATTCCACTTCGCCTTCCAGGCTGAAAACCCTCTTTTCGATGCCGGCAATGCCCATATGCTGAAACGACCCTTCGAAAGCGGACAAATCCATGCCGACCCCGTCGTCAGAATAAGAAAAATGCAAGCGGCCGTTGTCGCCCGTCAGCGCCATCGTCACCTTCGATGCCTGGGAGTGCTTGTTGGCGTTGTTAATAAGCTCCTGAACGATACGGTACACCCCGAGAATCTGCTCCTCGTGCAGCGGATAGTCCAGCTTCTCCGCGGAAAACTCGATCTCATAATTGGAAAACATGCGCGCATACGAGAACAGGCTTTTCAATGACTCGACCAGCCCCATTTTCAACAGGAAAGGAGGACGCAGCTCGTTGCACGTAATGCGGATCTGATGAATGGCGTCCAGCAGCCCCTCTTCGATTTGTTTGAGCTCGCGCTGAGCTTCCTTGTCAAAGGCGGCGGTGGAACGCAGCGACTCCAGCTTGCGATACCAGATAATCAGATCCTGCAGCACCGAATCGTGCAAGTCGCTGGACAAGGACGCCCGCTCCTTCTCCGACAGCTGGAACAGCAGTCTCAGCATCCATTTGGGCGTTTCCTTGTTCGTGACCATGTCTTCCATGCGCTTCATCAGATCTTCCAGCAAGTGAAGATTGTCATACAGAATCGTCACATAATGGACGGCCGTTTCAAGCCATTCTTCCTCGATCCCCAGCATGGCGTGGTCCATGGCGATCCGCAAGTAGACGGGCTGCTGCTTCTCGCCGATTTTGACCCAAATATCGCTCATGTCCATGATCGCCTGTTCCCGCCCTCTCGGCACCTCTTCGATGGATACGCGGGTCGCTTGCAGCACGGCCTTGACCTCTTCAAGCAGGCGATTTTCCAGCTCCGACACTTTCATCACGTTGGCAAGGTCGTTGGAGAAGCGGTTCAAGCTTTGCTGCAGAACCTTATATCGTTCTTCCCTGCGGATGAGCTCCCGCTCTTCTCTTTTCCGCGCCGTAATGTCCTTCACAATGCCGTGGATGCCGTTCAATTCGCCGGAGAGGAAGATAGGAACGAACGTAATCGTTACGATTTTCTCGCCATGCGCGGACCCCACGATGCGGCATTCGATATCTGTCGACTCTTGCCGCTGAATGACGTGGAAAAGCGCCCCATAGACCGACGCATGATCTTCGTCCATAATGAGTCCCATAAAACAACGGTCATGCAGCTTGTCGAACTGGATGCCGGTTATCGTTTCGAAAGAACGGTTGGCATTGACAAAATAAAACCCGCTCAATTCGAGAGAAAAGACGCCGTCCAAATTGTTCTCGAACAAAGACTTGTACCTTTGCTCGCTTTCTTCGAGCGCCAGCTCGGAGCGCTTCTTCTCGGTGACGTCCATCATAATGCCGTCGATTCGTTCGACCTCTCCGGCAAGATCCAGATAAGGGTGAATCGTCATTTTGATCCATTTCGTTTCCTCGCCGTGCAGCAATCGAAACGTTTTGACAACGGATATTCCCATATCGAGCTGATGTTTCACTTCGTGCATGAGAGCGGCATCATCTTCCGGGTGCATATGCGTGTGCATGCGAATCGGGCTGGCCACGATGTCTTGTTTGGACAATCCGAATATTTTCTCGATGCTGGCCGAACAATAGGTCATCCGGGTGAAATCTTTGTCTGTCGAGATGACTGCGGCATTGACGTTATCCAAAATGTTTTCCAGCAGCTGCTCCGCCTTTTTTCGCTCCGTCACATCCCGGACAACCGCTACAACGTATTTCACATGTCCCTCACTGTCCAAAACCGGCTTGACGCGCGCCTCCGCGTACAACGTGTGGCCTTGCGCATGAATAACCCGATACTCCAGGCTGACGGGCAGCTTCGATTGCAAAACCTCGACATACGAACCTCGCACCCGATCCCTATCATCCGGATGGATGACATCGAACGCATCCATGCCCTCGTACTCTTTGGTGCTGAAACCTGTCAACGACTGAATGGAGGGGGATACATATCGAACAATGGCGTCGCTATCGACCAGAACGATCGCATCCAGCATATTCTCGGCCATGATGCGGTACTTTTCGTCAAGCTGCCCTTGCGCTTTATCCATGGCCGCTTGCCCCGCGCAATGCTTCAACAGGACCGTGAACGCAATCGTTTCGCCGTCGTCGCCACGGATGGGGATCTTTCCATCGGACGTCCAGCTTCCCTTCTGAAGTTCAAAATTACCAATGCCGTCGCCAAAATGCTCGCGAAACGCATCGTTTACCCAAACGATCCGATCGTCCGGATCGACAATATAGACTGGATCCGGCATCTGCTTAAGCAATTGCTGAGCGCCCTTCATGATATCCTGAAATCGATTCATACTGTTCGTGTGCTCCTTGCGGAAGGATGGCCGAGCCTGATTTCGTTAACTAATGATCATTATAATGGATCCCGCAAGGTGCAGCGCGCAAAAAAATAGCGTACGTCCGCAATTTTCGCAGCACTACCTTGCAGCGAAACCCGGCGTTGACAAAAAGAGGGGCTGCCCAATGTTGGACAGCCCCTCTTCTTCCCTATACCCGCTCCGCCCTCCCAGTCCGGCGGCGCTTTCTACAACTACGATTGCTGCTTGAGATGCTCCAGCGCCTTCGCCAAAAAGTCCGGCTTCCCGAAGCTTCCGGATTTGAGCACCATCAGCAGCGGCGGATCGGTAAAAGTGATGCACGACGGCAAGCCGGGCTCGATCTCTTGCCAGAGCCGCATGCCCTTCACGCCGAGCTTCGCGCATACCGCGGCGGACGTGTCGCCGCCGGCGATGACGACCCGGCTCAGCCCCGTCACCTGCAGCACGCGGCCGGTGATCTCCGCCACCGCCCCGGATACGAGCCGGGATACTTCGACATTGGATAAGCCTAGCGCAGCGCCCGCCTGTTTCGTCCGGTCCACCGCTTCCTGCCTATTAGGCGTATGCAGCGCAACATCCGAGCCGGAAGCGATCCGTATTGAGCATGCCGTAGCCAATTTCCGTATCTCCGCTTCGCGGCTTTGCGCGTCTAACAGCAGCAGCGAATCGATCTCGATGGACGGAATCCCGCTTTTCTCCAGAACCTTAAGCTGCTCCGCCGTTTGCGGCATCAGGCTGCCGGCTACGCACAACACGCCCATTCCGAGCAGCGGGGCGACGGGAAACGCCCCGACTTCCTGCTCCCCAACGCGCCGCTCGAGCGCCGACAATTCTTCCGCCAGCGCGGAGCTGCCGCACAGCACGCGAATGCCTTCTACGGCTTTGGCAATGGTGGCGAGTGACGGCTGGTCGACGACGTCCACAATGACGTAACCCACCCCGCTGCGCTTCATGCCGTCCAGCTCCTCAGCCAGCCGGCCGGCCCCTTGCGATACGATCCGGTGAGCGATCGTAGCCACGCGGCGCTTCGTCTGGGCTTGCAAAATGCCCGCCAGGTCCGAGCGCGTCATCGGGTGAACGGGGTCGTTCCGGAATTCGGAATGCTCCAGCTTGTTGCCATGCACATAATGGATGCCGTCCACAGTCGTTCTGCCGTTTTTGGGAAAACCGAGCACGACGACGGCAAAGCTTTCGCCAAGCGCATCCAGCATGGCGTCGAATTCCGCGCCGATGTTGCCTCGAAACACCGAGCACGTTTTGTTGTAAAAGCGGGAGCACCCCGCGGCCCGCAACTGCAACGTCGCTTCGAACACTTTCCGATACGCCTTTTCCGGCCCGTCAAAGCGGGAATCCGTATCCAAAATGACGGCATCCGGCTTCTTTCCGCCGCCCAGCGCGAGCGGAGCGCCCGCGGCAAAGCTGTACACATGCGTATTAAAGCCGTGCTTCGCAAACATGATGCCGATATCGTTGGCACCGGTAATGTCGTCGGCTGCGACTCCGATCATGACCAATTCCTCCTCGGCTTGTAGCCGGAGTTCAGCAGAAAGTCCTCCACCGTGCCGGGGGAAAGCGCCCGCAAAGGGATGCCGGCCTGTCTCGACTCGACCAGCATCCGGCAAGCCATTTCCAACGTTTGCAAAGCCATTCTCGCTTCTTTGACCGAAATGTCATACACAAGCACGCCGTGGTTTTCCAGAAGGAGAATGTTCGCCTGCCGTGCCTTGGCTCTGACGGCCGCACCAAGCGCCTCGCTGCCCGGATGGCAGTAGGAAACCCGCTCCACTCTCTCCAAATAATACATCGTCTCGACAAACCAATCGGCCGGGACGTCCAAGCCGGAGCAGGCGACCATGGTGGAGTAAAAGGGCGAAGCGTGCAGCACGGCACCGATCTCCTCCCTTTCCTCATAGACGGCGCGGTGCATGGGGGTTTCCTTGGACGGCTTTTTGCCCGGGGCGCCGACATACGTCCCGTCCCGGCCGCATTCCACAAAATCGTCGTCGCCAAGCTCCCCCATATATGTCCCGCTCGCCGTAATGAGGTAGCCGCCGGTGCCGACACGGGCGCTGATATTGCCGGCATTCCCCCAGGCCAGGCCGTACTGCATCATGAATTGCCCGGTTGCCTGCAGCTCCCGGCGCACATCGATTGAGTCCGACATCGCAAATCCTCCCGTTACCCGATCTCCCAGCCGTTAGCGGCGTTAAATACACTCACTTCCCCGCGCTTCACGCAATCGTGGGCAAAAATGTACATCGCCGCCGACCACGACTGTCCGCCGTAGCCCATCGGCCTCCCGGACAGCCCGTGAAACCATTCGTTGAATTCCCATTCGGCCTTCTTGCCGAGCCGGTTCATTTGCGCCAGCTTATCCAGCTGGAAGGCGGCCTCTTTCAGGCGGCCGGCCTTCACCAGAGCGGCAACGTAGAAGCCGCCGATGAACGGCCACGCCCCTCCGTTATGATAATGGTGAGGCTGGTTCAGATTGCGCACCCTGTAGTAGTCCTGCCAATCTTTCTCGCCCGGATTGATCGGAGGGTACAGCGCCTTCACCGGGAACGGCTCATTGAGTCCCGTTCCTTCGATATAATCGAGAATCTTATCGGCTTTGCGGCGATCGGCCACATCGAACACGATCGCGAGCAAGTTGCCGAGCGTATCGAAGCGGTCGGCGTAATCGCGGAAGCCCATATAGGGCAAGTAAAACGGGCGTTCGACCAGCTCCGTGCCCACCCGTTTGAGCGGATACAGCCATTCTTTGCGCTCGTTGGCGACCCAATCCAGATCGAGCGGCTCCTCCGGCCCAACCCAGAGGAGCACGTTGATTTTGCGGTGCACGTCTTCCGCTGCGCGGACGTAGGTTTCCGCATTCAGCCCCAGTGCCTCGGCCATCTCCCCCATGCACTTCCAGGCGGCATAATACAACACATTGTCGAACAGCACGTTGTACCGGTTGGCGAACAAGTCGGCCCAGTCCATCGCTTCGTGCACTTCCAGCAGCCCGCACTCGTTGGAATCCTGGTAGCGGAGCCACAGGAGCGCCTTCTCCAGGCTTGGCCAAGCCGCAGACAAGCTCGCCTTGTCGCCTTTCACCATATAGTCGTAGTACTGTCCGATAATGTACCAGAGGTTGCCGTCGACGCATCCCGCATGGATCGTATCCTCAATGGCGACGCCCGTCTTGCCCGCGACCTCCAGCTTGCCGCCATGGGCGATAAGGGCCGGATCGGCCACGTCGGTAAAACCGACATTGTGCGGGATTTTGCCAAGCTCGCTTTGAAAGCTGCGCAGCGTATGCAGCGAGCGCTGATGGATCCGCTTGCCCTCCTCATCCGCGCACAGCAGCAGCCCCAAGCCGCAAATCATGCTGTCGCGGGCCCACACTTGCTGATAAGCCTGATTGGAGCCAAGCAGGCCAAGCTCCCCCCCGTTCCCGATCAATATCGCTTCCGCACGCTTTCTTGCTTCCGTAATCAAATCGGCGCTCATCGGTTTCTCCCCTTCGCTCGAAATCATGGAGCTTCCCAACAACGATGCTTACAAACGGTAATCCGCAGCTCTGCCGCGGCTGCCAAGGAAGTTGCTGATTTTCTCGTTCACAGTCGCTTGGACGGCACTGCGGCCTTTTTCCAAATGTTCGGCGGGCAAGCTTCTGCATTCGGCGTCAGTGAGACGCTCCTCACGCCTGAGCGCCTGCAGCAGCGACAATTCCAAATCCGTTGCAATATTCACTTTGCTCACGCCCCCGCCCGGCAGGCGAATCGCTTGCAGCATCATTTCCGCTGGAACCCCCGATCCTCCGTGAAGCACCAGATGAACCGGAGTCAGCTTGCGGATAGCCGTCAGGCGGGCAAAGTCGATTTTCGGCTGCCGCACCATATAGACGCCGTGAGCGGTTCCGCACGAAACGGCCAAAGCGTCGACGCCGGTTTCCCGCACGAAGCGCTCCGCCTCCAACGGGTCCGTATACAATTCCTCGTCCTTGTCCGTCTCCACGAAGTCGGTTGTGCCGATCATGCCGAGCTCCGCTTCTACGGAAACCCCTTTGGCCCGGGCATAGTCGGCCGCCTCTTTGGAAATGCGGATGTTATTTTCCAGCGTATGTTCGGACGCATCGATCATGACGGACGTAAATCCGGCATCAATCGCCTCTGCGATTGTACCCAGCTCTTTCGTATGATCAAGATGAAGGACCGCCGGTACGGTAATGCCTTCGGAACGGATGCGGCCATAAAATTCATCCGCGAATTCGCCCGGCGTAATGCCGTAGCGTACCAGCTCCTTGTGCGAAATTTGTACGATCAGCGGCGAGTTCGCTTCCTGCGCGGCTCTCAGCACCGGAGCGATCATCGGGGTATAGCGCGGGGAAAAAGACCCCAGGGCGAAGCCATGCTTTTCGGCTACTTCTAACGCTTGCTTCAGAGTAATCACGTTGCGGGGCTGTTCCCGGTTGGACATAGCAGGTTCTCTCCTCGTTATATTTCTATCGTGAATAGTTAAGCCACTTAATTTCCTGCCGCCGCTTTAGTTTCCAAATACACGCGGCGCAAATATTGGGAAATGACATGATTCACGAACATGTGGACGTCCTCCACAATGCCGTAATCCTCCGAGGGCACGACAAGCGCGATGTCGGCGAGTTCCTTCATTTTCCCTTCTTTGGCTCCCACGATAGCGATGATTTTGGCGCCCTGCTCCTTGGCGTAGCGAAAAGCGCGGACGACGTTCTCGGAATTGCCGGAGACGGAGAGGCCGATGACCAAATCTCCCCGCTTCAGGACGTTCTTCAGCTGCTCCAGAAAAATGTCCTCATAGCTGATGTCGTTGCCGAGCGCGGTCATCCACGCCGTATTGTCGGTCAAGCTTTGAACGCGGAATCGGGTGTTCCCTTCGACATTGACACCTTTGCCGAAATCGCACGCCCAATGCGTAGCTGATGTGGCGCTGCCGCCGTTGCCGATGACGAACAGCTGCCTTTCCTCTACCCGCGCTTGTTCCATTTCCTCCTGGATCGTTCTGACCAGATCGAAGTTCAGGGATTGTATCGTGTGAATGAACTCGGATGAGTACGAGTCATAGTAAGATTTGAACATAGACGGCTCCCTCTCCTTACTCGTAATTTTGGTTGCTTTGCAGCCGGCTCCAGACCAAGCTCGCGGCCCCGACCAGGCCGGCTTCGTACCCTAAAGAGGTGACGGCGATCGGCACGTTCTTGTTGGCGTCGCCGATGACCGAGCGGCGCACTACTTCCCGTACGCGTCGGCCATGAGGTATACGACTGGCTCACTCCGCCGCCGATGACGATTGCGCCGGGATTGAGCACGTTGACGGCGGCGGAAGCGCCCTGCCCAAATATTCGCCGGCGTCCCGGAACAGGCGGCGCGCTTCCTCCACCCCGTCCTGCGCCGCTGCCGCCAACGATTGCGCCGTGATGTCGCTCTCTGCGGCGAACCGCAAGCGAAGCGGGGAACCGGCATCGGCCGCAGCATAAGCTTGCCGGCCAGCTGCCGCAATCGCGGTGCCGGACGCGTGCACCTCCAGGCAGCCCCGGTTGCCGCAGCCGCACGGCGCGCCGTCTTGCCATTCGACGACGACGTGCCCGATTTCCCCGGCCAGGCCGTTCTCGCCTTCGCAAATACGGCCGTCCGCGATAAGGCCGCCGCCGATGCCCGTGCTCACGGTGACCCACAGCAAGTTGCGGACGTCGGGAGCGGCGCCGAACATCGATTCCGCCAAGGCGCACGCATTGACATCGTTGGCGATCGCGATAAGCGGAACATGCCAGTACTGGCGCAGCAATTCGGCGACGGGCACATCTTTCCAGCCGAGATAAGGCGCATGCAGCAAAACGCCTCTCCCCGCGTCGGCCAGCCCGGGAACGGTCACGCCGATGCCGGCGATTTCCTTGTCCGACAGCTCAAGCTCGTTCAGGAGCCCGCGCAGCAGCGCGGAGCAAGCCGCAAAATGAGCTTGCGGCGTCCCGGCCTTGTCGGTTTCGAATCGTTTGCTGGCGACGATCGAACCACCCCGGTTCACAATGCCGACAAGCGTCTTTGTTCCTCCAAAATCGATGGCCCCGCAATACTCGTGAGCGGCTCCGCCGCCCGCGGGCCCTGCCGTATGAGCGTTCTGCCTCATCGCTTCAACCTCCCCCCGCCGAAACGTCTTTCGTCAATGCTTGATAGGTCCGGTAAAGCTCCTGATAAACCAAATACTTGTTTTCGTAGACAGCTTTGTACTGCCGCTGCAGTTCTTCATCGGGAACGATCGTGTCGGCTTGCCCGCCTCCGAACGCGGTGCCCGCTTCCGTCTCGTCCCGGAAGTAGCCGAAACCGGTGGCCGCGAGTGCGGCCGCACCCGCCATCGCCGCTTCCGGCATGCGCGGCAGTACGATTCGGCTGCGCGAGACGTTCGCTTTGATGTTCATCCATTCCCGGTTGCGCGTGCCTCCGCCGATGGCGATAATTTCTCCTTCGCCTTCGAGGCCCTTGGCATTCGCTTTCGCCGCCGCCCTGCGAATCGATTCCATTTCATAGGCGATTCCTTCCAGCACGGCTTTCAGCATATGCGCCCGTTCATGGTGCAGCCGCAGCCCGACGATCGAACCCGAACTGTGCGGATCGGGCTGCGGCGCCCCGCTCCCCGACAAATACGGAACGTACAGCAGTCCGGTCGGCATGCGCCCGGCTTGCCGCACGAGCGCTTCCAGCTCTTCGTAAGGCAGCGGCTCCGGATGGATCAAGCGCCTGATCCATTCGACCGAGCCGCCCGATGCCGGAAGCCCGCCCAGCCAAAAATATTTGTCCTTCGCGACATGTATGCCGTATGCCAGGCCCGAATCGTATTCCGCTTGGCCGAGCGGCTTCTCCTCTAGCACCCCGATCAACGTCTCCGCCGTGCCCATGGAATTGAACAGCGTTCCCTTTCGGGTGGCTCCGACGGCGAATGCGGCGTTCAGATGGTCATGTCCGGTCACATAGACGGGCGTGCCATCAGGAATGCCCAGGTCGGCGAACGAGCCTCCCCGAATCGGCCGCGATGCGGCGAAGCTGGGCAAAGCTTCGGGAAACAGGCCGCGGGGCAGCCCAAGCGCGGACATGGCTTCCCCATCCCAGCTTTTGCGCGCGATATCGAAGCAGAACGTCCGCGCCGCAAGCGTGTAATCGGTAACCGGCGCGCCCGTGAACCGATAGGCGATATAATCGGCGACCGACAGCCAGACGGCATTCTCCAGCGCGGACGGGTCCTGTTCCTTAAGCCAGAGCAGCTTGAACAAGCCATACTTATAGCTCGCTCTTAGCCCTGTCGTCCGAAATCGTTCGGCCGCATCCCAGCGCTTCATCAGCGCTTCGCACTGCGGCACGCTGCGGGGATCGAACCAAGGTATGACGTGGCTCCTGGCCTCGCCGGACGAACGGTCCACCAGAAGTCCCGCTTCCGCCATGCTCGTAATGCCGACAGACAGGACGGCCCCACGCTCCGGACACGCTTCCCGCGCTTGCCGCACCGTCGCGGCAACCGTTCTCCACAGCTGCTCCGGATCGTAATATGACAGCCCGTCCTCCGTTCGGAACGTCGCCGTAGGGCTGCTCGCCCACGATTCGAGCCGGCCGCTGCCGCCAAAATACCCCGCTTTGCAATTCGTTGTGCCGACGTCGATGCCGAGAAACATCATCGCTTCGTCTCCGCGAGCAAGCTTTTCACATACGCCAGCGCGAACGCCGGGCTCGTCAAACATTTGTCCCTTTGCTCCGGCTCCAGCAAAGCGGACACCCGGCTCATGGATGCCTGCGCCAGCACGATGACGTCCGCGCGCGAAGCCAGATCGGCGAGCAAGTCAAGCAGAATCCGGTCATGGCCTTCTTTATCGCCCTGCTTGAGCAACCGGTACGCTTCCCCGGCCAGGACGGGAATGAACTGCACGTCTTTGCCCGCCGCTCGCGCTTTTTCCATCAATAATGCGGTCGTGGGACGAATCGTCGTTTCCAGCGTCGCCACGATACCGATTGTGTCGCCGCGTTTCACCGCTTCTTCCGCCATGGCGTCGTCAATGCGCACGACCGGGACGGACACCTCGCTTCTCATGGCCGCAGCCGCTTCTCCCACCGACGAGCATGCGCTCAAAATGACGTCGGCGCCCGCTTCCTCCGCATAACGCGCATATTGCACCAGCTTGGGTGCGATCTCCGCAACGTCTCCCCCGTTTGCCGCCAGCCGCGGCAAAATGGAATCGTCCACGAAATTGACGATGTCGCATTCCAGCTGCATGCGCTCCGCTTGCTGCCGAAACGTGTCCACCGTAACCGGAGTCGTATGAATAATTGCCAGCTTACGCGCCATAGTCTGCAGTTCCCTCCCGTTCGTTCGCCTGAGCGATGTCGCCGGCCGAACATACGACAATTTCTACTCCCATGCTTTCGATCTGCTTGAGCTCCCGCTCCGGCGCCTGATCGTCGGTAAACAGCATATCGACCTCCTCGAAAGAAGCGAAGGAAATGACCCCTTGCAGCCCGAACTTGCTATGGTCCGCCACAATGACCACTTTTTCCGCTGCGGACACCATCGCTCTCTTCACTTCCGCTTCGAACAAATCGGAGCTGGTGAAGCCCTTTCTAAGGGATACGCCCGAAGTTCCCAAAAATACGTAATGCGCATTAAAATTGAGCAGCTCGTTTTGCGTTTTCGGCCCGATGAGGCTCATCGATTTCTCCACCAGTTTGCCGCCGACGACAAACACGGACGCCGCGTTCCTGATGCACTCTTCGGCGACGTTCAGGCCGTTCGTCACGACCGTCAAATCCTTCACCGCCCTCAGGTGCCGGGCAAGCGCCAGCGTCGTCGTACCGGCGTCCAAAATGACGACCTGATGATCCTTCACCAGTCTGGCCGCAGCCCGGCCGATCGTCTCTTTCTCGCTGAAGCGAAGCGATTGCCGCTGTTTGACGGGCAGCACGGTTTCCGCCGAGCCGCTGGCCTCTTCCCGCAAAGTGGCTCCGCCGTAATTTTTTTTGACCAGGCCCTCGATTTCCAGCTGGTTCAAATCGCGGCGGGCCGTTTCCTCGGAGATGCCGAATTGCCGGACTAGATCGGATACTTTGACGTTGCCGTACTGCCGGACGAGCTCGCGAATTTTTTGGCGTCTTGCGTGCACAAACATGTCGGCTCCTCCCTTCGCTTACTTCACTGCGCCATCCATTACGCCTTTAATGACATGCTTTTGCATCAGCAGGTAGAACACGATAATCGGCACAATCGACAGCACCAAAGCCGCCATTGCCGAGCCGTAATCGGACGTATATTGGCCGAAGAAATAAAAAGTGGACAGCGGCAACGTCCGGGCGTCTTTATCGGTTAAAATGAGGGACGGCAGCAAGAAATCGTTCCAAATCCACAGCACGTCCAAAATGGCGATCGTCGTCGTAATGGGCATCAGCAGCGGAAAAACGACTTTCCAAAACACCCGGTATTTCGAAGCGCCGTCGATCCGCGCCGCTTCCTCCAGCTCCAGCGGCACGCCTTTGATGAACCCGTGGTACATGAACGTAGCCATGCTGAGCCCGAAGCCCAAATAGAAGTAGGATAGCGCCCATTTGCTGTTCAGCACGCCCAGCTTCCCATAGATCGAGACGAAGGGGATCATCAGTGCCTGGAATGGAATAATCATGGCGCAAACCATCATGAGCAGGATGAAGTTGTTGATTTTCCAGTTCCATCTGACGAGAAAATAAGCCAGCATCGACGAAAACACGATGATCAGCACGATCGAGACGACGGTGACCGTGAGCGAATTGACGACGGCGGTACCGAAGCTCATCGTCTTGAACGCGCCGCTGTAGTTGTCAAAGCTGAACGATTTCGGCAAGCCGAGCGGATTCGCCACGACGTTCAGGCGGCTTTTGAACGAATTGAGCACGATCAGAACGAAAGGAAACATATACACAACCGCAAGGATGCACGCCAGCGCGAATAATCCTGTCTGCTTCAAGCTCTTTTTCCGTCTCATCACGATCTTACCTCTAGCCTCTTCATCGCCCGCACCTGGATGACGGCAATGAGGGCGACGATAATGAACAAAATGACTGCCTTCGCCTGGCCGGAGCCGTAACGCTGATAGAGGAAAGCTTCGTTATAGACGTGCATGGCGATCAGCTCCGTTGACCGGTACGGCCCGCCCTGCGTCAGCGACAAGTTCGTGTCGTACACCATGAAGCTTTTTTGCAGCGTCAGAAACAAGCTGATCGTGAAGGCGGGAACCATTAGCGGGATTTTAATCCGGATCAGCTGCTGCCATTTGGATGCGCCGTCGAGCCCGGCCGCTTCCAAGAGCGAGCCGGGAATGCCCGTCAACCCCGCAATGTAAATCAGCATCATGTAGCCCGAGGTTTGCCAGACGCCGACGATGACGAGCGCCCAGAACGCTTTGTCCGGCTGGGCCAGCCAGGAATTGGCGAATAGGTCCCAGGCCGCCTCCTTGCCGACATACACCAACACCCTCGAGAAAATAAACTGCCAGATGAACCCCAGGATGATGCCGCCGATCAGATTAGGGGTGAAAAATCCGAGACGGAACGCATTCTGGCCTTTCACGCCGCTCGATACGAGCAGGGCGAGAGCAAAGGCGATCACATTCGTCAGCACGACGGAACAGACCACATAGCGGACCGTAAACAGCATCGAATGCCAAAACTCGGCGTCCCGAAACGCGGCGATGTAATTCTCAAATCCTTTGAATTGAAACGAGGAAGCGACGCCGTTCCAATCGGTGAAAGTCATCGTCACCCCGATCGCAAACGGGATCACTTTCACCGTCAAAAAGGCAAGCAGCGGGACGAACGCGAACATGACGAACACTTTGATGTTCTCGGCCAGCTTTTTCTCCGTGTACATAGCGGACATTGCCTCCCTTCAGGTCTTCTTGAGTTGAACAGGAGTGGGATAAGCCACTAACGCTTATCCCACTCGGCAGCAGTTATTTTTTCACTTGCTTCCAGTACTCCGTGAACGCCTTTGTCAGGACGGCGCGGTCGATTTCTCCCGCCAAATATTTTTGCATCGTCGCCCCCATATTGGCTGAGCCGTCCGGCGGGTAGTAGGAGTTCATATATTCGAGCGTGTCGCCCGCTTTCATATAATCGAGCACCGCGCGGTTCAAATAATCGGCCGGCTGCGTCTTGATGTTGTCAAATACCGGGATGAAGCCGAGCGAAGTGACGTAATCCTTCTGCCCTTCGTCGCTGCCGACCATCCAGTTCAGGAACTGCTTCGCTCCTTCTTGCTGCTCCGGCTTGGACTGGGAGCCGTCCACTACCCAGTAGGAAGGCACGCCGGTGGATACTTTATGGTTGGCCGGATCGTTCGGATCGTTGCTGACCGGCACCGGCAGCAGCCCGTAATCGCCTTTCGGATCGACTTCCTTGATTTGCGGCAGCGACCAGTTGCCCATAAACCATAGCCCGACCTTGCCGCTTGCCAGCGCCAAAGGAGCGTCGTCGTACTGCGGAGACAGCGGCGACTTTTTGTCCGCGTTGTACTGCTTCATCAGATCGAACGTATCGAGCCAGCCGCTGAACAGCTTGTTGTCCTGCAGATTGACTGTACCCGCCTTCATGTCGTCCAGGAATTTGTGGCGCTCGTCCCGGTTGCCGGAAACGTTCGTGAAGAAAATGTTGGTGAAGTGCGCCCCGAGCGACCAATCCATCGGCGAGATCGTAATCGGAGCGGTCACGCCCGGCACTTTGGCCACTTTGTCGAACAGCGCTTTCAAGTCGTCGCGGGTTTTGATGCTTTTCGGATCGAAGCTGCCGCCGACCGCTTTATCCAGAACGCTCTTGTTGTACAGGAAGCCGAACGATTCGACGTTCACCGGCATCCCCTTGATTTTGTCGCCGTCCTTCACGAAATCGAGCGTGCCCGCTGCCGCATGCTTGACCCACGGCTCTCCGGACAAGTCCAGCAGCTTGTCTTTGAAGGTGGGGAACTCTTTGCCCATCATGATGATCGTTGGCGCGTTGCCGGACGAATACAAGGCCGACATTTTTTGAAAAGCGTTCTGGCCGGCAAGCGGAATGACGGAAACTTTCACTTTGTTTTGGGATTTGTTGAATTTGTCTACAAGCGCATCGAATTGTTTGGAAATTTCCGGCTTGCCCATCAGCACGGAAATTTCGGCCGGCTTGCCCGCTGCGGGAGCCGGAGCCGCCGGAGCGCTCTCCACATTTTTATTGCCGCCCGTCCCTCCGCCGCATCCGGCGATACCGGCCACCAATGTTGTAAGTAGTAGAAGCGGAACCCATTTTTTCATGTGAATACCCCTCTCGCCATTATCTTTGATACGCAGCTTGCTGTCGTACTTCCCTTTAGCATTTGGCTGAGATTGCTCCTTTGGATTCCCCCTCGCCCGGCCCCCGTCAACTTGTTTTCACGCTTGCAAAAAGGCACACAATCCAACAAGTCATTCCAAAAAATATGGAAGCCCCTAAACAATTCCACAACAAACCCGATGTATTCATGCGTATTTGTTGCATATTGTGGTTTTATTATCTTATTTAATGAATTAATAGTCAATAGTCAACATGAAATTTTCATATTTATGCGGGGTTTTTATCGTTAATAATTCACAATACCACAATCGGTCAGCAATGAACAACAAAAAGACCCTCTCCGATTCACCGAGAGGGCATATGCTGCTGGACAAAGATTGATCCGACACTGCCGTTATCGTCGCCCCCAACCTCCCGAGCTTCTTAGCAATTGGCCTTTTTCGTTATAATGATTTGTTAAATTGTCGGCTGAAATAACGGGATGCTACGATGAAAGCAAAATGTCCGAGGTGAGATAGATGAGAAACGATGCCAAATCCGTCAAAACGACCGTAACCGTAATAATCCTGGCAAGAAGCATAAATTGGAGGAGTCGTGCGTGGATAAGTTAACGAAGTTTTTAGCTTACTACAAGCCTTATAAAAAGGTGCTGTTTCTGGATTTATTCTTTGCGTCGCTGGCCTCGATAACCGTACTTGCCTATCCTATGCTGGTCAATCAAATCACTACCCGTGCCATAAGCGACACGGGAATCGCGGCAGATTTGCTTATCAAAATGGCCGGCATCTTTTTGTTTCTGATGGCCGTCGAGTATGTCAGCAACTTCTATACGGACTATTATGGACATGTGATGGGTGCCAGGATAGAGACCGACATGCGGCACGATTTGTTTCAGCACGTCCAGAAGCTTTCGTTCCGGTACTACGACAACGCCAGAACAGGGCAGCTGATGTCGCGCATCACCACTGACTTATTCGATATATCGGAGCTTGCGCACCATGGGCCGGAAGATACGGTTATCTCGCTGGTCAGGATCATCGGCTCGTTCTTTATCCTGGTAAATATGAATTGGGAGCTCACGCTCACGATTTTTGTGATTTTGCTTCTCATGCTGATGTTCGCGTATCGCTATAGCCTCAAGGTGAAAGGCGCTCTAAAGAGGAATAAGGAACGTATCGCTGACATCAACTCGCAAATCGAAGATAGTCTTTCCGGGATTAGAGTGGTGCAGTCTTTTGCTAACGAAGCGATCGAATTGGATAAATTCACGGTCAGCAACCGCCGCTTCCTGGATAGCAGGAAACGCGGTTATCGGGCTGAGGCGCTGTTCTTTAACGGCTTGACCGCGTTCATTACCTTGATCAATATTTCGGTTGTTGTCGTGGGCGCCGTTCTGATCAGCTATGACCGGTTGCAGCTTACTGAGCTGATTACCTTTTTGTTATACATCAACACTCTGATTGATCCGGTAAAACGGCTGGTCAACTTTACCCAAAACCTTCAAAACGGCGCGGCCGGATTTGAACGGTTTTTGGAAATTATGGCCGTCGAGCCGGACATTACGGATGCTCCAAATGCCACCCAGCTGCGCCATGTCAAAGGCAAAGTGGAGTTTGCGGGCGTAGGCTTCCAGTATGACAGCGACTCGAACTATGTGTTTAACCATATCAACATTACGGCAAATCCAGGCGAATATGTTGCGCTTGTAGGCTCATCCGGAGTCGGCAAAACGACGCTGTGCAGCTTGATCCCGCGGTTTTACGAGACGAGCGAAGGCGCGATTCTCATCGACGGCACCGATATCCGAACCGTCAAGCTCAAATCGCTGCGCGACAATATCGGGATCGTGCAGCAAGATGTGTATTTGTTTGCGGGCACGGTTAAAGAGAACATTTTGTACGGGAAGCCTGGGGCTACCGACGAGGAAATCGTTACCGCCGCTAAAAATGCCAACGCCCACGACTTTATTATGGGCCTTCCGGGCGGCTACGATGCCTATATCGGGCAGCGCGGCGTCAAGCTTTCGGGCGGCCAGAAGCAGCGCATCAGCATCGCGCGCGTGTTTTTGAAAAATCCGCCCATCCTTATCTTCGACGAAGCCACTTCCGCCCTGGACAACGAAAGCGAACGAGTCGTGCAGGAAAGCTTCGAAAAGCTCGCCAAGAACCGCACGACCTTTGTCATCGCCCATAGGCTGTCCACGATCAAAAACGCCGACAGGATTATCGTGCTTTCGGAACAAGGCATTGCCGAGGAGGGCACGCATGTACAGCTCATGGAGATGGGCGGTATATACGCCAAGCTGTATAACATGCAGTTTGAAGGCGTAAAATAATCACTCCGGCAGCTTTGGGCACCCTCCGTCCGAAACGGCGCGCCAAGCAACAAAACGACGCTAAGCCTTCTGGGGCTTAGCGTCGTTTTATCCGGGGGGCAGTTCAAATCAAAACTTCGTTGTTTAGGATACGGTTTGGTGCGCCATCTGAAGCGGCAAGCTTTCGCTCAGGCCGAGCGTCCGCGCTGTTGAAGCATGAATTTCGTGGATAAGCTCCGGGTTTTTCAACAGTGATACGCCGTAAGATGGAATCATTTCTTTTATTTGCGGCTCCCACGCTTTGATATGTTGCGGGAAGCATTTTTTGATGACCTCAAGCATGACGGAAACGGCGGTAGAAGCGCCCGGAGAAGCGCCGAGCAATGCGGCTATCGAGCCATCGGCGGCGCTAATCACTTCCGTTCCAAATTGAAGCGTTCCTTTGCCGGCAGCAGTATCTTTGATAACTTGCACCCGTTGGCCAGCTACCACAGTATCCCAATCTTCGCTTTTGGCGTTCGGGATGAACTCGCGCAACTCTTCCATCCGCTGTTCTTTCGATAACAGAACTTGTTGGATTAGGTATTTTGTCAATGGAACGTTTTTTGCGCCTGCTGCCAACATAGTTAACACATTATTCGGTTTTACGGAACCTAACAAATCGAACATCGAACCGTTTTTTAAAAACTTCGGCGAGAAGCCGGCAAACGGTCCAAAGAGCAACGTTTTTTTATTGTCGATAAATCTGGTGTCAAGGTGCGGAACAGACATTGGAGGAGCGCCAACCTTGGCTTTACCGTATACTTTGGCGTGGTGCTGCGCTACAACCTCCGGATTATTGCACACCATAAATAGTCCGCTTACCGGGAATCCTCCGATATGCTTCCCTTCAGGAATGCCGGATTTTTGCAGTAACGGCAAGCTGCCTCCACCGCCGCCGATAAAGACGAATTTTGCCGTATGGCGTTCGACGGCGCCGCTATCGACATTCCGCACTTTCAATTCCCACAAGCCGTCGCTGGTACGTTTAATATCATCCACATTATGTTTGAATTTGATATCTACGTTATTATTCTTTAAGTGGTCAAACAACATCCGCGTTAAAGCGCCAAAATTGACATCCGTTCCGGACTCGATTCTTGTTGCCGCTATAGGTTCATTCAACGTCCGGCCTTTCATCATAAGCGGAATCCATTCCGTCAACGTTTCCGGGTCGTCGGAGAATTCCATACCATGAAACAGAGGATTGTTAGACAGCGTTTCAAAGCGCTTCTTTAAAAACGCTACATTTTTTTCCCCTTGCACTATGCTCAAATGAGGCAACGGCCTGATAAAGTCACGCGGATTACGTATCAGATTGCTGTCTACAAGGTAAGACCAAAACTGCTTGGAAACCTGATACTCTTCATTGATTTTTATAGCTTTGCTAATATCTATGGATCCGTCCGGTTTTTCGACGGTATAGTTAAGCTCGCACAGTGCTGAATGCCCCGTTCCCGCATTGTTCCATTCATTGGAACTTTCTTCTCCCGCGCTAGCGAGCTTCTCGAACACCGTAATTTTCCAGTCCGGTGCTAATTGCTTCAGCAGCGACCCTAAAGTCGCACTCATGATTCCGGCACCAATTAAGATAACGTCTGCTCTAGTTTGTTCGTTGCTCATTTTTACCGTCCCTATACCCTAAGATTTGCAGAAAGGATGTGGCGCTCCTGCTTAGGCGCTACAGCAAGCAAGGGCGCGACCTATTCACACAACTTTTCTTACCCTATCATAGTTTATCACTATTATATATAGAATAAAATATTCATTTACTATAATTAGGATAGTTAAGCGATTTAAAAGCTGGTAAACGTGGGGGGTCCGTCCACAAATCCCTAGGATAAACTGCCCGTGAAGCGAGACTGCCCATCAATCCCGCGGCAGCCTCGTAATTGTGTACTAAGTGTTAAATACTATTAAATCGTATGATGTTGGCGGACGTAGGGCTGAAAAATAATAATCTTCAACCGAGTCCCACCTACGGTGCCAAGCCGCATCGGCAGAACCCTCTCTCATATTATGCCTGTGGCGGCGTAGTTCGGGCACTACATCCACGAGTACGAAAAGATCGACGACATCGGATAAATCAGGGAGAGAACTATAAATTCCATCGAGGATAATTACTTCTGAAGGCTCTTTCGTGACCCAGTGCGATGCCAAACCGTTCCCAGATGAAAATGAAAAAGGGTGATATTGAGCTTTCTTACCTGCCAGCAGAGGTAACAATGCCTCCTTGCGCATACGCTGCCAGTCAATGCAACGATGACACTTCTGCTCTAATGTGAAAGAATCCCATTCATCTTCAGTAATAGTCGCATCGAAAAAATCATCGCACTGGATGACTGTTGCGCCATATTGCGAAGCCACCTCAGCAGCCAACGTAGATTTGCCTGCCCCGCTCCCTCCGTCCAAGGACACAACCAAAGGATTGACTCGTCCGATCAGGCGTTGGTTGATAACAGAAACAATAGATTGCACGGCTTCCACCACCTCCTCACACTCCCCACAAATATTTTTTGTTTCTTTGTTGACTTAAACCATGGTTTAAGTCGTATCATAATCCTGTCGACAATGAAAGATAAAGTTTGGAGGCTCCAGATGAAATATTGTTCGATCAGCGAAGCTTCAGCCAAATTCAATATTCCGGAATCAACCTTACGATATTATGAAAAAAAAGGGCTGCTGCCACTCATCGAGCGTGATGAAGCCGGCAGAAGGTTATTTTCAGAAGATCAAATTGCACTCCTTCAAACCGTTCTTTATTTAAAGAACACGCATATGCCAATAAGTCATATCAAGCAATATATTGAATGGGTAGTAGAAGGAGATGATACCATTGAACTCCGACTTGAAATGTTGAAGAAGCACAAGCAGGCGGTTCTAGCTGAAATTGCTTTGATGTCAGGATCTTTAAAAGGAATTGACGAAAAAATAGCCCGCTATATAAAACGTACTCAGGAAAGAAAAGAAAAAAATAATGGAAAAGAGGAATTGTAATGAAACTTTCAGGAAATACAATACTTATTACTGGCGGAAGTACTGGTATTGGATTAGCTTTTGCAGAGCGCTTTATAAAAGCTGGAAATAAAGTCATTGTTTGTGGACGACGTGAAAATGTACTTCAAAATGCGAAAGAAAAACTCCCTAGCCTTATTACTCGTGTTAGCGATTTGGATAACGAATCAGAGCGTGTAGCATTGTTTGATTGGGTAACGGCCAATTATCCGGAAGTGAATGTGTTAGTTAACAATGCAGGGATCCAGCAACGCTTTAATGTGAGAAAATCGGATGCGAAGAACAATTGGAGTTATTTCCGTAAAGAAATCACAACCAACATTGAAGCACCTTTCCATCTCTCTATGCTGTTCGCTCCATTTTTTGCAACAAAAGAAGAGGCGGCTATCATTAACGTGACATCTGGTTTAGCTTTTACCCCGTTTGCGATTGCTCCGATTTATTCAGCAACAAAAGCGGCTCTTCATTCATTTACAATGAGTCTCAGACACCAACTTTCGGAAACATCTGTTGAAGTAATTGAAGTTGCTCCTCCGGCAGTGAGTACAGATTTAGGCGGAGCGGGGCTGCATATCCATGGAGAACCGTTAGATGCGTTCGCAGATGGCATTTTCAAAGGATTAGAAGAGGGTAAACAGGAAATAGGATATGGTACTTCTGTGGCTCGCCTGCGCATGTCACGAGATGAAATCGACGAATACACAGAAAATATGTATAAGGCAACGAAAAACGCAATTGAATAACTACAACTTTGCCTTTCCTATTGGCATGAAAAAATAAACAAAACTCGCCGCAGTGTTGGCGAGTTTTCTTTATTGTAGTCATCCATTCCTTACTCAACTAAACTGCCTGTTTTAGCTTGACGCTACTTTTTGGTCCAAAACTTTTGTAATTGAGACATCTGGAGTATATGGAAAGATCCTAAGCATAAGTATGCTTAGGATCTTTAGGAGGATTACATTCGTTACTTTATAACTGAACAAGGGCATGTCAGGTGTTAAAAAAGTTTGGGACCAGTTGGGTTGATTTCATTGAATTTACCACTGCACGTAATAAAAACGAAAAAAAGAAAGTATGGAACCACTAGAAGTTTCCATGTAAAAAAATTAGGGACTGGTTTATACGCGGAGGCTACTCTTTTACCAATGAGTTGAATTATCGCTCCCGAAAGATCGTAATCACATTCCATTGTTTAGTTGAAACTCTCACTAGGCTGATTCCAAAAGGAAGAACATTATCTACCAGTACACTCAAAATAATGGTCGGCAACCTCAAAACTTGTCAGGTAATCATTCCGTCCATAAAGAAAAAGATAGGAACCTACAACTCGGGATTATGTTTGCTAGGGATTCGCCCCCGCTAAATGGCGGCTTTTGCCCTGCGCCTCCGCTCCAGTTCCCGCTTAAGACTCTCGAACCCTTTGCCCATCGCCCAGTAATGATTCGACCGGAACATCGGCTTCATGATTGGAGACAACCATTTTAGCAGCGGCTTCTCCATATTGACGTACCAATCGAATCGCACGTTCACGTACTCCCCGTCCTGTTCGAATTTCCAAGTGCCATGGCCGACCAAATCACCAGAGGCCTTGAGAGATATGGAATGCGGAGCATTTTCCGCCGTTTTGCACGACTGCCAGCGTAGCTTGTAAGGCAGCTTGCCCCTCGTAAGGAGGGCGTACACTTCGTTTCCCGTTTCCTTATCAGTGCCCGCCACTTGAATATCCAAATAAACTTCCGGCCACCAGCGATGATAGTCCTTGAAATTCGAACAGACTTCGTAAACTTCCCGAATGTCTTCCTTGATCCGCCAATCTGTCGGCATATAATATTCGTTTGCTCTCATGTTATCCCCCCGGTTCATCGAGTCGCGCTCGGCATCTTGTTAAAAGATTAACGCACGATGCTCACAAGTTCCCGCTCATCGATTGCCTCCTCAATAATCGCATGATGGCTTCACTTCATTCGTAGCTTTAGACATTTGACAACAGGATAACAGAGCGTTCTCCCAAAATTCTCACAAAACGTAAAAAGAGAGCTGCGAGGTCTCTCTTCAAACTTCATATGGATAACCGAGCCGCCAGCCCCCGGATCGATTCCGCCGGCTCGACGCCGAGTTCCGCCGCCAAACGTTTAGCGTATTGTTCGTAATGGCTCCGAAACGAACCTGCTTCCCCGCTTTCCGCGTACAACCTGAGAAGCTCCGCGTTGATCTCCTCATCGAGCGGCGAATCGGACAAATAGGTAAGCATCGTCTCTTTAGCGGCCGCATCATCCGCGATTCCTCGGTAATAAGACACCAGCATGCGGGCAAGAGCGGCCTGCTTCGACGACACCTCGGCTACAAGCCCGGTGCTCCACACGTAGTCCTTGCCCCCGAACAAGGCTCCGCGGCACGACCGGAACAGCTTATCGCCCTCTGCCACGTTCCGCTCGTCGATCGCCGGCGTCCGCTTCATAAAGTCCCGGAAGCTTTCTAAATCCGTGAACGAAGGCGGGATGCGCATCAGGTATCCTTCGTTCCCGTGAGTCAAGTCCACCGTCAGTCCTGCTTCCTTCAACGCCTTTTTCAATCGGTAGACCGTATTGTGAACGTTGTGAAGGGCACGTTCCTCCTCCATCTCCGTCCAGAGGAGATCTGCCAGTTGCCACTTGCCTGCCAGTCGGTTCGGATACGCGATCAGATACGCGAACAACTCCTCCGTTTTCCGGGTCGGCCAATTGATGAGGTTACCGTTCGCTCCTCGCGTTTCGAATGTGCCCAGGCAATGGACGGCCGTCCCCTCCCCTAAACCGGGCAATCGCCGCTGGGCGGAGCGAAGCGAATGGTTCTTCGAGAGCCGGACCACGACTCTCTCCAGCGCGTCCGGCGTTACCGGCTTGAGCAGGTAATCGACCGCGCTTACGCGGAACGCATCGACCGCGTAGCCGGGATAAGCTGTCGTGAACACTACCTGAAGCTCTTCGTTGATAGCCCTAAGCTTGTCCGCAAGTTCGATTCCGCCCATCTTCGGCATTTCGACGTCGAGAAAGACGGCGTCAGGTTTCAACTGCGGATACCGTTCCAGCGCCGCGAGCGGACTGGTGAACGCTCCCGCGACCTCCAGCATCGGATGCCGGCCGACAAGCCTCTCCATCAGATCCAGGACCGGCTTCTCGTCCTCCACGATGATGACGCGAAGCATGTTATCTCCTCCCAGCATCTTCATCTTGCCGCCGTATGCCGATCCATCCAGCTCAGCATATCCGCGAAAAATCGCTCCAGCCCTAAAGCGTCAAACGGACGGTGGCGCATGGCAACGTGTCCATGAACGGCATTGACCTCTCCTCTAGCCGCTTCTCTTGATGCATGAATTCTACTGTAAAACAGTTCAACTCCGTTAACCCCATGAAATGTTCCTTCCGTAACTTTCAAAACGAATCCCCCTCGCAACAAGTAACTGCCAGTACCCAATTTCGAAAGATAGCAGAGCCTGTTCCCAAAATTCTCCCATGAAAAGACGCCAGCCTTCTTGAACCCGCTGCCCGTCTAACCCGCATCCAATGACGCTGTACCCGGCTTCGGCAAATAGACGGTTACCTTCGTTCCCCGTTCCAATGCCGAATCGACCGTTACGCTCGCGCCCGGAATGGCAGCCAGCCGCCTGCGGACGTTCGTCACCCCGATGCCGACGCCTTCCGGCCGAGCGCCTGCTCTTAGACGGTAAAGCATGTCATCCGCCATGCCGACGCCGTCGTCTGCGATATCAAATCGGATATAACCGTTCCCGTCCGAGATCGTAAACGTTACCGTACCGTTGCCTTCTTTTTCGAACACCCCGTGCCGAATCGCGTACCGCAAGAAACGCGATTCGGCGCCCGAGGTCAGTGCTCACCCAGCCGATCGAATAGAATAAACCGACCAGCAAAATTGACGTGATGGAAACGAGTACTCCGCAGAGCAGCACGGTTTCCTTACGTTCCAGTTGTCCGTCATGCTTCACGTACAGCCGCACTGCCCGGTAGAAGTAAAACGCAACCAGCAGCAAGGCATAGTCCCAGGGCAGGTTGCCGGGAACCGAATACATCGCATACGGAAGCGCCGCGACGGACGCGATATAGACGGCGAGTGGGGCGGCGAGCACGATGAGCAACTTTCGCGACAACAGCTTGCCGTCCAGGTAATGGAGGAACATGCCCAAGATCACAAAATTCGACAGTCCACCGATATAATAAAGCTTCCTCTCCCATTCATAGGAGAATCCCGGCACCAATTGGAGCAGCAGCTCATCTCCGTCCATCGCAATGAATACCAGAAATGTTAGAAAGTAGATGCCGCTGTAAAGATACGCTTTGTCCTTCAGCCTCATGACGTAGATGCTCAAGTGATGCCCGCCGAACATCAACAGGATGAACAGAGCGGACAACTCGAAAGCGAAAAAGATTTCGTCTTTTCGGAGCATGACCGCCTGCGTGCCGAGCTGCAAATCCTTGAAGCCCCTGATGCCCGCGGGGTTGTCGCTGGCTACTTGCAAAACGATGTTAAGCTCCCGGCCTTCCGCGTGGAAAAACGTCGTATAAGGCTTGTTTTCCGCCTTGAATTCCCGCGGGTTGTCGGACGGATTCCCCCCGCTCCCGATCAAAATGCCGTTTACGTACAGCCGGTGGGCTCTGTTTATGTTGTTCACCCGGATTCCATAGCTGCCGCCGCTCTCCTGCAGCTTGACGGTCAACCGGTACGTGCCGTACGTCGTCCCGCTCGCCTGGTCTGAAGGACTTCCTCCAAACCAGGCGTTCGGGATGTTCGCGGTTATGGCCCGGTCACCGCCTTCAATGCAGCTGTGAAAATCGTCCAGCGAAAGCAGCTTGTTCGGGCAGAACGTCCACTCTCCATCGAGATTGACGAACCCCATGTTGCCGAAATCCCATCCGCTAAGATCCAGAACGCCGTGCGAGGCCACCGGAGCCGACCGGTTCGGTATTGTATAATCGTAGATCCCTATCAATAAAAAAATCGAAATAAGCGGTATCAGCGTCAAGCCTAACGCCCGAGAGCCGAAATGCACCCCTTTTCTCAAGCCCAAGCTTCCCACCGCCGTTCCTCCTGAGATCATTTTCGCCAACAAAACATCTCTCGCTCCCAAAATACTCTCAAAGCCATTATCACAAAATTTTCGATAGCCCGCCACGAGAAACTGTAACCGGACAGTCATAAGCCTGTGCCGCGGAAACAAAGCAGGCAGATTAGTTGACGGAAATGAACAAGGGGTGGAGTGGCAGCCCTTTAACCATTTGTTTGAACTGACGCTTCCTGCATAATGGAGACTCGGATTAAACAAGCCGAACACCTGCCCATCTAAGGGAGGTGTTCGGCTCGAAACGATCCCTCGCAGCCGCTGATCACGCCGTTGCCGGCCAGCGTAAGGACGCATCCTTAGACCAGCTGTCCTCGAGATCATTGAATTTTGCCGTCGCCCTCGTTTTTAGCGCAATGATCTGCCCCCGGTAAAACTCCCTACTCGAAAGCAGCCTTTTTCTATTTATTTACTTGGAGTCTTTGTTGTCGATCAGTTTGGCCTTGATCAGCATCCGCTGAACGATGGTCGCCGTATCCGCTCTCGTGATGTTGCTGTTTGGCTGCAGTCCGACATTAGAGCCTGAGACAAGTCCGCTCTTCACGGTCACCGCAATCGCCTGTTTCGCCCATGCGTCTACCGCCGAGCCATCCGCAAAGAAGGCAAGCGCGGCTTCTGCGTCCGCTTTGCTGACGCTTGCATCAAGTCCGATGATCTTCATCGACCGCGCGATGACCGCCAACGCTTCTTCTCGGGTGATCGTTTGACCCGGGCGGAACGTTCCGTCCCCGTATCCCATCGATCAAGCCGTACTCCTGCGCTTTCGCGACCGCACCGGCGTACCAGTCGCCGGCATTCACATCTATAAAAGCAGTAGTTTTCCCGCCATCAGCCAGTCCCAACGCCCGCACAACGATGGCCGCGAACTCGGCGCGGGTAATGGCCGCATCCGGTTTGTAATGTGTCGCGTCTACGCCATTGACAATCAGCCGTGACGCCATATCGTTCACCGCAGCTCGGGACCAATGCCCTGCCACGTCCGCGAACGTCATCGGGTGCCAGATCAGCGTGTACGTGCTGTTCGTCAAGCTATTAATGACCGCATAATACTTCCCGTCACGAAGCGTGATGTTAGTCGGCACATGATAAACCGTTCCACCCGTTTCAAGCACGGTTGCGGTAGTTATCTTATTTGGGTCAACTCCGTCCGGCAGCGGAATCTCGCGTTCAACATAAGAACTGAACTTGTCTACCGTCACTGTTTGGCCGTTATAGGAAGCGGTCAAGTCGAAATCGACCGGCGGCAAGACGACACTGAATTTCCTTTTCTCCGCCGAACTTTCAGAGAGTTGGACCTTCGCAGCATCGCTCTTCGCGACGACCACATGGACGACGATGTCTGAAAGCTTCACTTGCTCACCAAGTTGCGAGACCAAGCGGTCGATGATGATCTGCGCTGCAGGCAACCTGTAATTCCCGTTAGGAGTTTGCACTTCCAAAGTTGCTTGCTTGCCCTCCATGGCTTTTACCGCATCCCCAGTTAGAACAGCATTCACTTGGTCCGCGCTCGCCGTCGCTGTATGAATCGTGACGATTTGCTTGTCTCCTGCTGTTGCAAGCTGCGCCGCCAATTTGGCAGCGTCCACCGTTACCGTCAATACGGTTTTCCCGTTATCTTTAGTTGTTGCGCCTGTGGCGATTTGATTATACACCTTGCCGCCCACGACTACGCGGAACTCTGAAGAGTTGTCGGACGGGCTGCCGACGGTTGAAGGCGAGTCCATCGACGATGATAGCGAATTGGCCGCTTCGCGCGTCACCGTCACGGTATACGTCTTCGTCGTGCCGTCTTGAGCAGTCACGACTACCTCAATCGTGTTGCTTCCCACGCTCAGCGGAAGCAAGGGAGAAGCTGTGCCATTCTCCAGTGTGAACGGTCCGCTTACCAACATCCCACTACTACTGTATACACTCGCTGTCACCGTCGCATAGACCGAATCGGATACCGTCGGCGTTACTTTGACGTCGCTCACGCTGTTCGCCACGATCGCCGTATAGCCCGTAGTACCGGACGCAAACGCTGGATCCAACGTGCCACTTGACAATATCAAACCGCTTAGATTTGTATTACTGGCTCTGGGCATTATGCTTACTTCATTGGAGTAGCTACTGCTTCCTCCTGTACCGTTTGATTTTACAACAAAATAATAAGTGTTGCCGTTCGTCAACCCTGTTACTGTATAGGTCGTGTTGCTTACAGTTGCCAAAGGAGTTGATCCATATGAACCACCCGTTATCCCCTGATAAACGCTGTAAGTAACTGCACCGATTACACTATCCCAGTTCAATGTCACTTGACCGTCACCTGCTACAGCTAACAGATTTGTTGGGGCTGTCGGCGCGGCCGCTTGGCCTTGAATCGTATACGTGAATGTCGCCGGCACGCTGTCGCTCATCCCCGCCGCCACCGCAATTGCCTTGACCGTTACGGTG
>NZ_JXAK01000063.1 GCF_000829455.1 Gordoniibacillus kamchatkensis
AGAACGGTTCGGGTCGTACTCGATCGTAGCAACGCGGCCGGGTATTCCATCCTTGTTCCGCTTGAAATCGATGATGCGGTATTTGCGTTTATGTCCGCCGCCATGATGGCGAGTCGTAATTTTGCCCTGGTTGTTGCGGCCCGCTTTCTTCGGCAGAGGAGCAAGCAGCGATTTCTCCGGTGTGGAGGTCGTGATTTCCTCGAACGTAGAAACGGACATCTGGCGTCTCGCCGGCGATGTAGGTTTATACTTTTTAACTGGCACTGTTTTTCCCTCCTTGCCTATTAAGGTGTTACCGGCTCAAAGAACTCCAGTTCTTTGCTGTCGGCGCTCAAGGAAACGATCGCTTTCTTCCACTCGGAAGTGTAGCCGGAGTAACGGCCGTAGCGCTTCGGTTTCGCTGGCATTCTCATCGTATTGACGTTCGTGACTTTCACGCCGAAAATTTGCTCGATCGCTTGCTTGATCTCGGTCTTGTTGGCGCGCATGTCGACTTCGAACGCGTATTTCTTCAACGCCATCAGGTCGCTGGTGCGCTCCGTAACGATCGGGCGCTTGATAATGTCGCGTGGGTTCTTCATTGTGCAAGCACCTCCTCGACTTTTTGCACAGCGTCCTTCGTAATGATCAGCTTGTCGTGGAACATTACGTCCAGAACGTTAATGCCGTCAGCGGCTACGAATTTCACGCCGGGGATGTTGCGGGCAGACAGCGCTACGTTGTCGTCATAGCTTGCGCCTACGACAAGCGCCTTGCTGCTCACCTTGAGGTTGTTCAAAATCGCCGCGAATTCTTTCGTCTTCGGCGCGCTCAGAGCGAGCGTGTCGAGCACGATCAGATCGCTGTCGATCACTTTCGAAGACAGTGCCGACTTGATAGCGAGACGGCGAACTTTTTTCGGAAGCTTGTATGCATAACCGCGCGGAGTCGGGCCGAAAACGACGCCGCCGCCTTTCCATTGCGGCGCGCGGATCGAGCCTTGACGGGCGCGGCCAGTGCCTTTTTGTTTCCACGGCTTGCGACCGCCGCCGCGAACTTCGGAACGGCCTTTTACCTTATGTGTTCCTTGACGCAGGGAAGCTTGCTGCATGAGCACGGCTTCATGAATGGCGTGTACGTGAGGCTCGAGACCGAAAACGGCATCGGACAGCTCCACTTCGCCTACTTGCGCGCCGGATACGTTATAAAGAGCTACTTTTGGCATCTGTGATCCTCCTTTCCTTATTTCTTGATAGCCGATTTCACGCTGACGTAGCTGTTGCGAGGTCCCGGAATGGAGCCTTTCACCAGAATGACGTTGCGCTCTGCGTCGACTTTAACCACTTCAAGATTTTGAATCGTGATCGTCTCATGGCCCATATGTCCCGGAAGCTTCTTGCCCTTCGGCACGCGGTTAGCGTCGCGGATAATGGCGTTCGAACCGGAACCGCGGTGGTAGCCGGAGCCGTGCGACATCGGACCTCTGGACATGCCGTGTCTCTTGATCGAGCCGGCGAAGCCTTTACCTTTGGATGTACCTGTCACGTCAACAAATTCGCCTTCCGCGAATACGTCCGCTTTGATCTCTTGACCGACTTCGTAGCCTGTCAACTCGACGCCGCGGAACTCCTTAATGTAGCGCTTAGGTGTTGCGCCAGCTTTTTTCGCATGGCCCAACTCCGGTTTGTTGGCGTTCTTTTCCTTCTTATCGTCAAAACCGAGCTGGATCGATTCGTAGCCATCGTTCTCCGAATCTTTCTTCTGGAGGACGACGCACGGCCCCGCTTGTATTACGGTTACCGGCACTACGGATCCATCTTGTGCGAAAACTTGAGTCATCCCAAGCTTCTTCCCTAAGATACCTTTCATTGTTGACACCTCTTTTCCCTTCCCGTTTCTTCTCTTCTATAGAAGAATGTGTTGTTAAGTTGGCTTACAGCTTGATTTCGATGTCTACGCCGGACGGCAGATCCAGACGCATGAGAGCGTCAACCGTTTGCGGCGTCGGATTCAGGATATCGATCAAGCGCTTGTGCGTGCGCTGTTCGAACTGCTCCCGCGAATCCTTGTATTTGTGCACCGCGCGAAGAATCGTCACCACTTGCTTCTCAGTCGGAAGCGGGATCGGACCGGACACACCTGCGCCGGAACGCTTAGCGGTTTCCACAATTTTTTCGGCGGATGCGTCGATAATGCGATGATCATACGCCTTCAAACGGATACGGATTTTTTGCTTTGCCATAATAATTCCCTCCTTCTTTCGCCCAATTTCGGAATCGGACATACTCCGCGAAAATCTCCTGACGCCGCCCCATGCAAAGGGGCCGGGTGTGTCAGCAACCTCTCGCATCATCGCACAGTCACAGACCAACGTTCACTATTATATAAAAACCAGAAATGAAAAGCAAGAAAATTATGCGGCACTCGCGGATGGCAAAAACCGGACGAACCGCACCGTTATTTGGAAGACTGAACCTGTATCCAAGCCGCCTTCGCCGGCAACCCTACTTGTAAACGGTGCAGCGGCAAAATGAGCCGTCTCTCACCCTGAGGTTACGAAACCGGCTCAATTCGAATAGTTAACAGTTTTCGATCAATAGCGCGAGCAGCGCCGCACGAAACGGGATTTCTTCGATGAGAATGTATTCCAGCGGCGAGTGGGCATGATCTCCTCTCGCGCCTAATCCGTCGAGCGTCGGAGTCCCGACGGCTGCAATGAAATTTCCGTCGCTCACTCCCCCTGTCCCCGTTTCCTCCAGCTGGGCAGCAAGCTCTGTTTGCGCCAGCCGCCGCGCTAGTTCATATAAGGAAGCGATCGCTTCCGTCCGCACCATCGGAGGGCGATTCATCCCGCCGGTCACGGTTAGCTCGGCATCGGGATGGTAGGGGCGCAGCGCGGCGATTTCGCGTTCGATGCGCTCCGCTTCTTCGTTCGTAGCGACGCGGACATCGATTTCCGCCTCCGCATGCTCTGCCACGACATTGCTGCCGATGCCGCCGTGGACGACGCCGACGTTTACGGTGCTGCCCCGCGCATAATGCGTCCAGCTGTGAAGCTTCTGGATTTGCTGCGCCAGCTCCTGAATGGCCGAGACGCCTTTCTGCGGGCTGACGCCGGCATGCGCCGATTTGCCTTTCACAGCCAGCTTGTAATTTCCGCTTCCTTTGCGGGAAGTTTTGAGCGCGCCGCTCGGCTCCATCGGCGGTTCCAGCACAAAGGCCGCGGCAGACTGCCTGGCGGCTTCCTCGATCCATTCTCTCGAGGTTGGGCTGCCGATTTCCTCGTCGCTGTTGATGAGCAGAACAACCTTTTTATCTTCGGGAAACCGGCCCGTATCCTGCAAAGCTTTTATGGCAAAAATGGCCTGGAGCAGCCCAGCCTTCATATCGTAAACGCCAGGGCCGTACGCTTTGCCTTGCTCGATGCGGAAGGGACGCCGCTCCGCTTCGCCGAGGGGCCAGACGGTGTCGTAATGGCCAACCAGCAAAATTTGCTTCGGGCCGTCGCCTGCTTGACAGAGCAAGCGATCGCCCGCTACAGGGTGTTTATATCGCTCCACGCTGCCGCCGGTAATGCGGATAAATTGCCGTGTATACCAGTCCGCCATCGTATCGCCGGACGCTTTGCTTCGCGAGGGCGAATCCATATTGACGCTTTCTTCGAGCAGCTGCAGCAGTTCCGGGACGTAAGACGCAATGTGTTCCTTCATTGATAATGACATTATCATACTTCTCCGTTAGTGCGAATGCGAGTTGGATCCGAACAGCCGATCCAGTCCATAGACACGTTCCAAAATAATAATAAAGACAAGACTTAACAAAATAACGAGCGCGGATATTGAAGCGACGAGCGGATCAAGCGACTCCTGCATATGGCTGAAAATGGCCAGCGGCAAAGTAGTCGTTGTCGGGGACACCAAAAATAGCGATACCGTCACGTTATCGAACGAAGTCAAAAAGGCAAAAATCATGCCCGACATCACAGCCGGCTTCAATATTGGCAGCGTAATGTCGATAAAAACGCGCAGCGGCTTCGCCCCCATAATGTAAGCGGCGCGCTCGAGCGTATAATCGAATGAACTAAGCCCCGTCAGTACCAACCTGACGACATACGGCACGGAAATCAGCACATGAGCGAGCAGCAGTCCGGTGAAGGTGCCCGCCAAGCCGATTCGTGTAAAGAACAAAAGTACGGCTATCCCGATGATAAGAGCAGGGACGGTCAAAGGCGACAGCAGCAGGCCGTTCACCGTACCGCTTCCGCGAAACCGGTATTTATGCAAGGCGAGTCCCGACATCGTCCCTACCAGCGTAGCGATCACCGCTGTCAGGGCGGCCAGCTCCAGGCTGAATAAGAATGAATCGACAAACTCGGGGCGATCCCATATTTTCGAATACCATTGAAGCGAAAACCCGATTGGCGGAAACGACAAATACTTGACCGAAGTCAGCGAAGTGGGAATGACGACCAGCAGCGGCGAAATGACGAACAAGACGACGATAAAAGCGATGATGCCCAGCGGCGAAAACTTCCTGCTCATGAGGAAAACACCTCTTTATAACGTTTCGTTTCGACCAACCGGGTAAACAATGTCACCAATGCGACTGTCGAGAAAAGCAGCAGGAACGATATGGAAGCGCCCAGTTGCCAATTGAGCTCGGTCATTATTTTTTCGTAAGCAATGACAGGCAGCACCTTAACGGATGTACCACCCATTAAAGCGAGCGTCACGAAAGAGCTCATCGACAGACTGAACACAAGCGTCGATCCGGCCAGCATTCCCGGCAGCGTCATCGGCACAACGACATTCAGAAACGTACGAAGCTTGCCTGCCCCCAAAATTCCAGCGGCTTTATATAAGGAAACATCGATTTGATACATGCTTGTTGCAATTGCGAGCACCATATAGACCATGAACGAGTCCGTCAAGCCGATCACAACGCCGAGTTCGTTGTACATAAGACGCAGCGGCTTGTCGATCAATCCCGCCTGCATCAAAACGTTATTGATCAACCCTTTCTCGCCAAGCAGAATGACCCACCCGAAATTGCGGATGACGACGCTGACGAGGTGAGGAGCTATTATAAGGAAGGTAACGATTCCTCTCATTTTGCTGGAAGCTTGAGCCATGTACATGGCCACGGGATAACCGAAAACGAGGCAGGCGAGCACGGTAAGCAGACTGAGCTTGATCGTGCGCCATAAAACTTGCAAATAATACGGATCCTGGACAAGCGTTGCGTAATTGACCAACGAGATGTGCTCCTGCTTGTTCTGGAAGCTCATGAGCAGAATATACAGCATCGGAAGGACGAATACGCCGAGAAGCACTGCGACGGCCGGCGCGAGGAGCAGGACCGCCGTCCGCATCTTACGTCTGCGACTCTCGCTCATCGCCCGTTCTCCTTCCTTGCAAATACAAATACGTCCTCCGGCTTCCATTCCGTATATACGTGCATTCCCGGCGACAGCCAGCCGTCTTGCTCGACACTTTGCAGACGGACGGTCAAGACTGTTTGACCGATGTCAATTTCGCATTCCGAGTAAGCCCCAAGGAAGGACGTCAGCTTCACAGTCCCTTTCGCCACATTGGTTGCCGCGGAATGCCGCTGCTCCACATGCAGAGCGATCGACTCGGGCCGCATATAAATAGAAACCTTATCCCCCGCTGCAAAACAGTCGTTGCGCCGCACCGCGCGCAGCGAAATTCCCGTATCCGTCTTAAGTTCGAGCGTATGATCCAGCACCCGTTCGACTACGCCGGTCAATCGATTCGATTTGCCGATAAACGTATGCACGAACTCGGAAGCAGGGCGATTGTTGTCCCATGGCGTTCCGATCTGTTCCACCTTGCCGTGGTCCAGAACGACAATTCGATTCGACATATAGAGCGCTTCCTCTTGATCGTGGGTGACGAAAATCGTGGTGACCCCTATATCCCTCTGCAGCCGCTTGATCTCCTCCCTAAGCTCTTCTCTCAGCTTGGCGTCGAGATTGCTTAACGGCTCGTCGAGCAGCAGCAAGGTCGGCTCCGTCACCAGCGCTCTGGCGATAGCGATCCGTTGCCGCTGCCCTCCGGACAGCTGTTTGGGATAACGCTCCGCCACATGCGGCAGTTTGACGAGATCCAGAACTTTATCGACCCGCCGCTTCGTCTCCGCTTTGGATACTTTCCGCAGCTTCAGCCCGTAGGCGACATTCTCGAATATCGTCATATGCGGGAACAGCGAGTACGTTTGAAACACCATTCCGAGGTCCCGTTTGTTGGACGGCGTCCCGTTCATGCGCTTGCCTTTGATCAGGAGGTCGCCCCGGTCGGGCTCGAGAAAGCCGGCAATCATGTTGAGCGTCGTCGTTTTTCCGCACCCTGAAGGGCCGAGAAAGGAGACGCACTCTCCTTGCTCGATCTGCAGGTTGAAATCGTCCACGACGACGTTGGTACCGAATTTCTTTTGTACGTTTATCAGTTCGACATCAAAGCTTTTGGACACTTGCCTCACCTATTTTCCGACTTTGGGAGCTACTTCTTTGTTAAAGCGGTCCAGCCAATCCGGCGTGTTCTTTCCTACGGTCTCCAAGTCAAAATTCACGATTTTGCTCGTATCGAATTTCAGCTTTGCGTCGATATCGGCAGGCAGCTTCACGTCTACCGCCGGATGATAGTACAGCTTCTGGCCGTACAGAGTCTGAATTTCGTCAGACAGCAGGAAATCAATGAAGAGCTTCGCGACGTTCGGATCTTTCGCGCCTTTCACGATTGTAGCCACATTAGGGACGACGTTCGCGCCTTCTTTTGGCACGACGAACTCGAGATTTAACCCGGCATCTTTCTGTACGAGGCTTCTTGCCTGCGTCCAGGTCGTATAAACGGCTGTCTTGTTCTGCATGTTTTGCTGAAGCTGCGCGGACGTTTTCGCAAAAGTAGGCATGTACCCCGCAATCGTCTTCAGCTTCTCGAAGCCCGGGTCCATATTTTTTTCGGAGCCGCCGTTGGCGTAAGCGAGCATGATCAGGGCCGAACGTCCGAAGTTGCTCGATATTTCGGCGATCGTTACGTTGCCTTTCATTTCCGGCTTCGCGAGATCGTTCCACGATTCGGGAACCGGCAAGCCTTTGGATTTCACCAGCTCGGCATTGTAGGAAATCCCCATCGGGGTATAGTTTACAGTGACGCCGCTGTTGTCTTTCACTTTGAGGTTAGCGCTTACTTTCTTCATATTCGGGATATCTTTCTCGGAAAGCGGTTCCCACAAGCCCTCAACCCGTCCGCCTTCCTGCTCGCCGCCTTCGATAACCGTTACGTCGATTTGCGGGGAAGCTTTCTGGGCTTTGACCTTGGCTACAATTTCCGTAGATACGCCCGATACGTACGAAAGCTTCACATCAGGATATTTCTCGTTAAACTTCTTGAATATGTCATCCTTCATCATTTGCTCTACCGTCGCTCCGTTACCGGCAATAACGAGCTGCTTCTCTGGCGTTAGACCTGCAGCCGCCGCAGGTGCCGTCCCCTTGTCGGCAGGCTTCGCCGCTTCCGCCGGCTTTTTGTCAGCGCTCGAGCCGCATCCGGAAAGAAGAGCTCCGCACACGGCCGCAACGGATAGTACTGTCACCAATTTCTTCATGAATAAATCCTCCCCCGCATGATTGTTCTCTATACGTGAACATCGTTTCCTATATGTGAATATGTTAAAAATTTTATCATGCGTCCGTTCCCTTTTGCAATCATTTTTTAGAGCTAGGAAAATGCAAATGTCTATGATAAACTATGACCGAACTTTCACTAGAGCGTCGTCCGATAAGGAGCATGAATCTAGCATGGACAATCACTTGTCATCTGTTAAAAATAGCTGCAGGCTATTGAAAACATTTTTGGATTCGGACAAAGAAATGGGCGTCAGTGAACTGAGCAGGCAGCTGCAACTTTCCAAGGGAGCCGTTCACAAGCTGCTGATGACACTGGAGAGCGAAGGTTTCATCAAGCAAAATCCGGCCAACAAGCAATATTCGCTCGGATACACTTTGCTTGAACTGGGCAACAAAGTGCTGCGCAATCATGATTTGTCCGAGTTCGCCAAGCCGTTTTTGCGCAAACTGGCGGAATCGACGAATGAGCTTGTATGCTTGTGCGTACAGGACGAATTCGACGCTATCTATGTAGATAAGATCGATTCCAAGTATCCGATACGTTTCAACGTTGAAGCGTATCGGCGTTTTCCGCTTTACGCTACCTCCGCCGCCAGAGTGATTCTTGCCTTTCAGGACGACGAAGTTATCGATCATATCCTCTCCGGCGAAATTCGAACCTTTACTCCCTACTCCTTAAAGGATCCGGCGGGCATCAAGGAACGATTGCACGCGATCCGGCAAAGGGGATACGAAATGAGCTCCAACCTGCGCAACGAAGGTGTTACCGGCATTGCGGCTCCGATTCGGGACGCAAACGGTGCGGTGAACGCCTCGATCAGTATTATCGGACCTAGCGACAGAGTCGTTCCTGTTTATCAAAACTTTATCGATCAAGTTCTCGCTACGACGCGCGAAATCTCCTCCCAGCTCGGCTACCGCGGCAAGTGAAGGTGCATGCAGCTGCCGAATGGGCTGCGCGCCGCCCTTCGCCTCGTGCCGAATTGCGGTGCAGAGGATGGAAATGAACCGGAGAGCCGACTTTTAAAGTCGCGTTCTTCCGCCGTGCGGTAATTTGAAAGAATGCGACTTTAACGGAGGCCGGGGGCTTATTTCCAATCCGCCGCGCAGCCCCTTCGGCACCTTCCCTCATCCGCGCAAAAAATGAAGCTCTCAACCCGCATAGGGCTGGAGAGCTTCATTTTACAATTGGGATTACTTCGTGATCGTAGCAACTGCGCCTGCACCAACGGTACGGCCGCCTTCGCGAATCGCGAAGCGAGTGCCTTCCTCGATAGCGATCGGGGAGATCAGCTCGACGGTAACAGTGATGTTATCGCCAGGCATAACCATCTCGGTGCCTTCCGGCAGTTGGATGATACCGGTAACGTCAGTTGTCCGGAAGTAGAACTGCGGACGGTAGCCAGTGAAGAAAGGCTTGTGACGGCCGCCCTCTTCCTTGGTCAGAACGTAAATCTGAGCGGTGAAGTTCGTGTGCGGCTTAACCGAACCCGGCTTCGCCAAAACTTGGCCGCGCTCGATGTCTTTGCGGTCTACACCGCGAAGCAGTGCGCCGATGTTGTCGCCGGCTTGAGCTTGGTCAAGCAGCTTGCGGAACATCTCTACGCCTGTTACGACGGATTTGCGAGTTTCTTCCGCCAGACCTACGATTTCGATCTCGTCGGAAACTTTGATCACGCCACGCTCTACACGGCCCGTAGCAACGGTACCGCGGCCTGTGATCGTGAACACGTCCTCGACCGGCATAAGGAACGGCTTGTCAGTGTCGCGCTCAGGAGTCGGGATGTAGTTGTCGATTTGCTCGAACAGTTCAACGATCTTCTCAGCCCATGCGCCAGTCGGATCTTCCAGAGCCGGACGCGCTGCGCCGCGAACGATCGGAGTGTCGTCGCCCGGGAACTCGTACTCGTTCAGCAGGTCGCGAACTTCCATTTCTACCAGTTCCAGCAGCTCTTCGTCTTCAACCATGTCGCACTTGTTCAGGAATACGACGATGTAAGGAACGCCTACCTGGCGGGACAGCAGGATGTGCTCGCGAGTTTGCGGCATCGGGCCGTCAGCTGCGGATACGACGAGGATCGCGCCGTCCATTTGCGCTGCGCCGGTGATCATGTTTTTAACATAGTCGGCGTGTCCAGGGCAGTCAACGTGAGCGTAGTGACGGTTCGGAGTTTCGTACTCAACGTGTGCCGTCGAGATCGTAATGCCGCGCTCGCGCTCTTCCGGAGCTTTGTCGATTTGGTCGAATGCTACTGCGGAACCGCCGTATTTTTTAGCGAGAACGGTGGTGATCGCTGCTGTCAGAGTCGTTTTGCCGTGGTCAACGTGACCGATGGTGCCGATATTTACGTGCGGCTTCGTACGTTCGAATTTTGCCTTTGCCATTTCAAACATTTCCTCCTTAGGGTTCTTATTAGATTATAATTAAGCGCCTTTGTTCTTGGAGATAATTTCTTCCGAGATGGACTTAGGCACTTCTTCATAATGCGAGATTTCCATCGAGTAGGTTCCGCGGCCTTGCGTACGGGAACGCAGCGTCGTGGAGTAACCGAACATCTCGGAAAGCGGCACCTTCGAACGGATGAATTGCGCGCCGTGCTTGGCGTCCATTCCTTCGATGCGTCCGCGGCGGGAGTTCAGGTCGCCCATAACGTCGCCCATGTACTCTTCCGGCACTTGTACTTCTACTTTCATGATCGGCTCGAGCAGAACCGGCTTGCACTTCTCGCCGGCGGCTTTCAGAGCCATGGAACCTGCGATCTTGAACGCCATCTCCGAGGAGTCGACATCGTGGTAAGAACCGTCTACGACAGTCGCCTTGATGTCAACCAGCGGGTATCCGGCGAGTACGCCGTTCTTCATGGACTCTTCGATACCGGCTTGAATCGGCGCGATGTATTCCTTCGGAATAGCACCGCCGACGATTTTGCTCTCGAACTGGAAGCCCGTACCCGGCTCAAGCGGTTCGAACTCGACCCAGCAATGGCCGTATTGACCGCGGCCGCCGGACTGGCGAACGAACTTGCCTTCGACGCGTGCCGGTGCGCGGAACGTTTCGCGGTAGGCAACCTGCGGCTTGCCCACGTTGGTCTCTACCTTGAATTCGCGCAGCATGCGGTCGACGATGATCTCAAGATGGAGCTCGCCCATACCTTGGATGATCGTCTGGCCGGTTTCTTCGTCCGTGTAGTAACGGAACGTCGGGTCTTCTTCAGCCAACTTGGACAGCGCGGTGCCCATCTTGTCTTGGTCCGCTTTGGACTTCGGCTCGACGGCGATGGAGATAACCGGTTCCGGGAAGTTCATCGATTCGAGAACGACCGGATGCTTCTCGTCGCACAGCGTGTCGCCCGTGATCGTATCCTTCAGACCGACTGCAGCCGCAATATCGCCGGCGTATACTTCGGTGATTTCCTGGCGGCTGTTCGCATGCATCTGAAGAATACGGCCGATTCTCTCGCGTTTGCCCTTCGTAGCGTTAAGCACGTAGGAGCCCGAAGTGAGAACCCCGGAGTAAACCCGGAAAAAGGTCAGCTTGCCGACAAACGGGTCGGTAGCGATTTTGAACGCAAGCGCCGAGAACGGCTGATCGTCCGCAGATTTGCGGGTAACTTCCGTACCGTCTTCGAGGACACCCTTGATATCCGGGACATCGACCGGAGCCGGCAAGTAATCGACAACTGCGTCAAGCATCAGCTGAACGCCTTTGTTCTTATAGGAAGAACCGCAAATGACCGGGAAGATCTTAACCTGGCAAACCCCTTGACGGAGAGCTTTCTTGATCTCTTCGACAGTGAGCTCTTCGCCTTCGAGATATTTCATCGTCAGCTCTTCATCGAGCTCGGCTACTTTCTCGACAAGCTCCAGACGAAGCTCTTCCACTTTGTCCTTGTAGTCGGCAGGAATCTCGGTGCGCTCGATATCCTTGCCGAGGTCGTCTTTGTACATGTAAGCAACTTGCTCGACAAGGTCGATAATGCCGACGAAGTCGTTCTCAGCGCCGATCGGCAGCTGAATCGGAACCGCGTTGGCGCCGAGCTTATCGCGCATTTGCTGTACGGCACCGAGGAAATCGGCACCGATAATGTCCATCTTGTTAACGTAGGCAATCCGCGGTACGCCGTAACGGTCGGCTTGACGCCATACCGTCTCGGATTGCGGCTCAACGCCTTCCTTCGCGCTGAACACGCCGACAGCGCCGTCCAGCACGCGCAAGGAGCGCTCCACTTCGACCGTGAAGTCTACGTGTCCGGGTGTGTCGATGATGTTGATGCGGTGGCCTTTCCATTGAGCGGTCGTCGCTGCGGACGTAATCGTGATGCCGCGCTCCTGCTCCTGCTCCATCCAGTCCATCGTCGCCGCACCTTCATGAACTTCACCGATCTTGTGCACGCGACCCGTATAGAACAAAATGCGTTCCGTCGTAGTCGTTTTGCCCGCGTCGATGTGCGCCATGATGCCGATGTTGCGAGTGTCCTTCAAGGAGAACTCTCTTGGCATGGGTCAAACTCCTTTCTATCCTCTCAAAGGCTAGAACAATCGGATTACCAGCGGTAGTGAGCGAACGCCTTGTTGGCTTCTGCCATCTTGTGCGTATCTTCACGCTTCTTCACGGAAGCGCCGGTGTTGTTGCTGGCGTCGATAATCTCGTTAGCCAGTCTTTCTTCCATCGTCTTCTCGCCGCGCAGGCGGGAGTAGTTGACGAGCCAGCGAAGTCCAAGCGTCGTACGGCGCTCCGGCTTCACCTCGATCGGCACCTGGTAGTTGGCGCCACCGACACGGCGGGCTTTAACTTCCAGAACCGGCATAATATTTTTGATTGCAGCTTCAAACACTTCCATAGGATCTTTGCCCGTGCGTTCTTGAACCAGGGTGAAAGCATCATACAGAATGCGCTGCGCCACCCCTCTTTTTCCGTCGATCATGATGCGGTTGATGAGGCGGGTCACAAGCTTGCTGCTGTAAATCGGATCCGGCAATACGTCTCTTTTCGGTACGGGACCTTTACGAGGCATAGTTATCCCCCTTTCTCGAAATGTTCATTCCAACGTTTTCCTAGCGTGATCGTTCAGGACAATTAGGACTTCTTCGCTTTCGGACGCTTCGTGCCGTATTTGGAACGGGCTTGCATCCGGTTGTTGACGCCGGACGTATCCAAAGCGCCGCGCACGATGTGGTAACGCACACCCGGAAGGTCCTTTACACGGCCGCCGCGGATCAGCACCACGCTGTGCTCTTGCAGGTTATGTCCGATACCCGGAATGTAAGCCGTAACCTCAACGCGGTTCGTCAAACGTACACGGGCATATTTACGAAGGGCCGAGTTCGGCTTCTTCGGAGTCATTGTGCCGACACGAGTGCAAACGCCGCGCTTCTGCGGAGCGCTCAAATCGGTTTGCTCGCGCTTCAGGGCGTTGAATCCTTTCTGCAGCGCAGGCGATTTCGATTTGTACACCTTTGCTTGACGACCTTTGCGAACGAGCTGATTAATTGTTGGCATATCGCCACCTCCTCCCTAAAATTCCATTCCGCTTGCTTTTCTCAAGCCCACAGACCCAGGCGAATCGTAAATGAGCATAAGGAAATGTTTCCACCGGGCTTCAGCAGCCAAGCAAAAACATTCAGCATGTCTTCTTACTCATTCACCACAGCGACCATAGCCGCTCCGACTTCAATCCCACACGCTTTGCCGAGTTGTTTCATCGAATCCACGTAGGTGACTTTAACCCCCATTTTCTTGCAAAGGTTAATCATCTTGCTCGTGATTCGCGGATCTGCATCTTTCGCCACAAAAACTTCCGCCGCCTTGCCGGCTTCGACCGTCTTCGTCGCTTGCTTCGTGCCGATGGTCACTTTTGCCGCCTGTTTGACTTTATCATAAGACATGAACCATATCCTCCAAAGAACAGGAGCCTAAACACAAAAGGCACACTTTGATATATTAGCAAAACGGAAAAACCGTGTCAAGATACCATAGAGAAAGCCCGTTGCCCGCAGAGCGCGGACAACGGGGATTTTCTCGTACGGCATATATTGCCAGAGAGACCGAACGTTATTCGACAGCAACAGTTTCCATCTCGGCGCCTTCGAATTGCTCCTGCGCTTCGTTAGGATCCTTGATGCGAATGTTGCGGTAGCGCGACATTCCGGTTCCGGCCGGAATCAGCTTGCCGATAATGACGTTTTCCTTGAGACCGAGCAGCTGGTCGACTTTGCCTTTGATCGCGGCATCGGTCAGGACGCGCGTCGTTTCCTGGAACGAAGCGGCGGAGAGGAAAGAGTCTGTCTCCAGCGACGCTTTCGTAATGCCGAGCAGCACCGGCTTGGCGACTGCAGGCTCGGCGCCCGAGAGCAGCACCGCCCTGTTCGCTTCCTCGTATTCGTGCATGTCGACGAAAGATCCCGGCAGCAGCGTCGTGTCGCCGGCGTCGATGATGCGGATTTTGCGCAGCATCTGACGGATCATGACTTCGATATGCTTGTCGTTGATTTCTACGCCCTGGTTCCGGTATACGCGCTGAACTTCCTGGAGAATGTAGTTCTGCACGCCGCGAATGCCCTTGATGCGCAGCATTTCCTTCGGGTCGATCGAACCTTCGGTCAGCTCGTCGCCGGCCTCGATTTCCTGCCCCACCGATACGCCGACGCGGGAACCGAACGGCACCGAGTACGTTTTGGACTCGGCTTCGCCTTCGACGACGATTTCGCGGCGGTCCTTCGCATCGCGAATGTCCTTCACGACGCCGTCGATTTCGGAAATGATCGCTTGACCCTTCGGGTTGCGGGCCTCGAACAGCTCCTGAATCCGCGGCAAACCTTGCGTAATGTCGTCGCCGGCAACGCCACCGGTGTGGAACGTACGCATCGTCAGCTGCGTTCCCGGCTCGCCGATCGATTGCGCCGCGATAATGCCGACAGCTTCGCCGATCTCGACGTGCTGGCCTGTTGCCAGGTTGCGGCCGTAGCACTTTTTGCACACGCCGTGGCGGGAGCGGCAGCTGAGCACCGAACGAATTTGTATTTTTTCGACGCCGGCTTTAATGATGGCATCGGCCACGGTAGCGTCGATCAGCTGGTTGCGGTGGCAAAGCACTTCGCCGGTCTGCGGATGACGCACCGTTTCGAACGAGTAACGGCCTTCGATCCGGTCGTACAGATCTTCGATAACTTCTTTGCCGTCCTGGATTTTGGTGACAAGGAACCCTTTATCGGTACCGCAATCATCCTCGCGAACGATCACGTCCTGCGCAACGTCGACGAGACGGCGGGTCAAATAGCCCGAGTCGGCCGTCCGCAGCGCGGTATCGGCAAGACCTTTGCGCGCGCCGTGCGTGGAGATGAAGTACTCGAGAACGGTAAGGCCCTCGCGGAAGTTCGACTTGATCGGGAGCTCGATAATTTTGCCGGCCGGGTTCGCCATAAGGCCCCGCATGCCGCCGAGCTGCGTAATCTGCGATTTGTTGCCGCGCGCCTTGGATTCCACCATCATGTTGATGGAGTTGTACTTGTCGAGCGATTTCATCAAAATATCCGTAATTTCGTCCTTCGCCTTCGACCAGATCGCAATGACGCGGTCGTAACGCTCTTCGTCGGTGATCAAACCGCGGCGGTACTGGTTCGTGACGGTGCGGACCTTCTCGTCGGAATCTTTCAGAATCGCGACTTTCTCCTGCGGCACCACGACGTCGGCGACGGCGACGGTAATGCCGGCGCGGGTCGAGTACGTGAAGCCGAGCTCCTTGATTTTATCGAGAATAACCGAAGTTTGCGTCGTATGGTAGCGGCGGAAGCACTCGGCGATAATCGAGCCGAGATACTCTTTGCCTACGGCTTTCTCTTCCGGCAGCTCCGCCATGCGAGCCCGCAGGTCGGCACCTTTCTCGTGCACGAAATATTTTTCCGGAATCCCGTTCAACAGATTCGTCTTCGTCGCCTCGTTAATGTACGGGAAGTCCGACGGGAATATTTCGTTGAAAATGATTTTGCCGATGTTGGTAATCAGCATCGCATCCTGCTGCGCGTCGGTGAAGCTCGCTTTGTTCAGCGCGCGCGCCGGAATGGCCACCCGCGCATGCAGAGAGGCGCGGCCGCTCTGGTAAGCGGACACCGCTTCGTTCACGGTGCGCAGGATCATGCCGGCGCCTTTGCCTTCCTTGTTGTCCATGGTCAAGTAGAACGAACCGAGAACCATGTCCTGCGAAGGAGTAACGACCGGCTTGCCGTCTTTCGGGTTCAGGATGTTGCCGGAGGCGAGCATCAGGATGCGCGCTTCCGCTTGCGCCTCGGCCGAAAGCGGCACGTGCACGGCCATCTGGTCGCCGTCGAAGTCGGCGTTGTACGCCGTACAAACGAGCGGGTGCAGCTTGATGGCGCGGCCTTCCACGAGAATCGGCTCGAACGCCTGGATGCCGAGACGGTGCAGCGTCGGCGCGCGGTTGAGCAGCACCGGATGCTCCTTGATCACTTCTTCGAGAACGTCCCATACTTCCGGGGAGACGCGCTCGACTTTGCGCTTCGCGCTTTTGATGTTATGGGCGAGGCCCTTGTTGACAAGCTCCTTCATGACGAACGGCTTGAACAGCTCAAGCGCCATTTCTTTCGGCAGTCCGCATTGGTACATCTTCAAGCTCGGGCCTACGACGATAACCGAACGGCCGGAGTAGTCGACGCGCTTGCCGAGCAGGTTTTGCCGGAAGCGGCCCTGCTTGCCCTTCAGCATATGGCTGAGCGACTTGAGCGGACGGTTGCCCGGGCCCGTTACCGGGCGGCCGCGGCGGCCGTTGTCGATAAGTGCGTCGACAGCTTCCTGCAGCATCCGTTTCTCGTTCTGGACGATAATGTCCGGAGCGCCCAGATCGAGCAGACGCTTCAGACGGTTGTTGCGGTTAATGACGCGGCGGTACAGATCGTTCAGGTCGGACGTCGCGAAGCGGCCGCCGTCCAGCTGCACCATCGGACGAAGCTCCGGCGGAATAACCGGGAGGACGTCGAGCACCATCCAGTCCGGACGGTTTTTCGAGTTGCGGAATGCTTCCATCACTTCGAGCCGCTTGATGGCCCGGTTGCGGCGCTGTCCCTGGGCAGTCTTGAGCTCTTCCTTCAGCATCTCGACTTCGCGGTCGAGGTCGATGTCCTGGAGCAGCTTCTTGACCGCTTCCGCACCCATGCCCGCCTGGAAGGCGTAGCCGTACTTCTCGCGATAGCTGCGGTATTCTTTCTCCGACAGCAGCTGCTTTTTCTCCAGCGGCGTATCGCCAGGATCGGTTACGACATAAGATGCGAAATAAATGATCTCCTCGAGCGAACGGGGCGACATGTCGAGAGCGAGGCCCATGCGGCTCGGAATGCCTTTGAAATACCAGATATGCGATACCGGAGCGGCGAGCTCGATATGGCCCATCCGTTCGCGGCGCACTTTTTGACGGGTTACCTCGACGCCGCAGCGATCGCAGACGACGCCTTTATAACGGACGCGCTTGTACTTGCCGCAATGACATTCCCAGTCCTTCGTTGGCCCGAAAATTTTCTCGCAGAACAAGCCTTCTTTCTCCGGCTTGAGCGTTCTGTAGTTGATCGTTTCCGGCTTCTTGACTTCCCCGCGGGACCAGGAACGGATTTTATCCGGCGATGCCAAGCCGATTTTCATAAACTCAAAGTTGTTGACGTCCATCAGGAGCAACCCTCCTTGGGAAGAATGTAGCTTGCTGGCCGGTCCCGCCCGGGCGGAAGCTTGCGCTTCGGGCCCGTGCGGGAAACCTTCGTAACCGTTTATTCTACGCCGAGTTCGGCACCTTCAAGATTGAGGTTCAGCTTGTCGGACGAAACGTCTTCGTCGTCGTCGATCTCTTTCATTTCGATCTCTTCCTCGTCGCCGGACAAGATCTTTACGTCCATGCCCAAGCTTTGCAGCTCTTTGATCAATACCTTGAACGACTCCGGCACTCCCGGCTCCGGCACGTTCTCGCCCTTGACGATCGATTCGTACGTCTTCACGCGGCCCACGACGTCGTCGGACTTCACGGTCAAAATTTCCTGCAGCGTATAGGCCGCGCCGTATGCTTCGAGCGCCCACACTTCCATCTCGCCGAAGCGCTGGCCGCCGAACTGCGCTTTACCGCCGAGCGGCTGCTGCGTAACGAGCGAGTACGGACCGGTGGAACGGGCGTGAATTTTGTCGTCGACCATGTGCGCAAGCTTGATCATGTACATGACGCCTACGGTTACCTCGCGCTCAAACGGTTCGCCGCTGCGCCCGTCGTACAGGATCGTCTTGCCGTTGCGCTGCATGCCGGCTTCTTCCATCGTGTCGAACACGTCGTTTTCACGGGCGCCGTCGAATACCGGCGTGGCCGTATGAATGCCGAGCATGCGGGCGGCCATGCCGAGGTGGACTTCAAGCACCTGCCCAATGTTCATCCGCGACGGAACGCCGAGCGGGTTGAGGACGACTTCGACCGGAGTTCCGTCCGGCAGGAACGGCATATCTTCTTCCGGCAGAATGCGGGCGATTACCCCTTTGTTGCCGTGACGTCCGGCCATTTTGTCGCCTTCGGAAATTTTCCGTTTCTGGGCGATATAGACGCGAACGAGCTGGTTCACTCCCGGCGGAAGCTCGTCGCCGTTCTCGCGCGTGAACACCTTCACGTCGACAACGATACCGTCGGTACCGTGCGGCACGCGCAGCGACGTATCGCGGACTTCGCGCGCTTTCTCGCCGAAAATCGCATGCAGCAGGCGCTCTTCCGCAGTCAGCTCGGTCACGCCCTTCGGCGTCACTTTGCCGACCAGAATGTCGCCGGCGCCGATTTCCGCACCGACGCGAATGATGCCGCGCTCGTCGAGGTTTTTCAGCGCGTCTTCGCCCACGTTCGGGATGTCGCGCGTAATTTCCTCCGGCCCAAGCTTCGTATCGCGCGCTTCGGACTCGTATTCTTCAATGTGAATGGACGTATAAACGTCTTCCTTCACAAGCTTCTCGCTAAGCAAAATGGCATCCTCGTAGTTGTAGCCTTCCCATGTCATAAAGGCAACGACGACGTTGCGGCCAAGCGCCAATTCGCCCTGCTCCGTGGACGGCCCGTCAGCCAAAATGTCGCCGGGCTTAATGATGTCGCCCTTATGCACGATCGGACGCTGGTTAACGCAAGTGCCTTGGTTGGAACGAATGAATTTGTGCAGCTTGTATTTGATCAGGTTGCCGCTCACGGTTTTGCCGTCAACCGTTTCCTGGCGGCGCAGCCAAATTTCGTTGGCGGCTACCCGCTCGATAACGCCGTGATATTTGGATACAATACATACCCCGGAGTCTTTGGCCGACTTATGCTCCATGCCGGTGCCGACGAGCGGCGACTTCGGCACGAGAAGCGGCACTGCCTGACGCTGCATGTTCGACCCCATGAGCGCGCGGTTGGAGTCGTCGTTTTCAAGGAACGGAATGAGCGCCGTAGCGACGGACACAACCTGCTTCGGCGATACGTCCATATAGTCGACGCGATCTTTAGGCAGAATAAGATGCTCGTCTTTATAACGCACAATAACCGTATCTTCTTTAAACGTTCCCTCATCCGTAAGCGCAGCGTTCGCCTGGGCGATAACGTAGTTATCTTCCTCATCCGCAGTCAGGTAGGAGATTTGATCCGTCACGATGCCCGTTTTCGGATCCACCCAGCGGTACGGCGCTTCGATAAAGCCATATTCGTTAATTCTGGCGAACGTCGACAGCGAGTTGATCAGACCGATGTTCGGACCTTCCGGCGTCTCGATCGGGCACATCCGGCCATAGTGCGAGTGGTGAACGTCGCGGACTTCCATCCCCGCGCGCTCCCTCGTCAGACCGCCGGGCCCGAGCGCGGACAGACGGCGCTTGTGCGTCAGCTCGGCCAGCGGGTTCGTCTGGTCCATGAACTGCGACAGCTGCGAGCTGCCGAAAAACTCTTTAATCGAAGCGATGACCGGACGAATGTTGATCAGCGCCTGCGGCGTAATGACGTTGGCGTCTTGAATCGACATCCGCTCGCGCACGACGCGCTCCATCCGGGAGAGGCCGATGCGGAACTGGTTTTGCAGCAGCTCACCGACCGAACGAAGGCGGCGGTTGCCGAGATGGTCGATGTCGTCGGTGCTGCCGATGCCGTGCAGCAAATTCATGAAATAGTTGATTGAGGCGATAATATCGGCAGGGGTGATATGCTTGACGTTCTTTTCGATGAAGCCGTTGGAAATGACCTTGACGATCTTTCCGTCTTCATTGGGCGAGTACACAGCGACGCATTGAACCGGAATGCTGCTTTCTTCCAGCACGCCGCCGGCGGCGTTGAACCGCTTGCTGCCGATGCCTTTCTCGAGATGCGGAAGAAGCTCGTCGAGCGCGCGGCGGTCGAGCAGCTGCCCGGCTTGCGCCAATATTTCGCCGGTTTCCGGGTCGATCAAAGTTTCGGCCAGCCGCTGGTTGAACAGGCGATTTTTGATATGCAGCTTCTTGTTGATTTTGTAACGGCCTACGTTGGCGAGGTCGTAACGCTTCGGATCGAAGAAGCGGGCGATGAGCAAGCTTCTGGCGTTATCGAGCGTAGGCGGCTCGCCCGGACGAAGGCGCTCGTATATTTCGATCAGCGCTTTATCCGTCGAATCGGTGTTATCTTTGTCGAGGGTGTTGCGAATATACTCGTCGTCGCCGAGCAGATCGAGAATTTCCGCGTCAGTGCCGAAGCCAAGGGCACGAAGCAGCACCGTCACCGGAATTTTCCGGGTCCGGTCGATCCGCACGTAGATGATGTCCTTCGCGTCCGTTTCCAGCTCCAGCCATGCCCCGCGGTTCGGGATGACAGTAGCGGTAAAAGTTTTCTTGCCGTTTTTATCGACTTTGGTGCTATAGTAAACACTGGGCGAGCGAACGAGCTGGGAGACGATGACACGCTCGGCGCCGTTAATAATGAACGTGCCGGTATCGGTCATGATCGGGAAATCGCCCATGAACACTTCTTGTTCCTTCACTTCGCCGGTTTCCTTGTTGATCAAGCGCACTTTGACCCGCAGAGGGGCCGCATAAGTGACGTCGCGCTCTTTCGATTCATCGACGGAGTACTTCGGCTCGCCCAAGCTGTAATCGATGAATTCCAACACCAGATTCCCGGTGAAGTCCTGAATCGGGGAAATGTCCTGGAACATCTCGCGAAGACCTTCCTCCAGGAACCATTCGTACGATTTCTGTTGGATTTCGATCAAGTTCGGGATTTCGAGCACTTCATTAATTCGTGCATAAGTTCTGCGCTTACGTCGACCAAATTGAACAAGCTGTCCCGCCAACTTCGATTCACCCCTCAAGTCTACTTCAATTGGTAAAAACAAAGAAAAACGTCGTGGCGACGTAGTTCATGGTGCCTTGCTGCTATAGGAAGTTTTTGTTGCTAAAGCGGTACGGAATGTGCTTTAATAACAGCAAACGCATTCGTCCGAACTAGCGATCGCCGGCCAGCGCCGGCCCGTCCCAAAGCGAAAACCGCGCATTTCGATAGCTTTCGCAGGTTCCGGAGATTTGTGCTCATCATGTAAGAGTTGCCTAAAATTTTAACATTATACGTTCGCGTTAAAATTTTATTCATCACTCCTCAAAAAAATCTTGACATTTTGATGAATGTCGACACGACGAGCAATTTTAATGCTGACATTTTCTAATAATACCACATAGCCTGAGTCAAGTCAAATAATTTTCCTCCATCATCACCGTCTCGCCCGAAAAATTTTATACCCCTTGTCTCGATTCACCTCTTGCACATCCCCATAGATCGTTTCCAGCTTGGCAAACGCCGACGGCGCTCCCTGCTTTTTCTGAATGACGACCCACAGCGATCCTCCCGGCTTCAGCACGTCATAAGCATCCGTGAATATGCGGTGAACCGTTTCTTTGCCGGCGCGAATCGGCGGATTCGTGAGCACCGCGTCGAACCGCCGCCCATGCACGCGCTCCAGCAAGTCGCTTTGCATCACCGTTACGTTGCGGATTCCGTTCAGCTCCGCGTTCCGCCGCGCCAGCTCCACCGCCCGCTCGTTGATGTCTACCATTACGACATGCCCCTCCGCTGCGGCGGCAGCCGCCGCAAGCCCCATCGGTCCATAGCCGCAGCCGACGTCAAGCACTTCCGCATTCGGCTCAAGCTCCATCGTCTCGATCAGCAGCCGGCTGCCGAAATCGACCCCTTCCTTCGAGAACACCCCGGCGTCTGTCACGAACTCGTACGTTCGGCCGCGCAGCGTCGCCCGAATCGTCCGTTCGTCGTGAGCGGCCGTCGGCTTCTGCGAATAATAATGGTCGGACAAGCTCCCAAAACCTCCTGCACAATGCAAAATGAACCTCTAGGCCAAAGCGGCAAGAGGTTCATTTTTACATTGAGGCTAGTAATTACTTCACTTCTACCGTAGCGCCGGCTTCGGTCAGCTTCGCCTTGATGGCCTCAGCTTCATCTTTGCCGATTTTCTCTTTGATCGGCTTCGGTGCGCCGTCTACGAGGTCTTTCGCTTCTTTCAGGCCGAGACCCGTAATTTCGCGAACGACTTTGATGACGTTGATTTTCGACGCGCCGGCATTCGCCAGGATAACGTCGAACTCAGTTTGCTCAGCAACTTCAGCTGCTGCTGCGCCGCCGGCAACAACTGCAACCGGAGCTGCAGCAGTTACGCCGAATTCTTCTTCGATGGCTTTCACGAGATCGTTCAGTTCCAGAACGGTCATGCCTTTAATGGCTTCAAGGATTTGCTCTTTAGACATGGGATAACCTCCGTTATCTTAATAGATTGTATTGGTCACGCTGGCGAGACGGTCTTACGCTTGTTGCGCTCCGCCCTCTTGCTTCTCCGCCACGGCTTTAACCGCAAGGGCGAAGTTGCGCATCGGCGCTTGCAGCACGCTGAGGAGCATGGACAGAAGACCTTCGCGGGAAGGCAGGTTGGCCAGAGCCTGAATCTGGCTCAGGTCGACGACGCGGCCTTCGACTACGCCGCCTTTCACTTTCAAAGCTTCGTTCTTCTTGGCGAAATCAGTCAAGATTTTCGCCGGAGCTACGACATCTTCCTTGCTGAACGCAATGGCCGTCGGGCCGGTCAGATGAGCGTCCAGGTCGGTCAATTCGGCATTCGCTGTAGCGCGGCGAGCCAGCGTGTTTTTCAGCACCTGGAACTCGACACCCGCTTCGCGAAGCGATTTGCGCAGTTCGGTCACTTGCGCTACAGTCAAACCGCGGTAGTCGGTCACGATCGTGCAGGAGCAGCCTTTCAGCTTCTCCGCCACTTCGGCAACGGCTTGCGATTTTTGCTCAAGAACTTTCGCGTTAGGCATGATGGACACCTCGCTTCTTCATAACATGGTTAACTGCTTTCGTGTTGCTCTGCGGTGTAGGCATGAAGCATTTCTGACGCCCGGCCGAAACCGGCGGACATAAGAAATGCCTTCGTAGACACTACGAAGGCATGATCGGGTCACGCGAAATTCCGCTTGCGGAAACTGCGCATCTATCATAACACCTCGGTAGGACATTAAGCTCTGCCAGAGAGCACCTACTGTCTACGGTCTGCTATTCAATTGCTACATTGCTTCGTACAGGTTAGCATGCCGGACACGCAAAGTCAACCGGTGATGCTTTCCTGCATTCATTAGCGCAGGGCGGCTGCGTTGACGCGCACGCTCGGACCCATCGTCGAGGAAACCGCTACGCCTTTCAGGTATATGCCTTTGGCGGCGGCAGGCTTCGCGCGGTTGAGCGCATCGATCAGAGCACGGAAGTTTTCTTGCAGCTTCTCAGCGTCAAAGGAAACTTTGCCGATCGGAGCGTGAATTTGACCCGCTTTGTCGAGACGGTATTCGATTTTACCTGCTTTGATTTCTTGTACGGCTTTCGTTACGTCGAACGTTACCGTACCTGCTTTCGGGTTCGGCATAAGGCCTTTGCCGCCGAGCAGACGGCCAAGCTTACCGACTTCGCTCATCATATCCGGAGTGGCTACGCAGACGTCGAAGTCGAACCAGCCTTGCTGAATGCGGTTGATCAGGTCTTGATCCCCTACATAGTCAGCGCCGGCAGCTTCCGCTTCCTTCGCCTTGTCGCCTTTCGCGAATACGAGTACGCGTTGGGTTTTGCCAGTGCCGTGCGGAAGTACGACGACGCCGCGCACGTTCTGGTCTTGCTTTCTCGGATCGACGCCGAGACGGACAGCGACGTCGACGGTCTCGTCGAACTTCGCCGTGGCGGTTTTCTTCACAAGCTCGATAGCTTCGTTCGCTTCGTAAAAAGTCTCAGCGTTAACGAGCTTCGCCGCTTCTTGGTATTTCTTGCCGTGTTTGGCCATGTTGAAGCTCCTCCTCAAGTGGTATTAGCGGAATATCCTCCCACTGTGTGCGGTTCGGTCGATGCCGAGCCGCTGCGCCCGCGTTGTGCGGCGCAATTAGTCTTCGATGACGACGCCCATGGAACGAGCGGTGCCTTCCACCATGCGCATAGCAGCCTCGACGGATGCAGCGTTCAGGTCAGGCATTTTTTGCTCGGCGATTTCACGCACTTTCGCGCGCTTGATCGTAGCGACTTTCTTCTTGTTCGGTTCGCCGGATCCTTTGTCGATGCCAGCGGCAACGCGCAGCAGAACGGCAGCCGGCGGCGTTTTCGTCTCGAATGTGAACGAGCGGTCTTCGAAAACGGAAATGACAACCGGGATGATGAGACCTGCTTGGTCGGCAGTGCGGGCGTTGAATTCTTTGCAGAATGCCATAATGTTTACGCCTGCTTGACCGAGCGCAGGACCGATCGGCGGTGCCGGATTCGCTTTGCCTGCGGGAACTTGAAGTTTTACCATCTTGATCACTTTTTTAGCCATGTAACACACCTCCTTGACGTAGTGTGGCCGATTTCCGATGCAGCACGCAAAGCAACCTGCCGCCGCGTGTCGCGCCATAGAACGCAGAAATGCGCCTTACAGCTTCTCCACTTGGCCGAAGTCCAGCTCCACCGGCGTTTCGCGGCCGAACATGTTGACGTGAACCTTCAGCTTGCCTTTGTCCGCGATAATGTCTTCGACAGTACCGACAAAGTTGGCGAACGGCCCGACTTTGACGCGCACCGTTTCCTTCAGCTCGAAATCGATCTTCGGCTTCGGCTCTTCGATGCCCATATGCTTCAGAATCGCATCGACTTCTTCCGGAAGCAGAGGCGTCGGCTTGGAGCCGGAACCCGTCGAGCCCACGAAGCCGGTCACACCGGGCGTGTTGCGCACGACATACCATGAATCGTCAGTCTGAATCATTTCTACGAGGACGTAGCCCGGGTAAACCTTGCGGGTTACGGTTTTGCGTTTCCCGTCTTTGGTCACCACTTCATCTTCCGTCGGCACGAGCACGCGGAAAATTTTGTCCTGCATTTCCATCGATTCGACGCGTTTTTCCAGGTTGGTCTTGACCTTATTCTCATACCCCGAATAGGTATGTACGACGTACCATCTCTTTTCCATCGCGGTCACCTTAACATCCCCAAGTTATTTGATGAACAATCGAACAAGCCCGGAGATTCCAAGGTCCAGCACGTAGAAGTACACGGTAACGAAGACTACGGTGGTCAATACCACGAGCGTGTAGCTGATGAGTTCTTTCCGGCTGGGCCACTTGACTTTCTTCAGTTCGCCCCAGCTGTCGGCAAAGAACGAAAACGTCGAGCCGAAGCTCTGTTTCATCTTCGCGAGAAAAGCCACAACCTACACCTCCGCTTACCTGGTTTCCCGATGAACGGTCTGAGCGTTGCAGAATCTGCAATATTTCTTGAGCTCAAGACGGTCCGGATTGTTGCGCTTGTTCTTCATGGTCGTATAGTTTCTTTGCTTGCAGTCCGTGCATGCCATCGTGATGATAACCCGCATGTTGTACACCTCCCGAAACAAAACCTGAAAGAGAACCCTATATGAAAAAATAAGCACACCTAGGCAAATTTTTAGGGCTACCCGAATAACTTTATCACAGGACAAATATCGTGTCAAGGAAAGGGGGATCGTGCGGGAAAAGCTTTGCGGCGCTCCGGGCAAGCACCGGACAAGCTCCGGCAGCATTTGGACATGCGCAATAGTTCCAGTATCGACGGGATGCCGGAAGTCTAAACCGCCGGGCGCGGACTATGGGCAAAATAAAAAAAACACCCTCACCTGCGATGACGGATGTTTCTTCATAAGTCGCGGATTTCCAAATAGCGTTCCAGCTTGCGCTTGACGCGCTGCAGGGCGTTGTCGATCGACTTCACGTGGCGGTCCAGGTCGACGGCGATTTCCTGGTACGATCGTCCGTCCAAATAGAGCATGAGCACCCGCCGCTCCAGATCGCTAAGAATTTCACCCATCTTGTCTTCGAGCCCGCTGAACTCTTCTTGATTGATGATCAGCTCTTCCGGGTCGGTGACGCGGGAGCCGCAAATGACATCGAGCAAAGTCCGGTCGGAATCTTCATCGTATATAGGTTTGTCCAAAGAAACGTAAGAGTTGAGGGGGATGTGCTTCTGCCGGGTGGCGGTCTTGATGGCGGTGATGATTTGCCGCGTGATGCAAAGCTCGGCGAACGCTTTGAACGAAGCCTGCTTGTCGCCCCGGAAGTCGCGAATCGACTTGTACAAGCCGATCATGCCCTCTTGCACGATGTCCTCGCGGTCGGCTCCGATCAGGAAATAAGACCGGGCTTTGGCTCTCACGAAATTTTTGTACTTGTTGATCAAGTACTCCAAGGCTTCGCTGTTGCCGTCGCGGACTGAATCGACGATGTCTTCGTCTGTCTTGAGGTCATAATCGTACATTCTCAACTCTTTGAGGTCGACGCTCACCAACAATCCCTCCGGCCGCAAACTACCCGAGCACCAAGTACGAAAGAGGAAACGCATGACGCCGTCTTGGGGACGAGTACGCTTTCTCGTAACGGATTCAGCCTGTGCAAAGGTATAACTCTAAAGATGTCAACTCTAGCAAGGATAGGATTAGTATAACGTATGTACTTGAAGACCGTCAACGGGGAAGCCCGTCAATTCTAGCATTTGGAGGTTTTCGGCCGGCTCGGAACCCGCTTCGGGCGGGCCTTGACCGCTCATTCCCCTCTGCGCATTTTTTCCAATTTCGCCAAAAGAGAGGGATCGATCCGGCTGTCGAGCGTGTTGCGCTCGGGCAGCGCCGGACGCTTGATTTTGTGCTGGATCTCCTTGCGCCCTTGGCGGATTCGGGTCAGCAGCTCGCTGGCGGTTAGGCGGAACGCGCCGAGGCCGAAGATGACGTGCTGCTCCATCATGTCCGAGGTGGCCACGTAAATTTGCCTGCGGCGCGCGATCAGCTCCGTCACGAGGCGTTCGATCAGCTCGTCGGCCGTCTCCTTCTCCTTCGTGTACAGCACCCGCAGTCGGTTTTGCCGGTATTCCTTGCCGAGGCCGGGCACCTGATACGCGTCGAAAACGAGCACGACCTTCACTCCGGAGAACGCCTGATATTCCGCCAGCATATCGATAAGCCGGTCGCGCGCTTCTTCCAGACTGACGTCGCGCAGCATTTGCAGCTGCGGCCAGGCGCCGATCATATTGTAGCCGTCGACGATGAGAAATTGTTCCATAACCGCCGCCGGTTAGCGGCGGTGCCGCTGCCGCACGACTTCGTACATCAGGACGCCCGCCGCAACGGAAGCGTTAAGCGAATTGAGCCGGCCGAACATCGGCAATGCCACGAGAAAATCGCATGACTCCTTCACGAGACGGCCGACGCCCTTCGCTTCGTTGCCGATGACGACGGCGATCGGGACGGTCAGGTCGGCGTCGTATACGGGCTGCTTGGCGGCAACGTCGGTGCCGGCAATCCAGACCCCCTTCTTCTTCAAGTCGTCGATCGTCTGCGCCAGGTTCGTTACGCGCGCTACGGGCACGTATTCGACAGCGCCCGCCGACGTCTTCGACACGGTGGCCGTCAGCCCGACAGAGCGGCGCTTCGGGATGATGACGCCATGGACGCCGGTGCATTCCGCCGTCCGCAGGATGGAGCCGAGATTGTGCGGATCCTCGATCTCGTCGAGCATAAGCAGGAACGGCGGCTCGCCTTTTGCCGCGGCGCGGGCGAGAATATCGTCCACTTCGGCGTACTCGTAAGCCGCCACCTGCGCCACGACGCCTGGTGCTGCATGTTCTCTGTCATCTGGTCGAGCTTGCGCTTGTCCACGAATTGAACGACGATGCCGTGCGCCTTCGCTTCGGCGACGATCGGCTGCGACAAATGCTTCTGCGCGCTCTCCGCGACCCAAATTTTGTTGATCGTGCGGCCGGATTTGAGCGCCTCCAGCACGGAGTGCTTGCCTCCGATATACTCTTCTGCCATGTTACGTTTCCTCCCGGCCCGCCGGCGCAGGCTCCGGCTCAATGACGAGCTGGGCGAGGCGGCGCAGCCTTGCATAGTCTTGCTTGTAATACAAGTACCCGATCAGGCACTCGAACGCGGTGCTGTGGCGGTACTCGAGAACATCCGCATTTTTGGGCGCGGAGCCCGACTTGGCGTTGCGGCCGCGCCGCACGATGTCGAGCTCCTCGTCCGTCAGCTCCGGCTGCAGGCGCTGGAGCGCCTTGGCCTGCGCCTTCGCGGACACGAAACGGGTCGATTGCCGGTGCAAATAGTTCGGACGCTGATTCGGCTGCGAAATGACGTACTGCCGCACGAACACCTCGAAGACGGCGTCGCCGATGTAGGCGAGCACAAGCGGATTCATTTGCCCCGGCTCGCGCGAGGGCGGGTACAAAAATAACGAGCTGTCCATGTATAGTCCTTCCCTTATTTCCGGCGCCAGCGAAGGCCTTGCGGCGTATCTTCGAGGATAATGCCCTGCTGCGTCAGCAAGTCGCGGATTTCGTCGCTCGCGCCCAATTTTTCGTTTTTCGCGCTTCCGTCCGCTCCGCGATGAGGCGCTCCACATCCTCGTCAAGCAAGCCTTCTTCCGCCGCCGGCAGCAATCCGAGCACGGCGTTCATCCGCCGGAACTCCTCGAGCAGCAGCTCAAGCGTCGCTACCGTAACCCGGTCCTGCTGCAAATACAAATTCGTCTCGGACACAAGCTCGAACATGGCGGTGATGGCGTCCGGCGTATTGAAATCATCGTTCATCTTCGCTTCGAACTGGCTGTGGACGGCCGCGATGCGCGCCCGGACGGCTTCGTCCGCCTCGCCCTGCGACGCCGCTCCGAGCCGGTGCTGCAAGTTGGCGTAGCAGTTATGGATGCGCTCCAGCGAATGCGTCGCCGCTCTGATGCTTTCGTCGCTGTAGTTGAGCGGGTTGCGGTAGTGCGCCGCCAAAATGAAGAAGCGGAACGCCTGCGGCTTCACGATCTTGACCATGTCCCGCACGAGAATGCCGTTGCCGAGCGACTTGGACATTTTCTCGTTGTCGATGTTGATGAAGGCGTTGTGCAGCCAGTAGCGCGCCATCGGTTTGCCCGTGAGCGCCTCGGTTTGCGCGATCTCGCATTCGTGGTGCGGGAACGCCAAATCTTGCCCGCCGCCGTGGATGTCGATCGTCTCGCCGAGGTATTTGCGGACCATCGCCGAGCATTCGATGTGCCAGCCCGGCCGGCCGTCGCCCCAAGGGGAAGGCCAGGAAATTTCGCCCGGCTTGGCCGCCTTCCACAGTACAAAATCTTGCGGATGCTCTTTCCGTTCATCCACCTCGATGCGGATGCCGTACTGCAATTCGTCGAGATTTTGGTGCGACAGCTTGCCGTATTCTTCAAATTTCTGCGTCCGGTAGTAGACGTCGCCGCCGCTCTCGTAAGCGTAGCCTTCCTGCACCAGCTTGTCGATGAAAGCGATAATCTCCGGAATGTTCTCGGTTACGCGCGGGTTGTTCGTCGCCGGCTCCACGCCGAGCACCGCCGTATCTTCGCGGTACGCGGCGATGAACAGCTCCGCCAGCTCCGGCACAGGCAGCTTCATCTCCTCCGACTTGCGGATCAGCTTGTCGTCGACGTCGGTGAAGTTGACGACATAGTTGACGTCGTAGCCGATCGAGCGCAAGTAGCGCCGCACCACGTCGAAGAAAATCGCCGGCCTGGCGTTGCCGATATGAATGTAGTTGTACACCGTCGGGCCGCATGCGTACATGCTCACTTTGCCCGGGATGAGCGGTTTAAATTCCTCGTTTTTGCGGGTTAGCGTGTTATACACTTTGAGCGTCATGCTCTCTTGTACCTCCCTTTCGAATTGTCTCCACAAGCTCCATACGTTCCTTGCGCATTTGTTCCATCTCCGCCTTCAGCGCATCGATCTGCCCTTGCAGACTGGTGCATACTTGCGTCACCGGATCGGGAAGGTCGGCATGGTTGAGCCTTCCGTTCGTAACGCGCACGCCGTCGCGCTTGACGATTTTGCCCGGGTTGCCTACTACGGTGCTGTTCGGCGGCACTTCCTGCAGCACGACCGCGTTCGCGCCGACGCGCGAATTGTCGCCGACCGTGAACGAGCCGAGCACTTTGGCGCCCGAGCCGACGACGACGTTGTTGCCGATCGTCGGGTGCCGCTTGCCTTTCTCCTTGCCGGTACCGCCGAGCGTGACGCCCTGGTACAGCACGACATCATCGCCGATCTCGCACGTTTCGCCGATGACGACGCCCATGCCGTGGTCGATGAAAAAGCGCCGCCCGATCTTCGCGCCGGGATGAATCTCGATGCCGGTCATAAACCGGTTGATCTGCGAAATCATCCGGGCTATCGTAAACATGCGCCGCTTGAAGAACCAATGGGCAATTCGATGGCTCCACAGCGCATGCAAACCGGAATAAGAGAATATTACCTCGAAAACGCTGCGCGCGGCAGGGTCGTTTTCAAATATGGTGGCGATATCTTCGCGCATCCTTTTCCACATCGCAAATCCCTCCAGTATGAAAGGAAACGGCTTACACTGTCTGGGGGACGAGCGCGTTTCCCGGGCATATAATGATGATGCAAGAAGAAACGGCCAAGGCCGTCCGTTCCAAGCGGCCCCCGTTTCTCGCACGAAATCGACGGTATAGGCGCAGCCTATACTTTCCGATGGAGCAAAAAACGCCCCCGCAGCCCGGCAAGGGCTGCAGAGGCGCATTTGGTCGCGGTTCCACTCTGCTTGGCGTGGCGCTCGCCGCTCGTATTGCGCGGGGCGCTTTCGCCATCTCGGGCGTCCGGTAACGGGGACGAATCGGCAGCGCCTACCCTGCTGATGGCAGCTCGGGACTGCAGCTCCCAGGCGCATTTCGGCTTCGGCGGAAGCGGATTGCTTGCAGCCAGGCGTCTGAAACGAAGGTACGGATCCCGATCAGACCGGCCAGCCGCGTGGCGGCGGTATCGTCTGACGGGCCAGCTGTTAGCTTGGCTTGGCGAACCGGCCTGCTTGGAAGCGGCGGCACGGCGCGACGAGCCAGCTTGCTCGTTTCTACACTTTCGGCAATCCTCTCTGGAGCTTCATCGCGGAGAAGCTTACTCTCCTGTTCGATGCTATTCGAATTTATACTGCTGTTAATTGAACTCAGTATAGCGCGAAAGCCGCAGTTTTACAACCGTTTGCGGAGCCGCTGCGCTACTTTGTCTTTGCCGAGCAAATACATCGTCATATCGAGGTCCGGACCGTGCATCTGTCCTGTAAGCGCGACGCGGGTCGTCATGAACAGCTGCTTGCCTTTGTACCCGGTCTCGGCTTGCACGGCTTTGAGCAGCCCTTTCATATGCTCGGGCGCCCATTCGCCGGCCCGCTCCACTTGGCTTAGCAAGCTGCCCAGCACGACCGGCGCGTAGTCTTCGTTCAAGATCGCGGCGGCTTCGTCGTTTTCGGCGGCGATATCGCCCGTGAAGAACAGCTTGGCTTCGTCCACGATTTGGGCGCCGTACTGGATCCGGTCCTGATACAGCTTTGTGAGCAGTAGAGCCCACTCTTTCTGTGCGGGATCCGGTTCGGCGGGAAGGTAGCCGGCCTTTTGCAGGTGCGGGATGCAGATGCCGGCAAGGCGGTCCGGATCGGCTTTTTTCCAATATTGCCCGTTCAGCCAATGCAGCTTGTCGGTGTCGAATACGGCCGGGCTGCGGGAAAGGCGGCTGGCGTCGAAAATCGAAATAAACTGCTCGCGGGAGAAAACTTCCTCTTCGCCGACCGGCGACCAGCCGAGCAATCCGATGAAATTGAAGAGCGCCTCCGGCAGAAATCCGAGCTGCTCATACTGCTCGATGAACTGTACTGCCGTTTCGTCGCGCTTGCTCAGCTTTTTGCGCTCCTCGTTGGTGATTAGCGACATATGGCCGAACTGCGGCACTTCCCAACCGAGAGCTTCGTACAGCATAAGCTGCCGCGGCGTATTGGAAATATGCTCTTGTCCGCGCAGAACGTGCGTAATTTTCATCAAATAATCGTCAACGACGACGGCGAAGTTATAGGTCGGAATACCGTCTTTCTTCACAATGACGAAGTCGCCGATATCGTTGGTGTCGAATGAAATATCGCCTTTCACCATATCGGTGAACGCATAGGACTTGCCGTCCGGCACGAGAAAGCGCACGCTCGGCTGCCGGCCTTCCGCCGCCAAAGCTTCCCGCTGCGCGTCGCTCAAATGCAGGCACTTGCGGGAGTAGCGCGGAGTTTCGCCTCGTGCAGCCTGCTCCTCCCGCTCCTTATCCAGCTCTTCTTCCGTGCAGTAACAGCGATAAGCATGTCCTTGATTTAACAGCTGCTCCCAGTATTGCTTGTATATGTCGAGCCGCTCCGTTTGCCGATAAGGGCCGTAGGGGCCTCCGATATCGATGCTTTCGTCCCACTCGATGCCCAACCACTTCAGATAATGCAATTGGTTGACGTCTCCGCCCTCTTTATTCCTCTTTACGTCGGTATCTTCGATACGAACGATGAACTCCCCGCCATGATGGCGTGCATACAAATAATTAAAAAGTGCCGTCCGTGCGCCGCCGATATGCAAATGCCCGGTCGGGCTCGGCGCGTAACGGACGCGAACTTGCGTTGCAGTCGACATGGTACGATTCCCCCTGCTTATGTTAACGGAACTGTATTCCGTTATTATATCATTTATCCGGATTTATTGTGAGAATAACGGAACGCGGTTCCGCTATTGTTCGTCGAAATGCCCGATGAACCCCGGGAACGCGCCCGGATTGGCCAAATAAGGGATCGGCGTTCCGTTAATTTCGGGAAATACCGGGAAATGTCGAGCATAACGGAACTGTGTTCCGCTATGGGCCGATTGGCTGCCGGCAACAGCGGCGCAAGTGTGGTTGCCTTTGCCCGCACCCGCCGCGCACGACTGAACGCATTCGCCTTTGTCGCATGCAAGCCTCCGCACGCGACGTCTATACTGCCGGCAGCGGCGTCGACTTCAATGCACAAGCGTGCACACATGGTCTCCAATTCCCGCTGCATGACGGTATCGCTGGTCACACGCGCATTGCAAAACTTGTGGCGCCGCAGATACCGAGGCAACGACAGGGCATGTCCAGTGCGGCAGCAGGGCCCGCCAGCGAGCCCGAGCCCGATGGCCGCTGAGCCTGCCCGCAGCGACACGAACGCCGTTCCCTCTACCGCAACAGCCATCCCGCTACTCCTTCACGAGGCACACGACCGCCTGGGCGGCGATGCCTTCGCCGCGGCCGGCGAAGCCGAGCTGCTCCGTCGTCGTCGCTTTCACGTTCACCTGCGACGGTTCGCCCTCCAGCGCAGCGGCTATAATCTCGATCATGCGCGGAATGTACGGCGCCATCTTCGGCTTCTGGGCGATGATCGTCGAATCGAGATTGCCGAGCCGGTAACCGCGCTCCCGCGCCAGACCCCATACGCGCTTCAGCAGCAGCAGCGAGTCCGCGTCCTTGAACGCCATGTCCGTATCGGGAAAATGCTTGCCGATATCGCCGAGCGCGAGCGCTCCGAGCACGGCGTCCGCTATCGCGTGCAGCAGCACGTCGGCGTCGGAGTGGCCGAGCAGCCCTTTCTCATACGGAATGTCTACCCCGCCGATGATGCACTTGCGGCCTTCCGCCAGCTGATGAACATCGAACCCTTGTCCAACTCGTATCATTCGCTCTCCCGCTCCCTGTTCCGTTCTCCATACCACTGCGCCCACGCGAGATCGTCGGGCGTCGTGATTTTGATATTCGTATAGTCCGACTGCACGACCCGCACCGGTTGGCCGAGCCGCTCCACGAGCATCGCGTCGTCGGTGCCGAGCACGCCGTCCCGTTCCGCAGCGGCGTGCGCCTTCTCCAGCAGCGGGCGGCGGAACGCCTGCGGCGTCTGAATCGCCCACAGCGTCCGTCGGTCTGGTGTGGAACGGATGATCCCGCCCTCATCGACGACCTTGATCGTGTCTTTCACCTGGACTGCCAGCACGGCGGCGCCATGCGCCACGGCCTCTTGCCAGCAGGCTATAATATGGGCAGGCTCGGCGAACGGCCGCACCGCATCGTGCACGAGCACCCACTCCACTTCCGCTCCGAGCGCCTTAAGCCCTGCGCGGACGGAATGCTGGCGCTCCGCGCCGCCGGCAACAACACGCACCTTGCGCAATCCGTATTCCACAGCATAGTCCAGGCAGCGCTCCATCTCCCCAGCGCCGACAACAAGCACGATTTCGCTCGCCTCGGCCATCCGTTCGAACGTTTCCAGTGTATGTACGAGGATCGGCTTGCCGCCAAGCGGCAAATATTGCTTGCTCTCCGCCGTTCCCATTCTCGTGCCTCTGCCCGCCGCCACAACGACGACGCCGAATGTGTCCATGCCTTCCCCACCAACCCGGGTATGACCCGCCAAATCTGAAAAAAGGATGCCGCCAGGGCATCCTCTTTATCATACTGGTTTTATTGCGCTTTTTCCAACAATTTCGGTTTGGCAAAAATCATCCGGCCCGCCGACGTCTGCAGCACGCTTGTTACCATAACCTCCAGCGTCGTGCCGATAAAATCGCGCCCGCTCTCGACGACGATCATCGTCCCGTCATCGAGGTAAGCGACGCCCTGGCCGTGCTCCTTGCCGTCCTTGATCACCTGCACGAAAATCTCCTCGCCCGGCAGCACGACCGGCTTGACGGCGTTGGCCAAATCGTTGATGTTCAGCACCGATACGCCCTGCAGCTCGCACACCTTGTTCAAATTGAAATCGTTCGTGATCACTTTGCCGCGCAGCACTTTGGCGAGCCGCACGAGCTTGCTGTCCACTTCGGAAATTTCTTCGAAATCCCCTTCGTAGATGAGCACCTTGACGTCGAGCTCTTTCTGAATTTTGTTCAAAATGTCGAGCCCGCGCCGGCCCCTGTTGCGCTTGAGCAAGTCCGAAGAATCGGCGATATGCTGCAGCTCCTCGAGCACGAATTCGGGAATGACGAGCGTTCCTTCGATAAACCCGGTTTTGCATATGTCCGCGATGCGGCCGTCGATGATGACGCTCGTATCGAGGATTTTGTGCTCCTCATAATTGCCGGCTTCGCTCTTGTCCTCGCTGCGGCCGCGGCCCGCACCAGCGCCGAACAGCGCCGCCAGCTCTTCCTTGCGGCTGCGCCCGACGCGCCAGCCGGCAAAGCCGAGCAGCGCCGTCATGAGCAGCGGAAGCAGCGCTCCCTCGTTCGCCTTGCTAAGCACAGGGAACAGCAGAACGGCGATGAGCAGGCCGATAACTAATCCTAATAGACCGGAAAATAAATCTTTCGCAGGAATTCGCGCCAAGCTCGTTTCCCCGCTCGCCACCGCTTTGCGGCCGAGCTCGAATAATCCCCCGGCCAAAACGAAAGATGCCGCCGCACCTAAGCCAAGCAGCATGTAAGCTTGTCCCGGCCAATCGGCCACGCCCCATAGCGGAAAAAGCGCGCTGAGCCGGTATGCCGTAAGTCCGCCCGTCACCGCCGCCGCCAATTGAAACCACTTTTTCAATTTCTGTCACCTCCACCTCACGGATTTCAGTAACAGTATGTTCCATTTCACCCAAGGATAATCATGGAAATTGAAACTTCTACCAGGTTGGTCTATAATGGGGGATGAATAACACTCCCGTGGCGAGGTGTAAAGGCATGAGTTCTCTGACGTTGAAGGAATTTCAAGACCAGGTGTCCGAACTGCTGCTTCGGCATCGCAGCTTATTAGACGTATTATCGAAATTCCAGCAGACGGGAGCAGCGGTCAACCGTGCCGTCGTCAAATCGATTACGGAGTGCGGATGCATCGAACTGAATGCCGCCAAGCAGGCGTACTCTCCGGATATGACGCTGGAAGAAGCAAAGAGCGTGCTGAATACTCACATGCAGGGACAATTGTGCGAAGCTTGCCGCGAGGTGATCGGCGCCGAGCTGGGCCGGAACCTGTTTTATATGTCGGCGCTCGGCAATTTGCTGAAGCTCAATTTGCAGGAGACCGTTGAAGACGAATCGAAGAAATGCTCGACGCTCGGGCTGTTTACCTTATCCTGATTGCCGTTAAAAAAAGCCTGAAGTCCACGATGGTCAAGACCCCAAATAGCGGACATTGAAAAAAGCCCTAAGCTGCTAGCTGACGTCGGTACTCTGCCGGCGTCAGCTTGTTTAGCTTTCTTTGCGCTC